>JAKSDI010000179.1 GCA_022360175.1 Chitinophagales bacterium
AATATAAATGAAATGCCCTGAACTTCGTTTTATCATCCTCTTGGTAAGGCATACCAAACAGTTCTAAAGTCTTGTTCTTTGGAGTAGCGGTGAAAGCAAAATAACTGGCATTAGGCAAAAGTTTTCGGGCTTTTACAATAAGCCTTATCATATCTTCACCTGTGGCTGTTTCTTCTGCATCTTCAATGTCTACCATACTAGCAACATCTTCTAAATCAGCAATTAGATCAGCTTGTGTTTCATCATCCAAATTTATTTTTGAAAGCGTTTCGTTGAGCTTACGCGCCATTTGACCACTTAAACTACTGTGGGCTTCGTCAATGATAATACCAAAGTTATTACCGGGCAACTCTCCTATCTCTTCTACAATATGAGGGAACTTCTGAATGGTAGTAATAATGATTTTCTTGCCTTCTTCTAACGCCTCTTTCAATTGCTTACTTCCTTCAGTAATAGCTGCAACTACACCTTTTACTTGTTGGTATTGCTTTATATTTTCTCGTATTTGTTTGTCAAGGACTTTACGGTCAGTAATGACAATAACTGTATCAAAAATAGTATCTGTTCCTTGTTTGTTATGTAGCCCTACTAGCTGATGAGCTAACCATGAAATAGAGTTACTTTTTCCTGAACCTGCCGAATGTTGTATCAGGTACTTTTGTCCTGCTCCTTGTTCTCGTACATCCTGCAACAATTTCCTTACGGCATCCAATTGATGGTATCGGGGAAATATGAGTTTCTTTACTTTCTTAATCCGCTTTTTTCCTTTTTTATCCAGATACTCCTTTTCTTCTGTAATAATTTGGGCGAAGTTTTGAATTATATTAGTCAAGCTATCTTTTGTCAATATTTCCTTCCAAAGATAGTCTGTACGAATACCGTCATTCGGTGGATTGCCTGCCCCGTTTTTATAGCCTTTATTGAATGGAAGAAAAAAAGAGTTGACACCTTTGAGTTCTGTACACATCCATACTTCTTCACTATCAACGGCGAAGTTGACTATTAATCGTCCAAAACGAAATATTTCTTCTTTGGGGTCTCGGTCTTTTTTGTATTGATTTATGGCATGTTGAACGTTTTGTTTGGTAAGCTCATTTTTTAGTTCAAAACTGATGATGGGTATGCCATTAATAAAAATGACTAAGTCTAATGATTTTCTATTCTCGGGGGAGAAATAAACTTGCTGCATCACTGAAAAGATATTAGCAGCATATTTTTCATTTGCCTTGACATTATATCTGGAAACAGGTTTATCGTAAAACAACCGCAATCTAGTATCTGTATTGCCTTCTACAATTCCCCTTCTTAAGACCTCAATAACTCCTTTTAGCTTGATCTGATCATTGATACGTTTGATGATTTTTTGTTGATAGAGGTCTTTATGGTAACGTTTAATTTTTTCTAATGCTTTGGATTGGGTGGATTCAAAAAACTGGAAGAGCAGTTCCGGGTCCATACAATTGACATTATCATAACTGCTGTTCTCCCTGAACTCATATTCATTGTTATCTACCAAATAGTCAGCTATATGTTTTTCAAAACCGTCCTCCTTTGTATTGGTGCTCATTGGGATCTTTTATTTCTTGAATTTCATTTCTAACCGTTCCATTTCATCCGTCAATTCAACAAGACTAATAATCCTGTTTTGTCTTGGCAAATCTGGATGTATCCAAAACCTTGATTTATCTGTAAGCTGCTCTGCTAAATGAAAGCCAACCAATCTAGTCTTACTTGCAGCATCATTCCACATATCTGATAAGTCTTGGTTTGGAACATACTCACCATTTTGATTTTTTAAATAATCGTAAGTCCTTGTCCACGCCGCATGGATTGCAGTAAGAGCTTCATTCGTTCGAACTTTATTTTCCCCTAAGTAGCCAACTAACTTATCTACAACCCAACCAATAGACCTTATATCTGATATAACACTCATATTCCGTGTTTTTATGAATTTGAAGTCGTTACCATTTCAACTGATGAACTAATCCCATTTTTCTTAAAATCTCTTACATCTATCTTACCTGTAACTGCTTCAGCTATTAAGGAAGTTTTGTATTCTTGGGCTAAAGTGATTTCTTTTTCAATTAGTGATATTGTAGTTGACACTTTTTTACTTTCCTCATTAATTAAATTCACAATGTTCACTTGCTCTCTATGTGGAGGGATAGGAACCTTTGCATTATTAAGAGGATAAGTACCTAATCCAACTCTTGTAACTCCTTTTGCATTAACCTCAAATTGTGGATTAATACTATTCGCCATTAATACCCTGAACAGGTATTCTCCAATAATTTTATGCTTAGCCCTCAATACCGAAAGATGATAGCCACAAACAACATTCGTCAAATCCTCTTTTACATAAGCTGGAACCGCAATATCATCTGCTGTTTCAGAATCTTTGGTTATTATTACATCACCTTTAAGAAGGGTACATTTTTCTATTTGGTCATCAGATGCAGTTGCAATCATTAAATCCATATCATCTAAGATGAAATCGTTGTAGTAAACGTCAGTATAATTGCAGAGTCTAACCCTTTTTTCATTTGGTCTTGAGTGTTTATCAACATTACTTGGAAAACAGTTTGCTACATACTTCAACTTCTTAACCTCCCAATTCTCCGGAATCTCACCTAACCACTCAACCCCACTATCTTTCATTTTTACATTAGGATTTAAACCTTTGGTTACAGCTTGATTAATAATAGCTGCTTTTTGTTCTTGGAGTAGTTCTATGAGTTGTTTTTTCTTGGAAATGAAGCGGTTTATTTTTTCGAGTTTGTAGTCAAGGAAATTTGCTATAGAGGTTTGTTCAGGTTTGGAGGGTATTAATACAGGTAGTTTCTTGAAATCATCATATCTAATATCCCATTGATTTGTCCTAACACCATATGACAATTTTCCATATTGATGTTTATATATATTGGACCGAAGTAGATAATTTAAATACTCGGAATCTATTTCAGGGTTAACTTTGCATATTATATAGGCTGGACTTATTATCCCTTCGTACTTTGAAATTCCAACAGAGCCTTGCCAAGCTTTCATCTTGTTAATCACCAAATCTCCTATTGACACTAATTTGTATTTCGATAAATCACTTCCAGCTCTATTATGATTATCATCTCGGCTGCTTTTTTGAATCACTCCATAATCACGATAAAGAGATAGTAACTGTAAGTGAGGATGATTTTTTACACTTTTAAGGCTTGTGATTGTATTCAGTGGCTTTATCTCCCAATCTGAAGGAATTTCACCCAACCATTTATGTTTAATATTAATATTTGTCTGTCTTTCCATTATTCGATTATTTCTTTTAATAAACCTTCTGTTTCCTTTTCAAGATTGATAATATCTTTTGTTATTTCTGAAACAGACCTTAATTCATCATACCTATAGAAATATTTCGTTATTGGAATCTCAAAACCAACTTTCATTTTTTTCTTATCATACCACGCATCAGGTGCAAAAGGCAAGACCTCACTAGTAAAGTATTCATCTATACTTTCTGTCATTGGTACATTTTCGGTATCTTTTAGTTCTTTGTCAGGTTTAGGGTTTCCTTTTTTATCTTTTATAATTACTCCATTTTTATCTTTCTCAGGCTGATGTACTGTAATTTGATAAAAGCCAAAATCATCATTATCATATATTTTACTATATTCATTTTCTTCAAACTTGAAAAATAAATCCTCAATTATTGAAATATGCTCGTTTGTTAATTCCACTCGCTTATCACCAAGAGGCTTCCTCATTTTTTGATACAATGAAGTGGCGTCAATTAGTTGTACTTTTCCCTTTCTTCTTGATTCTTTTACATTACTTAAAATCCATACATAAGTTAAGATTCCTGTATTGTAAAACATATCTTTAGGTAAAGCAACTATGCATTCGAGGAAATCATTTTCTAAAATGTATTGTCGGATTCCACTTTCGCTCCCCCCTGGATTACCCGTGAAAAGTGCTGAACCATTATGAACCGAAGCAATTCGACTTCCACCATCTTCGGGGCTTTTCATTTTCGAGAGCATGTGTAGCATAAACATAAGTTGTCCGTCATCACTTTTTGAAGTCAGACACCTTTCTTCGAGTTCGCCTTTAAAGTTTTTGATTTTTAGGTTGAATCGGGTATCTGTGATTTCCACCTTTTTGGCTGTACCGACATTGAGTTCTTTGATGTCTTCTTTCCAACTTGTACCGTAAGGTGGATTGGTTAGCATAAAATTGAATTTCAAATTCGGGTCAAAACCGTACTTACTTAGTGTCGAGCCAAACTTGATTTTATCCGGGTCTTCACCTTTCAGCAACATATCCGACTTACAGGTCGCGTACATTTCGCCTGTATTCTCTTGCCCATATAAATGAAAAGCAGCTTTTGATTGTATTTCACCATCGGGGTCGGTGGCATATTTTTTAGACATGGTGAGCATAGCTCCTGAACCTGCGCAGGGATCATATACTAGATATGTGCCTTGTTGGATTTTATCTTTTACCGGTAGATAGACCAAGTGCGTCATTAACTCAATGATCTCTCTTGGTGTAAAGTGTCGTCCAGCGGCAGCATTGGTTTTTTCGTTGAAACGCCTGATTAAATCCTCAAACATATAGCCCATAGCCATTGGGGAAATTTTCTTTGGACTTAATTCAACTTTTGGGCTACAGAATTTTTCAATGAGTGAAAAGGTAATTCCTGTCTCTTCAAAAACTTCAAGCTGGTTTCTGAATTTGAACTTGGAAATGATGTCTTGCACATTATCTGAAAATCCATTGAGGTAATCTTCAAAGTTGGCATCAATATTTTTCGGATCATCTAACAGCTTTTTCATCGTATAGGGTGACGTATTGTAAAATGCCAATCCAGAGCCGTGATCTTCACTTGTTAGTAATCCAGAAAGGTTATCGATCTTTTCTTTGAACTGTTCATATGTTTCTAAAACTTTTTCCTTGGTAGGTTCTAAAGCTAAATCTAATCTTCTTAATACCGTCATGGGTAGAATTACATCCTGGTATTGATTTTCAAGGTATTTATTGATAAGGATGTCGTCAGCGACTGCCCAGATGAAATTTATTATTGGTTGTAGGCTCTGTGTATCTAAGTTCATTTCTTAACCGTTATTATCTAATAAGCATAACATAGTGGAATATTACAATATAGTGCAACAAGCTCTCATTTTTCAAATAATGCATCACTAATTCAGTGAGTATTGAAAGAAGAATTAAAAATAATAAGAATCGAGATGTGTACTCTATAATAATACGTGAGGGTAACTATATTTGATGCGTGCTAATATCCTTTTTCGGAAGAAAGTTTACCTCATTTTATGACCTTTTTTGCAGTTACTACAGCAAAATTACAACAAAAATTAAATCATTTGTTTTTCAATTACTTATAATATAAAATTATATTCTGTATTGGAAAGTAGGAGGCAAATCCCAAGAATTACCTCATGTGCTAGGATTTACTCTTCACTTAAAGACAAAATGGATTTGGTGCGTTTGCCCTAATGTAACAATGCTGTGACTGGCTGTAACAACAGAATTGTTACGTTACAATCAAAAAGGCAAATCCTCCTCCTCTTCTGTTATTTCGACTTGCTGCCCAGCCTGATTTACAACCCTCTTTACCGTTTGATGGCTGACACCTAATTGCTTTCCTACTTCCCGATAGCTGCTTAATTGCTCATATAGATCGAGGATGTCAGCATCTCGTTGTTTTTTATCCTTATCTGCGTACTGCCTTAGATGTTCCCGATCCCTGAAAGATGAATTTTAGAAAATTACTCACCTTATCCAGCATATAGATCATGACGTTGTCTTCGCCATGAATGAATGTAATATTCGGAGAACGACATTTCTTCAAATGAAAGTAATTCTTCTTCGTTGGAATCACTTGTTACTACTTCTCTGGCTTCCTTATCCGAGCGTAGCTGATTGGCAAAAGCCAAAAGTGCTTCTTTTGTAACTTCCAGTTTCACAAAATTCGGCAACGTTGTTAAATCTAATTCCATAGCTTCAAATTTTTATTAATGAAGTTGTCTAAAGTTTCTGCAGAGATTTGAAAAGTAGTTGCAGCAAGTTAAGTTTGAAAATCCTACTTAACTCACAAAACCCACTGCAACTATGATCACATTAACGAAAAAAATGATCAACGCACAATTAGTGCCTCATTTAAGCAAAGGCAAACGAGGCCCAGATTGCACAGTCGGTTTATGGCGAATTGTGCGAGCTATCTTGAAACGGCTTAAAACAGGATTTCAATGGCGGGAACTGCCAATCAAAGAGTTGTTTGGGCGGCACAAAATCAGCTAACAATCAGTGTTTTACTATTTTTAAAAATGGTCAAAAGATGGCTCATGGTATAGATTATGGACTGCTTTACTTGAACTTAATAAGCATCAGTTAGGTATATCTAGTGTTCAACTTGACGGTTCTCATACTCCAGTAAAAAGAGGTGGCATATCGGTTGCTTATCAGGGGCGTAAAAAGGCAAAACCACAAATATGCTCTTTTTGACAGGCCAGCAAGGTATTCCATTAGCCTGTTCGCAACCAGTAGCGGGCAATCATAATGACCTGTTTGAAATTGAAAAAACAGTGTCCAAAATAATAAGCACTTTGATGGATGCTTGTATTGCTGTCAAAGGCTTATCCTTCAATGCGGATGCTGGATTTGATAGCAAAAACTTAAGAACGCTTTTTGAGCAAGTGGATATATTCCCGAATATTAATTTCAATAAGCGAAACACTAAAAACCTGGACCAACATGACTATTTGTTTGATTTTCAATTATATAAAGAACGTTTTGTAGTCGAAAGAACCAACACCTGGATAGATGGGTTCAAAAATTTGATTCTTCGATACGAAACCAATGACAAGAATTGGCTTGGTTTACATTATTTGGCTTTTGCTATCATCCTTTTGCGAAAAATGGAAAAAGCCGACGTGAAACTTTAGACAACTTCATTAATAAAAAGAGATTCCATACATATCATATTTTAGTTGAATGGTACATTGTTGTTATAATAAATCATATATTTATTAAATCCCCTCATAGTGCTTTTCAAAAATAGCTGAATTTGAATAAAAGGATACCGTGTTGTTTAAACCCTGTTTCTTAGTTCAGTTTTTTGGGATTCTTTGTTAACCTTTTTGAAAAGCACATACCTACTACTAAAGAAAACAAAAATCCAAGTAATCATGAAATCAATTTTTCACTCCGTCTTACTACTATTTTGCCTAGGCTTTCAACTGAATGCCCAAGTGAATCCACTGGATTCTACTAAGCTGATTAATTTTTATAACCAATTAAATCCTGAGGCTCAGCAGTACTTACAATGGGATACTACTGACAGCGTAAGTGAATGGCCAGGAGTCACATTGGAAGATATTATAGATGTGGGCAACAGAGTAGTAGCTCTTGATCTCTCTGATAGCGGAATTGAAGGGGTGCTACCTAGCCTGGCAGATACATTAACTTTTTTAGATACCTTGATTTGTTCAAACAATGCAATAGACTTTATTGCAGGCTTGCCCTCTGGTTTATCCGTTCTTGACCTTAGTAATAATTTCCTGGAGGATTTGCCCACGTCGCTTTTTGCATTAACTTCCCTGGCGCTGGAAAATAACCGATTGACCTTTGAGGATCTGGACAACATTATATTAGGTGGGGAAATAGATATATTACAATTCACTTATTCTCCACAGGGACCCCTGGGGCAAGGTAGTAACTATACTTACCCGGATGGTAGTGTAGAGTTGAACGTATACGATGTGGAATTCCCCTCTCCATTTAACTTATATGAATGGACCAAAGATACATTTTTAGTTAATATGGGTGATAAGAACTATGTGATAGCCAGCCCTGAGTTTATGGACGGAGGCAGGTACATTTTAAGCGTTACGAATGGGAACTTCCCTGACCTTACGCTGGAAGGATATGTCGATCTTTATGTGGTTCAGCCTCAGAATATGCCGGATACTTCTACGCTGATGATACAGGCTGATCCGACCGAGCAGGGTGCAATCCAGTCCCTGATGGAACAAAGAGGGTGGGAAGTTGAAAAAGAGTGCTGGTGCACGGATGGAGAGAATGCAAGATTGCGCTTGTACCGGGGGACAAACATAAATAGCATATTTACGGAGCTCAATGCGCTCGTGCCAAACAGGAGGAGCAGGATCGATACAGATACTACAGAATTCAATTTCTTCCTAATCCATGATCCGGATACCAGTAGCAGCAGTACGATAATAGATTGTACTTCGGATATAGTTTTCCCTCCAATGGATATTATTAGTGGGGACAAAGTGAAAATTGGTTATGTCGATTCAGGGTTCGATCCTGAGCACAATCAGTATGCCAATAGCATCTATATAAACCCCAGTCCAGCTACCGATGGTAATTGCTCCCCGAATGATGAAATGGGGCTTGATTTTGTAAATAGTACTCCTGTAATTGTGGATAATGACGGGCACGGTACTCATGGTATGGGAATAACGACCTATAATTTACCGGACGGCGTCTCTTTTGAGGTACTCAATCTTAAGGTGTTTGACTCTACTGGAATATTATTCGATTTGATTTGTGCGGTACAATATGCGGTAGATATGGAGGTAGAGGTCATCAATATTAGTATGGGATACTATGCTCCTGAAGCATCTGATATCCTCTACGGAGCCTTAAAGAGGGCGCAGGATGCCGGTATTCTGGTGGTTGTTTCTGCGGGTAATGATGGCTGGGACGTATCTGAACTGGAGAACAGACAACAACGTTGGCCCGGCAACTTCAAATACCCGGCCATTAGCGATACTACCTATGCTACTTTGGATAACCTCATCGTGGTAGGAGCACTGAACACTAGTCTGGATAGTATAGCCAGCTTCTCCAATTACGGACCTTACGTGGACGTGCTCGCTCCGGGAACGGGCATCCGTTCTACACTACCAAATGGAGAATACGGTATCTACAGTGGCACCTCCATGGCGACTTCATTTGTGTCTCGTCTGGTAGGCATCATCAAGGCTAAGGCACCGGAAGTAACTTACCAGGAAATCATCACCTGTATCCGCGACAACGTAGAAAACATTGAAGATGATGGCAGAGTAGCCTGGGGTGGTAAAGTGAACTTTGAAGCCACCTTAATCTGCCTCAATATCGAAGTAGAGGGAGGTTTTACCCAGCAGACCAGCCGGCCAAGTACGGTGAGTGTTTATCCTAATCCGTTCTCGGAAGTAACTAATATCATCTTAGACAATGGGAATATCCTCTTTCAGAATGTTTCCTTCACTGTGACGACTATGTATGGGGTGCCTGTCTATATGGAAAACTGTAACACTAATGCTTTGCAGTGGGACGGAACCTACAGTAATGGTGGGGGTAAAGTGCCGCTGGGCCTTTACTTCCTCAATATCAGAGTAGGAGGGAATTCACCCCATATCATACCGATCCTGCGTCTGTAGATTATCCGTAAGGAAGCGCCTGACGAACGCTTCCTTACTCATTATAAATATTCCGAGCCCCCCAACGGGTCCTAATAAGCCTTGATAATTATGAAAATCAAATATCCAATTTGCCTGGTCTCACTATTGTTAATTCCTTTATTCTTTTCCTTCTTGGAAATGGGCGAAGGAAAGCAACCTGATGATTTTAACCAATATCATAATAAAGCAGCCGCTTTTTTAGATAGCACAAAACAAGCTTCTGTTGATACGATTCAATGGTGTGAGGCACTTGAAGATGCTGCCGTTGATATATTCGAAACCAACTACTGGCAGTTTTCAAAGGAAGATTACCTTCAGGCTGTTGCCTATTACAAGCTTTCTTTGCCTCTGCGATCGGCCGTACAGGCCAGAGCACCTCATAACAAGGATAACCTGGAGCAAACCATCAAGACCTATACCAATCTGGCTAATTTTTCTCTGGAGCGGGGTGCTTTTAATGCCGGGAATGTATACATCAAAGCCTGCCTGGACTCTATTGAGTCCTACAGGTCTAACAATTTTTATCCCGATGCTTTTAGGAATGGGAGAGCCTTTCATGTAAAAGCCCGTATCGCTGAAGAACTGGAAGGAACTCAGAAAGCGGATTCAGCCTACGCACTTGCGATTGCCTGCTATAATGATAAAGAACATACCAACAGGGTATCATGGAAATTACTGAAAGATGAGATCAAGCTGTATAATGACCGGGCAGTACTGTGGATTAGTTGGCAGAAATACGACCGGGCTCTGAGCTACCTCGATACTGCCATGCAGAAAATAGCAGAACTGAATACGCTCAAAATAGCTGATTCCATCTTTTCGAAGAAAACCTTAGTCGTAGAAGAAGAACTGAAAAATGTGTTGTTCAATATTAGTAATGCTGAACAGTTCTCGGGAGATAACAAAAAGAGCAACCATCGCTTCAATGTGATCCGGTATCTACATAACAGCTCTATGGGTAGCACAAATACTTCTGTTAGAAAAGGGCTTCTGTCCGATGTTTTGAAGAATTATGAGTACAATGACAGTTCTTACAAAGATACTGTTCTGTACCTTAAAAAGGTGACGCACGAACTGGTAGAGGTGAATATTGCCCAGTCAGTAGCACTGATAAAAATGAAGAAATGGGAGGAGGCAGAAAAGCTGCTTAATTTAGCCAAAGGCTTCTGTGATAAGCAAAAGGAACCCTATTATAATGTGATCTGTAAAGGCATGTGTCTGCACAATTTAGGGGAACTGAATATGCGGCAGGGAAACCATGAATCTAATATTGCGCTTCAGGACGCCGCTATTCGCCTTCTGAATCAAAGCACGCTAGCAGGTGATATTAGTCAAAGCACACAACTGCTGGAGTGTTATCATATCAGAGGGCTTTCATTACAAGCTCAGCAGGATATAGAAGCAGCTAAAAATAATTATCGCCTTGCTTTCAATATCATTAAAAGACTGGAGGGCAGAATACAGGACCGGAAATCCAGGCTGGAGCTTCGTAAAGTAAGCCAGAAGATATTTGACGGGGCCATTCAGACTCACGCAGCAGCAAATGACGTGGATAGTGCTTTTTTCTACGCAGAAAGGAGTAAGAGTTTTAATATGCTCCAGGCCATACGTCAGCAGCACTTAGAGAAGATACGCCAGGTAAGCGAGGTTTCGCTTGAACGAATGCAGGAGCTGGAAAACGATATTCGGATAAAAAGAGAAAATCTTTTATGGGGAATAGGTGTATCAAAGAACCTTGCCGACATAAAAAAACTGGAAAAAGAACGTAATCTGCTAGAAGCAGAACTAATGGATATTCCAGCCTACCGCAAGGCTTACAGTACTGAGGTGATATCGGTAGGAGAAGTCAAGCGAGAGCTGTTAGGTGATCAGTACGCGATGATAGAGTACCACGTAGGAGATTCAGTGACCTTTGCTTTCCTTTTGCAGGAAGATGTTACAGAGGTATTTACTATACCAGTTGGCAGAGAGGAGATTCGAGTTTTGGAACAGAAAATGTATCAAGGAATATATGAAAGGAAAAGTTCTTCCGTTGAAGCCAGGGGAAGGAATACGGGATCCCGAGGAAGCAAAGCTATCTATGGTAAGGCAAAAATGAAAGCGCTCAAAGCAAATTACGTTGAAGCTGGAACATCATTGTATGATTTACTCTTCAGCCCCTTTGATGCACTTTTGAAGACGGAACAAATCATCATTATCCCCGATGATGCCCTTACCTTGATCCCATTTGGTGCACTTCTAACCGATAAGCCGAAGGATTGGTTGCTTGACACTCCGGGCCAGCCCTATCTGATCGAGCAGTACATTATCAGCTACGGACACTCAGCTACCCTTCTGAAAGAAGTGAAGGATATGCCAGCCATTAAAAGTAGTGCACTGGCGATGTTTACTCCCTTCTTCGGAGGTTCCAAAGACAATAACATCAATACTCCTGAAGGAATCCCACTCACTGAGTTATCCCTTAATGATACTATCGAATCCTTACTGGATGGAGAGGAAAGGGTACATATTATGGGTAGTGATGCCCAAAAAGAACGCTTTGTTACTGAACTTACTGTTCATGATAGCTCAACGGTAAATAACCGATTCAGCCATGCATGTCTTTGGGGGCACGGTGTAATGAGCGATCAAAACCCTGGAGGCTCCTATGTTTGCTTTGCCCAAAAGGGCACGAAATTTGATCAATCACAAACCCTGACGGAGAAAGAGCTGTATCAATTGCGTATCCCCCTTGATCTTCTAATTTTGTTTGCGTGTCAAACTAATTGGGGAGAGGTGCAAGTCGGAGAAGGAGCGAAGAGCTTTTGCCGTGGATTGAATTTTGCCGGAGTAAGAAACTATATAGCTCCATTATATGCTATACCCGTGCACAAAAGTACACTGGCTATCATGCAGGGGGTACTAGAGTATTTACCCGGTGATAATGTCAACTATGCCCGTATTTTAACCCAGGCCCAAAGAGAGGTAATAAAAAACAGTAATGCTGATCCTTATTTCTGGGCAGCCTTTACCTATTATGGGTATCCTGGAACTTTAGAAAAGTGGGGAAACTGGGAGCAATATCTATACTGGGGTATACTATTCCTGGCTTTGACCTTGGTAGCTCTACTTTTATTCCTTGCAAAAAAGAGATTTTTTTAAATTAACTGTAGTATCTCACTATCCAGAAAAAAGCAATTTTATGAACTTCCCTTCAACTGATCCTACGTTTTATAAAATACTTCAGGACAAAAAAGCAGATATAATTCCTTTTGTGACCAAGCATTATCTGCCCCCTGTGGAAAAAGGGCTGGAAAAGGATAAAGACCTGATGGAGCAGTTGGAAATGGATAACCATCTAAGTGATTGGAAGGTATTCATAGTCGAGGCTCTGAGTGCAGCTATTGTTAAGTTAGGCCGGCAAATCAAGCCAGGAGAGGAAGAGAAAATTAGGGTAAGCGATTTATTGGTTCGTGAAGTAGCCGTTTTACTTGATCTCGAATATTATTTTTCCAAGCTCATTACCAGTCTCAAACTAGGTATTGAAAAACTGTGCAACGAATTTGAGCAATTATTTAAGGCATATTTTGATTTTGATTTTGATAGGGAGAAAATCAACTGGTTATACTTTGCACTATACTGCTTGCAGCGAGCCTATAAGCATAATCAGAAGAATAGCAAAAAAAAGCAGGAGGACAAAATGAAAACCCACCTGGCCTATGAGTTTGTTGCTATAAGAAAGGCTGAGTACGAGAAGCAACTGAGCTCGATAGTTGAAGAAGCTTATTCCAGTAATCCATTACTACATAGTCATAGGGTTAGGGAAGCGTTTAATCTGTTAGTCCGTAAGGCGATCAAACAAAGAGAGGAAGAAGCTGCTTACGTAAAAGAACGCTTAGTTGAAGAGCTCAGCCTCTATTACCGAAAGAAAGAAAGCAATGAGCTTGACTATCAGATAATTCGCGAGTTTCAACATGGAGAGCGGATCAGTGCCGAGACTACTCGGCATCTGTTTGAGCATTCAAAGAAAAAATTCGTTGCGATTCTCTCCAAAAAGTTTGAGAAAGTGTTTAATAAAGTTATGAGTGACCTATACGATGAGATCATCAGTGATTTATATGAGAATGTGAGAAATAGGTTGATCCTGACAGACTCTAATCATCTGATTGGCTTAAAAGCAACATTAGATAGCTATTTGATCGGAATTGGCAGAAACAAATTAGCAAATAAAAACGATCGAGTTGAAGAACTCTCCGATAAACTACTAGAAGTGGAGAATGATAATACGGATGCAAAGAATAAACTACGATTGCAAATATTGAGTGATTTATTGAGTAAAAAACTCAATGATCTGGAGGCCAATAATACTAAACATTACGAACTGATAGAGTTAAAATATTTAGAGAACTTTCTCAACAAAGAAATAGCAGCAATTACAGACTACACCTCTGATAACTCTGTCAAAGTCACCCTTTTTAAGATTCGACAAAAACTTAAAAAAGCAATGAGCAGTGAGATCAACGATCGGGATATAGATGATTTGATTGAAGGCTTCTTCGGTGATTAGTAAAAAGCATAACAATTATGGAAGATAAATATTCAGAATTGATACGAAAAAAGCGGGCCGGTACGCTTACCGATGAAGACAGAGCAAGTATCAAAGAGATCATGCAAGACCCCGAGAAAAAGGAGGCACTTGCCTTTCAGGTTTTACTTCAGCTGACTCTGGAGGAAAAGCGTTCAGAGCAGGATGAATCCATTAGAGAGATGTTGGCAGATCGTAGGGATATTGACGAAAAGAAAGCAAATACAGGCGATCCCGAGTTCAAAGTAAAAAAAGGGAAACGCATCAACTGGAATAGATTATTCTGGTTGGCAGGCCTGTTGGTACTTATAGGCATTATTAGCTGGTGGTTCATTTCGGATCAAGGTGATGAATCTGATCCCCCCCCTACAATTACTACAACAAAAGTAGAGCAAGTACTAGCACTAATACCCAAAGACCCTGGTATTTTCTCTGCAGGATTCTTCCCTCAGGCAGGAGGTATGAGTCAGGAGGAGAATATCGATTCCCTTTTTTATCAAGCTTGTTTAGAATTGTTCAAGCAATTGGATATAGATTATTCGCAAATATTAGAATGTTTGGAGAAAATAAAGGTATCCCATTTTTCTACAGCTGATCAAGCAGCCCCATCTGACTCTTCGTTGTACTTCTATCAAGGCTGGTTCTATCTGAAAAGAGGGAACAACGGAGATATTCAAGAGGCTTATCAGGCATTTAGCAATGCGAAGCCAGATGAGACTGCAGCAAGGGTTTCTGAAGAAGATATCACCTTTCATAAGTGGGTCAGCCTGTTACTGCTGTATCAACAGACCAATGAAAAATCACCTGATACTGAAGAAGAACTGAGCGCAATGAAATCTGAAATAAGGTCAGAAGACTATCAGGTCCGGGTAAATAGGATACTGGATATACTCTCTGAATAAAACTGACAATTACTCCAAGATATTCTTTTTAGTAAAAAAGGTGATTAAACCTTGTTAACCTTTTTTCATAGCAAATACATACTAATGAAAATTCGATAAAGCGAATTGTGTACACCTGCTAATAAAAATGATTAGCAGGTGTATGCTTCCCAATGCACAAGGCTGATGATTATGGAGTGTTAACCAGTTCGGTTAACACGGGGATAGCTATGCCTGTATGCCAGGACATGGGGTAAATAGCTTTAAGCTAAACACATAATTGACCGAAAGAAAGGAGATAAAGCCCTCATTCGGAACAGGGAAACTTTACCCTTCTCATAGACAGAAGGCAACATATAAGTCAGTAATCATTTTTTAACCTCTAATATTTAAATGTAAATCATGAAGAATCATCTAATTCTATTCGTTTTGTTCTTAGGCCTTGGACTAGGCACCCTCTACTCTTTTTCTACTCCAGTAGAGACTATAGAAGATCGCCCTCAGGAGCAATGTACCTGTAGCTATAAAGGTACATCCTATTCGCCGGGAGCTAAAGTATGTATGGGTGGATACTACCACGAGTGTGTGGATGAAACCTATGGCTGCGAATGGGTTAACCGAGGCGATGAATGTTAATGCTTTTTTCTGATTACTAAACGGTGCTGCCTGATTCCGGGTAGCACCCTTAAACTCAAACATTATGGAAAAATCAAATGCTCCAAACAAAAAACCCTGGGTGAATCTCCTGCTGATAAAGGCTTATCAATCTAACCCCAAATCGGTTAGAATTACTGGACGGTCTCCTTTGAATATCCCTGCTCGGACAATACTTATTTCCTTTGTGCTGGCGATCGTTTTAGCGCTTATCATTGGCAACCTGTTCATTGAGGCTGTACACAACCGCATCGATAAGGAATTGGCTAAGGTAGAGAACCGACAGTTGTTTGATCTGGAACGAGTCAAAGACCACTCAGACAAGCAGTTCTTCATGAATCAAATAGCCGTAGCCTTGGTCCAGGTGTTATTGCCACAGGATAAGGCCAAAATTCGCGACGCAAATGAAGACCTTATTGAGAGCTTGTACGAAAACTTCCAGGGAGGCAAAATCACGGTAGAAGGACTCGCCAAATTTATTGAAAAGGAGGCACAAGCAGACTCACTTCGCAAGGCTATTATTGGCCCCATTGACAGAAGCAAATTTACGCTTTGGCTACTCCCGCAATTTAGTCCTGAGTTACCCGATCAGATTGCCCGGGATTTTAAGTTGCCAATCAATTATGATGAAGAACAGGGCGAAATTTCACCTGAAACCTGGAAGCGCTATTTGTTTATCAGCGCTATCCAACTGATGCGGGACAAATTGGATAATGGTATCCAGCAACCTCGACGCCTCCTCACCGCACTGGGTGGCCCTATCCAATGGATAACCTTCATTGCTGCGATCTGGTGTCTGTTACTATTACTGCTGCTGAGAGTACCCTGGGCCAAACTTCAAAGCCGGCTGATTGTCAACAAACGCTTACCCTGGCATCCCGATAATAAAGACGTGTGGGATCTGCGCCAGCAGGAAAAGTACTTTAGCGAAATCGACGACACGCACCCCCGTATGTTTACCTCCGTGAGGTTGATTAAAGAGGTCATCAACAGAGCATCCAGCGACAATGAGGAATCGGTCTACGATATCATTCGGGAAAGAGTGAAGTCTTTCCGGGAAAGCGTGGAATTGGGCGAATACGAGATCATCAACTTCTTGTTATGGGCCACTCCCACATTTGGATTTATCGGCACGATCTTCGGGATCATCTCAGCTATGGAGAATGCTGCAGAAATATTTTCAGCCGCTACTCCGGTAGAACAAGGAATTGCCCTTGATAAAGTTTCCGGGGCATTAGGTACCGCATTTGATACTTCTTTCATTGCTCTGATATGGCTCGTCCCCATGTCCTTCTTTTTGGCCCGTACCAGGAAGGTTGAGGCCAATATGTTTGAAGAGCTGGAATACGAAGCAACGGGCAACCTTCCTTTTCAGGTAGGAGCCAAAACCTCTAAAACAACAGAAAAAAATGGCTATCAAACGCAAAGCAGTTGACCCTTTTGGTATGTCCTTACTGGATGTACTTTCTAATGCACTCGGTGGAGTGATCCT
The DNA here is from genome assembly GCA_022360175.1 of Chitinophagales bacterium. Taxonomy (GTDB): domain Bacteria; phylum Bacteroidota; class Bacteroidia; order Chitinophagales; family Saprospiraceae; genus JAKSDI01. Next base: position 17,065 of record JAKSDI010000179.1, read on the forward strand.
CCTAATGCTGATTGTAGCAGCGACTCTAAAAGGCAACGATAAAAAGCGGCTCAATTTGCCACCGGAAGGCGAGCAGGGCATAATATATACCGAATTGGATTTTGAGATTTTAGACTTAGACCTGGATATGGAAATATTAATTGTACAAATCCAGTTGAGCGAACCAGCAAAACTGACTTTAGATGCACCAGATAACGCATTTGTAAGTATGAGCACCAACGATAATGTCAACTGGTTGATTCTGCAGGAAAAAAAGGCAGAAGAAGGCTGGCAAGTTCGTTTCCCTTATTCCAGTAATCGAAGCCCTAATACTGCTTCTATTGCCGTAAATCTCAATGGGTGGCCACTTTGTGTCTCTACAATTGCCTTATCACCAGGTGCCTCTACTCTGTTGAGTGTAGCCAGAGGAGAGGGGCAACCAATTATTAATATGGCAGGGAAATCCTGCCCCTAATCATTGAAGCATGGCTAATAGAAGAAAAGCAGCAGCAATAGGGTTGTCAATGCTCGACCTCATCAGCAACTCCCTGGCTGCTATGATTATCTTGTTTATCATCATCTCTTCTCTCCGCCTGCCTTCTATTCCACCCGAAAGGGTAGAAGGGGTGCTGGTGATCCGATATGAGATGAACCCCATGATGAATAACCATTTGGCGGAGTCTGATTTTTGGTTGAGCCACGATGCAATTACGGAAGGAAAAAGGTTTTATTACCATCATGAAGGAGAGATTACCATGCTCAACAACAATACCCAGCTTTTTGCTACCTGTGGTGGCTGGAAAAATAATGGACGTGAAAATGATTGGACGGGGCCGTGTATTTATGATTATACCGACCCCGATAACCCTAACATCCATTATGTAGTGGTAAAAAACCCTCCTAAAGGACGCTGGAAGACAGGACTCATTGATGCAAATCACGATGAATATATACATGCTCCACAACCTGCTAAATCCATTGTCAAAGCCTGGTTTGTGGGAAAAGAGCTGATGATACTACAAGATACTATAGTACCAGAGTTTCAATTAACTGGCCCAACTCATACTCATCCCATTGAATTTGATACGCCGAGTTGGGAATGATCTCTTTAATTAAACCCTAAGACAATGACTCAGAAAGAAGCATACGAAATCCTCGGATATGACCCGGTCAACTCTGAAGTGAGTATATACAAGGCCTATGCTGATGCTAAAACGCCAATAGAAGCATTGCCCGATAACAAATATTCAGAAAGAAGGGAAAAACTGGCTCAACTGGAAGCAGCATACCAGTTGTTGAAACTTCAGAGGGAAGCACCCCCGCTGTCCATACCCGCCCGGAGGGTATCTCCCCAAAACATAGCCCCTGTAGACCCCACCAAAAGCCAATGGGTAAAGTTTGTTGAAGCATTTTATCAGAAGGCCAATAAGCTGAAAGCGTATCAGGTGGTCACATTTTTTGGAGGCATTATCCTAATGCTGGTAATTGTTATTGCAATAACCCACCGGGGGGCTAGCCAACCCGCTGTTGAAGAGCAACCTGTTGTTGAACCTGTAGATAGCATAGCAGTGCCCAACCATGATTCTCTAAGGAAGGATTCTCTTATTCGTGAACACATCAAGGAATTTTATAGCCAACTCAATTTTTTGGCCAATTTCCAGCGGATGAACACCGGTGCATCGGATGAAACTATCCGACAAATCAAGGAAAATCGGCAAACGGAATTCCAAAGCCTCTTTCACGCAGACGCTTTAAGGAGGAAGAACTGTGTGATCAGCATTTCCAACCTGAACTCCCAAACCAGCGAATGCAGATCGGTAGACGGCTACTTCAGCAGCCTGATCAATCTTTCAAAGAAGTATGAAGAAGTACAATTCACAGCTACAAAGATCAGTATTGACCTTCCCACATCCAACGATTATGAGTTATTGGCTTCGAAAGGCCTGGAGGTCAACAGTAAAGTTACACAGGTTTTTAAAGCCAAAATACACAAAGACAATGCACTGCCTGACTACGCAGATGAAACAGTAAAGAATTTTCTGATACACTTGAATGAAGAGAACGGAGAGCTTGTAGCCAAAATACTTTTCATCGATGTAGTGGAGACCAGGGCTATATAGGCCTATAACAGCCAGCCGATAAGCCCCTGCGAATACCAGAATTTCTAAAACAGCCTCCACCGCACCCGGAGGCATAGGCTTCCCATTGCACTCGATCATAGCACTGGGCCAGCCAGTAATTTGCTCAATCCTAAATCTCGACTATGAAAAACTTAATGAACCATTTCGTGTTATGGACTGCCCTGGCGTTCCTGGGTAGTCCCAGCTTGTCATTTGCCAATCATCGTTTTTCGGAAAAAGAGTATGTACAATATGAGTACATTAAAACCCGGCTCGACAAGTACAAAGGCGATCTGAACGCCATCAGGGAGGAAGCCAATAAAGCCGATGCTTTATCCTTCTTTGAAAATGAGCAAGCTCCTGTCTATAGCGAAATCAGCAAAAGAAGCATCCCTGTCAGGGAGTATCTTGGTCAGCTACAGGGTCAACCTAAGACCATTTTTTATCACGATTATTACTTCGATGTGATAGAGGGGAAAGGCCTGAATACAAAACTCAGATGCAAGGTTTATATAAAACGCAAGGTCTTCTGGCAGGAAATGCTTGTTACTGAAGATATTCTGCTGGCAACGGTAAACTTTAGAACCAACCTCAAAAACCAGCACTTTAAGGTTTTATCCATCACAAAGGTAGCTCAGTTGCCTGCCCAACTGGCCAGCTACCAAACAGAAATCCGAGGTAGGCTGGAAGCCCTCATTGAACTCAAGACAAACAGGAAATACGGCGGCCTGAGTAGTGAAAGCCTCCTCAGTAGTGCTTCCGGGTTTTTCAGTGAATACAAAGATGAATATCAGCGGTTTTTAAAAGGTAATACAGGTACCAAAAAAATCTTCAGGGTCAGGTTACTGAAAAAGTTCGAGAAAAATAACCTAGGAGTTGACGATGATACTGATCCCCAAAGGTGGAATTCAACAATAAGAATAGATCAGTACATCGATCAACTCTGGGCCCGAAACCCTAATTCCTCATTCCTGTACCCCCCCCGGTTAACCCTCAGCAAGCAGTCCAACCGGCTCTTTTCCAATAAGTTTGACGCTGAGGTCGTCGTTCGCCAGCGAAAGCTGATCAACGGACACCACCTGACCAGAAAGTATATCATCGGGCTAAGCAAAGTAAACCCCAAAAAAGGCTTAAAACCCAAACGCCTCTACTTTGCGGGTATTGAAAATGAATATCTCCAGCCCGCCCTGACGCCCAAAGAAATCAGCATTGCCGAAGATTCCGTCTGCCATGTCCTGAGCAGTTTTCACCAGGCGTGCTTGGACATGCGCTTTCCCACTTCAGCCCTGGTCAGCCAGTTTTTGGCCAGCAACCAGGTGAAAGTAAAAGCCGGGAAGCAACTCATCGCCTGCAACGACTATCTGGAAACCCTGAGAGAGCAACTGGATACCTGTATAACTCTCAAATTGATGCCTCACCAGGCCAGTAGAAATCATGTGTATTTCATCGTTGCCAAAACTGTCTTTGGGCAGGATAGCCTCAATGTAGCCGTTCAGTTCAAAAAGAATCAGGCCGGCGAGCTCAGTCATTTCAAAATTGATGGCATTGTAGTTACGGGAAATGGGGGTGCTCCTGCCGAGTCTTCAAAAGGTACCACTGATTTATTGGTAGAAGGCTTACAACAACAGAAGCTTACCGACGAATGGATGCGTGCCAGGGTAAATGTCAACTATGATATCCGGCACCTGGGCTTGCCAGTCCCCAATATTCTTCAACAGGGAAGCGGTACAGCTCTGGTAAAAATACAAACCAACAAAGTAATTTCCATTTCTGTGAAGAAGATGGGCTTTGAACTCTTTAGAATACAGATCAACCAATGGGGTGTCAAAGCGACGAACCGCCTGATGAAGGAGTATTACGAAATGTCCTTTGCTGACCTGAGCAAATCCTATGGCGTTGGCTTGAGCTTTGACGACCTACAGGCAGCCATACTGGGGCTACCGCTTTTTCTGGAAGGCAATGAACTTCAAGCTGCAACCGACAACGCCTATCATCTAACCGGTCAGTACCAGGATATCCATACCGAATACTGGGTAGCCTCTAGCGAATTGATGTTGAATAGGATGAAGTTTTATACCCCAGACAAAAAGATTTCGATGGAGGTAGATTATTCTGATTACAAGGCACTCGATGCGGGGCTCTCTCTTCCGAAAAAAAGGGTAATCACCTTCTATGATGAAGCCATGGGCAGCATCACGCTTAAGTTGATCAGCAGTACTATCAATGGGCAGCCCTGGTCTTTAAATACCAGTATTGAAATTCCTTCTCACTATCAAAAAATCGATTAACCTTAAAACCAATATAGCCATGTTGAATAAGAATATTACTGTTGCTCTATGTAGCCTGTTTCTACTTGCAAATTGCACCTTTACCAGCGCCCAGGGAGGCATCTTTATGATGCCTAAATCTGCCCTTTATGAGTTTGCCCCTTCCGTTTATTTTGGACCGGATGCAGACACCATCCACACCTGGGTAAATAAGCATGGAGGCAAACCAATGGACAAAGACTGGGTGCCGAGTCAATCTGAAACCCGATACGTGGCTTACAAAGTACGTCTGTTGGAATACTGGTTTGGACCTTATCAAGACAAAGGCTCACAGCAGAATGCTCTTGATAAGTTGTACAGACTTACTAATAACTCCGCCCTTCAAAGCAAGAAAAACTTCATTTTCGTTTTCCCTGTATTTCTAATTCCAGGTAAAAAGATTGGCCAGGGGAAGCTTGCTCTTCTGAGAGATGGAACTCCAATAGTAGTCACTCCCGTTGAAACTAAAAAAATAGAAAAAAACATCGATGAGATTATCGAGAATTTGAAGCAAGTCCATGCTACCGAATTACCCGCAGAAATAGATCTGAGCATTAAAGATATTGAAAAGCTTCAGGAGGCCATGAATAAGACAGCACTCACCGACGGGCAGAAAGCAAAATTTGATAAGCTAAAAGGTAAGTATAGCAAGGGCGGAAAAGATGGCGCATCCGGGCCTTTCCCTGCTAGTTATGCTTTCTCTAAATGGTTTGCCACTGTGGTGGAAGTCCTTTCTGAATACCTGCTCCCTGCTGAGTTAAAAAGGATTGCCGAAAAAGTCATTACGCTATCTTATATGGTCATACCGGAAGTGATGGACAGGATTGCTTCCACCTTAGCCAAAATGCAGGATGCTATGGTGCCCGATAGTGTAGAAGATGCCTTGGATAAAGCTACCGATGTCATCCGTTATGCTTATCAGTTGTACCAGGACCTCAAGCAGGTTTATGATTTAGTAACAGACCCTGATTTTCAGGAATTGTTAAATGATATGGACCTCACCGAAGCAGTAAGCCATTTTGAAGAATATGCTAATAAATATGGATTGAGCATAGCAGATAATGTGATTGACAGAATCAACAAGCATTTCCCAATGGGTGGTTGCTTCAGTATCAACAATATCACAAAGGCGGAATACAGCAGTCAATTTGAAGAGTGCTTCAAGGAGAGCGCCAAAGCTGCCATTATCTACCAGGCAGAAAGGCTCCTAAAAAAAACAGACATTCCGGTAGTCAGGAACCTGGACATTAAAGCATTACAGCAACTCGCCAATGGAGAAACCAGTTTTAATGAATTTGCCAAAACCCAAGCCAAAAAAGCAGGCTGTAGCGAACTTGGGCGGTACGGTTATGCTGACGCTTGTGAACAATTCATCGACGGCGCCCCCCAAAAAGCAGCTACTTCTGCAATAGCCCAGCAGATTGAAGACCGTACAGGCTTAAGCAAAGCCCACATTCAGGGCTTGGTAGAAGCATTGGAAAATGGCGACCATAAAAAAGCCATGAAACATGCCACCAGCCTGCCATATGAGAAATACAAACATCACTTTGGTGATTATGCTCCAATAGTAAAAACAATCATTGACCACCCCGAGCTTTCAGGCCTCGATAATGCAAGTTTACCCGCCATTGGTAATTACATTGAACGAACGCTCAACAGCTCAGCCTTTAAAGACGCTGCTATTTCCAGTATCTCCAACCTTATTGGTTCTAAAACGGGGCTAAGCAGTTCTCACATCAATGGCTTTCTTGCTTCACTTGAGCAGGAAGATTATGAACAGGCTATTGTCCATGCCGGGAGTATCCCTGAGAAGTACTACCCAAAACACTTCGGGCGGTATAGCGATGTGGTGAAGACACTGGTACAGAACCCCAATCAAAAAGGACTTGAAAGCAGTGCTCTAAAAGCGCTTGACACCTATATGGAAAGCCTTTTGAGTGACCCCATGGTTAGGTATGCGGTCAAAGGTACAGCGATGGTTATGACAGAAGCGCTAAAAGGAGAAGAGCTAAAACTCAAAGAGCGCTTAGGCATGATACTGAAAGATACTTATGGTTGGGATATGCAGGCTGTTGAAGCTTTTTTAGATGGCAATTATAAATTGAGCACTGAAAACATACTTGAACAGATAGCTAAAAAAACGGGCATCACTAATGCAAAAGCAATCGAGGCATTGAAGAAGGGAGACATTGAAAAAGCACTGGATTATCAAATTGAATTTCTGAAAACACAACCTATTGATACCAAACAACGAATCGAGCAGCTAAAACAGCAATTCAAGAATAAAAAAGAGATGCTGTCCATTCACGCAGAAGTCCTTAAAAAGAATTTGTACTCCAGCCCTCAACGTACACAGGAACTGGTTTATAAGAATCTATTTAATCAAAATTAAAAAACAATACTCATGTCTACAATAATAAAGTTCATCGGCATACTTTCAATAGCGCTACTACCTGCGCTTTCAAAGGCACAAAACCATACGATTACATTTTATGCCAATACTTCTCAGGCCAGCCTAAAACACTGGGCTGGCCACGTTTGGGTAAGCCTCTCCAATGGAAGCCAGGCTACTAAAATCGGATTTTACCCTGAAGGACTAGAGAATGAATCCAAACGTAAGGCGGATCTCAACTATACTTTCTCTATCTCAAAAAGTGCTTATAACAACGCTCTGGGGGTAATTAAGCACTACAATGACTACCCCTACATCCTGGGGTTACACGACTGCCGCAGCTTCGCTAGTGATATGGCTGAGGCCGTGGGCCTGGATGTCCCCAGCCAGGGTCTCAAAAGCCCCGCCGAATGGTTGGCTGATTTGGTAGAAGAGAATTAGAATAACACAACGTTAAAACATCAAGAAAATGATAAAACAAATAATAAACTTGTGCCTATTGCTGTGTTCCTTGTCCGCAATAGCGCAATCTACCTATCCTCCTCCTATTTATGTAAACAATAACAGTCGATGTGGAGGAGAAGAGCTTTATAAATTGGTTGCATCCTGCCAAAATGGGAATACAGCGAACTGTAACCAGATAGAAATAGAGTACCAATGGATAATAGATAATTGCGATAGCAATGGTGACCATGAACAAAAAGAGAGTGAGGAAGAAGACGGCAGCACCGAGGAGCCTATTCAAGAAGAAAGTGAGGAGGAAGATGACGGCAGCACCGAGGAGCCCATTCAAGAAGAAAGTGAGGAGGAAGATGACGGCAGTACTACACCTAACCCAGTTGACAATCCTCCCATCTCCCTTCCGCCACAAACAGCTCTGGCACAGAGCGAGGTATACGGCAATAAAATTCAATGCCCTACCTATCCGGTAAAGACTAATGGTGTCTGTCCTAAAAAAGATTTTTGGATGGAGATTGTCAATGATGAATGGGTATTCAAATATTGTGATAAACAGGCAATGGAGCCTTGTGCATGTATTGGAGCAGGCAAAATACTGGAGAAAGTAAGTATACCGCCGGGCGAAACTCCTCCACCAGGGAAGTTTACCCCTAATTTTATCCCTGTTATTTTTAAAAAGAAGCAAGGGGGGCAGCCCGAAAGCCTTGTCTTTCCGTTCGAACTGAAGAATTACTACTATGAATGGAGAAGTGGACAATCTACATGTCCGCTGGCTTTGGATGAGATGAATGCAGATAATTATGTTTGCTCCAACCCTGAACACGGCCCAATTAGGAATAGAAAAATATGCAAGAATTATGATGACTTCCTCAATAATATCGATACGGAATGCGCTTTTGGGATGCTGGTCCCGGGAAATAACAAGGTATTCCTGGTTCAGGAAGGCAAGGTAGCAGAGGTCAAAGGCCTGCCACTCAATCTTTTTATCCCTGTTGGCGATGATGTAAAGGACAGAGAAACAGCAGACTTCTTGTATACTCTGACCATTATCCTTGCCAATGACCCGTCTGCACAGATGCTGAAAGCGCCTACACGGGAAAACCTAAAGGCTTTCATCATAGGTGAGATCAACGGCCACCCTTACCTGATAGGATTAGACAACCACGGCACTTTTTATACCCCCGTTGAACTGCTTCAAAAGGGCATGCATACCAAAGAATTGATCCGGGCCCTTAAATCATCAGAAAGTGGCAAAAGCTTTTTGAAGAATGAAATTATTGAAGACTGGTATCGTACCGGGAGGCGTAAGTACATCATCTCTTACCAGTTACGGGGTAACAATAAGCAATACACCAACCCCAATGAGGCATTTCTGGATGCCAAAACATGGCACAGCCTGCCCAACATCAACAGCATCGAATTCCTGATCGAGACCAGGGGTGGAGAGCCGGAGTATTACATAAAAGGCACACACACTCCTAAACGCCCGACTTTTTACCAAAAAGTTCATCAGCTAAGGAATCCCTGGCTGGCATTGCTAGCCATTCTAGACTCGGATGCAAAGGTGCTGGATATCATTGGTACAGATAAGGTGGCTATCGTTTCCAGCAATCCAGATGACCTCTATGCATTGATTGTCCCGCTCAATGGGGAGGCACCGAATGGGGTTGCTGTTTTGGAAGGTGAGCCCGATTTTAGCCTAGACCCAAAGGTGAGAGTTATGCATGCTAAAACTATGAAAAACAATGAGCAGCATTACAGAGTGAGGTTCCAAAAGAAGACTCGTGATTTTTTGAACGGAAAATAATCTATTAACTCTAAACTTATTCAATGTATAAAAGGATGATAAAATGAAAAAAGTAATTAAAAGTGTTTTTTTACCATTATTAGTGGGGGTAACATTATTGACCATCCCCGCTTTCCAAAAAATTTCAGATGGTATACTACGGCAACAACTTTCTAATAATTGCATCGATCAAAACATTACTTCTCCTATGGACATATTCCAGGGCTATAGTAGTGTTGATGAGTTATTTAATTGTTTAGAAAAACACATGGATAATTATTGGTCGCTCGTTCATTGGTCTGCTTCAAGAAAATATAAAGTGGAAAGTCCTGAAGGTAATTTGTTGGATACTTGGTACAACGATAAGGTGCGAAATACTCCATTCGGTAATAGCAACTGGGTTAAGTGGCTGGCCATCTATTTTCACGAGTTAAAATTACTGCAGGTGGAAGCCTCTGGTTTGCTGGTGCTCTCCGGCGAGATCAATGGGGTGCATTCGGCCTGGGCACTCAAATTTACGGGCAATGGAGAACAAAAACCCTTGGAAACTACCTTTATTGACCTATACGCAGGCAGTGAAGCCACCAAAGCTTTTTTGGATTATCTGGAAAGAGGCAATAATTATGCAAACTCTCGGGTGCCTGACTTTTTGCGCAACTGGTCTAAAAACCCTAATGCTGGTAAGCTTACCATCCGAGCTATTCTGGATGAAGACTGCCAGTTCAACCAGGATGTTGAAGAACAGGATCAGGAATCGTCTAACTTAAATGCAGAAGAAATCGAAAACTTGTTAAGGCCTATCGACAAGGCACGCAACCAACCACAGTGTATTACTGATGCCCTACAAGCCAACCGTCAGAATTTTTTCATTCTTACAGAACATAAAGGTGGTGCCTCTTATATGATCTGGAATCCCATAAAAACCCATGTGCCAGAAACGATGCCAAAGTGGTACCTGAACCCCCAAAACGAAAGCCTAAGGGGTGCCCCCTGGATTACCTGGTACGCAATGATCACAAGGATTTCTTGCAAAGAAGTCGCCAACTTAAACGGTAAAGGCATTGTTTTGGCCTGCCCTGGAAACATACAGTGTTTTCGTTCTACGGATGCCAATGTGTATGACCCTTTAGGGTTTCTAAACCCGGAAAAGCAGCGGAAATTTTGCCAAAGTGTGACTAGGGCAAGTTATCCCAATCATATTATCAGGCAGTTTGTAGAAGCCTGGTTTAATGGCTCTGATGAAGACGAGATGAAAATCATCGCCTATTTCAATCCAGCCAGCTTTGAAGAGCGGGTGGCCTCCGGGCTATCCGTCACAGAGGCCCTTGATGCTGACGATCACATCAACGACAGCGATATTCTGGTGGAACGTAAAATTGGCGGCAAAAAGAAGTATACGATTTGGTCAAAAGGAAAAAAGCATGATTTAAGCCCAAACTTATCTGCTATTTTCCTCAATTTTAAAAACGAATATTTTGCCAGGCTGCTCATCGCTCGCCATAAGGAACTCAATGTGATTGGACTGGACGAAGAAAAAAAGATTTTAACGTTTGTAGTTACACAGCCAAGAGCAGATTTGTTTGCCTGGAGATTTAGTGAAAGTGAGGCTGACCCTCCCAAGGAGTACAAGCCCTTGAAAGATTTATATGGCAATCAACAGCAGCTTAGCGCTATCATTGAGGCCAGTGTGGAAAATATTTCCACAACCAACAACCCATTCCGGCAAGTTATTCGGGATTATTTTTTGAACGGAAAAGAACTCAAAATCAGGCAGCTCTTCCCGCGTCACTACCGGCTTAATACAACTCAGGGTTATTCTCCCCTAAATGCATTTGGGAACCCTGGAGAGCAGGATAACCTGCCTCCTATGTTAAAAGATGCACTTGCCAACAAAGAAGCCCTTGTTTTCCTAATAGAAGACAACGGGCATTTAAAGCTGAGTGAAGAGCAACAACATATTGATGAAGACCTAGAAAAAATAGTCCTCAGGTACGAAAACCCTTGGCTGGCATGGCTTTGCCTTGCAGACCCCCAAATCGTTCTGGTAGCTGATGCAGAAAAGGAGAATGCTCTTCGATTCTGTTTGGTTTCAGGGCAAGAAGCAAGGGTGCACCTTTGGCGTCTTGTGGTATACCCCGATATGGCAGGCCCACCACAGCAAAAAAAACTACTTGCAGCTCATCAGCAATTCGAACTCACGGGACAGCCGCTGAGAGATTACATTTTCAATTTGCCAGGCCAGATCAGTTCGGCTGAGCAACAGTTTTATCTCTTTGATTATGGTACAAAACCCTTTGTCCCCCTTGACTTTGTTGAAACAGAAGAAAGAACGCCTTCAAGAATAATCATTTTCAGAAAACCAGAGTCTGTACAACCTGAATTGTTCAGGATTGGGGATGGGTTCAATGCTGAGCAGGCGATTCCTGTTGAACTGGTAGGTTATAAGGAGCCGGACAGCAAAAAGTGGGAACAGCTTAAAAGACAGTATCAGGTCCAATGGATACGGGATATCTTCAAAGGAGAGTTGTATTATTCAACAGAGGAGAATCTCAAAGCCTGGGTGGGTAAAAACCGCATTGGACTTAGCAAGAATGAATTGGCAGGCGTATTTCTGGCACCTGAATACCGCAACTTCAATTACTATCGCCTGAAGGATATCCAGAATTTGGTAGCCGCTGATTATCACATTTTCAAACCCCATCGTAAACCTAGTGAAGCGGACCTGTTTAACTCCTGGGTAGCCAGTGATTGGGATACAAAATACTGGAGAGCAAATCCATTAGGATATTTTGACCGGGTGCAGCCAGTCAATTTATAAAAACACTTAATGATGGATAAACTGCTTACTAGCCGTTTCATCGAAATGAAGCGGCTAGTATAACAATAGGATTATATTATCATTTTAAATTTGATCATCATATGAGCTTTGGATACGTATTGATCATTTGCATTGTTGTTTATGAGATTTCATCAGCAAAACCTTCTGAAATCTCATAAACAACAATGTTAATAGTCGTAACCTCATATATGATGTCTATACTCCTGAAAACACCATAATAATTTTCTATATATTATTATTCATGGAGGTTATTTCTTTTTAGCCGGCAGTTATAGTACCTATTGCGCAGTCCTGCTGAGGCGAAAACCGATGAAGCTATCCATATTATAAGGGTTTTTATAATTGCGATTGGCACAACGCAGGTAGGCTGGTTCCCAGTTCCAAGAACCACCGCGTAGAATTCGGTAGGATCCCGTATTTGCTCCCTTCGGGTTTTCTGCTGGTGAATAATGATAATAGTTTTTATCGTACCAATCCCAACACCATTCCCAAACATTGCCCGTCATATCAGAAAGTCCTAAATCACCTTGTTCAAACCGACCAACTGGGGCAGTATGTACATAACCATCGATATAACCTTCCCAAATGACCCAATCTATATATGTCCCTTTGCCCGTCTCATCTGCAATATTTGCATGAGGTTGACCATTGCCCCAGGCATATTTATACATTTTCCCCCGACTACGGGCTGCAAATTCCCACTCCGCTTCTGTTGGCAGGCGATAACCGTTAGCATTCCAATTGGCAGTCACTTCATTTTTACTTATGGTGTAGACTGGTTGATACCCTTGTTGTTTGCTGAGCCAATTGCAATAGGCAATGGCATCGTTCCAACTGACATGCATGACTGGATGATTATATAAAGTACTTGGCCGTTGCTTTCCAGTAGCATCAAATCGCCAGTTAGTCCCTTCTTTTTGAGTATAACGACCATCTTCATAGATATTGCTACCACCTCCTTTTTCCGCATCTGTAGTGTAGCCAGTAGCTTGTATAAATATGCTAAACTCTTCCACTGTCACCTCAAATCGCCCAATATAAAAATCACTAAGGGCAACTGCATGTATAGGCACTTCATCCATTTCACCATCCTGGCTCCCCATGTTAAAAGTATCCCCCTTTACAAAGATCATTTCCGGTAGCTCGTCTTGCTTTTCAATTGGATTTGTAGTATAGGCAGAATCTAGAAGTTCTTGCATTGATTTTGTAGCCTGATCCTTATATTGACCATCAGGGTACAGTTGCAGGTAAAAAGCATAAGCTTCCTGGATATTCTTTTGCTTAGCCAGTTCCCAGAAGCGCTGCTCTTCAGGATCGATCACATCACTGGGATCCTGGAAAAACAAAAAGCAGGCCGCTGGCTCATCACTTCCAAAATCACCTCCTCCTGGTAAAGGATTTGCCTTTTCCAGATATACCGAAAACAGCTCGCTAGAGCGCAAATAGCCATTGGTGACAATATGAGACCGCAACCCTTCCAATAACTGATAGGCAAAAGTAGAGCGGTCAGGCGTTTCTTCTCCCTGTCCATCGGAAGTCCAGAAGCAGCGGGCACGATAGGATTTATGATTAGCGAGGATGCGGTCATAGGCTTCTTCTCCTTTACGTTGAAAGCGCCGGTTGTCATTGCGAAAGCCATAACTTGGATCAAAGGTAGCGCTGTGGCAGGCATCAATTGCTACCAGTATGTGCTGGCAGTTGATTTGGTCGATCTGGCTACGATAGTAATCGTACTCCATCGCAGTGCGTTGTGGGCGGGCGGGATCAGAATCGCTAGCCATAAAATATCCATTGACGTCTTCCTGCACGCCATGCCCACTGAAGTACAAGAACAATTGCCCATCTGCTGGATAAGTGCCATTGGAGAATCGTTTTTGATAGGCATCTATCTTATCGTCAATCTCATCGATGGTAGGATTAATTACTACTTCTACCTGAAAACCGTAACGTTTTTCCAGCTCTGCAGCAATATCTCGGGCATTTTGCGCTGGGTTGTTTAAGTTAACCATGTATTGATAATCATTGACAGCGAAGAGAAGGGCTCGGTCCTGGCTTTGTAATTTGACCTGACTATTTGCAGGTTGTATAGCCCCAACTAATACTAGCAGAAAAAACAATGATCGCATAACATATTGACATTGAAGTATTGTTCAAATATAGAGAAACCGTAAGGAGTTTTGATAGAAAGGTTAAGGGATTATCTATATATACTGGCTATACATGCCTATACTTCCGAAAATACCGCGTCCTCTTCATTTTTTGTAAAAAGATAATCCGCCTACGTTTAGAGCTTCGACAGATGTTGTGCGAACTAGAGTTAAGTAGATTTAATACGAATTAAAGATTCGTATATTTAAGTTCTTTGAAATACGGTTAATTAAAAACAGATGGGTTCATCCACACCATACCATATAAGACAAAAGATAGTTGAACACAAAGAA
>JAKSDI010000119.1 GCA_022360175.1 Chitinophagales bacterium
CTATCGCACCAATAAAGCCTTTGATACAGCTGAAAGAGTAATGGTACGGCGCAACATAAAATTTGATGTTCAAGAGCGCTTGGTATTATTGCGCGTTTTTGAAGACACCACTCAATTTCGTACCTGGGATAAAGATTAATGTATGTCAAAAGGCATAGTACCTGGCTGGAAGCGATGGCTGTCTTATCTTGTTGAGATGCACATAGAAAGTGCTCCTAGCAAACATAATCCCCATCTATATGTAAGCTTGAGAAATGGCCGTTTTCAGCTAAGTACAGCTCATGCAGTATATTCATTTGAAGATCTTTACAGCAATTTCCGGAAAGCTTTCGAAAAAATAAATTTTCAGCAATTGCCTTCACAAGAAGTACTTGTACTTGGCCTAGGCTTAGGCAGCATCCCTTATATGCTAGAAAATAACTTTGATCAATCGCTGAAATATACGTTGGTAGAAATAGATGAAAACGTTTTGCATCTCGCAGAAAAATACTGCCTTCATCAATTAACATCTCCACAAATGTGTATACAAGCAGATGCCTATGCTTTTATGATGCAAAACAAGGAGCAGTATGGCATGATTTGTATGGATATATTCCTTGATGACGTTATTCCTACTCCCTTTGAATCAATTGATTTTCTGGAAACTTTAAAAACAGCGCTACTACCAGGAGGTCTCCTTTTATACAATCGCCTTTATCGACAAAAACAGGATAAGGTAAAAACACAAGCTTTTTTTGAAGATACATTCCGTACTGTCTTCCCAGAAGCTACTTATATTGAGGTGGATGGCAACTGGATAATTTCCAATCAATCATTCTCGTAGTACTTCAAGAAATTGTCGGCATTGATCTTCCGCATACTGCCTGTAGTAGTCATTTTCGGGTAAAGTTTGTAATACTTCCTGAGCTTTTTCCAAATGTTCAATAGCGGTTTCTACATCAGATATTCTGCTTTCGGCTACAGCCAAATTAATGAGTAAACCAGCATAAAAAGAGATTTGCCACTCCTGCAGTTCAGAAAGGGATGCTGCTTTTTCACATAACCTTATTGCTTCTTGTTGTAATTCAATAAATGCCTCCAATGAATCCATTTCTGCCAGTACATCTGTCTCCTTTTCCAATACTACAGTATAATCAATTAAAGCATGTGAATAAAAGCGCTTATTGCCATTGGTAGGATGCTGCTCATAACTCATCTTGGCTTCTGCTAAAACTTGTTCATCTTCCGATAAATCAAGATACCATTGCAAACTATCTGTCAGGCATTTTAAATCTCCCCCCTCTAAAGCATCACTAATACTGGTAGCTCCTTTTTCAAATATTTCTTTAGAAATGCAGGGATTTGTTAATTGCCATATGGGATTGGCAGGTAAATGGTTCAAAATAAAAAGTTCAGGGGGAGGCAAAAAATAATCTTCTTTATAAGTATGTGCCCACTCATCTTCTATAAATCCCCAGGTAGGATCCAGTAAATGCCACATACTATCAATCAATATGGCATTCCAGGAATGATTTGGAGTTTCAGGAAGTGTTCGCTGTTTCAAATCAGTAAAAGCATAACCATCTACCCGCTTGCATTCTAAGTCAGAAAAATCACATAAACGTTCGTATAAAATAGCATAATCAAAACAAATTCCCTTTTTCCTCCTTAAAATGTCTCCAACAGATCGGTTAATACGGCGATCTAAAATCTTAGCCGTATTATCATATTGAAGATAATTTTCTAGCCATACAAAAAGTACATAGGCTTTTTCCTTATCATTAGTCGCTGGTTCGGTTAAATACTCGGTCAAGGCAGGGAGCTTATAAGATAAAGACGCTGGTGCTTTACGAGCATGTTTGGCCAGCTCATTTGATTGAGCAGATAAATGAAAGCTTGACAGGAGCAGAATCAGATATAAAAGAGGGGTCAATATTTTCATAATTACTGGCAATTATTCAGGCATACTAATAATATTCAAAATTGTACCTTTAGAAAGATATTAGGACATACAAATTACATCATTTATGCATCCTGTACTGAAAAAACTTAACCTAAAAGATGAAAATAAACTCCTGATTCTGAAGGCTCCTGATATTTTCGAACCAATTTTATCATCGCTTCAAGAGGATGTAGAAATCATCCGATCAGTAGATAACAACATTTACGAATTTGTAATATGCTTTGTTTTATCAGCGCAAGAAATCAAAGAAAGTTGTCAGAAACTTGAAGGTAAAATTGGAGAAGACGCTAAATTTTGGTTTGCGTATCCAAAAAAATCTTCAAAAAAATACACTACAGACATTAGCCGGGATCATGGCTGGCAGCCCGTAGGAGATATGGGGTATGAAGGTGTTCGTATGATAGCAATCAACGAGGATTGGTCTGCTCTCCGTTTTCGACAAGTCGATTTCATCAAGAAACTAAAACGAGACCAAAGCCGGATAATGAGTAAAAAAGGTAAAGACCGGTCAACAGATCAGTAATTGATTCTTTACTGCTTAAAGTTTCGCTTCTCCAATCTTTTTCGGGATCGCTAACAACTATAGTTCATAGTAGGGAAAAGAGGATATCATTAAGTAATGAATGACAAGCAATTGTTTGCAGCCGATCTGGAGATCGGCTGTTACGTAGTACGCGTACAGGATGTGTCAGTGGATATTTGCTGCCGGTCTGGAGATCGGATGTTACTCTATGGGTACACCATTCATGTCTGTAGTTAGTACATCGCTCATGAAATCAAAAAAGGGCCGCATATTTTGAAAAGCAGCATTCATTTTATCCACGAAATCATGGCTACAAACTTCTTCATCCGTAAAACTACTAGATAATAAAAATTGCTTATAGCGTAGTAAATCTATATCTGGATGATCTCGATCAAAGCCCTTAGGAGCTGTTTTTAGTTGATCCCCTTCCAGTTTATCAAATGTTTCAATAAATGAAGGAGCAGTAATAATTTTCCTTAAGGGTTTTGCATCCATTGCTATCTCCTGGCGAATGCGCAGTAAATCTTCTTTATTGGGTGCCCAAAACCCACCACCTATAAAACTAGCTCCTGGCTCTACATGAAAATAATATCCTCCCCTACGCCACTTAGTAGCTCTAACCAAACTTCCACTTAAATGTGTTTTATAAGGAGACTTGTCCTTGGAGAAACGTACATCCCTATAAATTCTGAAAAGGCTCTTTTTGCCAGTCACTGGCTCTAGCTCGTCGTGCTCATTCATACGCTCTATCAAAGATTCTGCCAGGGCAGCCATTTCAGCCTGTGCTTCCTGATAGCGGCTCTTATTTTCATTAAACCAGGGACGATTATTATTTTCTTTTAAATCACGTAAGAATTGTAAAGAAGAAGATGAAACAGAAGTAACAGCCATGATGATTAGTTTTCTAATAAATAAAAACTCCTAAGTCATCATTTAGTTGTCTCTGTCCTTACATCACTTTCTCCTATTTCAACTATATGATCACATGTCCTTCTCTAGATCACTAATTATCAGTTGTATACCAGATTTCTTCCCATAAAAGACTACACTCTATTTCATCTTCATGAACATTTCGGATTTCGGCATACCGTATTCACCATATCACCCTTCGCCCAACGGAACTGATAAGCATAGTTGGGACATCACCACATCACTATATAATCACTCCCCATCCAGGGCTTGCCCTAAATCCCATATGAGATCATCTACATGTTCTACACCAACAGAGAGCCTTACTAGTTTATGGGTAACATTCATTTGTTGTTTGACTTCTTCCGGAACCCCTGCATGCGTCATAGTAGCCGGATGCTGTACTAATGATTCTGTACTTCCTAAGCTTACCGCTAGTTTGATTATTTTCAGTTTATTCATGAAAGCAAAAGCTTCTTTTTCACCACCTTTCACATCAAATGACACCATAGCTCCCGGTGCACTGCATTGGCGCTGATATATCTCGTATTGCTCACCATCTGAAGGTTGCAATAAGCCTAGATAGTATACTTTTTCCACACTAGGATGTTCATTCAAGAAACGAGCTACTTTCTGTGCATTCTTGACTTGCTGTTCCATCCGAACTTTCAGTGTCTCTAAACTACGCATCAATAACCAGCCTGTCCATGGACCTGCCATACTTCCTAAAAATGTTCGTAGCGTTTTTACGGTTCCCATGAGTTCTTTGCTCCCCAAACAAGCACCGGCAATAACATCACTATGCCCACCTATATATTTTGTAGCCGAATAAAGTACCAGGTCAGCGCCATGTTTCAGTGGATGCTGCCACAATGGCCCCATATAAGTATTATCAACAGCTAGCACTACTTTTTTATCCTCTGTAGAATAAAGTGCTGCGATTTCACTCATAGCAGCAATGTCAATTTGAGCATTAGTAGGATTCGCAGGAGTTTCCACATAAATCATAGATAAACGATCTCCTCCTCCTTCTTTATTGATCCTGTCTAGTATTTCTGCCTTTTGCTCACCTGGATGAAATGGTACTACTTTTACTCCAAATCCAACCAATACATCTGATATGAAGTGAGCGGTTCCTCCGTAAAGAGGATTACTGTATAACAGTATATCACCAGGCTTTAAAAAGGCAAAAAGAGCCGTAGAGATGGCAGACATACCGCTTTCAAAAACAGCAGCTTCTTCCGCTTCATCCCATAAACAAAGCCGGTTTTCAAGTATTTCCAAATCAGGATTGTTTAATCGGCTATAAATTAAACCTGGTTGTTCTCCTTTCTCCGGTTCGCGAAGGCCATAAGCTAATTCAAAATGGGCTTTACCCTCTTCTGCTGATCGAAATACAAAAGTAGAAGTTTGAAAAATTGGACACTTAATAGCTCCCTCTGACCATTCCGGCTTATAGCCGTAAGACATCATGAGGCTCTCTGGTTTAAATCGTTGATTCATGGCTAGGTATGTATGATTATGGAATTAATAAACAAGAGGAAAGTCAATTTTTACAAGTCGAATTATATACTAATAATCCTACTACAAAAATAACACCTAAAAGACTATAAATCTATTAACAGACATTAATGAAGAAAATAATCCTACATATTTCATTTTAAAAAGAAAAATAAACTATATTGACATTTAATTAATACAGTTTTTAGAATTTTTTCAGCCTTATAATACATGAGAACAATTGATGCAACAGATAAAAGGATATTAAATCTCCTCCAGGAAAACGCAAAATATACAATCAAAGAAATCGCCAGTCAGTTGGGGATGAGTACAACTCCTGTTTATGAACGTATTAAACGACTAGAAGATCAAGCTTATATAACCTCTTATACGGCTATAATTGACAAGAAAAAATTAGGGTATAAGCTCGTTGCTTTTTGTAATGTACAGCTTAAAGAACACGCCCAGGAATATCTCATCCGATTTGAAAGCGAGGCATGGAAACTAGAAGAAGTAGTAGAATGCTACCATATTGCAGGCATGTATGATTATCTATTGAAGATTGTAATATCGGACATGGAAGCCTATCAAAATTTCATTGTCAACAAACTAGCCAAACTTCAAAATATAGGTAATGTTCAAAGTGCCTTTGTAATGTCAGAAATAAAAAATTCTACTGTTTTGGTATTGGAGGCACCGAACGATTAAACTCAAGCACTTTCAATTCCTTATCACCCCATACATCTTTTCGATAAAATATCTGCTCTATTGCGGATTCTTCCAGCAAACTATCTGTAGTGAGATAAGTAATTCCTACTTGAGCAAGTGTATCATATTTCAGTATTGCGCCCTGTTCTTTAGCCAGCGCAAGAGGAATTTGATAGGGGTAGTATTGAGGTATGTAAATCGTGTCTGTAAGTATTGTTAAGGGTCCTATAGAAGGATTGACATAAATCGTATCCGGAATACCGAATGTTCGTATTTCTCCTCCCTTTGCAGCATCCAGGCTTGCTTCATGAATTGCTCTATACACCTGCAAGCTTTTCATTGTACGCTGCTGATAAGGAAGTATTGTATAATTATATGCGACACGAGCTCCTGCCAGGCCAAGAATTAAGCCTATCACGACAATTGGCTTTATTTTATATATCCGATGGTGAAAAAACGCAGCCAATAATACCATTACAAAAGGCAAAAACATATAGAGATAGCGCTGCCTGGTTCCTGGAGATATCCAGTACACCCAAATATTAGCAATTATAAATAACAATGAAAAGCGCAACAGGGCATTCTCCTTCACCAAGGCCTTCATTTTCCGGAAGGGCAATAAAAACAAAGCCAATGTCCACGGAAGATGGTCTGCAAAAAATTGTAATGGGAACTCAAATATGTGTAATAAAGAGTCTAGTAATTTATTTTCTCCTGCTGATTTTTGAGTAGCTTCCTCCAACAGATTAAATAGGTAAAGCCAGCCTTCACCATATCTCATTTCATAAGCACCAAAATAAGCAACTAGAGGTATCAGGCCCAGCAGTGCCCCTAAAAGGTGTTGCCATGAAAATAGCCATTTCCAATGTTTATTCATGATGGCGACTCCTAACAAGGTAGCTCCCTGAAACAAAATGGAAGGGATACCTTTTGTTAGAAAGCCAAGCGAAAGCAACAGATAAGAAAGTATAAAGAGCCTTAAATAATGTTGTCGTTGATAAGCAACAAAAATCGCCAAGGCCTGGGCATAAACTATTAGTGCATACAACAAATCGAGCTCTCCACTCAATACACTTGCAAAAAACAAATGATGTACAGATGTAAGCATAAAAAAGGACGACCACAAGGCGATTTCTTTTCCAAGCCATTTTTGTGCTACCCGATAATGCAAAATAACCATACCAACATATGCCAGGAGAGAAGGCAAGCGTACTACCCAATTATCAGTACTTCCGGTTAGTTTATAAAAGATGATTAGTATCCAGTTAAAAAGAGGTGGTTTGTTATAATAAGGCCAACCTTGTATCGTGGGCCGCATCCAATTATTTAGCTGCAGCATCTCCCAGGCAACCAGGGCTCGACGTGGCTCTTCTCCTCTGAAATCCATTACGTTTAAAGCTCCAAACAAGCCTACAAACAATAGAAGCATAGCCCAATATGGCCAACTATTTTTGGAGAGCCATTTATTCATATCCTAATATTCTAAGCATAGATTCTGCAGATTGTTGTGGTTGATATAATTCGTCGACCAAATTTCCCTGGGCATTTTTATACACGATGATGTGCTTTGGTGAAGGAATCAAACAATGCTTAATCCCTCCATATCCACTTATTGCATCCTGATAAGCTCCTGTATGAAAAAAGCCCAGATAGAGTGGCTCTTCATCTGTTGCTGGATAAGCGGGCAGATATACCTGGCTCTCATGCGCTTCAGAGTTATAATAATCCGAATTATCACAACTCAGGCCTCCTATATTTACCCTCCTATATTCATTGTACCATTTGTTGATAGGCAGTAGTATAAACCGCTCATCAATTCCCCAGGTATCAGGCAGGGTTGTCATAAAAGAATTGTCTATCATATACCACATCTCTGCATCATTCTGCTTCTTTTGCCCTAATACAGAGAAAATAGTAGCTGCACTTTCTCCTACTGTGTACTTCCCAAACTCCGTATAAATATCTGGTTCAGGTATTTCTTCTTCCTCACAGGCATTGGCTATATTAGAAACAATCTCTTTCACCATGTATTTATAGTCGAACTCAAAGCCTAACGAATTTCGAATAGGCATTCCTCCTCCTATATTAATCGCAGAAAGGCATTCACTATGGCGCTTCAATTCACAGTATAACTTAATAACCTTGTTCAGTTCGCCCCAATAATACAAGGAATCTTTGATGCCCGTATCTACGAAAAAATGAAGCATTTTTAGCTTAAACTTGGGGTTATCCTTAATGCGCTCTCGAAAAAAGCTGACGATATCCGCATTCCGAATTCCAAGGCGAGAAGTATAAAACTCAAAATTTGGCTCTTCTTCTGTAGCCACCCGCAATCCCAGATTGCAACTCCCTTCGATATGCTCCTCATAATAGTCAATTTCTTTCATATTATCGCACACAGGAATTACATTCTCAAAACCATCATTGATCAGCCCGACTATTTTTGCCAGGTACTCTTCATTCTTAAATCCATTGCACACTATGACTTTATCCTTTCCCAGTTTACCCTTTGCATGTAGTCGCCTGATTAAATCAATATCAAAACTGGAAGAAGTTTCTATTTGAGCATCATGCCGCAAAACCTCATTCAGTACATAACTAAAATGGCTGCTCTTGGTACAATAACAATAATGATATTTACCGCGATACCCAATTGATTTCATCGCTCTGGTAAACATGTTCCGAGCTTTTTTAATCTGCATACCTATTATAGGTAAATAGGTGATTTTTAAGGGCGTACCGTATTTTTCAATCAAATATTTAAGTGGTATACCATTAAACAACAAGTATCCATCTTCTAAATCGAATCCTTCCTGAGGAAAATAGAAGGTCTGGTCAATTAAGTCGAAGTATCGGTTAGTTACTGCCAATTTTCGTGAATTTTTAGTTGTTTTGCTCTTTCTAAATAAATACCTGCATAAGCAAAAGCTAAAAAGCCGCAGCAAATGTAGATTATGGCTGAGAATTTTTTTTATTCAGCGGAATAAAAATTTTCTTCCTTGCATTAAAAAGAATAAATACCAATTGACTATGGATAAAATTGATGCTCTTAATCAGGTAGCTGAATTTCATCGTACCTTCAAGCATCCTATCGAACCAAGCCCTATCATTCCCTCCCAAAAGCGTTGTGAGTTAAGGGTTTCTTTACTTTCTGAAGAACTTAAAGAATTGCAACAGGCAATAGAGGACAATGATCTTATTGAAATAGCAGATGCGCTTTGTGATTTACAATATGTCTTATCAGGAGCAATATTGGAATTTGGGATGGGTGAGCAGTTCAAGTCGCTTTTTGATGAAGTACAACGCTCTAATATGAGTAAAGCGTGCAATACCAGAGAAGAAGCTGAAGCTACTATGGAGTATTATAAAAAGGAAAGAGGTTTTGATAGCTACATAGTTGAAGAAGGAGGTCTTTTTCTTGTTTACAGAAGTACAGACAATAAAACGCTGAAATCAATCAATTATTCTCCAGCAGATTTGAGAGCTATTTTGGCGGGAAATACATCGTCTCCTTCTAAAAAGTGACATATTTCTTCAATACTAGGTGCCTTTTCTTTAGCAACCAGCGTGTGTTCATCCATTACTAAAGCAGGGATGCCAGCTACTTTATAGCTAAGTATGTCTTCAACATCGGTAATTTGGATAATTTCAGCATTGATAGTCAATTCTTTAAGTGCTGCACCAAGGTTTGCTCTCAGCCGTCGGTGTCTAGTATTCTCCAAACCTAATAGTTTTATTGTTCTCATGGCACTTTGGATTTTGATCGATCAATTACATAAAGCGAAGTTGCACTTAAAGCATTTTTACTCAAATGACTTTTATCAAGATGCTCTTTGAGAATAATCAATGTTGGCTTTATTTACCCCTTGTTCGGGAAAAAATCGTTATTTTCTCGGCTCAGAATGATCAAAAATTGCACGTCATAACTTGAAGGTACCGATACCGTATCTTTAAGCTTAGTTTTACATCACTTATGAATAAATTGCAAAGACAGCTTCAGGATAGTAAAAACACGCTGCAAGCTGTAATTAAAACGGCAGTGGATGGCATTATCATCATCAATAGCCGGGGCATTATCAACATGGTCAACCAGGCTGCCATTAAGCTTTTTGGCTACTCTGAAGAAGAAATGCTTGGACAAAATGTAAGTTTGTTAATGCCTTCTCCTCATCGGGAAGATCACGATGCTTACATTGATAACTACCACAAGACCGGAAAAGGAAAAATCATAGGTATTGGCAGAGAAGTAGACGGTAAAAGAAAGGATGGCACACTATTTCCTCTTCGGCTTGCAGTTAGTAAAGTAGAAGCAGATGATGGTTTGTTATTTGTGGGTGTAATTCATGATCTTACAGAGGAAAAAGCAGCTGAAGAAAAAATTATCTCGCTTAATAAGGAGCTAGAACAAAAAGTAGAAGAAAGAACAGAAAAATTAACTGATGTTGTTAATAAGTTATTACAGTCAAATATAAAACTGGAACAGGAAGTCAAAGAAAAAGAGGCAGCTGAAGCAGCATTACTAAAAAATGAACAAGAACTTAAAACCGCACTCGAAAAGGAAAAAGAGCTCAATGAATTAAAGTCACGCTTTGTATCTATGGCTTCTCATGAGTTTCGCACTCCTCTCACTACTATTGCATCCTCTGCTGAGCTGATTGGTATGTATGCACATACGGATCAACAGAAAAAAAGAGAGAAGCACCTCAAGCGCATCCAATCTGCAGTAACCAACTTAACAGGAATTTTGGGTGACTTCTTATCTCTAAGTAAGTTGGAGGAAGGGAAAATCATGTTGCATCCGGTCCAATTTAACAT
Organism: Chitinophagales bacterium; assembly: GCA_022360175.1. Lineage (GTDB taxonomy): Bacteria > Bacteroidota > Bacteroidia > Chitinophagales > Saprospiraceae > JAKSDI01. The sequence continues at coordinate 10,398 of JAKSDI010000119.1, forward strand.
GGAAGAATTGCTGATAGAAGCAGTAGAGGAAATGCAAAGTATTTTAAAACCTAATCAAATCATTTGTAAAAATTTCCACAATACTAATGGATATATCACCCTCGATAAAAAGTTAGTAAAGAATATTTTTCTTAATCTTTTATCTAATGCTATCAAATACTCTGATGCTGGTTCTAGTATATGGTTAGATGTCAAAATAGAAGATAAAGTTATACATGCCAGCCTTAAAGATGAAGGCATTGGTATTCCGGTTGAAGATCAGAAACACTTGTTTAGTCGTTTTTTCAGAGCAGAAAATGCTATAAATATACAGGGTACAGGACTTGGATTGAATATCGTAAAACGCTATCTGGATATGCTTGGTGGAAAAATTTGGTTTGAAAGTAGCCAAGGCAATGGAACCTCTTTCTTTTTTGAAATCCCTGTTGATTAGTGCTAAGCGCTAAGACATAATTATATAGGAATATACTTCAAGGATGTTCTAGAGTGATTGTGTGTTAGTGCTTAAAATAAAAAAGTCCCGACTTTTAGGATGTCGGGACCTCTCACTAACGCGCTCTCTCTGATAGAGTGAAGAAAATCTTTGGTAGTGATACAAATGTATTACATTTTACAATAACCCTCAAATTTTTCGAGCGAAAATTCTAAAAAAAGTGACATTCGTCAACTTATATTGGGCATTTATTGCGTATATAGCAAAATTAACACAATCATTATTTATTCTGACATCCGATTCAATTAATCTAATATCCATTTGTAAAAAACAGAGTCCTTTGTGACATCATCCTGGGAGTGAAAAAAATTAACATTGAATAAAAATATCTACTATTTTTGTCCAATATTAACTCACCAAAATAACCAACTAATTATGGGTTTATTTTCTTTTCTAAAGAATGCCGGTGCTAAACTCTTCAATAAAACAGAAGAAACTAAGCCAGCTAAAGATGAAAGCAACAACGTACAAAACGATGTACTAAATCAACAAAAAGCAGTATTACTAAAAGGAGCAGTAGAAGGACTAGGCCTTGCCATTGATGAATTGGACATTCAATTGGATGGTGATATCGTAATCGTATCAGGAATTGTGACTTCTCAGGAAGATCGTGAAAAGGTAATTCTCGCATTGGGTAATGTCGAAGGTGTAGCTACTGTTGATGACCGTATAATTGTAAATGAGCCAGAACCTAAGCCTGAAGCTCAGTTTTATGAAGTACAGAGAGGAGACTCTCTTTCTAAGATTGCTAAATCATTTTACGGCAATGCTATGAAATACCCTGTGATCTTTGAGGCCAATAAACCAATGTTGAAAGATCCAAACCTTATTTATCCAGGCCAGGTGTTACGTATTCCGGCAATTGAGGATTAATAAAGAATACTTAAGTAAGAACGTACGACTTTGATGAGTCCGTTCGTTCTTCAAACCTGCTAACTGAGCAATTGTCTGTGATCAATTGCTCAGTTTTTTTATGATTTATTGTGATTTTTGGATTACCACCACTTAGTGCTTTGTTAATACTGAAATAATGGGTAGAGACTTCGGAGAAGTCGAAAATTTATTGAATGGAGCTATGGTGGAAGTTTCGACTTCGGATGAAATCGCACAAATAACATAATATGCGACTTCATCCGAAGTCGAAAGTCTTTTTTGCTTAGGCAAAAAAGATGTGATTTCTCCGAAATCATTACTCCGACAATACTCGGTTTTTCTCATTTAACAAAGTACTGGTTGACGCTCATTTAGATATACATCTTGCTCATCCTTTAATCATCTAGTTATGAAGCAATATTTACTTCCCTTATTGTTCTTCATTCTTACCAATACTCTGGTTTTAGCCCAATCCTACTGGCTAGGTGCTGATCTTTCTTACGCCAATGAAATGGAAGACTGTGGCGCCAATTACAAAGCCTCTGATGGTAGTATTCAGGATATTTATACGCTGTTTGCCCAGCAAGGATGTCAATTAGTACGCCTACGCTTATGGCATACTCCTTCCTGGCAGGACACGCTCAACAATAATCAGCGGTACAGTGATTTTGAAGATGTCAAAAGAAGTATCATGCGTAGCCGGGAAGCAGGTATGCAAAGCTTGCTCGATTTTCACTTATCTGATTTTTGGGCAGATCCATCCCGGCAGTGGATACCAGAAGCATGGCTGCCTGTAGCAGGAAACCTCCCGCTATTACAAGATTCTCTTTATCAATATATTTACCGTACTTTGACCCAGCTTCATTCCAATAACCTACTCCCCGAAATGATTCAAATAGGCAATGAAACAAATCGGGAAATTCTACAAACGATAGAAGCAAATGCAGCGAATAATCCTATCAATTGGCCCAGAAATGCTGCCCTGTTCAATACTGCCATTCAGGCTGTCAGAGACTTTGAAGAAGCCAACAATCAATCTATAAAGATTATATTACATATAGCAGGCCCTTCGGAGGTGCAGCATTTTGTCCAGTTATTCAATGAGCATGGAGTCACTGATTTTGATATAATTGGAATCTCCTACTACTGGCAGTGGCATCAACCTACCACAATTGAACAACTAGGGACTATCCTTGCCAATCTGGTAGAAATGTATCCTGAGTACGAGCCTATGATAGTAGAAACAGGCTATCACTGGACCAGTACAGGTCAAGATGCTGCCAACAATATCCTTTATCAAGCTGCTCCTGGCTATGAAGACATTAGCCCTTCTACTCAACTGCAGTGGTTGACTGATATGACACAGACGGCACTCAATAATGGAGCCATAGGTATCATTTATTGGGAACCAGCCTGGGTTTCTACTTCCTGTCACACTCCCTGGGGATATGGCTCTCATTACGAAAATGCAACTTTCTTTGATTTCAACCATCAGACTTTACATCCTGGAGGGGTGGACTGGTTTAGCCAAAATTATACCTCAACAAAACAGGAAGACCAGCAAATCACTGCCCCCACATATCATCACTCTGATAGTTCCTTAACGATCCAACTCCCTGACGACTGGCCTAAAGGGAAGTACCAATTACAAATAAGTAATGAATTGGGTAGCATCCTTTTCTATCAAGAAAAAGAACACTTTTCTACCCTTCAAAATGAGTGGAAAATATACCTACCACAACTGACCACAGGTATTTATTTCCTTCACATCTATAAACAAGATGAGATGGAGTGGGTAGGGAAATTAATGAGACCTTAAGGTGTAGGTGAATGATTGTGATTGAATATATATCGCAGAAAAACCCACACGCCAGCTAGAAGCTGGTGTATGGAGTGTATGCATTTACTCTTGGGTGGATCATTTTGGTTAAAAAATGATCCACTGATTGGCGGCTATCGCATTAAGATTAAAAGAGAAATATATAAATTGTCCACGAATTACACTTATTTCACAAATTCTCAAGACTTTCGTGCAATTTGTGTAATTACTTAGCCAGACAATGCCTTTGGCAGCAAACGAGCCTTGTGAGAAAAGTTATGAACTCTTCCTTCTAAGCATTCACCACATTTTGTGGCTCCCCACTCAAGAATGCTTTGATATTCTCTACAGTAATGTTCAATAATCGCTGGCGAGCTTCCAGGCTAGACCAGGCTATATGAGGAGTCAGTATACAATTAGGAATTCCATATAGAATATGATCTTTAGGTGGAGGTTCGCTCGATAATACATCAAGTCCAGCCGCTGCCAATTGCCCCTGCTCCAGTGCTTTTTTCAGATCAGCTTCATTAATCAAGCCTCCACGCCCTGTATTAATCAGATAAGCCTCTTTTTTCATACTCCCTAATAATTCCGCATTAACTATTTCTTTATTAGCAGAAGACAAGGGAGCATGCAAACTGATAACATCCGATCGTTCAAATAATTCTTTTAGGTTTACAAACTCCACCCAGGGGCGACTGTCTCGTTCTGGATGTTTATGAGTAGCCAATACCTTCATTCCAAAAGCCTTTGCTAATTCGCCTACTCTTCTACCAATTCTGCCAAAACCATATATTCCCATCGTCATACCAGCTATTTCTGGTATTGTATTCAAAGTATAAGAAAAATTAGCTTGTCGGCTCCAATCTCCATCCTGAATACTTTGGTGATGAGCCATTACTTTATTGGTCATGGCAAACAACATTGCAAAAACATGCTGTGCTACCGAATCAGTACTATAGCCTACCGCATTACAAACAGGTATCGCTCTGGAACGGGCTGCCTCTAAATCTACATTATTGTAGCCCGTAGCTGTCACACATATGCATTTCAACCTAGGTAGTTGATTGAGTACAGCTTCTCCTATCAGTACTTTATTTACCAATAAAATATCTGCCTCTTTTGCACGATTTACCAACTCATCAGGAGAAGATTTAGGATAGTCTTTAAAAGCTCCAATTTGCTCAATTGCCTGCCAGGAAAGGTCACCTGGATTTAAGGTTGCACTATCTAGTGCTATTATGTTGGGTGTTGTTTGCATAAAGTCTTAATTGAGGGAGCAAAATAGGTTTTCAGTGTTTATTATTAGAAAATTCCAGATAAAATTCTTGCATTGGTTTATTTCTTATCTTGCAACAAAAACCAAAAACAATGATTAAAAACTTTTTTTTATTAGTAGCTATATTCGCTTTTTCTGCTACTACAACACTTTCTGCTCAGGATTTGCTTGATAAATTAGCAGAAGCTTCTTGTAGTTGTATCTCTCAAAAGTCAAGTGACAACCTCAGTTCAGATGAGCTACAGATACAAATGGGTTTTTGCATAATGGAAGCAGTAGGTAAATATCCTGAAGATTTTCAAAAGCAATACGGGGATCTTGATTTTACCGATCAACAAGCAATGACAAAATTAGGAGAAGATATAGGCATGAGAATGGCATTTAAGTGCCCTGACGTACTTATGAAAATGGCCGCAGTAGAAACCGAAACAACCGTAACTACCACTGCTGTTTCTAATATTAGTGGAACTCTACGTGCAATAGAAGGTGATAATTTTAGCCAGTTAGTTGTCGAAGATGAAAGTGGAAGAAAACACAAACTCCTTTGGCTAGGCTACTTCAACGGCTCCGAACAAATAATCGAAAATCCAAGCCGGGCTGTTGGCAGAAGAGTAAATGTCTCTTACGAAACGATAGAGTGTTACTCTCCTAAAGCAAATGATTATATCAGCTGTAAGGAAGTTAAAGCACTCAGCTTTGAGTAAGCATTATAGAAGCCATATGGTAATTTCTAATGCTACAATTGAAGTTGCCATATAGCTTCCATTATTTCATAACAAAATTCGCTCTTCTCATGAAAAAAGAATGTATAGAATGCGGGGAGTTATTTACAGGCCGTTCAGACGCAAAGTTTTGCTCTCCTCATTGTAGAAGCAATCACAATAATCGGCAAAACAGGGATTTTAATAACTTCATGCGTAATATCAATAATATTTTACGCAAAAACCGCCGTATTCTAGCTGACCTTAATCCCAATGGCAAAGCCCGGATTCATCGCGACAAATTAATGGAACAAGGCTTTAAATTTAGCTATTTCACAAATGAGTACGTAACAAAGTCCGGTAGAGTGTACCGCTTTTGTTATGATCAGGGATATATCGAAACAGAAGACAATTATTATACTTTAGTAGTAAGACAGGAATATGTGGAGTAGGCAGTGGGCAGTAATTCAGTGGGCAGTGGGCAGTATTGTTATCCAGTAGCTTTTCTAAATGGGTTCTTTATATTTTCTCGATTCTGTTTCACTCAATAGGTTCAGTGGGAAGTGGGCAGTAAGGTAGAATCGGGTTTTGGGTTATCCTTTATTTCCCCTTCACAATAAATTTCAGGTTTTGGATTATGGGTTTAAAACATCGTATACCATATCACCAATCACCCTTTGCCCAACGAAGCTGATAAGCGTAGTTGGGACATCACCAATCACCAATCACCAATCACCAATCACCAAAATACCACCTTAAGTACCATAAAACCGAAACACAACATCACCTCTCACCTCCAACCACCTCCACCAAACATCCCTTCCATTCTTCTGGCACTGCATCCATTTCCATAATATGTAAACCAGGTGTTTCATTATTTCCTACAATTTCCCCTAGAGCGACTTTAATAATCGGTGCTTCCAATTTATACATTGCTCCAGAAAGAGGGTCAATAATTAACACCCCCGACAATCCAAAACCTCCTAATAATACATTTCCAAAATACCAGCCATCTATACTTGCAGTCAGAGGATAAAAAACATCCTTATATCCTTCCTTACTGAAACGTATCGTATATCGTGCTCTACGAAAAAAACCATCTGAAGCCTTTAAAATAACATTGGTAGGTGTATATCCACGAAACACCATCCCTTTTCTCTCACTCATCACAGAAATTTCAGCCCCTACAGGTTCACTATGAATATATACAGGATAGTGTGATTTGCTTACAACAGTAGCACAGCTCGGCAAAAAACTAATGGTCGAAATTATAAGAGCTATAAAGGTCCATTTCACTTGCATGGGGAAAATTCTTTTCATCAAAGATACTGTTTTCAGTCCGAAGTGGGAAAAATAGTCCACATAGGGTAATAAAGTGGGAAAAAAAATTAAAAAACGAACTCTTATAAGTGACACAAATATCACTAATTTGATTAGTCAATCCGTGTATGTATTGTTATTTAAGTCCGAAGGAACTTTTTGGGTAAAAAAGGTGGTAGAAAGTGGTAAAAAGTGTTAAAAAGTAATACATTTGAATAAAGTATAAAAGTATTTAGTGGAAATCCAGCAGTTATTAGGCGAATACGAGTGCAAAATAGACGCCAAAGGGCGCATGCGCATGCCAAGTGGTTTAATCGGCCAACTTGGTAATAGCGAGGCACTTACTTTTGTCATTAACCGTGGTTTCGAGAAATGTCTGATGTTGTATCCTGAAGTTGTATGGGAAAAAATCACTAATGAGATCAATCAACTCAATTTATACAACAAGAAAAACAGAGATTTTGTAAGGTACTTTTACCGTGGAGCACAGAAAGTAGCAATGGATAGTGCAGATCGAATCTTAGTCTCCAAGCGCTTGCTGGAATACGCAGGTGTAGAAAAAGAAGTAATCCTGTCTGCTTATAGCGACAGAATTGAAATATGGGCCAAGCATGAGTATGAGCAGTTGCTAGACGAAGAACCTGTTGATTTTTCTGATCTGGCAGAAGATGTACTCGGTAAGGTAAATGGAAAACCATTATAATATGATGGCTTATCACATACCAGTCCTTGCCAAAGAGAGTATAGATGCCATGTCTATCCAGCAAGACGGAGTTTATGTTGATGCCACTTTTGGAGGAGGAGGCCATTCCAGGCTGATTCTTAACGAACTTGGTAGCAACGGCCAACTCCTGGGTTTTGATCAGGACGAAGATGCACTTGCTAATGTGCCAGATGATGGCCGTTTCACTTTTGTGCATCACAACTTCCGTTACCTTAAGCAATTTCTGCGCTTACATGCGCATCGCAAGGTAGATGGGATACTGGCAGATTTAGGCGTGTCCTCTCATCAATTGGATGTAGCAGAACGTGGATTTTCATTCCGCTATGATGCTGAGTTGGATATGAGGATGAATCAACAACAGGAAGTCAATGCAGCTAGTATACTCAATAGCTATTCAGCAGATGATTTACAGTTGTTGTTTAGTCAATATGGTGAAGTACGGAATGCTAAAACCCTGGCCTTGCGCATTGTAGAGCAACGCTCCCATCAGTCATTAAACACGATTGGTCAATTTTTGGGAGTTGTAGAACCAATTATACGAGGACATCGCTCTCGGTATTTGGCTCAGGTTTTTCAGGCGCTACGCATAGAAGTAAATGATGAGATGGGAGCTTTGGAAGACTTCCTAAAGCAAGCAATGGAAGTTTTAAAGCCAGGAGGACGATTAGTAGTCATCTCCTACCACTCCATCGAAGATCGCATGATAAAGAATTTCCTGAAAGCAGGAAATATAAAAGGCGTTGCTGATAAAGATTTTTATGGCAACATCAATCGCCCATTTAAAATCATAAGTAAAAAGGCAATATTGCCAACTGATGAGGAGATAAAAAACAACCCAAGAGCTCGAAGTGCTAAACTGAGAATAGGAGAGAAAAAGTAACCTTTTTTGACAAATGGCAGGAAAAAAAAACATAAAAAGCATTTTTGATATTGGTTTCTGGACCTCCACACTGGTCATGAACAATTTGGTTTTTGTGTTTTTTCTGGGTTTCCTCACAATGGTTTATATCGCTAATGCTCACTATGCAGAACGCAATGTACGTGAGATACAGACATTGCAAAAAGAGTTGAAGGAAATGCGCTGGTATTACATGTCACTTCAATCAGAAAACATGTATAACGCCAAGCGATCAGAAGTTGCAAAGCGAGTGAAGGATAATGGATTAAGAATACAAACAAAAGCCCCTAAAAGGGTGCTTATAAAAGAAGATAATTAACAGCTAATGGATATTAAAAACGAGGTACTGTACAGAGTATACATTCTCCTCTTTGGTATCGTCGTACCAGTATCCATAGTATTGTTATATCGCACAGTTGAAATAGTGTATGTGCAAGGTGAACGCTGGAGAGACCAGGGAACGGACAACTACCTGGAATATCGAACGGTGGAAGCAGACAGAGGAAATATTATGGCATCAGATGGTAGCCTTTTAGCTACTTCCATTCCTTATTTTGACCTCCATTTCGATCCAACGGCACCTTCAGACGAAGATTATGAAGAAAATCTGGATACACTGGCACAATGCCTCGCTACATATGTTTTTGAAGACCTCACTGTAGGTGCCGCCTGGGATTACCTGGACGAACTACGCAAAGGTAAAGACAAACATGTACGCATTAAGCGCAAAGTGTCGTATGCAGAAAAAAAGTTCATTGAAGAATTTCCATTGTTTAGGCTCGGTAGAAACCAAGGTGGTTTCATAGCTGAAAAACAAAGCGAAAGGAAACGCCCTTTTGGTGTTTTAGCACAACGTACCATTGGCTATGTAAGAGAAGGTGCTAAACCTGTAGGCCTGGAAGGTTACTATAATGAAATATTGGGTGGAGAGCCTGGTCAACAATTAATGATTAAGGTAGATCCCAGAGAAGATTTATGGATGCCTGTAGATGACCTTACACAAATAGAACCTCAAAGCGGGAATGACTTGATAACAACAATAGACATTGATATTCAAGACATTACAGAAGAAGCATTGCTTAGGGCGATGAATTACCACGACGCTGATTGGGGCACTGCTATTGTCATGGAAGTAGAAACCGGAGCAATCCGTTCTATCGCAAATTTAGGTAGAACAGATGAAGGCTGGTGGGAAACCTACAACTATGCAATCGGTACAGGCATCGAACCTGGTTCTACCTTTAAGGCTGCTTCTGTACTAGCACTACTGGAAGATGGATATGTAAGCCCAGATGACTCTATTCGTATCTATAATGGTACAGCAGAGTTTTATGAAGAAGTGATGGAAGATGCATCTCCATACAGTTATCGAATGGATACTGTAAAAATGAGAGAAGCTTTTGAAATTTCTTCAAATGTAGGTATTGCCAAGATGGTTGAGCAATATTATGGCTCCAAAAATAAAGCCAATGGCAATGAAGGAGCGGCTCGGTTTATCAAAAGGCTAAAGCAATTTAATCTGCATTTACCTACAGGCATTACGATTGAAGGGGAAGCCAATCCTTATATAAAGGAAGCTTATAGCGAGCAAGACTCCTGGAGTGGAACAACGCTCCCATGGATGTCGATTGGTTATGAAATGAAAATTTCTCCTCTACAACTCCTAACCTTCTACAATGCTATTGCTAATGATGGTGAAATGATAAAACCTTATCTGGTAAAAGAAATTCTCAGATTTGGAGAAACCATTGATAAATTTTATCCAACGATCATCGACAAAAAAATTGCTTCTAAGAAAGCAATTAGCCAGATGCAGGAGTTGTTATTCTCTGTAGTAGAAAATGAAAGAGGAACAGCCCATAAGCTAAAGAGTCCCAAATATCAGTTTGCAGGAAAAACAGGTACCGCACAAATCAACTACAAGCGAGGACGCATAGGTGGATATCAGGCATCTTTTGCTGGTTACTTCCCTTATGAGAATCCTAAATATTCTGTCATCGTCGTAGTTAATAAACCGCGCAGGGGTGGATTTTACGGAGGAGAAGTTGCAGGCCCTGTTTTTCGAGAAATTGCAGATAAAATATTTACTGTAAAGGTAGATTTACACAAACCACTGAACCACGAGCCGGCAAAACCACTGGAAGGGAAAAAATTTCCCGAAACCAGTATTGGTGATCAGGAGGACTTCAAAAAGGTATTTGCTTACCTAAATATGCCATATTATGGTGAGCCATCTACATCAATGACGGTTGTAAGCCCTCAGGGAGATAGTCTGATTATGGAGCGTAAAACCATAAAAAACGATGTAGTACCCAATGTGGTAGGACTAGGATTGAGGGACGCCCTGTATGTTTTGGAAAACAATGGATTAAAAGTAGAGATAGATGGTGTCGGAAAAGTTTCCCGGCAGTCACTGCTCCCAGGAACTCAAATTAAGGGACAAACCATGCGCCTTTACTTAAGATAAAAGACATGAAACACTAAAAAGATCATGAAGCTAAATGATTTGGCTCATGCCATCGAAATAAAAGCGGCTAAAGGGCCACTTGATATTGACATAAAACAGCTGGATTTCGATTCGCGAAAAGTAACAAAAGGTAGTGCTTTTTTTGCTATAAGAGGTACTTACTTCAATGGGCACGACCATATAGAATCGGCCATCGGTAATGGAGCAATAGCAGTCATTGCCGAAAAGCTACCCACTACCCTACATGAAGCGGTTACCTATTTACAGGTCGACAGTAGTTCTCATACATTAGGAGTAGTAGCTAATCGCTTTCATGGCGCACCATCCAGCCAATTGAAATTAATCGGGATTACCGGAACGAACGGGAAAACTACCACTGCTACCCTACTCTATCAACTCATGATGAGCCTGGGCTATAAGACAGGCTTGTTATCTACCGTTCACAACAAGATCGGTGAAGCTATCATACCTAGCACTCATACCACTCCTGACGCTATTACTATCAATAAGCTGCTAAGGGAAATGGTAGATGCTGGTTGTGACTATGCCTTTATGGAGGTCAGTTCTCATGCTGCGGATCAAAACCGCATTGCAGGCTTGCATTTCGCAGGGGGAGTATTCTCCAATCTGTCACATGATCATCTCGATTATCATAAAACATTTAAAGCTTACATAGAAGCTAAAAAGAAGTTCTTTGACAATTTGCCCAAAACAGCTTTCGCTCTTGTCAACCTAGATGACAAACGCGGAAAAGTGATGATTCAGAACACCTCTGCCAAAAAGTATACCTACAGCCTTCGAATGATGGCTGATTTCAAAGCCCGAATCATAGAGAATGCTTTGACAGGCCTACACATGGAAATAAATGGCAAGGAGGTGTTTAGCCAAATGATTGGAGATTTTAATGCCTATAATCTATTAGCGGTATATGGCACTGCAATCCTATTGGGTCAGGACGAAATGGAATCCCTTACTGCTATTAGCCAGTTAAGGTCCGTAGAAGGCCGATTCGATTATATTATGGACCCCCATAAACAAAGAATCGGCATTGTTGATTATGCGCATACTCCTGATGCATTGGAAAAAGTGCTCAGTACTATTCGTCAGTTAAGAACAGGCAATAGCTCCATCATTACTGTTGTTGGTTGTGGAGGTGATAGAGATAAAACCAAACGCCCTATCATGGCAAAAGTAGCCTGTGATTATAGTGATCAGGTTATTTTCACTTCTGATAATCCTCGTAGTGAGTCACCAGAAGTAATTATCCAGGAGATGAAGACGGGTATTCCGCCCTATTCTGCTGGAAAAACGGTGTCTATTACCAATCGGAAGGAAGCAATTCGTACCGCTTGCCTTTTGGCAAAAGAAGAGGACATAATCCTCATTGCCGGAAAGGGGCATGAGAAGTATCAGGAAATTGATGGAATAAAACATCCTTTCGATGATAAAGCCATCCTGAAAGAAGCCTTGAAGGCTTAATTTTTCTTTATTTTGCGGCCAAAATCCAAACAAACATGCTAATTGACCTCATAGAATGGCTCACCGATAAATACGGCGATATTTTTGGTTCCGGCCTTTTTAATTACATCACTTTCCGTGCTGGTATGGCAGCCATTGTATCACTGATGATTTCTATGGTTTTTGGCGGTCGCATCATCAAATACCTGAAACGCCAACAGGTAGGAGAAACCGTTAGAGATCTGGGACTTAAAGGCCAAAAAGAAAAAGAAGGTACTCCTACCATGGGAGGTATCATCATCATCATGGCAATTTTGATTCCCAGTTTACTCCTCGCTGATTTGAACAACGTATATGTCATACTACTCATTATCAGCACTATATGGATGGCAAC
>JAKSDI010000171.1 GCA_022360175.1 Chitinophagales bacterium
TTACCAAGCTTCCAACCTATCAACATCTTTTTTTTTTTTTTTTTTCTTATCACTACACGCAATAAGCCACTTCTTGATAATATCTTATTCGAAATATTATTCTGATTCCTTCTTGATGAATAATTTACAGGGACGCCCTATCTATAAGACTTCGCATTGATACTAAATCCTATCGTGTTGGGTAAGCGACGGCAACGTAGTTTAGCTTGATCTTTAAGTATACCGATAGATGTTCCATTAGTCTCCTCTAAACAAGCTTACTTCCTAAGCAAAACTTTTCTGCTAATATTATACCCCCCTTCGCTAGTTAAATGAACAATTAGCATTTGGTTTTGCGCTATTATATCCGGGTTTAATTGGAGCTGTATGCCAGATACTCTTTCTGTGACTTCTTGCCTGTGTACTAATTTTCCAAGCGTGTTATAAATGGATACTTTGGATGACTTCTTTTGAAATAAGTCACTCTCGATATAGAATATATCTTTTACAGGATTGGGATAGATCTTTAAGTTTAGGTTTTCCAGCTGATCACATTCTTCCGGACAATCAATCTTTTGATCATATTCATAGGTTAGGACTTGAAAAACTTCATTTTCATCCACTTTGATCCCTGTGTTTTTCTTCAATAAGCCATCACAATAATATTCAAGAAAGAAATCAAAGACAGGCCCGTGGGGATTACTTTGCTTTATTTGCCGTACTAAGCCCCCTTCATAGATATACTCTTTCTCTTCTTCTAGTTCCCAATCGCTATCAATTTGATGTTTAACATAACGTTGGAAGCCCATTAAGTTTTCACCAGTTTCATCATAGGTGAAAACGGATTTTAGAGCATATCCATAAAATAAGAGTGAAGTAAAATGTTCTGTCAGCTTATTTTTTTGATTATACTTTCTTTCAACTATCCCTTTGTGAGTCCAGTCTCCTGTAAGCTCATCATACTCTTCATAGCTTTCTATCTCACTATTAGCTGTTCGTGTTCTGGTCAGTATAGTTTCTAAGGGAGAATCCGGCAGGAATGAATTGTCCTGATCATTCTTCCATGGATTAGAACAATCGTATTGATTAACCATGGTGATCGTTTTCTCTTTTATTTCATTTGGAGGTATATAAAATTTCTGCTTTTGACTAAGTATACACCCATTTTCATCGTAAAATATTTCAAATTCATTTACTAATCTCCAGGCAGACTCATCAAAGCGATACTCTTTTTTGATCACCACATTATCGTTTTCATATACCCATTCCGTTTTAGATCTCAGAATATCTACTTGCTCAGCCTTGTAATAAGTTGAATTAATTCTTTCAATCGGCTGATTTTGTTCATTGTAAATGAAGGCTGACTTATGTTTGACGGAGCTTAAATCCTTATACTCCGTGATTACATTTTGGCCATAGATATTGGCTATGAGGATAGCCTGGATTAGGATGGTGTATATTACTTTCATGCTTTGTCTTTTTTGTCACTAGTTTGAAGGTTCAATAATAATAAGAAATGTTCTGCATGATTGCAGCCGCCTTCTTTTTTAATATACACTGAATCATGAAAAATATAAAAAACCATGGACAAATTCGCATTGATGTCTAAGTGGAGAAGCATGTGGTATCGTAGTTAGGTGCCGAAAACTTTAGGTACTGACGAGCTATTTGGTTTTAATAGTCGTGGTGGCTTTAGCCGCCAAGAAACTTTCCACTCCGCAGTAAATTGAAAGTCATAAAACGACTACAGATTTATGAGTATCGGTGCCGATTCATTCATATCCGATTTCTTTTGTCAGTCTGACTTTACTTCTAGCAAAGTGCCCGGTTCCAAAAGCAATTTCTTTGCCAGTTTCGTTGAACAGCTTTGATTCTGCAATAAATAAATTTTTAGAAATGAATCTGACTTCTCCTATGGCTGTAATTTTTCCTGAACTTACTGGCCTTATTATATTTGAATGAAATGATGTTGTTAGTACAAATACATCTTCAACTATTGAGCTAACAGCAAAAAATGCGGCATCGTCGAGCAATTTAAAATATACAGAACCATGGATTGCTCCCAAAGCATGAAAATATTTTTCAGAAATGATTAGTGAAATGGTAGATTTCTTTAGTTCAATTTTACATTCGGTAGTATCAAATATTTGAGTGTTTACATTAGCATTCAAATACATTTTCCGAAGTTTTTCAAAATGTTCAATGTTCATAAGGTTATATATTAATGGCACTAACACTTATACCCTTTATTGTCTTCAATGCCTTCTTTCTTCAATATACACTGAATCATAAAAAATCAAAAGGAGTATAGAAATTCGTTTTGATACCTAAATAGATAAGCAGAGTTTGGGAGGGTTTTTATGACAAAAATAGCCCCTCAAAAATTGTAGCTTTGCCTATACTCCACGATATTACCGCGCTAGATAAAAGTTTTGTTTTCCAATAAAAGGAATACTCCCGGACGCAATGGCATTATTAGACTTCATCATTATTACTGGTTTTGCAGTTACGATCTTCATCAACATCTTTTTATCCAAAAAGAAAGGGCAGTCGAATACCTTCCTGATGCTCATATTTTCTTTTATAGGGCTCAGTTTGTTAAATGAGTATGCCAGCCTACATGATCAGGATGGACTGCTTTATGTTACGGACTTGATCACCGAGGGAGGAAGTTACCTGTTGGCACCTTTTATCTATTTCTATATTAGTTCATTACTACATCCCGTAGAAGTGAGAAGTGTGGGTTTTATATCCTTATTTGTTCCCTATGTAGTTCATTTTTTGTTGGTTAGCCTACCAGTATTGCATAATGGTTTTGGACTGGACTGGATGCTGGGTTACGCCCATGTCATTGAGAAAAACTGGGAACTCTTTTATGTCGTTGAAAGCCTGTTTTTTCTAATGTTAGTGATACTGGCTTTTCAGGAAATAGTGAAATATGAAGCCAGAATTAAAGCCTTTTACTCAGATCTTTCGAGGAGGAATCTGATTTGGGCAAAGCAAATGCTGGCCTGTTTGGTGATTTATCAGGTGATTAATCTTAGTTTGTCTGCCTATATTTTACTAATTGCTCCCCTAAATTTTGAAGAAGACTATCTCCTGACTTTTAATGTCGTTATTATCTGTTTTTACCTCGGGTATAATGGTCTTTTTCAAACACAGATATTCTTGCCTAATTTTCTTTTAGAGGAAGAAAAAATAGAGTCGTCATCTATAGCGGAAGCATCTAAAGCAAAAAAAACGCCTGTAGAGAATGAGGTGCTATCGGATAAAATAGAGCATAGTCTTAAAGTAGAAAAGCTTTATCTGAATGAAGATTTAACCCTGAGAGATTTGGCGGAAGCCGTAGCCCTGAAAGAAAAAGATTTATCGATTTATATCAATCAGCATCTTGGAAGTTCTTTTTATGAATTGATCAATAGTTATCGCGTACAAGAATTCAAGGAACAAATCAAAACCAACACTCATCTGACAGTAATGGGAGTAGCCAACTCCTGTGGATTTAAATCAAAAACCTCGTTTTACCGCATTTTTAAAAAAGCAACAGGATTGACACCCGCCCAATATCAAAAGGAAGTATCAGAATAGGTACCACTGCTTTCTATGGTACTTATTAGAAGGATTTATAGTGGTTTCTTTGCTCATACCTCGCCTACCTTTGTGGAAATTTTAAACAAATGAAATCACCTTTTTTTGTACTTTTTTGTGTTTTATGTTCCTCTGGGATATTACATGCTCAGGGCGGACATCATGCTTTACAACTTTCGGTAGGCTGGAATAAAAATCATCTTAAGGATGTAAACTTTTCACCCCTTAATTATGCTCAAAATGGAGGGATATATGCCTTGGGCTATACTCGGATAGGGGAGGGAGAAAAGTCAATATTCGATGCTCATGTCAACTTTCTGGCCAATGATTTAACAACAAGTGACTATGATCATTTCACTTCCAGCTTATTGGTAGGAAATTTCCATGCTTCCTATCTCAGGAAGGTTAACACATTGGGCTCTATGCCACTTTATCTGGGAGGGGGCTATCAATTTAACATCAACTATCTGGATTTTAATGATCAGGATGCTTTCTCCTTTTTGATTGTTCACGGCCTTCATTTAAAATCTTCAATAGTTCGTCCTTTGGGAGATAAAGCTAAGCTGACTGCTTCAATTGCTATTCCCATTGTCAATTTATTGGTGCGGCCGCCCTATAATGGTATGGATGAAGAACTTGACCGCAATGCAGGCCGTCCTTTGAAGCTCATTACCAATGGAGACTTTGTGAGTATTAATACTTATCAATCCCTGGATTTTTCTCTGGCCTATCAGTTTCAGCTATCAAAACGGTTATCAGGAGTAGCCATATATGCATTTGGCTATCAAAATGCCTCAGTTGGAGATCGATTTACTCAATTTCAAAACCAAATCAGAGCAGGTTTAAGCTATCAATTTTAAGATATGAAAAACGTCATTATAATATTCTTGTTTGTAATAACAGCAGCTTTATTCTCTTGCGAAAAAGTAATCATAGGAGATGAGCCTTCTAATGATCCAGAGAACAATTTTGAACTACTTTGGCAAGACTTTGATAAGCACTATGCTTTATTCAATGTGAAAAACATAGACTGGGATGCACTTTATGCCGAATACAGGCCCCAGGTAAATCAAACAACCACGGATGAAGAATTGTGGGATATTTTAACAGAAATGCTCGAACATTTAAACGATGGGCATGTGATACTAGGCGATTATCAATATAGATACTTCGAATCAGGAGATTCCATCCTTCATGTTGTAGAAAAGGAATTTGATTTTGGGCTTATTCTGGAAAAGTATTCTGATTACCATCTGGCTACCTATGATGAGGGGCTGTCCTATGGGAAAATTAAAGATAAGGACATTGGGTATATTCATTTCTTTGATGTAGAGGGGCCGGATGCCAGTATTATTGATGATATCCTACAGGAATTAAAAGACCACAAAGCAATCATAATAGATTTGAGAAATAACAATGGAGGCAATGATGAATATGCACATCGAATAGCAGGAGCCTTCGCAGATGGGAAGCACTTTATTTACACAGTGCAAACGCGTAATGGGCCTAATCATAATGATTTTGACGCCCCCACGAAATGGTATTCAAAACCCGAGGGGAGTTTTCAATACACCAAGCCTGTTATACTTCTGACGAGCAAGTACACTGTGAGTGGAGCAGAGATACTGACGCTGAATATGAAGTCTTTTGCTCATCTTACGCATATGGGCGATACAACAAGAGGAGATCATTCTGACCAATCATCTTTAAGGTTTTTACCCAATGGCTGGAGCTATGCTTACGCCAATCAGTTGTACCTGTTGCCAGATGGACAAAACCTGGAAGGAATAGGTATTGCCCCGGATATTTACGTTAGAAATAGTCGTGAAGACATCGAGGATGGAAATGATATAATGTTAGAAAGAGCGATCGAATATCTCTTTGAGGAATATGGTATAGAGTAAGAAGAATTTAGCCCAACTTCAGCATTTTGGAAACGGTCCTTGTAATCAAAGTGCCAAAGTTGGGCTGAAATATTTTACCTGGATTTTTCTACAATCTCGTACACTGCTGGAATGACCATCAGATTCAGGAAAGTAGAACTTAGCAAACCTCCCAAAATGACAACTGCCATTGGGCTCTGAATCTCGTTGCCTGCTTCACCTCCTGCTAATGCTAGCGGGATCAATGCCAGGCCGGTAGTCAATGCCGTCATCAAAATAGGATTGAGTCGATCCAAAGAACCTTCAATAACTCTTTCTCTTAGATCCTTGCCTTCCTTTTTTAATGTTTGATAATGGCTTACCAGTAAGATACCATTTCGGGCAGCAATACCAAACAGGCTGATAAAACCAATGGTTGAGGCGATTGAAATGATACCGGAAGTGAAATAAACGATAAATACTCCACCAATCAGTGCCAATGGTAAATTAATCAGGACAATACTTGCCAGGCGTAGATTCTTGAATTCAGAATAAAGCAAAAAGAAAATGAGAAGGATGGCCGCGATTGAAGTGATCAATAACAATCGGGTTGCTTTTTCTTCACTTTCAAACTGCCCGCCATACTCAACTCTATAGTTCTCAGGTAACATAATATTTGCATCTACAGTAGAGCGAATATCATTCACTACACTTCTCAAATCTCGTCCTGCGACATTGGCGGAAATGACTATTTTTCGTTGTACATTTTCTCGATTGACCGTAAAAGGATTGCCTTCTATACTGACATCTGCAACATAAGCCAATGGAATTTTTTCACCATCAGGAGTATCAATAAGCGTATTTCTGATAGCTTTGGCGGAGTTGCGTTGTTCTTCTTCGTATCGTACGATCAAATCAAACTTTCGCTGATCTTCAAAGATTTGCCCTACTTTTTCACCAGCAAAAGCAACATCTATGATGTCCATAAATTCACCGAGTTGGATACCGTACTTTGCCAGCATTACCCGATTGGGTTTAATGCGCAATTGAGGCACTTCAATTTGTTGTTCGACATTGAGGTCGGCCAGTCCGGAAATATCCTCAATCTCTCGTTTTATTTGATTGCCGATATTGAACAATTCATTTAGGTTGGGGCCAAATACTTTGATGGCAATATTGGCCCTGGTGCCCGAAAGCATATGATCAATGCGGTGGGCAATGGGTTGCCCGATTGTAATATTGACACCTGGCACGATAGAAAGCTTCGTCCTCACATCTTCCAAAAAATCAGTTTCGTTTCTATCCGTTAAAGTAAAAGGAACTTCCACTTCGGAAGAATTGGCTCCCTGAGTGTGTTCATCTAGTTCAGCTCGCCCTGTTCGTCGGGAGGTTTTATCGACCTCAGGCATTTGAAGCATGAGTTCTTCCACCAGCTTTCCTGCTTTATTGGATTCTTCCAGCGAGGTGCCAGGAGGTGTTACGACATTGATTACCAATGAGCCTTCATTAAATTCGGGTAAGAAACTTCTGCCTAAACCACTCATCAGCCAGATAGAAACCACAAACAGTAGTAAGGCGATCCCAATGACCAGGCGAGGAATTTTTAATACTGTTTGCAACAGCTTGCGATAAATACCTGCTAGTCTGCGTTCTACCCAGCTTCCCTTTGCCTGCTTTTGTAACCTATTTTCATTGGTTAATAGATAACTACTTAATACAGGAGTAAGCGTAACCGCCACAAAAAGAGAAGTGAAAATGGCGACTATGAAAGAAATACCCAATGGTTTTAATAGACGCCCTTCCATTCCACTCAGAAAGAACAAAGGCACAAATGCCGTGATAATAATCAAGGTGGCAATCAGGATAGAATTTCTAATTTCACTGGAGGCATTAAAAATGATAGACAATGAACTTAATCGCTCATTTAGTGGCTTGAGCATATTTTCTCTCAGCCGCTTGAAAATATTTTCCACATCAATAATGGCATCGTCCACCAGTGAACCAATAGCAATCGCCATTCCCCCCAGGCTCATTGTATTGATCGTAAAGCCCATCAGTTTAATTACAATGATCGTGACCAGTAGCGAAATGGGGATAGCGATTAGAGAAATCACTGTAGTCCGCCAATTCATCAGGAAAAGCAGTAAAACAATCGTAACAAAAAAGGCACCTTCCAAAAGAGTACGTTGGAGATTGTCAATAGATGATTGTATAAATTCAGATTGCCGGAAAATATGAGCGTCCACCTTAACACCATTGGGCAACTGTTTTTGAATACCTGCCATTGCTTCATCAATCGATTGGGTAAGGGCAAGTGTATTGGCATTTGGTTGTTTAAGTATCGTCATAACAACAGCAGGCTCGCCCATTACGGCACCATCACCAATTTTAGGAGCGGCTCCAATTTTGACTTCTGCTACATCTCGGATGCTGATAGGAATAGTCCCATGTCTTTTTATTACAGTTAACCCGATTTGCTCTACATCATTGGTACGGCCTTCGCCTTTGATGATGTATTGGTTGCCATATTCATTGATGAACCCACCAGAGGCATTGAGGGTAGAGGCCGCTACTGCTTCTTCCAATTCAGACAGAGAGATACCATAGTATTTCATCTTTTCGGGAGAAGCAAGGACCTGATATTGCTTGTATTCTCCTCCTATCACAATGACCTGGGCTACTCCATTAACGGCTAGTAACTGAGGGCGAATGGTCCAGTCTGCCAGGGCTCTTAATTCCATGGGAGGGAGACTATCAGAGCTCAAGCCCATCATCATAATTTCACCCATGATGGAAGAGATCGGTGCTAATACAGGACTTTCAACACCGGAAGGTAAATTACCTTCTATAGTGGCCAGCTTCTCCGCTACAATCTGGCGAGCTTTATAGATATCTGTTCCCCATTCAAACTCCGCCCACACTATAGAAAAACCCATAGCGGAAGAAGAACGGATACGTCGCATATTAGGAGCGCCATTTAAAGCAGATTCAATAGGGAAACTTACGAGTTGTTCTACTTCTTCTGTTGCCATACCATGCGCTTCAGTCATGACGGTAACAGTAGGGGCGGTTAAATCGGGGAATACATCTATATCCATTTCGGAGGATATGTATGCCCCCGCTATCATAATCGCTGCAATACCTGCTAAAATGAGCAGCCGATTAGATAATGAGAAATCTATTATTTTATTTAGCATTGAATTTTGTTTTTTGGATTCGAAACAAGGTTCAAGATGACTTCATCTTGTACCGGCGAATTTATTCGCCGATGTCATACTTGCAGCGAATAAATTCGCCGGTACGGATTCGAAACATGCACTACTTTATCTACCCATCCAGTAATCTAGCTCCACTTGCAGTACATTGAATTCATAGAGTGCTTCCAGGTGTTGGTGTTTAATCAAAACAACCTGTTCCAGGCTATTGAGGTATTCGAGATAGGAGATTTCTCCTTCCTGAAAAGCCTGGCGATTTACTTCGCTTTGTTCTTCGACAATGGGCCGTAAATCTTCAGTAAGATACTCTAGAATATGCCGCTGGTGCTCTAGCTTAAACTCCAGGTCACTAATAATTTGTGTGAGTCTTTGTTCTTCTGCTTTTAAGGCTGCTTCTTGTACCAGTACACCAATTTTTGCTGCCTCAATTCGCGTGGAATAATTTTTCTTGAAAAGAGGAATATTGACTCCCAACTGATAACCAAAGAATGGGAAATTGCCCGAAACAGATTGAAGCCTTGCGCCTGTATTAATTTGAGGCAATAGCTTGCTTTTTTCTACCTCTACAGCAGATACTGCCATCTCTTTCTGCGCCTGAAAAATTTGCAGATGAGGGTTATTATTAGACCACTCATTGGTTGTATGCTCTGTTCGTTGTACTAAATCACCCTTTGCATCAAATTGGCCTTCAGTGCGGAGCCATTGATTGAAAAGAGAAAGTGCTATCTGGTATTTTTCTTCCGCATGTTCTTCCGCAAGTTGTGCCTGCCCCAGGCGAGTTCTGGCAGCAAGCTGAGGGATCTTTCCCGTTTCACCTGCTTCTAATTGAAGGGTCGCTACAGAAAGGAAATCATTAAAAAGAGCAACATTTTCAGCAGCTAGCGCTTGCTCTTCTTTAGCAAATAGCAATTGATAATAAGCTTCTTCAACCTGCCATTCCAGCTCTTTCTCTGTTAGCCTTAGTCGCTTTTCAGCTACTCCGGCTCCCTTTTGATAATAGTTTTGTTGTGCTTTGGAAGCCTTCGGAAGGTAGAAGTTTTGCTGAAGATTGAAGGAATGGATACCTGTTGCTCCATTCGTTCTAAATTCTTCACCTGAAACAGAAATTTGAGTAGCCTGCATTGGCAAGCCAGCATTCGATAGTTGTTGATATTGCTCCAGGTTCAGGCGGTCACGCTCCAAACCTGCATAATTTTTTTTGGCAATGTTCAGGGCTTCATCAAGGCTGATGGCTTGAGTTTGCCCAATGCTCCAGCTTGTTATGCTACATAGGAATAACATTAACAAGCATGACTTTATAGGTTGTTGAATCATTCTGATAAAATTTAAAGCAGTTTCGGGATTAATGCGCATGTCCGTGTGATGGAATGGTAGATGACATCGATGCCATTTTTATCTGATAAGCCCCTTTGGTAACCACCCACTCGCCTTCAGCAATTCCTGATAAAACCTGCACATTTTTACCATCATCTATGCCTAATTGGACGGTTCGTTTTTCGAAACTTTCTCCTGCTGTCTGTACAAAAACATAGTTCCTATTATAGTCCTGCATTAGCGCAGATTTAGAAATGACTACTTGATTGTCAACAGCTTTTGTTAATAGAAATAATTCAACAAAAGAGCCAGGGATCAGCTCATTTACATTATCCAGTTCAAACCAGATTGGCAAGAAGTGCTTGCCCGATTCTAAAACCTTACCCACAGTAACCAGCTTCCCTCTATAATCTTCAAGTGATTGTACCTCATCCTGATAGGGAGCTTTAAAATTGGCAGATGTAATTTGGGAAAGTTGAGGTAGGTATTGTTGAGCTACTTCTGCATGTAGCATCAATCGATGAATGTTCGTAATTTCAATAAGTGGCTTCCCTTCTTCTGCAAATTCTCCATCACTAATCATCAGATTTTTGATAATACCAGACATTGGGGCTGTAATATTTTGCCCTTTGCCCTGATTGCTAGTAGTGAAGGTTTGCCACTCAGCTTCTGCTATCGCCAATTCCATCTTGCGATTTTCAAATTCCTTCTTACCAATAATTTGCTTAGCCAATAGCCCTTCCGCTCGTTCAAAATTTGCTTTGGCCTTGTCCAGTCTGGCTTTGGCCACTCGATACTTTTCTTCAGCATTAGACGCTACCAGGCTTTGGCTACTAATGGTGAAAAGGATTTCTCCTTTATTGATGGCCCTGCCTTCCTGTAGCTTTGGATTTTTATATAAGACAATACCACTGCTTTTGGCAGCAACAATCTTTTCTTTACCTTTTACTGGCTGAATCTCTCCTGAGGTATGGATGACTTCATTAATCGACTGACGTTTGACTTGCTCGATTGCAAATTCTGTTTTCCAGGCTTGTTCTTTGAGGTAGGTAATTTCATCACCCTCTTCAAGAGCTGGATTATCTGCAAATGCAGTTGACGTATTTGAATATACCTTGATACCAGGTAATTCGATCGTATCAGAAAAGGTAGGGGATTCTAAAATAAACTGTAGTTGATATGCTCCTGCTTTTTTAGGAGCCAGGACAGGGCGGAAAATACCAGGCGAAGAAGGAGCCTCAACACTGCTTTCCTGAGCTACTTTCCCATTGTTCATTAAGCGAAGGCGAAGTGTTCCGGCTTCTACGGCCTTGAAAGATAGCATATCAGAAAAATGGGCTGCAAAACGACTTTCTTTACCGACAATCAAAGGTTTGAATTCTACAAAAAGCTCTGATTTGTTGGTCCATTTAGTAAAAGCAACGGACTCTAATTCAGGAGTGATATGGCTACCATCTGGTGCATGCGCATGCCCGTGGCCATCATTTTCATGTGGATGACTGCCATCCGGATTATGTGGGTGGTCATGTTTACATCCTGAAACAATCAATAGAAAGGCTGCTAGGAGTATAGCAGAATAATATTTGAATTGCATTATGTCTAATTTTAGGAAGCATTAAGGAGAGGCAGAGTTGTTAAGTGCAAAATCAAGTGTCAAACTCAAGTGCAAGTGCAAGTGCAAAAATAGTAAGTATGCTTGCGCTTTGAACTTGCGTTTGAGCTTGAACTTCCAAAGCTCTTAGCTAGACGATATGCCTACTCCAAAATGATATTAAAAAGAAATAGTGAAAGGGCTAAAATGCCCAAATAGGAAAGTTTAGACCAATGCAGGAGGTGCACGCAGGGGAGCGTTAGAGAAGATTAATGCTTGCTTTAGGCCAGGTAGATAAGGAGGTGCTCGTAGTGACTTAACACCCTTACTTGCTAAAGCGAGTTTAATGTTGTCAAAACTAATAAAAGAGGTGCTTTTAAGATCAACAACCTTTTTTATTGTAGTTGTTATAACCGTATGAAAATGCTTATCAGCTAAGTCATCCTCATGATGTGTACTATCAACAAGATGCCCAAGAAAATGAAAAATTCCTATATGAAAATGGGAGTCATGGTGGTTTTCTGCGAAACCTTCATGCTGATGGGAGGGCAAAGCAGCAAATGCTTCACAAAAATGCGAAACTGTATTGTGGCAAAAACTAAGATGAGAGGAAACCAGTAAATAGGTTGCCAGCAAAAAATAGGATAATATTTTCTTTCTAAGCTGCACGGAGCAAAGGTAGTAAATGAAATTTAAATTTGTTACCCTCTATATAGCATCTCTTACTTAATTACGACTTGTTATAAATTATAGTGACGGACAAAACTTGTTACAACTAATGACTAGCATAGTAGTTTCGCCGTCACCATTTATGAAGAAGACATACGCCCTTTACTAAACACACATTACAAAATTCTTATTAGTGCAGTTAGTCAAATCATTCAGTCAGGTGATGCCTATGTTGTTTGTCATCCACGAATTTCACTGATTCCACGAACTTTCTCTTAAAGCATAGTCGAATAATAGAGCTTAGTGTAATCCGTGTAATGTGTGGACTCCCCGACTTCACATTTGCTATCATCAACAAGAATGGAAAACCACTTCTAAATTTTACTCCGTTAGCACTTCTTTATAGAGTACTTCCCGAAAATCATCCAGTGTTTCAGAAAGTGGGCCATTTAATATATTTCCAGTATTACTAATAAAAATGATATAGGTTTCGCTATCAGGAAAGAACCATGCTTCGGCAGCATAGCCAGGTAAGGAGCCGGAATGCCCTATAGAGCGTTCGAGTCCAAAGTTTTTCTCTTCATCGCGGTACGTAATCCCTAGTCCGTATTTATAAGTAATGAAATTGTGTTTTACTTTGATGTATTCTTTCATTAATCCCAGCGTATTGGGAGTGATGATCTCTGCTTCGAAAATACTTTTTAGGAAGCGGTATAAATCCTGGATATCTGTGATGATACCGTCAGAACCTGTTTGTCCGCTGGCAATGGTCAGTGACATATCAGTAGCGTTTTCCAATTTGCCATCGCTATGTCTGTCAAAATACCCCTGAGCCATACCTTGCTCATTAAGGCCTGTATAATCCGTTTCATTTTTATAATAAGTATTTGATAAGGCGAGTGGTGCGAAAATATGGTTGCTATACCAATCAGCATGATGATAACCCAAAACATGGTCCAGTATAATAGTCAGTATTTCATAGTTGCTATTCGAATAGCTGTACTCTGTTCCTGGTTTGAATTTAGGTTCTTTGCCATATACATATTCTTCCAGTACTGCCTCCCTGCTAAAATCAAGGCCTTTGTCATTGAAAAAATCCAGTATTAAGTTGGGATTATCAGCATAATCAGGAATGCCGGATGTATGGCTAAGCAAATTGGCAATATCTGCTAAATGAGCATTGGGTACTTTATCAATGAGATGATTAGGAAGGTATTGAGCAATAGGAACATGTAAATCTATCAGTCCTTCTTCGAAGACTTGCATAGTTGCAACACCGCAGTACATTTTGCCCAGGCTAGCAGTGGGAAAGATATTACACAACTCTAAGTGCTGATTATTTTCAATGGAAACAACTCCTGCAGAACCTGCCCATACCTCTTCTCCTGCTTGATCGATTAGTACATTTACTCCTACTAAACCATTGGATACAAATTGATCTAATAGAGCCTGATAAGCAGCATGCTTAGGATGTGATTCATAGGATGTATTGTTATTACAATCAGCTGTTGTGATCTTTAAAGCTTCTTCCTCACAGGAGCAGAAAAAAGTGAGTATGAAAATAAGAGCAACAAATTGTGGGATGTTCATGGTCGATTAAATTTTATAGCGAATGCCAAGTGAGAGGAATGTTTGAGGATAGACAATAGCATCCTCATTGTATAGAAATTCAGAAAGGATATGGTATGCCAGGAAAAGCCCAAGTTTATTGAGTTGGTATCCCGTTTGAAATGAAATGCCAACCGTTGGGTGAATCTTGCCCCGGTCTTTCACTTGTGCATAAGTACCATTGTCTTTTAAGTCGTACACGCTATTGGGCCTGAAAATGTGTATTATACCTACACCTGCTTCGCCGGATAGAAAAAAGCTTTTCGGTAAATGAAATCGACGCCCGATATTAAGGCTTACATAATATCCATTGCCGCTGGAAGCATTTTGGAAATAAGTAATATCAAGCGTTTGATAACTAGTGCTTTTTGCTTTGGCTTTCCAAACTCTTTCAATACCTATTCCGGTACTGAAATGATAAGGTGATGTAGCCATTTTTCTAAATGGAAGCCCAATTCGCTGATGCCCGATCTGTGCTTTGAGGCTTATTGGATGCTTTGCTGTATTGGTATCATGCTGGGATAAGAGCATACAAGGCAAAAACAATAGAAATGTCAGTTGGGTGATTATTGTCTTCATAATATATTTAATGAAGGACAAATATAGAGGGGAAGGGGAGGGGAGTTGTAGTAAAAACGCGACATTCGCTTTGGAGCATTAAATTATCTTTTTAGGCGCCTTGATGTTTATTCTTCCCCTGGCAGCCGATCCTTCTAGTCGTAAGACCCATCTGGGAGGGGGATAAGTGCTGTGCTCCCCTCGGGGGAGCTGTCCGCAGGGCTGAGGGGGATTTTCTATCAGTTTAAACTAGTTTTATGAAAAAATATATTCTTGTCAACTTGATTATTATTTTATTATTATCAAGTTGCGATTTTGATGGGAAACCTGATACATATCTTTCAATATTGTTAGATTTTTCTTCATGCAAAGAAAATTTGCAATGTAATGAATTTAAAAACTGATCAAACTAATTTAATATGTATGCTATCTCTGATTATTGAACGACTCAACAAAGAAAGCCAAAACAGATGGGTAGACAAAGATTTGAAAATTTGTTGTCAAATCATGGAAGGCGGCCATAAGTATAAACTGTTGAAATGGATTGACAACTGGAAAAATTATGCCAATTTTGAAGGGATAGAAGTGATTACATCAAAGGAAACTGAAGATAGAATATTGAGTTAATGAAACATTCTTAATGACTGCAATTATTTTATTGGGCGGCGTACAGGGCCTTTTACTAGTACTGGCTATCCGCCGCCTGGATAATGCCAACCATCCTGCCAATCGAATATTATCCACCCTGGTGCTGATGATTGCCCTAGTGTTATTTAGCCGATTGGTATATGTGGATGGCGTAGAAATTTGGCAGCAGTATCCCCATCTGTTTTTGTTACCCGATATTCCTATGTTTTTCTATGGGCCTTTGCTTTACCTCTATATCTGTCGACTGGTTGGAGTAAAAGAGATAAGGAAATGGCAATTGGGGCTGCATTTTGTACCGGCAGCATTGCACTTATTGATTTTGAGTTATTATCTTTTTGAATCGCGGGAAGTATACATGCAACGGCTTGTTTCGAGCAATCTCATTGAGCTGCCTTACGTGGTTTGGCTCGCATTGGGACATCTGGCTGTTTATCTTGTTTTAGGGTATGTTTTATTCCGCAGTCATGCCCAAAAAGGGCGGTTCGAATTTGGAAAACAGTACCTCAATAGCTTCTTTTTCACGGCAACAGCTTGCTGGGCGTCATGGTTATACGCGGCACTGTCTAATTACACTGGTCTCGTACCCAGTTTTACTTTTTTCAATTACAACCTCGCCTGGGTTGCCCTTTCTTTTAGCACCTTCATCCTTGCGTACTTTGCTATGAGTAAGCCAGAAGTATTCCGAAATAACCCTGCTCTGAATCGCTATAAAGACTCTCCCTTATCACAACGGGAATTAAACCTTCTGGAACAACAACTTATCGGCCTGATGGCCAAAGATAAACCCTATCTGATACCTCAACTTAACCAGCAACAACTAGCTAAACAAATGAAAATTGCCCCAAGAGACCTTTCCCGGCTCATCAATGAACGCTTCGGCCAAAACTACTTTGATTTTATCAACAGTTATCGGGTAGCCGAATTCAAAAGGCTTTCATCACTCCCCAAATACCAGCACCTCTCCCTGCTGGGCAAAGCTTATGAAGCGGGCTTTAATTCAAAAACAACCTTTCACAATGCTGTCAAAAAACATACCGGTATGACCCCTTCCCAGTTTGTAAAAAAATAAAACCTGAAAATAGGTTCGACTTCTTGTATCGGAACGATTTTAACCAGGTTAAGCCTCTATTTTGGCGCATCCTTTTTTATAATTTATCAATGATATTAAATCGTTCAAACATGAAATCGATCACCTACTGTTTTATTGTTCTTTTAACTATTATGGTTCATGCGGCTACAGGCTTTTCACAAGAAGCCATTGTCAGTTCTATTCAGCTGGATAATAGCTTATCCCTGGATGGGTTACTCGTCACTCCCAATGGCACCCTTTACGGTACAGAAGGTTATGATGGCACCCGCCTGTACAAGATTGACATGGATGGGACAACATCTGTAGTAGCCAATGGCCTCAATGGCCCCATTGATATAGACTATGACGAAAATGGAGACTTGTTTGTTAGTACCTTTAACAATAAAGGGCTTTACAAAATTACCCTTAGTGAGCCTGTTGAGGTTGATCAACTGGCTACCGTAAGTACTGGTCCTTCAGGCGTGGTCGTCAACCGAGCTACTGGAGATATATATGTGTCCCACTATGGAGCAGGTTTTCCAGGCAATGGCAACAGCATCTACAAAGTTGCGCCCGATGGGACATCATCTGTTTTTGTACAAGGGAATGGCTTGCAGGTACCTGTCAGCCTGGCTATAGATGAAGAGGGCAATTTATATGCACCGAATATTAGCAATGCCCGCTTGTACAAGATTAGCCCAGAGGGGGAAATCAGTTTGTTCGTACAATTGCCTACGGCTACCCTCCATCCTTTTAATATTGGGCATATTGCCTATGCTAATGACTTCCTCTATGTGACTGGCAACAGCAGTCAACCGCTTGTTTTTCGAGTCGCCCTCGATGGTACTTATGAGGTTATAGCAGGTGATGGCTCTGTCGGATATCAAGATGGCAATGGATCAGAGGCACAATTTAATGCGCCCAATGGAATTGCTGCTTCTGTCACTGGAGATTCGCTCTTCATTTCTGAATTGAACGAACCCAGCCTTATTCGTATTATTGATTTACGTGGATTAATATCTTCCAGTACCGGGCAATCTGTTTTTGGGGATTATGTGCTGGCCCAAAATACACCTAATCCTGTTCGCTCTGCTACCTCTATTGAATTTGAGCTACCCCAGACCGAACAGGTAACCGTTTCTGCCTACTCTATAGAAGGCCAGTTGGTAGATACACTGATTAATGAAAGAGTAGCTGCGGGGCGCCATACGATTAACTGGGATATGCGTACGCTTGCGCCAGGCACCTACATCTACCGTATCCGTGCCGGAAAATTTCAGGCAGAAAAAAGAGCGATAAAGCTGTAGCTAGACGAAAGCTATCTCAGAAACTTATGAAAACATGGCGCCTTAAAAATACGAATCTGATCAACATACTGAGGCAGTCTCATAAGTATAGCTCCCGCAAATCCCGCAGAACTTCACAGATCAAATTAGGCTTTATTAAAAATCAAAAAATAACCGCATAACTGCGTACACTATTTGTGATAAGGTCCACAACTCTTCTCACGAGGCTTGACCGAGTAAATTGCACCAATTGCACGAAAGTTTTGAAATAAGTGCCATTACTCAGTCAGGCAATGCCTGCTTCGTGAGAAAAGTTTGTGGACCACTTTAATCTCACTTTCCTGGAAGCTTCTTCTTCTATTAATTGTACAACCATATCAGCCATTCGGCGGCTGATTATTTAATAACAATTAAGCCTAATTATTACCTGCCTGCCCACGAAGTGGTCGAGCAGGCAGGTCTGTGGGAATCCACGAAATCTGTGGGAAATCAAATAATTGCAGGTAGATATTAAGCAGATTCTGCTTTTGAAACAGCCTCCTATCATAAGCCCCCCCAAACAAGCTCGTAATATTTATTTTGGGAACTTGATATCCTCATCAATCTTCAGTTGTTTCCTTCTTTCTGCTGGTAATTGGAAACAAGCTTTAGGCCAGTGGTGCAAGATATTGTAATAAGCTCTGATGAAGGCATGCTTATATCCAACCATCAATTGCCGATCGTTATCAGTGAAGCCTACAAACTCAATAGGGTAGAAGTTGCGATTATTAGGATCATAGGAGGAGATCAGTGTCTTTAGAATAGACATTTCCTCTGTGTCCTCTTTTTCATAATAAGGGAATATCGTTTGAATGCTTTCTCCTGTTTCTATATCCCATAGCCGAACAGTGCCATCCTCACTGCCTGTCAATAATAGTTTGCCATCTGTGGAGATAGATATACAGTTAACAGCTTCGGTATGTCCTTTAAAAGTGCGTATGAGATGATTGTCTCTATCCATAGACCAAAGCTTGGCAGTGAAGTCGCTATAACCAGCTATGAGGTGTTTTTCATCTTTAGAAAAGACAACACAATTGGGAGTAGTCTCCCTGGCATAAAAGCTGGTCTTAGGGACTAGTTGATTGGCTTCAATGGTCCAGGCTTCAACATATATTTCTGTCCGGATTGAAAAAAGTTGTTGGCTTTGGCTTAAGCTAATTGCTTTGATGGGTTCGCCGTCAATATCTGATCCGGATAAAATTTTGCCACTATCTTCATCGATAGGATGCAACTCAATGCTTGTCCTTTCACGATCTGCCATTAGCAGGAATTTGGCTCGATTGCTAATGGCAATGGCATAGATATTTAGCTCACTTATTGTTGAAGAAAATACTTTTGGTTTCAACTGATCTTGCGAAAGCTCCAGATCATAAATGTGTATATTATTTTCGTCTTTGTGTACCCCATTATAGTCTTTGTGAGCGGCTACAAAATATTGCCCGTCTGGGCTGAAAGAACAAGTGTTGAGACCCAGATTAGAGTGAATATTGGGACGTTTGGCTTCTCCTTCTCGATTGTAAAACCGATAGTAGATAACACCATTATCAGAATAGGCACTCATGATCGTTTTCCTATCATTGGCAGGTCTCATGATTAAAGGATATTGTTTTCCTGAAAATGTATTGGATGAAGATGTATCAAAAGAAGAGGCAATTTTAGGAGTATGTTGATCTTGTCGCCATAAAACAATATTATTGTAATAGCTATGTGCTATATAAGTATTGCCTTTTGATACCGCTATCGCTGTTGAAGCATTGAATTCACCTCTGAGAGCTCCTACTAAATCTCCGGTATCAATATCCCAAACTTTGATATCGTAGTCTTCTCCACCTGTTAGAATGAATTTCCCGTCCGAACTAAAACTTAGCGATCTTACTGGTTTCGTATAGGCATCAGCATGGATTATTTCACTTGCCAAAGGCATTGCATATCCTTTCCAACATCCATTTGAGAAACCGGCAATAAGCATATCTTCTGCCTGATTGAAGCAAAGACTGGTGGGATATAACTCTTTTGCAATGGGTATACTAGTGATGCGATTCTCGTTCTTTCGATCTATAAGCTGGATTTTATTCTTATCAAAATAAATGCCATCCATGACAAACTGGCCTAGAGCAATATACTGGCCACTTTTTGATACAGCGGAACATATATTTGTACTTTGTGCCAGGCTGTTTTCAGGCAACAAAAGAAAACTCCATATTTCCTTTTGTTGATCCACATTCCATTCCTGTAATTTTTTGAATGGGTGAATGGTCATGATCGTACCGGAGTCTGGGATGAAATGGGCAAAAGTGTAGTTTGGAAATGTTTTTGGGAAATCTACTTTGAGGAAAGTTTTACTACTTATATATCCCCCTGCTAATGACTTTTGGTTCCCTTCAGGGGCTTGTATTTCCATTACTTTTTTGCCAGTGTCAATATCCCAAAGTACAGAAGTACCATCATTGCATCCTGTTAATATTCGTTTTCCATCAGGAGAAAAATCAAGGCTGATGATACCATGATTTACGCCTGTTTGCACCAATTTTCCTTCTGGGGATTGGACCGTTTTTTTCCTACGCTCTTTATTGTCATCAAAAACCTGGAGACATTTATTGTGCTGGATGTCCCACAATTTAGCAATTCCATCCCGATTACAACTCACGATTAGATTGTCATCAACAGGAGAAAAAACAAGTCCTGTGATTGGATCGCCTTGTTCTGTGGCAATAATTTTTTCATAATAAGGCCCTGCGCTGCTCAGGCCATTCATAACATTGACAGATTCCGTATTGGGAAGTGTAAGATAGGCGGCATAAGCATAGTTGAGGCCAATGCTTGGATTCTTTTCTCTAAGCATTTGTCCTCTTGCTGCAAGAGCGGCGGCATTTGCTTCTTTAGCAAGTGCAAGTGCTTCGTCCCTTTGCTTTATCAATTGTTGAATTTGGGCTTCTTTTTTCCTCCAGCTATCTAAAAAGAATTTTTTTTCAGCCTGATTGAGCCAATGCATATTTTGTTGTACAATGGCTTCGGTTAGCGAAGCACTCATTTTAGACAGATAGGATAGCATTTTTATGTTATTGGTACTATCGCCCGGTTGAAAACTAAAAAAATTGCATATGTGGTAGTAGGTAGATTGATCTTCAGAAGATAAAGTTGAAAGAATATCTTCATGTAGAAAGTGGATTTTACCTGGAAATAATGATCCAGCGTCTATTGTGATATCTTGTATGCCACTGTTCTCCTTTTTTAGCTGTCCATTTTCGTTGATAATACATTCGATTAAAGCACCGGTTGTTTGTAATAATTTAGGGTTACTGTCCCATAATAAAGAAGTATTGGCTATATCATTGGTGATATCTCTTTGTGAGACTCTAATTGCATTTGCCTGATGCTGAATAAGGTGATGATCTTTTACCGATTGCCATAGTTGGCGCTGAAGCACTATAGTGTCTGTCCCCAATGCTTCAAACCATTTTTGAGCCAGGGGCCAGAAAGTGATAAGTGCATCATGAATGGGTTCTATATATAATTGTTGTGTTTCTTTGTCTTTAGTGATGAGTAATAATCTTTCTTTTTTTACCAGCTGCTCAATGATTTTGTTTAGCATCACATCATCAAGATCATCTGGAAAATCAAGTTCGTGATAGATATTGATTTCTTCTCCCTCAGGGGAAACATAAGACCAAATGTGATATTCGTCTTTAGTCCAATGATTGGGTATCTGATCCAGTTTGATAAATGGAACTTTTCTTTTGGTAAGGCGTCCGTGTTCAAATTTTACCATTCGCATCAGCAAAAAACGCATTACCATCTGCTTATACGGATGCATCGAATTATAAGCATTGGTAGCTCTTTTTTGGAGCGCACCAATTAAGCCACCAATTTGATCAATATCTTTTTGCGTGAAGGTTCTATCAGTACGGCGGCTTTCCTTATACTCGTCATATAAAATACTCAGGAAATAGGATAGTAGGGGTAAAGCCCCCGGAGCAAGATGAATACTATTCACTAATTCATTAACTACTGTATCGGATTCAAAAAATAGCACAGCCTGACGGGCAGGGAGCGTAATAATATCTCTAAGTTCTGTTTTGGTAAATGGAGGAAGCCGGTATTTGCCAGCGTCCCACAACTCCCACCATTTTGCCAAATAATCGCCTTCGGCAAGAGTATGTTTCGTACTGCTGTAATAAAGCTCAAAATCAGTGCGAACAAGTAGTAGAATGCGCAATTCAGGTATGTCAAATTGTAGTGCTAACAAAAATTCCTCCCAATAATCAATCTCTTCATGCTCAACTGCCAGGAATTGCTCAAAATCATCAATAATTAAAATAGAAGGTACTCCTTTGTTTAGCTGTTGCACAACTTGCTCATAATCATTTACAATATTAAGTGGAGAAGGAAGTACCTGCCATCCCTTTTGGCGTAATTGAGGCAAGATGCCAGCCTGTGCAAGAGAAGTCTTCCCGCTTCCAGCAGGGCCCGTAATGGCAAGCATGCTTTTTTGCTCCAGTTGATGTATGGCTTCTGCTATTACCTTACCCCTGCCAAAGAAATATTTTTCATCCTCTTCTGTATAAGGAGACAAGCCCAAATAAGGGTTTCTGCCTGGATCAGAAGGCAAAAAAGCAGGGTGTTTAGGGTGTAGGAATATGAATTCCCCTTTATCGTGTCGGGGTAAATCTATGATGAGCGGCGTCTGCCGGCGCTGCTGCGAAATAGTAACTTTTTCTACCCAGTGCCTAAGGTAATTGTGCATTTCTCCTGCCGTGATGATGCCATCCCCTCTGCCTCCTTTCAGGATGCGATCTCCTTCCCCTCTCAGAGCAATAAATAATGCCAGTGCAAAAGGTGAATGATGACTGATATTGATAGGCTGGTCATTGTCATCAGTGAAATCACCCCATTGAAATTCTTGGACGAAAGGAGAATTTTTCCACTCTTCATTATCTCGATGCCCTAAGCTGATATGGTTGATTAAATCTGCCGCTTTTTGATCGGAAGCAGAGGAGGTGATAGCCTGCCATGCCGGATCAGTAGTAAACTGTTCGAACAAAGATTGGTGAATGGTTTTAGGTAGTGCAAAACCTCCGTGCCTGTCATGGCTTGCCCATTTGAATGCTCCTGCAAAACAGCAATCCAAAATAAGCAGGCCATGTTTACAATTAATATGTTCTTCTTTTAGTGCCTGATTGACTTCCTCCATAGGAAGCAATTTTTCCAAACCTTCTTTTTCTGCATCCCAGGGAACTAAGAAACCTTCTGGCTCTCCATCACTATCTTTTGCGTAGCCGTGACCGGCAAAATATATGATGATTCGATTAGGGCCTTCATCTGTTTCATTGGCCAATTTTGGAATGGTGGTATTAAATAATAACCGGAGTGCTTCCAAACTGGCTTCTTTACCCAGATAATAATGAGGCTCAAAACCATGTAGCGTTTGTAGTTGATACCCTATCAGCCTGGCATCTCGCTCTGCTGTTTTGAGATGGGTGATATGTTCGTATTTATCAATCCCAATAAGGAAAGCATAACTTTTCTTAAAAGGGAGTTTTGCTTGTGTTTGAGGCTCAGGCATGGAGTAGGGGTTTTACAGTGGATGTATAGAGTGTGAAGTAGTTAAAGCTCATAGAACACCCCCCTCAGCCCTGTGGGCAGCTCCCCCAAGGGGAGCACAGCACTTATACCCCTCCCAGATAGATATTACGATTGGAGGGGTCGGCTGAAAGCCGGGGGAGGAGTAAATGTTGAGATACTGAAAAGGTGATTTAATACCTTTTTTCCAGTGCTTTAATGGAATAAGTTTTAATCTAGTCATACTCCTATTCTAACACCACTTTTGTTTTTACACTAAAACAGCTAGTATACCAATCTCTGACTTTGACCTTTCTTGGCAGTGATTCTATATCAAAACCTCCATGGCGGCTATTTACTTCTTTCAGTAAAAGGTCCAGGGCTGAAGGTGGAGGTGGTGATGGGTTGAATGGCCGGGAGCCACTAGGGTCATCTAAGCTGTTTTGATAAAGATGAAGAGGGTCAAATTGATCTGTACTGGCAATGAGTATAAAATGGTCTTCTAACTCCATAATGCCTCGATCAATATAGCTATCTGGTACACGCATTTTAAAAGGAGCTCCCTTTTCAAAAGCGGGATTATGCTCTACATACTGAGAACCAGCATATACCTCCCAGTCTTTCCAGTGTATTTCCTGTCCGCCATCAACAAAATCCCTTTTTCCCAGCTGGCTATCTAGCGGGAGCAGATTTGGGAATACGCCAAAATTGGGAGGGAGGTGTGCCAGCGCACAATTTAAAGGGACCTGTGATTTATTTTTTAGCGCTACTTTTAGCTTAATAGCTGGATATACCCAATTGCCATCATCATCGCGCTTTTGTTCCAGTACAAGTTGGCCATCTTCAATAGGCAATTCATTGTCATCTGAGTCGAGGAAAATGATATCAATATCTCCCGGCTGTATAAGCACATTTTGTTTGTTTACCAGATTCAAAGTGCGCTCCCAACGAGCGATATGAGACATTTCCTCAATCAGCGCTTTTGCATTTTCAGGGTTTAAACCTTCCTTTGGTTCCACTAAAGCATCGAAACTATCTTTTTCAGCAATCCTGTACTTGTACTGTCCTTCAAATCTGTAGGTGAATAAAGTGTATTGACTTTCTTCAGGACGTGCCACTATTTCTAAAAATAGATTATCTGCTAGTTCATTTCGTAAGAGGTTAAGGCCTGCCAGTAAACGTTCTTCCCCTTCAGTAGTAGGCTGATCTGTTAATTCAATCAGTTGTTCGTCTGACTCAACAAGCAGGCAAACTTTAGTTTTAGGAACAGGAGATGCCGTAATAACTGCTTTCATATATTCTGCCCCTTCAGGGAAGTTAGCTCCCTCTTCCAGTTCCAAAATACTTTCATGAGGAAGCACTTCCTTTACGAACGCACGAATGGAATCAGCCGGATTTGCCTCTGAAATATTGGCATCAGCAGCGTAGAGGGCTAGCCAGGTCTTTCCTTCTGATACAGGTAGAATACCGTGTAGGGAACCAGCATCTACTATACATTCCTTGTCGCTATTGCCAGGCCTTACCAAATAATAAGGAGTATCACTAGTGGTCGTTCCTCCCATAAATTTGAGGTTGAGGTCAGGAGTATAAGGAGCATGGCTTTGAGGTGCCTGATTTTTAACACTACCTGCTGTTTTAGCTCTAAGCAATTTGGTGAGGTCTCGATAGCTGATATTGGCTTTAGTAGAGCGTAATGTTTTGAGCAGGTGATAAGTGAGTACTCCAAATTGCCCTTCCGGAAATTCAAGTTCTTTGGCCAACTCATAACTATGGCAGGCAGCTATAGAGACATGACGCCCCTGTGGGATTTGAAACTGTTCTGCATCCTCGCTATCCAATAATGTACGAATAGCTTCCTCTTCCTGATAAAATACAAAATCTTCAATTAGGCGGTCATCTTCTACATCAGGAGTATTGGTATTTCTAACTTTGATACTATTTCCTAATACCCGGCTGTTTCCGCTTGAGTTGCAGCAGTCTGCTATGAAAATAACATGTGGATTTTTTTCAGAGATTTTGCTTAGTAACCATCGTACTTCTACATCTCTCAAAGGGCCAATACGCTGGCCATCTTTCTCTGCATAACTATCACTACATATGATGGTCTCGCTTCTGCCATCGGAATTGGCATCTATATGAATCAACTCTTTAGGGCGCCGCTCTGTAGAGCCATGGCCACTATAGTGGATGAATACAATATCCCCTTCATCGGCTTGTTGTAAAAAACCTAGCATAGAAGTTAGGATGTTTTGGCGATTAGCTTCAAACTCTTCGTCTATAGCACAGGCTATATCCATATTGAGCTGAGCAGGGTTTGTTGAAGATAAATGGCTTCTTAGCTTCCTTATATGCA
The DNA here is from genome assembly GCA_022360175.1 of Chitinophagales bacterium. Classification (GTDB taxonomy): domain Bacteria; phylum Bacteroidota; class Bacteroidia; order Chitinophagales; family Saprospiraceae; genus JAKSDI01. The sequence continues at coordinate 25,339 of JAKSDI010000171.1, forward strand.
AGCGTTCGCCCGGATTTTCAACAGTCTCTTTTAAGTAGCGTTCCATTTCGATGCTATCTCTGACGCAACCCTTCAGATTTTGATCACCAGGAGTGTCAACGAAGAAATCATACTGATCTATTCCTATGAGTAAGGCATATACATTTTGAGCATCGATATGTCCTGCTATTCCATCAAAAGAAGGAAATGGCTTGGGAATTCCTTCTTCGGGGTTTTCATTGGTATTGGATTTTTTCTTGTCATCTCCCATGGTATAGAGTTTTAAGTGTAGTTTTTGAAGTAGTTTGAAAATGGCTGCAATGATTATTGCCTGGTTGTTCTTAAGGCTAACTGTAGAACGACTTTAGTTCCCAATGCTTTCTGATTCTGGTCTTTGAGATCAATGATTTCAATATGAGAGCCCTTGATCCTGCCAATAGCTTTTATTCGTTGCTCCGTAATGCTCATACCCATTGATTTGTGTTGGAGCACAGAGGTGTTTTTCAAATGTTGTGCTTTTTCTCTTCCAATCCCGTTATCTTCTATCGTGCAGATAAGCACTTTTTTTCCCTGCTGGATGTTGATTTGTACATGCCCTCCTTCTGGTTTAGGTTTGATACCATGCCAGATGGCATTTTCTACATAAGGCTGTAAAATCAATGCCGGTACTATAATATTAGAGGCGTCTATATCTGATTCTACCTGAACATCATAAGTCAGTTTATCTCTAAATCGAAGCTGCTCCAAAGCAAGGAAATGCTTCAGCATTTTGAGCTCATTTTCCAGGCTGGTGGTAGTATGACGGGAGCCGGTAAGAATTTGCCTGGAAAGCCTGGAAAAGTGGACCAGATATTTAGAAGCTGCTTTACTCTCTCCGGCATTGACCAGGTTTTCAATCGCATTAAGGCTATTAGAAATGAAGTGTGGGTTTATCTGTGCCCTTAGTGCATTCATTTCTGCTTTAAGCCGGTTGTTTTGTATTTTCTGAATGAATAGTAAGAAGCCAACAACAGAAAGGAATAAGATGATTAATCCTATCGAAAGCTGATTCCTGCGTTTATTAGCAGCGTTGACTTTTATATCTCTTTGTTCAACTTCATTGATCCTTTTAAAAGCTGATTTTGCATGTTGGGTAATAGATTCAGATACAGCCACATAGTTTTTGTCCAGAAATGAAGAGATGGGCATCCCTAAAATTTGTTCATGCTTTTTTCCTAGGTAATTGCATAAATAGGCTAAATCTCCACTTAGCCTTTTCATCATTTTGATTGCCCCATGTTGTCTTGCCTCTTCAAAGGCTAGTTTTTTGTAGTGAATGGCGGAATCTATGTGTGATTCATCAATGTCGATAGCCCAGCTATCCTGATAAGCACTTCCAATGAGTTCGTAAGTCCAGTGATGAGGAGCTTGTTTAAAAGTAAGGCATTTTTTTAAATGGGATACCGCAAGCTCAAAATCGGCGATTTGTTCCTCATAAAAGAATTTCTGTTGATACAGACGCCCTTTGACCTGATAGGCTCGCGCCAAAAGATTATTATCCTTATTAGCTTGACCATAACTCATACATAAATTAATGAGGGAATCTGCTTGATCATACGATTTATGGTAGATATATATTCCTGCCTGATCAAGCCACTGTCGGGCTCTATCCGAAGTATTATTCAGTATTCTATATAAACTATCACTTTGTTGGTAGAGTAGCCATCTGTTTGTGGTATCTTTTCTGGAATAGGTGGTAGATAAATTACCTAATAGATTGGCTTTTTCTAACTGAAATTCTGCAGTATTGACTTCTATATTATTTAAGTCATTCAAAGCTTGTTGAAAATAATGACGGGCAGAGTCCAGTTGCTCACTTCTTTTGTACAAATAACCAAAGAGATAATTCATCTCCATTCGCCAGTATGGGGCATTGTAAGGCTCCAGTAAGCGTTTACTAATCCTTGCTTCTACCATCGCATCTTCAATATCTTCCCCAAATCGTGCCTTTTTACCTTTACTCCATGCTAGCCGATAGGCACTAATGGCTCTGGGGATATTCCAGTTCTCATCAGTCGATAAATTATATGCCTTTTGAGCGTAAAGAAGAGTGGTTTCTTCATCATAGTTTTTCAACCATTCCGCAAAAAAAATCAGGCTGTCAACTTGCTGGTTTTTATGTAGTAAATCCAAACGCTGAAGCGTTTTAGATGTATCAGCAATTTGTTCTAAATGAGCTGTAGGTGGCAACGGAAGTTCAGAAAAGTTGTAAGCATCCAGTTCGAAGCGATTGCAACTTAGAAACAGGTTTCCTGAAAAAAACAGGCACAGGAGTAATAATATATTGATTGGATGTTTCATTCAATTATATTGTTTCATGGCAACTTTTGGATATGCTTATTTTCTTTCCCAGGCTTCCAGTGCGAGTAAAAAATCATCTTTTCTCCTTCTGGCAAGGCTGATCAATTTTTTATCGCTCATAATGATATAACCACCATCCTGTCGTACGTATTCACTCATGTGATTGAAGTTGATAACATATGAATGATGAGCCCTGAAGAAACCTTTCTCTGTTAAAAGTTCTTCTACCCAGCCCAGCGATTTAGTCAGTTTGATTTGCTTGCGTTCTGCCAGATGAAGAATCGCTACATTATCTTCTGTGGATATATATATGATTTCATCAGGTGCCAAAAATTGCTGTCCGGTGGCAATGGGAAAGCCAATCTTTCCAGGAGAAGAAGAAACAATGGGCTGATTCTTTTCCCTCATTTTCATTTTCATCTTGGAAACAGCTTCTATTAATTCATCTATATCTATTGGCTTTAAAAGATAATCCAGCGCATTGGATTTAATTGCCTGTATAGCGTATTCATCATAACTAGTTGTAAAAATGACCTCAAAAGTAGGCTGCCTGATAGCTTTAAGTACATCAAAGCCAGTCATGTCTCCTAGCATAATATCCAGAAACAGAACATCTGGTAAATGACGCCTGATTTGTCGGATAGCATCTTCCCCGTTCATGCATTCGGCTACAATTTCTACTTCTGGGCAATTTTGCTCTAGTTTTCTATGCAGGTTTTCCAGACCGGTGGGTTCGTCTTCTACAATGATGGCACGGAGTAGGCTCATAGTATGATATGCTTAGGTTAGCTGTAGGTTTAGATAATCGCTTTATACTTTAAATCAAGATACTAAAAAATTAGACATTTAGGGGTTGTGTGTTTTTCTCGGGGGCTGGTAGTATTTCTTCATCGATAGTAAGGCCAAGCCCATAATACGAATCGATTTTTCGAGGGATAATAGCTTCTTGATTGATCATCAGAGGATTTAATGTGATATCTTTTGCAAGTAAATGGGTGCCCAGGCCTCCTTCTATGGCTACGAGCTTTGGGGCTATACTTGCAAAGATCAATCCAGCAGCAGTAAGTAGGCTCGTTTCTCCAAAATGAGCTCCCAATTGGCATTTGATTCCATGCTGTTGTGCTAGTTTGTATATTTTTAGAGTATTAAAAATTCCACCGTTTTTGGAAATTTTCAGGTTGAAGCGATTGCAAGCCTGCTGATCAATTAGGGCTTCCGCTGTTTGGAAATCCGTCAGGGATTCATCTGCCATAATATCGATCCACTCTCCATAGCATTCTTTTAGCAGCTGCATCGATTTATCAGCATCTGCAGGAAATGGCTGCTCAATACACGAAACACCTGCTTCGATGAGTGATTTACATTGCTCTATTGCTGTGGGAAAAGTCCATCCAGTATTAGCGTCCACGCGTATTTTTATATTGCTGGTATATAAGCTCTTAATTTCCTGTATTCGCTTTAAGTTGTCTTCTAATCCAGCGCTGGCTTTTAGTTTTAGTTCTGTAAAATTAAAGTGCTTTAATTTGGAAGCGATTACGGGAAAAGGCCCCAGTGGAACGATACCAGTATATGGGATAGACTGAGTAGTTGTACCACCTAATGCATTCACCAAAGGTATCTGGTATTCTTTACTCCAGGCATCGAGCAAGGCTAGTTCTAATGCGCATATAGCGGCAGGTTTCATTACACCAGGCAGGTACTCACAAACATATTCCTGAATGGCATTTATACTTACAAAATCGTATTGATACAATGCTCCCTGAATTGCTTTTAAGGCTTTGATTACATCTTCAGGGCTTTCTCCCGTAACATATTTTCTCGGACAGCATTCTCCAAAGCCACTAATTCCTTCTTGTGTTTGCAACTTTACGATGATAGAGCAAGATTGGTTGGACTTATTATTGGCCTGAGCAAACTGAATTTTTAAAGGAATAGCCAGCTTGTATATTTCGATAGACTTGATTTTCATTGTAGTTGATTAAGGGGTTCTACAGGGTAAGCGGAGAATGGGTAGAAGGTACTGTTGGTATTGGGTACTTCTTTCGTTTAGGCATGGCTATTTTTTTGAGACACTTAGCAGCCATCATCAGGTAATTTAAAAAATGAATTGGTGCGATTGTGATTAGGCCATATCCTTTATCGTTATTCCGGTTGGCTAGTTTATAGTATAATATATCTTTATCATACGTATTGCCTGGCGTATGAAGTGTTGTTTGATCTTTTACCAATACACTCTTTTTCCTGACAGTACCAGATCTGGGGCAAAAGTTATTACCATAATACTCTTCTCCAACGAATTGAATTAATTTACTGATGTGAGCAGGTGCCTGCTTTCGATAAGTAGGATAATATTCGTGAAGCGTTTTGGCAAAGACCAGATAAGCCTTATAAGTGAGGGCATCTGCCCAGACATAAACCCTGCCAAGAATGATGTCCTTCCAATATTTCAGGCATAGCTGTACCGCAGTACGAGGAATGAGGGCATTGCCTCTGTATGCATGGTCAATGATTGTTTGGCCGAAATAGATAAGCAGGTACTCGCGATGCCCTACAGAAGTGCGATTAATCCTTAAGCCTGTAAAACCAACGATCTTATCATCTATCCTATAAAAGGAAAAATAGTTATTCTGGTTAATCCTGTTCATGAAGTAAGAGCGTTCATAATGATAGTACTTTTTGTATACTTTCCACATCTCTTCTTTAGTAGCTTCACTCAATTCATTAGAAGTGATTCGTACCTGAATTCTAGAACTTTTCATGCGATGCTTTTTGAGACAGGGCATAAAATGACCAGAGGTCCTGGAACCATCTTATAACCTATGCTGCCTTATTTGTGATTAATTACACATCAAAAGTACAGGCAATACACCAGTAGCAAAATAGGCCTCAGCTAAGCGGGCAGTCTGAGCGTGTATCTGGTAAAAAAGGTAGGATAAGTGGTGTGATTCTAAAACTAATGGATGATCTCTTTAGAGATTGTAAAATGAAAAGTAGTGCCTCCAGTTTGATTATTAGTATACCAGATGTGGCCTTTATGTAGACTAATAATCCTTTTGCAAATCGATAATCCTATGCCATTGCCGGGGAACTTCCCTCTGTTGTTTAATCTTTTGAAAGGTTTGAAAACATAATCGTGATAATTCTTTTCAATCCCAATGCCGTTATCTGAAACGGTGAAGTACCATTCATTTTCCCTTTCTTCATAGTTGATTACTATCCTGGGAGTTTCAGATTCATTAAATTTGATACCATTAGCAATCAGATTGTGGAATAACATTTTAATTCTGGCGGGTTGGCACCTTATCTGTTGTGTGGGAAGGGATACATTAAGCTGAGCATTTTTATTGAGGATAAAAACTTCAAGTGCTTCTAGAATTTCATCTAATAGACCTCTAAAATTTGTTCCTATATAGTTCTCCTCAAGCTTTTCTAATTTAGTATAGGACAATATTTGACTAATCAGTGTCGACATCCTTCGAGTTCCTTCCTTTATGTATTTCAAATACTCGATACCAACATTATCCAGGATATTCGTATATTTTTTATCCAGCAAGCCTGCAAATCTTCCAATCATCCTAAGGGGCTCTTGTAAATCATGGGAAGCGGCATAAGCAAATTGCTCTAAGTCTGCATTGGCCATTTCCAATTGGGCATTCAATTGCTGAAGCTTTTTATTTTTTTCTACTAGTTCCAGTTCTATGGATTTTCTTTCGGTTATATCTTCATAGGTGCCTAAAATTCCTATTACTTCCCCTCTCTCATTATGCAATGGAATTTTACTCGTTTTTAACCATCGGGTGGACCCATCATTTATTGTTTGAAGTTGTTCAAAATTAATACGAGGTATTCCAGTATCCATTACTTCCTTATCGGTCACCCTGAAGAAATTAGATTCTTCTGTACTCCACGGTAAATCGTAATCACTTTTGCCAACGATTTCATCCGGATTATTTAAACCTGCTGTTTTTGCATAATTTTCATTACAGCCTAAATAAATACTCTGTCTGTCTTTCCAGAAAACATAGGATGGGATATGATCCAGAACTAATTGAAGAAATATTTCTTTTTGAACTAATTCCGTATCCATTTTATGCTGTTTTCAACTTTATCTTATTGTAAATCACCAGTTTATCAATGGTTTGAGAACATGTACAATAGGAGGAACGAAAAAATGAGGACCTAAAATACGAAAAATAAAGATAGGATGTGTAGGTAATTTATCGGTATGATATACGTATGGCAAATGGTAAGTACAATGAATAATAAGATATGGGCAATAGGAATAAAGGAGTGGTTTTGAATTATTTTTTGGGCGTTTATTTCCTGTGATTTATCTAAGTTACAATGCCTGTAAATTGAACCCGAAAAGTGATAAACGCTTGGTGTAGAATGTAGAGATGAGGCCAAAGTTTGGTAGTATCCTTTTACATTTTTTATTGCTCCGCTCTACATTTTACATTCAGCAACTTTCGTTAATTAATGCAAGTTTCTATACTATAAAATTGGCTGCAAAAGTATTACATCTCCGTACAATACTACAAACTTATCTTATACCATGAATTTAACTTTGCTCAAAAATTTTACGATATGAGACAAGTAAAATGGATAGGTGTTTATCCTGCTGTAACTACAAAATTTACAGTGAATGGTGATTTAGATATACCTGCCTTTTTAAAGAATATCGAATACCAGGTAGCAGCAGGTGTTGATGGTATTATAATAGGAGGATCTTTGGGAGAAAGTAGCACACTGACTCAGGAAGAAAGATTAGAGTTAGCAAAAGCTACACTAGATCGCGTAGGTGATAAAGTAGACGTGATCCTCAATATCGCAGAAGGTTCAACTCGAAAAGCAGTTGAACTGGCAAAGGCAGCAGAAGCATTGGGTGTGCATGGGTTTATGCTACTACCCCCGATGATGTATAAACCAACAGATCAAGAAGTGGCAGATTATTTTAGTGAGGTAGCTACAAATACGGCATTACCTATTATGCTCTATAATAATCCTGTTGATTATAAGGTTGAAGTGACTATAGAAATCTTTGAGCAGTTAGAACATCTGGACAATATACAGGCGGTTAAAGAAAGCACACGCGATATCTCCAATGTAACACGGATGAAAAACAAATTTGGCGACCGCTTTAAGATTTTATGCGGGGTAGATACCCTTGCAATGGAAGAGTTACTAATGGGAGCAGATGGCTGGGTAGCTGGCCTGGTAGATGCCTTCCCTCGTGAAACTGTAGCTATATACAGATTGGTAAAAGCAGGAAGAATTGAAGAAGCACTTAAAATTTACCGTTGGTTCTTACCTATTCTGGAGTTGGATATAAACCCACAATTGGTACAGAATATTAAATTAGCAGAAGTAATGACAGGTATCGGTACTGAACATGTTAGAGCTCCTCGTCATATATTAGTGGGTGAAGAAAGAGCACGCGTGATCAGTATATTGGAAGAAGGCCTGGCTACTCGTCCGGAATTGCCTGATTATTTAAGTATTAATTTGACCGCAGAGGTATAAAGTTGACAATACAATGATTACAGATAATTTAATTGCTGGTATACCAAGTGCAGAAGGGGCTGAAGCACTGCAAACAGTTAATCCTGCTACGCAGGCAAGCCTTCCTGAGCATTTTTCAATAGCTACAGATAAGGAAATAAATGCAGCTGCTACAGCCGCTTATGAAGCATGGAAAGTTTATAAACGGACCTCAGGTACAGAAAAGGCTCGCTTGCTGAGAACAATTGCCCACGAGATTGAACAATTGGGAGATACTCTGGTGCATCGGGTAATGTCGGAATCTGGTTTGCCGGAAGGCAGAGTGAAAGGAGAAAGAGGCCGAACTTGTAATCAGCTTCGCCTTTTTGCTGATTTGGTAGAAGAAGGTAGTTGGGTAGATGCAACAATAGATGAAGCAATGCCGGAACGCCAGCCTTTAGCCCGTGCGGATATTAGAAAAATGTTGGTAGCCTTAGGGCCAGTGGCAGTTTTCACCGCAAGTAATTTTCCATTGGCTTTTTCTACAGCAGGTGGTGATACGGCTTCTGCATTGGCTGCGGGCTGCCCTGTCATCGTTAAAGCACATCCTTCTCATTTAGGAACAAATGCTTTAATCGCTCAGGCAATTTCTTCAGCAATAGAGAAGTGTAATTTACCCAAGGGTATCTTTTCTTCATTGCAGGGAGGGATAGAAACTGGTCAGTTATTGGTACAACATCCCCTCGTAAAAGCAGTTGGTTTTACCGGTTCTTATAGGGGAGGTAAAGCCTTATCTGATTTGGCGAATAGCCGCCCGGAACCTATTCCTGTGTATGCTGAAATGGGAAGCAATAATCCGATTTTTATTTTACAGGAAAAGCTGAAGTCGGATTATGAAGCTATCGCAAATACGATTGCTAATTCAGTAAACCTGGGGGCGGGACAATTCTGTACAAACCCGGGAATTCTGGTACTGCAAAAGAGTGAAGCTACTACTGCTTTTCTTGAAGCATTAAAGTCTGCTTTTAACGGATTGCAAGCTGCTACTATGTTAAATGAAGGTATTTTTAATGCTTTTGAAAAAGGCAAAAAGGCCTGTATTAATGCAAAAGGAGTTGAGCTGCAAATGGAAGGTGATAAAGAAAGCGGAGTTTGGAAGGGCAATCCTGCATTTGCAACTGTGTCAGCAAGGGATTTCATAGAAAACAAACATTTGCAAGAAGAAATCTTTGGCCCATTTACCTTGGCTGTAATAGCTGATAGTGATCAGGAAATAACAGAAGTAGCCAGTCATTTACAGGGGCAACTTACAGCAACGATAATGGGAAATGAAGAAGAGTTGAATCAAGCTGAAGGCCTGGTAGATATACTTAGCCAAAAAGCAGGGCGAGTGATTTTTAATGGGGTACCTACGGGAGTGGAAGTATGTCCTGCTATGCATCACGGAGGCCCCTTTCCTGCTACTTCTAATTCAATTTTCACTTCAGTAGGAACAGACGCTATTAAGCGATTTGCACGCCCTGTAGCTTTTCAGAATATGCCAGAGGCTTTGCTTCCAACTGAACTGAAAACCGGCAATTCATTAAATATATGGCGTACAGTAAATGGTGAAAAAAGTAGGAAATGAGAAAAACCTTTTTTTGTATTGATGCCCATACTTGTGGTAATCCTGTTCGCCTGGTAGCAGGAGGCGGGCCTATATTAGAAGGGGATGATATGATGCAAAAACGCCTACTTTTTCTAAAGGAATATGACTGGATTAGAAAGGGTTTGATGTTTGAGCCTCGTGGGCATGATATGATGTCGGGATCTATATTATATCCCCCCACAGATGCTGAAAATGATATAGGCATTTTGTTTATCGAAACGAGTGGCTGCCTGCCAATGTGTGGGCATGGTACAATAGGAACAGTGACCATCATGTTAGAGGAAGGCCTGGTGTGGCCTAAGGTACCCGGACAACTTCGTTTGGAAACACCTGCTGGTTTGGTTCATGTGACCTACAAGCAGGATGGAAACAAAGTAAAATCAGTACGGCTGACCAGTGTTCCTTCCTTTTTATACAAAGAAGGCCTGGTGGTAGATTGTCCTGATCTGGGCGAACTAGTGGTAGATGTGGCTTATGGCGGCAATTTTTATGCTATAGTTGATCCTCAGAAAAATTTTAAAGGTGTTCATCACCATACCGCAGGTGAATTAATTGCCTGGAGTAGGGTTGTACGACAACGATTAAATGAGAAACATGAGTTTCAGCATCCCACTTCGCCAAATATTCAGGGCTTATCTCACCTTTTGTGGACAGGGGCAACGCTGTCTCCTGACTCCGACGGGCGCAATGCGGTCTTTTATGGCGATAAGGCAATAGATCGTTCGCCTTGTGGTACTGGAACATCTGCCCGTATGGCACAATTGTTTAGCAAGGGCCAATTAAAAGTAGGAGATCGTTTCGTTCATGAGAGTTATATTGGTTCCACATTTACTGGACGGGTAGAATCTGAAACAAAAGTCAGTGATTTTCCTGCAATTATTCCAAGTATTGAAGGCTGGGCAAAAATAACAGGCTATAATAATATCATTATAGATGATGAAGATGATCCTTATGCTTTTGGATTTCAGGTGATATGAGTACAGAAAATATACATATTGTAGGAGGAGGCATTATAGGGCTTTGTACCGCCTGGTATCTGAAAAAAGAGGGCTGTGAAGTCACTATCATAGATAGAAATGATTTTTCTGATGGCACCTCCTATGGCAATGCCGGTATGATAGTACCCAGCCATTTTGTACCAATGGCCACACCGGGTGTCATCACTCAGGGCCTGAAATGGCTGTTAAACAGCAAAAGCCCTTTTTATATTAAGCCTCGACTGAATTTAGATTTGATGCAATGGCTTTGGCATTTTTATCGCTCTGCCAATGAGCAGCAAGTTGAAAAGGCAATGCCTGTCTTGTATGAGTTGAATGAGCGAAGTAAGGAATTGTACAAAGTAATGGCTGCTGAAAATGGCTTCGATTTTGGTTTTGAAGAGCGAGGATTACTCATGCTGTACAAAACTCGGAAGCAGGCTGAAGAAGAAGAAGAATTGGCTGAGAAAGCTCATCAATTAGGCATACAGGCAGATCTATTAGATTATAATGGACTGAAACGCCTGGAGCCTGAAATGGATATGGATGTATTAGGCGGGATTTATTTCCCAGGAGATGCGCATCTATATCCGAATCTACTAATGAAGCAATTGGTGACTCAGTTGAAGAATTTGGGAGTACAATTTATTTCAAATAGTTCGATTACAGATTTTGATGTTAAAGGATCAAAAGTAACAACTTTAAAAACCGATTCAGGAAGTACGATTCCCGTAGAAAATGTATTGCTCTCCTCAGGGAGCTGGACAGGGCTTTTACTAAAAAAAGCAGGAGAGAAAATTCATTTACAGGATGGAAAGGGTTATAGCGTTACATTAAGAGATACCAACAATCGTCCACGTATTCCTACTATTCTATCGGAAGCTAAAGTAGCCATTACTCCTATGGGCAATGATTTGAGGATAGGAGGAACACTAGAACTGAGTGGTTTATCTCAAAAAGTCAGCCAAATGCGAGTACAGGGTATAATAGAAAGCATCCCGGCCTACTACAAAAACCTGGATGTTTCTATTGCTGATGAAACGCCTATTTGGAAGGGCTACCGCCCATGCACACCGGATGGAATGCCCTATATTGGAAAATCAGATGCCTTGACAAACTGTTATGTTGGGACAGGCCATGGTATGATGGGCTTAAGCCTGGGGGCGGTTACCGGAAAATTGATAAGTGAATTGATAACGGGGCAAAAACCTATGATGGATCTTCATTTATTCCGGCTCAATAGATTTTAGGGCTTTATCAGTTGTGATATGATGAATAAAGACTTCAAAGAAGTGTTGTGCGAACTAGAGTTAAGTAGATTTAATACGAATTAAAGATTCGTATATTTAAGTTCTTTGAAATACGGTTAATTAAAAACAGATGGGTTCATCCACACCATACCATATAAGACAAAAGATAGTTGAACACAAAGAA
>JAKSDI010000076.1 GCA_022360175.1 Chitinophagales bacterium
GATACACGTGATGACAGTTTAATAGCAGAAGTATACAAAGACGGACGTATTATCGTTGTACAAAAGGAAGAAGACCAAAAAGAGGAATAATTTATATGCTGGGATTCGGCAACAATATACAATTTGTAAATCCGGAGTTTTTTCTACTCCTATTACTCCTGCCTATATTGGCAATATGGTACTATCGCAAGCGTAGCCGCTACTATGCTACTATGCTTATGCCTAGCCTTCTAAGTGTGCAGGGGATACATTCCTGGCGAGGATGGCTTCGTGCAGCACTTCCTTTTTTACGGGTGCTTGCTTTTATTTCATTAGTAATTGCAATGGCGCGCCCACAAGAAGTATTAAAGGAAGAAGAAGTAGAAGCAGAAGGTATTGATATCCTAATGGCGATTGACCTTTCCAGTAGTATGCTAGCCCAAGACTTCAAGCCTAATCGCCTGGAAGTAAGCAAACGAGTGGCATCTGAATTTATCGACAAGCGCCGATATGATCGAATAGGGCTTACTGTTTTTGCGGGTGAATCTTATACACAATGCCCGCTTACAGTCGATCACAATATTTTGAAAAGCCGCTTATCGGAATTAGAATGCGGCATCCTTGAGGATGGAACTGCCATAGGAATGGGATTGGCAACCGCCGTTCGACATCTGGAAAAAAGTGAAGCAAAAAGCAAAATTGTAATTTTACTCACAGATGGTGTTAATAATGCCGGGTATATCAACCCATCGATGGCCGCTCAGATAGCTCAAAAACTAGGTATTAAAGTTTATACCATTGGAGTAGGCTCAACAGGAGATGCCCTTACTCCGATTCAAAAACGTAGTGATGGACAATATATTTTCGGTTTAGCCAGAGTAGAAATAGACGAAGCATTACTGAAAGAAATTGCTCAACAAACTAATGGCGAATACTTCCGGGCTACTTCCGTGGAAAGCCTGGAGCGTATTTACAGCCAGATTGATCAGCTGGAAAAAAGCAAAGTAGAAGTTACTGTAATGAAACGTTATAGTGAAGCCTTTCACCCCTTTGTATTTTGGGGTATGTTACTCCTGGTACTTGAAGCTTTACTAAGATATACTTTATTGAGAACGATACCGTAAAGGGTGTAGGATGTAGGGTGTACGGTGGGGATGTACGATGTAGGGTGGAAGATGTACGGTGTACGGTGTACGGTGGAAGATGTAGGGTGTACGATGTAGGATGAGGGAATCGCTCATAAAACATTAAAAAATTGAATACTGACAAAAGAGAATGGTCCGACTAGAATATATAGAACACTTATACGCTTTACTGCTAATACCAGTACTGGCTATATTTTTTTTATTGGCATGGCGGGCTCGTAAAAAAGCCATTGAGCGCTTTGGAAACATTTCATTAGTTAAGCAATTGATGCCTCAGCTTTCACATTATCGGCATTTCTTTAAATTTGGCACCCTTTTATTTATCGTTGCATTGCTTGCAGTGGGCTGGGCAAATCCACAATATGGTGCTAAGCTCAAAAAGTTTAAACGCAAAAGTGTAGATGTATTTATCGCTTTTGATGTTTCTCAAAGTATGATGGCGGAAGATATCTCCCCGAGTCGGCTGGATAGAGCCCGGCGCTTTGCACAAAATTTGGTGCAAGGTTTACGTTCTGAGCGGCTTGGATTAATCTTTTTTGCAGGAAATGCCTATTTACAATCCCCTATTACTACCGATTATAATGCCATCAATCTAGCCTTACGAAGTGCCGACCCTAACAGCATCCTAAATCAAGGTACATCTATAGCTGATGCTATTCAGTTGGCACAGGAGTCTTTTGAAGGTAATGATAAATCCCATAAAGCACTCATAGTTATTACTGATGGCGAAAATCATGAAGAAGGCGCAATTAATAATGCCGAATCTGCTCGTCAAGATGGCATCTTTATTTATACTATCGGAGTTGGAACACCACAAGGAAGTTTCATTCCCGTAAGGGAAAATAATGGACAAGGAGGCTACAAAAGGGATAAAAGTGGAGAACCTGTTAATAGCCGCCTTAATGAAGATTTATTAAAAGAAGTAGCTCAAGCAGGAGATGGTGCCTATTTTAATCTTTCTGTGGGAAGTGATAAAGTGCTGGAAGTATTAAAAGAACGCATTGATAGTATGGAAAAAAGGACACTGGAACAACGAACCTTTGAAGAATATGAAAGCTCTTTTCAATGGTTTGTTGGAATAGCAATACTATTATTACTACTGGAGTTTCTACTCCCTTATAGAAAAAAGAAAACTGGTAGGGAGGGTAAGTTGTTTGATGTATGATGTGGGGTGTATGATGTGGATGTACGATGTGGGGTGTACGATGTGGGGTGTACGATGTGGGGTGTATGATGTGGGGTGTACGATGTGGGGTGTACGATGTGGGGTGTACGATGTATGATGTACGATGTGGAGGATGGAAATAGATGCTGAGTAATGGATAATAATGGTATAAAGAAGTTTGCGTTACTTTTTAATTATTCGAAATCTTTGACCAGATGAGGAAAGAATTAATCATGTTGCTGATACTAGTATTAGGAGCTGTATCCGTACAAGCCCAGCAGTATCATCGGTATTTAAGAAAAGGAGATAGTGAATATCAACAAGAGGAATATACCGAAGCCGAAGCACTGTATCGTAAATCACTAGAAGATAAACCTTCTGCCAAAGGAAACTATAACCTTGGGAATGCCATCTACCAACAAGGACGATACGAGGAAGCACTCCGTCGTTATGAGCATGTGATTGAAAATACTAATGATGCGGAAGTAAGAGCTTCTGCTTTCCACAATATGGGAAATGCTCATTTTGAACAAGGAGATTTTGAAAAAAGTGTAGAAGCTTATAAACAATCACTTCGGCTTAGGCCAGAAGATAAATCTACTAAATACAATCTGGCACAAGCGCAAAAAGTACTCCGGCAGCAACAACAACAGCAGCAACAGCAACAAAATCAAGAGGACAAAAAAGACCAGGAGCAAAAAGAGCAACAAGAACAAGAGCAGCAGCAGAATCAGTCTGACAACCAAAATCAACAGCAAGAAGATCAACAGGAAGAGGGAGAAGGACAAGACCAGGAACAACAAGAGAATAACCAACAGAGCGATCAACAAAATACTCCTCAAGAGCAAAGCGAAGAAGGACAGGAACAACAAAGCCAGCAGATGGAACCTCAAGAAGCTCTTTCAGAGGAAGAAGCTAGAAAACTCCTGGAAATTATAGAAGAAGAAGAGCTCAAAGTAATGAATAAGGTAAAAGGTAAAGGCGATAAAAAAGGCGATAAAAAAGATAAAGATTGGTAAAATTTATAGCTATGAAGTACATATTAAATCTTAGTATAATCTACTTATTTTCTGTTGCTAGCCTTACAGCACAGGAAAGCCCTGTATTTACTGTTACCATTAGTAGTGATTCTATTTTGATGGGTAATATGATTAAGGTAGCATTTACACTGGAGAATGGTGATGGTAATGACTTTCAGGCTCCTGGTTTTGGAGAATTTGATGTAGTGAGTGGCCCTAATATCTCCAACAGCTTCAGTATGATTAATGGAGATGTCAAACAATCTATCGCTTATACTTATTATATTCAGCCAAGAGATATTGGAAACTACTACATTGAGCCTGCAAGTATAGCAGTAGGAGGAGAAGTATTAGAAACTATTCCTTATGAAGTAATTGTTGTGCCTAATCCTGATGGTATTATACAGCAGCCAGATACAGGCCATGATCCTTTCAATTTCCAATTTGAATCAGAAGGATTTCCCTGGCCTGACTTTCCTTCTTTTGACTTTGATTTTCCTCATGTTGAGCCTCAGGCTCCTGCTAAGCCCAAGCGTAAAACATACAGAATGTAATGACTTTAGTATTGGATATCAACATCTACTCAACACCTATTTACAAGCGAGCTGGAATTGTATTATTCCTATTGCTCTTTTTGTACCCGGCAATCAATGCTCAAAACAATGGTTCGTTTACTGTTAGTACCAATGCTAGTGTAGTTACTATCAACGAATATTTTAGCGTCACTTACACCTTTAAAAATATAAAGGGGGGTGATTTTAGGCCTCCATCTTTCAAAAAAGATTTCCTCCAAATTGGCAATCCTTCTCGTGCTACCAGCACTTCTATGATCAATGGGCATGTGACCCATGAAGAAAAAATTGTGTATCAATTGAGGGCAAGGCGTCAAGGTACTTTTACTATTCCTCCTGCCTATCTCACCGTAAAAAATCAGGAGCTTTCTACAGATGCATTAACCATCAAGGTAGCAGAGCAAAAAGAAGGAGAAGATAATGCACCTGAAGTCTTTATACGTGCTGAACCCAGTACTCTTGAAGCATTTATTGGCCAGCAAATATTACTGGATTATAAATTGTATACTACGGTTGATGTCCAACGCTCCAATATATTAGAAGAGTCAGAATATCAAGGCTTTTTTGTGCAAGAAATTCGACGTTTTGACAATCGCCCTGGCCAGGTGGTAGAAGAAGGGATTCCCTATACATCCAAAGTCATAAGGAGGCTTTCTCTTTTTCCTCAACAAACCGGCAGCCTAACGGTAACTCCTTTCAGTATGCAACTGGGGATTCCTAAAGAAAACAATGGGCGCCGCCAAAATCTGTTTTTTAGTCGCGAAATACGCTCTATCCCTGTTTCTACTGGAGAAACAGTTATTAATATACGACCATTGCCAGATAATGCTCCCGAATCCTTTAGTGGAGCAGTAGGCAACTACCAACAATTAGTTAATATAAATCGTAGGCAACTTACTACCGATGATGCACTTACTATCACCATTACTATTATGGGAGATGGCGATATTAAAAGAGTGCAAGCTCCAAATCTTTCTCTTCCCAATAGTTTTGAATTATATGACCCCAAAGTGCTGGAAGAAGTCACGTATGAAACTAATGGGCAAACGATCGGGAAAAAAGTATTTGAATACCTGGCCGTTCCTACCCAGGAAGGACAGTTTCAAATTCAACCTACCTTTTCCTATTTCAATCCAGATAGTGCAAGCTATAAAACATTGGAGGAGACTCCCTACCTTATAACAGTACGCCCAGGAATTGGTACTCGCAGTAATTCATCAAACGCCGACATTGCCTCATTATCTGATGACAATATCGGCCCTTTAAAGTTGGACACCCGCCTGCATAAACAAAAAACACCTTTCCATCAATCGCCCTCTTTCTGGATACTTACTATCCTCCCATTCCTTCTTCTTGCTAGTCTTGTATCTATTAAGCTACTGAAAAATCGCCAACAAAATATAGACCCTGGCTTACTGCGTAGCAAACAGGCTCGAAAAATGGCTGCTCAAAGGCTCACAACTGCCGAACAACATATGAAAGCAGAGCAAAGCCGTGCTTTTTATGATGAAATATCTAAAGCCTTCCTTGGTTATGCCTGCGATAAGTTACATATCCCTCGCTCTTCTTTATCAAAGGATGGCTTACGCCAAAAACTTCAGGAATTGAATATTCCTATTGGATTGATTGATACTGTAATGGAAATTATAAGGACCTCTGAAATGGCGCTGTTTGCCGGACAGGCTAAAGCTGAAGATATGCAAGGGATTTATGATAAATCGCTGAAAGTATTGGCAGAAATGGAGGAAGCTTTATAAGAATCTCTGTTTGAACCAGCCATAACATACCGTATTCCTTCCTAATTCTACAAGCTTTTGAATTTTCTTTCGGAAGTTGATATTCCTTTTTTATCCCTCCCCAGATAAGCTTGGGAAACTCTAATGATTTCACTCCTTTTTTCCACTTTAATTTGCTTGCATAAAGAAATCATTATTGTTAATCTCTCTTAAATTTCATTTCATGAAAAAAGGATTATTCGAAACGCTATTGCTTTGCTGTTTGTTTTTCTCTATCAATGCTCTCAATGCACAAACCTTTGAATGGATAAACTGCAATTCCGTTAAAATTGGAATTGGAAGTACAGGTTCTGGTGGCGTATGTACTGATTGCTATGATGCTAATAACAATAAAATGTTTGCTCGTTTTGAGATTTTTGAAGTTTTCCCTAACGGATCAAGAAGTTTTTCTCCGGTAAGCATTCAAACAACTGCTTACAGTTGGACTAAAACTTTTACATATGTTCCTAATTCCCCCACTACAATTTTTGAAGAAGGTGTTGATTATGTGGTTGATGTTTTCTTTGCTACTCGCTTAGATGGTATCTGCCAATCATTCCCTAGCACCCCTCCTGGAGGTTGCCTTGGAGCCTGGGTCTTTTCTGGGACAACACAAGTATTTTCTTTCGGTGATATTGTCCACAACTGGACTGTTGCGGATAATAGCGGAACAATGGGAAATGCCCTTTATTGCTTAAGTGACCTGGAAGCTGGCGGTGGCCCATTCGTTGTAGGTGGCCTTCATGGTGAAGCAGAATGGAAAATTGACATCTGTCTCGTTGATCCAAACAATAGCTCAAACTGCCTGGCATGGACCAGTACTTATTGGCAAACTGGCACAATGCCACAATCTGTTGATTTACTAAACGATGTATGGAGAAAATGGCACCCTAGCTGGACATTCTGGACAACCAATACCTATAGAGCAAATATGGTAGGCAGAAAAGATGATTGCGATGGATGGAACTCTTTTGCATTCACCTTCACATCTGTCAACGGAAACTGCAAGATCCTGGAAACAGAGGGCGATATTGATATTACCCTATACCCTAACCCTACAAGCGATGTGCTAAAACTGGAGCCATCTTTCAACCTGAGCCCTGTTTTTGAAGAAGAAATCGATTATCAAATTTTCGACTTAAACGGACGTGCTCTGAAGCAAGGAAAAATCATGAGTATCAACGAACAAATTGATGTATTTGATTTAAACAAAGGTGTTTATATTCTGCATCTTGATGTAAATGGTCAAGTTATCAGTAAACGATTCACAGTTATATAATCAAACTACTATTAGTTGGAGTATTCTTCAATACTCAAGGATACTTAATTAGAGATTGTCTCTCATCCTTACTTCGAGACAATCTCTAATCTTATAATGCAAGAAGCATGTTACAAAGAATCGCCTCCATTTTCACACTACTCATCTTCTTCTCTCCTACTGCATTTAGCCAGGAATGTCTGTACACTCCCATCCATCAAAATATCACTAACAATCTCTTAGCACTTCCTAAGAATGGTAATATTCTCAGAATTCCTGTAGTGATACATATCGTCCTGCCTGAAGAATTACAACACAATGTAAGTGATCAAGATGTACATAATCAGATTAAAGCCTTAAATCGGGATTTTAGAAAAAAAAATTACAATTGGAACTTGATAGAAGAACGATATCATGAGCTTGTAGCAGATACAAAAATTGAATTTGTTTTGTCTTGTAAGGACGATACAGGACAAGAAGCATCTGGCATCGTAAGGAAAATCACATCTCTCCAAAATATTGGTATTCAAAATGCTTTGTATTTCACAAACGAAGGAGGATCAGATGCCTGGCCAACCAATCATTATCTGAATATATGGGTATGTGATATGCCTAAAGAAATTCTTGGTTTTGCTACAGACCCTCAAGAATCAGAAATACTGAAAGATGGGATTGTCATCAATCACTCTTATTTCAATATAAATAGAGCGACCCCACGCTACGATATGGGACGAACTTTAGTACATGAAGTTGGTCATTACCTGGGCTTAAATCACCCCTGGGGCAATATGCAAGATGAATGCATTGAGGATGATGGCCTTGATGACACCCCATTACAAAGTGGCCCCCATTATGACTGCACCGATGATCATTTAATGTGTTCGGAAGACGAAGTATTTTATGGAAACTTTATGGACTATAGCCCAGATTGCTGCCTGGCTATGTTTACAAAACAGCAGGCTATGCTAATGCGTAGTAATCTGATCAACCTCAGAAGTGGTTTGTTAGAAAATGAGATGGAGTGCCAACCCGTTGTCACGGAAGCTTTTGATATTAATATATACCCTAATCCTTCATTTGGTCATTGTACAATCTCTTGGGAAGAGAAAAACATAAAAAACATTTCTGTTTATAACAACCAGGGGCAGCAACTCAATCAGATTGAACTTTTCACACCTAATGAACAAGTGGAGCTTTGCCTTGATCAATACCCCAAAGGGGTGTTAGTATTATCATTTATTGATGAATCGGGCAATGTGTATTCGAAACAATTAATTCATTTATAGGCAAGCTTTAACTCCTAATATGATCAAAGGCTCTTTTATGAGGTAGCGCAACAATCATTCAAAATACATAAACTGCTCAACGAACATCAATTTTCCAGATTCATTATAAAACTTCAATACATGTGCTCCTGTAGTCATCCCTTTTAAAGGTACAACATATGTTTTGCCGTATTGAAGTTGCCAGTCGAATTCTCTCAACAAATGCCCAGACATATCCCACAATTCAATTTTATAGATAGGATCATCTACATTTTCAACATCAAATAGGATGCTTTCGCTAGCAGGATTTGGAAAAAGTTTCAAACTGGGAGCTGTATCTGAAATTGACTCTGTAGGCGTAATGCCAAGATTTTGATACCAAACAATTTCACCTCGAATCCAGGAACCCTGTATTACATCTATCCAGCCATCCTGATTGATATCAGCAGCATAAATACCTCTCGCACCAGCGGCATTATTATCAATGACTTGCTGATTTGAAAAACTGCCATCGCCATAGTTTTGATACCAATTGACTTTACTAGGCCCTAATCCACTATAAGTTTCTACAATATCAGGATCACCATCACTGTCTATATCTGCACTATAAATAACAGGATATTCTTCTTCCGAACTCTCTCCATTAAAAATATACTCTCCACTAAAATCACCTTCTCCCTGGTTTTCATACCAAATAATGCTCCTTCCATCATATGATTTGTACCCTAAAACAATATCTAATTCTCCATCTAAATTAACATCTATAATACTTACCGAATTAACACAATCACTCCAACCATAGCTATCTATAATATTAGGAACACTAAACACTCCATTGTCCAAATTTTCATACCAGGTTAATCTATCGTATCCTCCTATATATGCAGTTGAAATAATGTCCTGATCACCATCATTATCCAGGTCAGCTGTTAAAAGAACAGCTCCACCAGAAAAATCACTATCTACTATTTGGGGGGCACTGAAATTTCCATTTCCATCATTGCGATACCAAGCTAAAATATCATCCCCAAAAGATGCTGATAATACATCTATATTTCCATCATTATCAATATCTGTAGCATCAACACTCAAAACCTGTAAGGCATCATCATTAATGATTTGAGTGGACCCAAACGTACCATTGCCCAGGTTTTCATACCAGGCAATCATATCATCTCCAAGCAAGGCAGAAAATACATCCAGGTCACCATCATTATCAATATCTGCTACTTCAACATCGTGAGGACTCGCCCCTGTTTCTGCTATTAACCTATATGTAAAATTAGTCCCATTATTTTCATGCCAGGCAATTCTGTCATTGCCCAAAGAAGTAGAAAGTACATCTAGATCACCGTCATTATCGATGTCTGCTGCTAATAGACTTGTAATCCACTTTGTATTATGTTTTACAACGATACGTTGTTCAAAGGCTGTAAAATCCTGATTCTCCAACCATAAAATATTATTATGATTTCTTACTACATATAAAACGTCTTGATCTTCATCTCCATCAAAGTCATCAAAAATCACAGATGAGGAACCTCCAGTTTTTGCCAATACTTCTTGATTTTTAAAAAGATTGTTCCCCATATTCTTATACCAGGAGACTGTATTGTAGAAAGTTAAGAATACATCCAAATCATTATCCTCATCAATATCTTCAAAAGCAAAGTCCTGAATAAATACCCCGTCTTCAAGCAGGATTTCTTCTCCACTCACTCCTCCCATACCATTATTGGCGCGCCAAGATAAGCCTTTATGCAAGCCACAATGAGCGTAAACTATATCTACATAACCATCTACATTGATGTCTACCAATTTAATTACCCCCACACATTCATCTTCGTCCATTAAAGAAATAGGGTTACTAAAAGTACCATCTCCCTGATTATTTGCATAAGCTATGCTTCCACCATTGGTTCCCATATTAAGCATTGCAATATCGAGATCCTCATCACTATCCATATCTGTCAATTCCAATTTTGGATTAGGGGTGATGGCGCTAAAAAGGCCCTGAGGATTTGCCCAGCCGTCACCTTCCAGATTTTCCAACCACCCAATGTCTTCATTGAAACTATACACAATGTCCACATCTCCATCATTGTCGATATCACCAGCCTGAATGTCAATTACATTCAACAGTATTATCTCAGTGATAAACACTCCATTCCCTTGGTTTTCAAAAAAGTTTAATTTACTATTTAACGAATCATAAGTAATCGTTACAATATCCAGATTACCATCCTCATTAAAATCAGCAAGCCTTGCAGTTGTTATATTCGTTACTTCATCCGAAATGAGTATGGTCTCAATAAAAACTCCATCACCCGAGTTTTTAAACCAGACTATTTTATCATGCACCTCAGAATAAGAAAGTACATCTACATCACCATCATTATCAAGATCAGCAGAAAGTGCTCTTGAAGGGCGATGCAATTCTATTCCTTCAATAAGCTGTTCATCACTGAATTGAGCATTAACGAGAGAAGGCATAAAAACTGCAGTAACCAGATATGCAGTCATTTGAATACAAGATCGGATATTCATTTTGGCACAGTTTCATCCAAGATAAGGGCATGATTTCTTTTGGATAAACCAAATTACATAAAAAGTCAGGTTTCTACTTTTAGAAAAAGAGCTATGAAAATGTATTTCATAACTCTTTGATAATCATATCAGGGTAATAATCCCATAGCCCGTTAATCACTGTACAACCAACTTCCGGCTAATAGTCCGGTTGTTCCCTCTCAGCGAAACCATATACATTCCACTCGAAATACCTTTCAGCGAAAGTTGATAAGTTGTTGTTGCCTGCAAAACCGTTGAGTGAACTACTTTTCCATTCATATCTATTACTTCTAAGATTGTAGCATCTTTGAAGCCAAATCCATTCCAGCTAATCTCAACGGTATCCTCTGCCGGATTAGGGCTTAATTCTAATTCTTTTATTAAGTTGGGAGTTTTTACACTAGTTGGTCCAGTCAGATTGGTAATCATTCTGATTCTATTTCCGTCGGTGACCAGAATAGTATCTCCCGCAGGATTTCCAACTATACCATTGGGCGAATCAAAGCTAGCTTCCATTGCCATGCCATCAACATTTCCCTGTGAGCCATTTCCAGCAAACAGTTCAACTTCACCATCCATACTTATCTTATATACTCTTCGACCTTCTATAGATGGTATATAGAAATGATCTCCTACTCTGGTAATATAACCAGCAAAACCTGATACAGCTAAGTTTGCAAATGAAGAAACGGCTCCTCCAAGGCTTACCCTGTTGATCACATTATTATTGAAATTGGCTACCAGGAGATCTCCCATTCCATCATAAATAACAGCATCTGGCCCATTGATACCATTTCCTGATGCAAGCACTGATTTTTGCCCAGAGCTTTTAGATACTTTGACTATAGAGTTTCCAGCATATTGTCCTACATATAGGGTATCTGGTGAGTTACTTTCCAAAATCCCCGTAGGCTGTAAAAGCCCGGTTGCAATAGTAGTGACGGTGCCATCTAAATCATATTGGTGGATGGTACCCGCAGCCAGGGCTGAATAATAGAAGGCTCCATCTTCTCCAAATCCACCGCCAGCAGGATTAGCAATTCCCGTCAATAAGGTTTGCACTGTTCCATCTGTGAAGATTTGATATAATCGCCCGTTATTAAAATCAACTGAATATATTCTGCCATCTTCGTGCCAGTGGATCGCCTCAAAAGTTTTGTCTGAAGCATTCACCAAAGTGGAAACTTCCTGAGCAGATAATACCCCTAGATTGAATACAAATAATAAAATTAGATAAGTAGTCTTTTGTCTCATAACTAATATTTTTTTGTTGGGACAATCTTAGGTGGATTTCATTAGAGAAGGATAAAAAATGAGGCAGAGGAAGTTCATTTGAGCTTAA
Organism: Chitinophagales bacterium; assembly: GCA_022360175.1. GTDB lineage: Bacteria > Bacteroidota > Bacteroidia > Chitinophagales > Saprospiraceae > JAKSDI01. Next base: position 12,089 of record JAKSDI010000076.1, read on the forward strand.
CTGAACGTTTTAAGTTCGGTAGTCATCAAAAGTTGCTAATTACTGATAATAATAACACACACATGAATATTAGCTTTTTTAGCCTGGCATATCTTTTAGGAGCAATACAAGCAATCATTCTACTCTTTGGGATTAATCTGAAGAATCCATTGATCTCTAATCTCAAAAAAACGACATCCTTGTTATTGATAGCCATCATGTTGACCATGATATATTATGTAGTCATAATAAATAGCTTTGAGGGCATTTATCCTTATATAGACTCTTTGGGATCAGCAGCATGGATGGCTATTACCCCTTTTTATTATTTGTTGAATTTAAGTATCCAGCGACCTAAATGGACATTCAAAAAAAAGCACATTCTGTATTTCATTTTACCCGTTGCCTTTCTGATTGAGGGAGCTTTAAACACACTAGGTTATCCTTTTAAGCTTTATCATTTAGCAAATAGTGCAGCACATTATCTCGACTTATGGATGCTTGGATTCTTTGGCACCGGTTTTTATTTTATCATAAAATGTGTCTTACTACATAAACAATCAAGGCAAGAGGAGGGAGTAAAGAATAAAGAGTTGATATGGTTTACTTATACTTTTTTGCTGATACTAATCGTATTCTCTTTTATTTTCCTTCTAATCAGAGGAAACTATGTACCATGGTTTGAATTTACCTTAATAGGCCTGTTTGAAATATTCGTGTTTATATTGGTGTATAAGGTTTTTCAATTAATGCCCTTCCATAATATTTTCGAAACGAAAAAATACATTAATAAAAAAAAAAAAAAAAAAGAATTAGAATCTTTTGCGCTTCAGTTAGAAAAGATCATGATAGATCACAAGCCTTATTTAGATCAAAGTTTATCTCTGAATGACTTATCTCAAATCAGCGGTATACATACAAATGATTTATCCCAGATTTTCAACTTACACTATCAGTCTAATTTTTACCACTTCATCAATAAATATCGTCTGGAACATTTAGAAAGTCTGATTTTAAATCCTTCCTATAGCCAGTATAAAATTATGGCTTTAGCCCAGGAGAGCGGTTTCAACAGTAAGGCTACCTTTTATAAGGTTTTTAAAGAAAAACATCAAATGACACCTACACAATTTATCAAGAAAGAAAAACCATCTTAATGTAAATAGAACTCCCGAATCCTATGATGAGTAAGATTCGGGAGTAAATAAGCGCTTAGTCAGAAGTGGTTTAAACTTTTCTTATTAAGGCGCTAAAAAACAGGACATTAAATCACCTTTTTTAGTACCTTAAGATTTACTCCTCCCCCGGCTTTCAGCCGACCCCTCTAGGAGGGGTATATGCGCTGTGCTCCCTCGGGGGAGCTGCCCACAGGGGCTGAGGGGGATCTTATATAAGTTTAAGCACGTTCTACTTTATCCAAATAGCAGCATAATAATCTATGCCATTCACTTCATAACCATCTACTACCGTCAAGCGATAGCCCTGACTGACATAATCATCGAATGCAGCCTGATATTGTTGTGAATTCAATCCATGGCGCGCTACAAATGCAGGGCCTCCATCTTTATACCATATTGCAGCATAATTGGCAATTCCATTGACCGTATAACCGCTCACATCAACAAGGCGATACCCTTGCGCGATATATTGGTCAAAATAAGACTGGTATTGCTCAGAAGTCATACGATGATGTGCTACAAATGCAGGTACCCTATCCATTGTCCATATGGCTGCATAATAATCAATTCCATTAACCGTATAACCATCTACTTGCTTTAGAATGTAACCTTCTCCAATATATTTATCAAAATAGTTTTGATATTGCTCAGAAGTCATGCCGTGATGGGCCATCCATGCGGAGCCGCCTACTTTTTGCCAGAAAGCAGCATAATTGTCTACTCCTGCACGATCATATCCAGAAACTTCTGCCAGGCGATAGCCTTCATTGACGTAATGATCAAAATAGTTTTGATATTGCTGAGAGGTCATGCGGTGATACGCGACAAACTGAGGACCGCTATCTTTATACCAAATAGCAGCATAGCGATCATCTCCATTCAGTGAATAACCGCTTACCCATGCAAGGCCATAACCCAGGGCAACGTATTGGTCAAAATAAGCTTGATACTGTTGGGAATCCATACCGTGATGAGACACCCAGGGAAATTGAGCTGTTGACATAATTATTGTTTTAGGTGATTAATAAATCATTGGCTCAAAATTGCAGGATAACAGTGGCAAGGACAAGAAAACATACCCTAGTCTGAAAATATCTAGTATTTCTCCCAGGTCTTGCACCAGATATACTAGGATCTTTCCCTAAAAAACAATCAGCATTTTTTTCGTCCTATTATAATCTTTAATTTGAGAGGACTTTTCACACCTATCAAAACCATAAACCATGTTTTTACTCATCCAACAACAAACAAGGCTTTTAATTACAGCTATTCTATTTTTGAGCCTAAGCATCGGAATTATTTCTTGCAGCAATTCCGCCAACGAAAAAAGCGAGGACACTGAAAATACAAGTGAACAACTCAATCAAAAAGGCAAATCGTCTCTTCTAGGTTTATTCAGTGAGTCCCAGGCAAAACAACTCATTGATAATTATAATGATGCAGGCATTGATATGAAAGATGATTTTTTCTTTGACAACCGTATTGTTCAAAGCGAAAAGGTTATCACCTATATGCTAGATAGCATTCAACGTATCAGTTTTTTCTATACACTCGACTCACTTCTTTCTGATACAGCTACTGATTCTGTAAATATCCGCATTACAATGGGGCTTTTGAAGTCTGGCCCTGAAGGAGATGAAACAGGAAAGCCTGACTACACTCCAATAGTGACACTTGTAAAAGATACTGGTATAATAGTATATCCCGTCTATCCTCTAGATCCTATAAAGCCTCTACTTAACTGGAGTACCTTTCAATGTCAAGAGACCAGGAATCCAAATTTCATAGACGAACCAATCCTTTGCCCAACTGCTAAACAATTGATCTTAGCATGGGAAAACGTAGATACCAATGCTATTTCTAAACAACTTTATAACTATCCCCCTCCTGATACTTTAACAAAAGAAGGCCGAGTCGAGTATTATACCTTTGATAAGTTCGATACAGATTCCATTGGGGTTCGTTATAATGAGGTAATAAGCAATGGGAAGAACTGTTATTTCTATTTACACCTTGGCAAACAAGATTCAGTTGGATGGATACCATTAAGAAATGTCTTACATCTAGAAGAAAAAGATTTAACTAAAGATACGCTTTTGACACCAACAGCATCCACCTATTTTGAATTTTCAAGGCCTTGCCCTCATTATTGTAATAATAATGATTAGGAGGTTATTGCTATAGTTCCATTTGTTCAAAGTTGTCAAGTTTGAAATGAGCAATGGAAACTTCGGAGAACCTGTCTACCGGAGCCAGGCTCGGATAAAGTCGCATATTGTATTATTTGTGCGACTTCATCCGAAGTCGAAAGCTTTTTTGCTTAGGCAAAAAAAATGTGATTTCTCCGAAATCATTACTCTGACAGCACTCATTGTTTCACAATTAACAAAGCACTAATTTGAACAAATAAATGGAGGAGCCTTTACAAAATTATTCATATCATAAACGTCCGATGTGATGGATGAAAACCTATCTTTTTTATTAGCAGATATTTCTTCTTTTTTTGGATTAATTCCTGCTAGCATCGCATTCTATAGAATAAAGACTGCCATCAGGGCACAACGTTTGTTGTCTATACTCGTTTGGGGAGGAACTTGTATTAGCCTAGCAGCTTTTGCTTTAGGTTTCTTCTGGGGTGCTCCCAATTTATACCTTCTGCACATTTATACCATATTTGATTTCATCTTACTGACCTTCATTTTCAAGCCTGTATTAAATCAAAAAATGGTAAATGCTCTACTTATTATTTTCCCTCTATTTGCTGCTGTTAATAGCATTTTCTTTGAGCAGCTGATTACCTTCAATGTGCTTAATCGTTCTATTAGTTCTTTTTTGATCATGCTGTTCGCTCTGAGCTTTTTCACCAAAGCATTGAAGGAAATGAAAATCCTTCAGTTAGAAAAAACACCGCTCTTTTGGATTAGCATTGGAGCACTGTTCTACAATGCCGCCAGTTTTTTCATATTTTTATTCAGTAAGGATTTGGTGCCTTTTAAGAACCTGTGGTTTACCTACTTTGGTGTCCATTCTATCTTTACCATCTTACTGTACATTTTTTATTCAATCGCGTTATGGATACGACCGGAGAAGCCCTCAACTTATCATTCCAGCTAATGTTTGGAATCGTTGGTATGATTTTACTTACTGTATTTATCATCATTTTCTTTGTCGTATATCAAAGAAGGCTTCTCCAGCAGCAGCTGAATACTCAGCAATTAGAAGCAGCCTATCAAAAAGAACTACTCAATGCAGGGATTCTTGCTCAGGAGGCAGAACGAAAACGTATAGCTGTAGAGCTTCATGATAGCATTGGAGGCTTGCTGTCTGCTACCAAAATTTATGTATCCAATGTCAGTCAGGAATTGCCAAACGAACAGTTCCAGCTTTTTAAAGGCAAGGCACTTGAGGCATTGAATGAAAATATTGGAGAGATTAGGACGATCACCAACGACTTACTCCCTCAAAGCCTGGAACGACTGGGAGTTGTATCTGCCACTCGTAATTTAACCGAAAAGCTTGCAGATCTCACAGATATAAAGGTTGATTTCAACACCAATTCTGAAGAGCGTTTTGAAAAAGACCGTGAAAAAGCACTATTCCGAATCTTGCAGGAACTGATGAATAATACCCTGAAGCATTCCAATGCGCAAAACCTGACTATCCATTTTCATTTTGATCCTCACCAACTCAGCATTCAATACAATGAAGATGGCCAGGGATTTGATCGGCAAGCTTATGAGCAACAAAATCAGTTGAAGAGTTTTGGCTTAAAAAATATGGAAAGCCGCATTGCCTTTCTAAATGGTACGATTGACTATACAACTGCTCCAGGAGAAGGAGTCCTTGTAAAGCTCCATATACCTTTATCCCATCACCCTAAGCATTCACCCATATGACACCTATCAAACTAGCACTCGTCGATGATCAAAATCTTTTCCTGGAAGGGATGAAATTAGTATTAAATACCTTTACTGAACTAGAAGTAGTACTGGAAGCCAACAGCGGTACTCAACTTCTGGAACGGCTCACTCCTCCCCTACCCGATGTGATACTAATGGATTATACCATGCCAGGAATGGATGGTTATGAATGTATGACAAAAGTAAAAGAAAGCCACCCTGACATCAAAATCATCCTACTCACGATGCATTATGATGAAGCCCTTATGGCATTTATTATGCAAAATGGTGCCAATGGTTATCTACTCAAAGATGAAACTTCTCAGGTGGTAAAAGAGGCTATACTCGAAGTAGTACAAAATGACCAGTACTTCCCCAGCTATGTATCCAAAGCCATGCTAAAGCAACTTCAAACTCAGGGGCAGATCAAGCAAAAGAAAAAAATATACCAGTCCGATAAGGTCCAATTTTCTCAACGAGAACAAGAAATTCTCGCCATCATAGGCAAATTTTCTCGCCAGGAAATCGCCAATCAATTATTTATCTCCATTAAAACCGTCGATTTTCATCTCAAAAATCTGAGAGATAAAACACAATCTAGTAGCACAGCAGAATTAGTAAGATTTGCGATTATGGGAGGGTATCAGGAGTGAGTATTGTTAAGATATAATATTCATCAAAAGAGCTTCAATCTTCCATAAAAATGGGTCTGTGCATCATCTTATTTCATAATTTAGCTCCATGGATTTTTGGAATATTCTTTTAGTAGTTGGGCTGGCACAAGGGATTTATCTGATTGTAAGTTTATTAGTATTCAACAAGTCTAATGTATTACAAAACAGATACATCAGCCTTCTGATATTTGCTGCTTGTGCTCATATACTTTTTGAGCTTTCAAATGAGTTAATTAGCTATCCATATCGGATTATTTTAAGAATCCTGTCTATTTCTTCTCCTTTATTGATTGGCCCTAGCCTATACTTTTTTTTCAGTCATTCTTTAAAAGAGAACTATAAAAGTACGAGAGGGCATATTTACCACTTTGTTCCTTTCTTTATACTGTTTGCTTTTTTAACTCTCATTGAGTTAGCTTCAAATTCAATAAGTGCCAATAATATAAATAACAGCCTTCCTATTTACATTCCCATCATTGAACTCTTAAAAGCCGTTCAATTGAGCGCATACCTTATACTTTCCTATCAGATTATTAACAATCTAACTAAAACTAAAAAGCTTGTTAAGTACCAAAACAATACGAAGCAAATTCTTTGGTGGTTTAGTACTTTTCTTTTGCTCATTATTATTGCCGCCGTACTATCATCAGTATACTTTGTTTCTATAAAGTTTTTAGGATTAAAAGCGCTCGTTGGAAGTCCAAAGTTTATAGCTTTACTTTTAATAGCCCTTATATATAGTATTGCTTTTATGGCAGTTAAATACCCAATGATTGTTCTCTCTGAGGCCAATTCATTGGTTATCAAGAGAAGTCCAAGATACAAGACCTCATCACTACATAAAGAAAAAATAGATTCGCTGAAACAGACTATAGTGGAGTACATGGAGAGGGAAAGCCCTTTCCTAAATAGTGAATTAAAAATTGAAGCGCTGGCAAAAGCGGTTAACATTCCTACCCACCATTTATCACAAATACTCAATCAGGGTTTTGAAAAATCTTTCCAGAATTTCATTAATCACTATCGCGTAGAAGAATTTAAGAAGAGAATTATCGACCCTAACGACTCTCATAAAACCATCCTGGCCATTGCTTTGGAATCTGGTTTTTCCAGCAAATCTTCATTCAATCGCATTTTTAAATCCCATACTGGCATCACTCCATACGAGTTTAAGAAATTAAATGCTACGAATGTGTCCCAAATTAGAAAATAGGTCGATTTCACGAGGTTAAGGCCTTCTATTTGCATTGGATTTAAAATTTTTAGATACAATGAAAAAAATAGAAAAGGTGAAAAAAATCACTAGCATTTACCCTTTGAGTATTCAATATTCATTCTTCCTTATCGGCCTTTGTGTGTTCATGTTTTCCTGCACTGTAAAAAATGATCTTTCAAACCCAGGTAATACTATAACAAAAGATCAAACCATTAGAGTGGCAAATTGGGAAGAAGACTTAAACTTCCTAAAAGAGCAATTTGAAGCGGAGCATTTCAACCTATTCAGGTTAATGACCCAAAAAGAATGGGATAGAAGTTTTGACCAATTAACTGCCAAAATTCCGCAACTTAAAGATCATGAAGTCATAACAGAAGCCATGAAAATCATTTCCAGGGTTGGAGATGGCCATACGTCAATTTACGTTCCCTTCCAGGGGGAGTATCAATTTCACCAAATACCTATTGCATTTCAAGACTTCAAAGATGGCGTTTTTATTAAGGGAGCTGCCTCTCAATACAAAGACGTAGTGGGAAAAGAATTGATATCAATTGGAGGTGTTCCTATCAGTAAAGTGAAGCAGCGCTTAAGAACAATCACTCCCAAAGACAATGATCAATGGATAAAAGTATTAGGGATAGAAGTATATATGACCATTCCTGAGATATTATATGCGTTAAACCTTACTGACGACATCCTAAATGTAACACTAGAAGTAAAAGATTCAGATAACAACATCACTACTGAAAAAATTGCTGCTGAATTATTTGATATAAACAAAGTGCGGTTTTTGGATGTCAGGCCAGACTGGATCACCGCACATGATGCTTCCCCCAATCCTTTACCTCTATACTTAAAACGGATTAACAACTTCCCCGATGATTTTTACTGGTTTGAGCATATTCAAGAAAAATCAATGGTTTATTTTCAGTTAAATGTAGTCTTCTCCAATCCACAGAAAGATCTTAAGACATTTTGTGAAGAACTTTTTCAATTCATTAATGAGCATAATGTTGAAAAATTAGTGATCGACATTCGATTAAATTCAGGTGGGAACAATCAGTTGAATAATGAAATCATCACCCGTATTCTACAGTCGGACAAGATCAATAAAAAAGGAAATTTATACGTAATCATCGGAAGAAGAACCTTTTCTGCTGCCATGAATCTAGCAACCAATCTAGAGCAAAAAACCAATGCAATTTTTGTTGGTGAATATACCGGCTCCAGTCCAAACTTCGTTGGTGAAGACAATCCCATCACCCTCCCCAAAAGTAAACTTACTGCTAGTGCTTCCAATAAATACTGGCAAGACGCTGACGCTAATGATAAAAGAAAATGGATTGAACCTACTTACTTTAATGTGCTAAGCTTTTCGGAGTATAAAAACAATTTAGATCCGAATATGCAGAAGATATTGGAGCTTGTTGAGTGATGGAAGTGAGGCAACGTTTTTTTAGTGTCCGCTTATCGAGTTAGTGTTTTGTATTTATGCACTCTTTCAAATGAAGGGTGATCATTAGAATGAGTTAGTGGATGACTTGCGTAATCCGAAAAAGGGGCGCTACAAAACCTTTCAACGACTACCCTAACGGGTTGACATTTTGCATTTATAGACCCTTTCAAATGAAGAGTGATCATTAGAATGAGTTAGTGGATTACTTGCGTGATCCGAAAAGGGGGGCGCTATAAAACCTTTCAACGACTACCTTTTCGGGTTAACGTTTTGCATTTATAGATCCTTTCAAATGAAGAGTGATCATTAGAATGAGTTAGCGGATTACTTGCGTGATCCGAAAAGGGGGGCGCTACAAAGCATTTCAACGCCTACCCTAACGGGTTCGCGTTTTGCATTTATAGCCCCTTTCAAATGCGAGCATTTGGCGGGGCTATAAATGCAAAACGCCCCTCCGCTATCGCGGAGAGGCGTTGAAATGCTTTGAGGTCGGAAGCGGATTCGAACCGCTGTACGAGGTTTTGCAGACCTCTGCCTAGCCACTCGGCCACCCGACCATTTTTATAAAAATTGCCAGCCCTTTGGCTAGCGGAAGGCAAATATACAATTTTTTTTATTTTGCTATAGCTTTTGCACGATAGAATATAAAAATCCTTGCAAGCCACATATAGCAAACTGTATCCAACGGGAAAAGGTTTCAAAAATATTAGCCTTTAGGGCTTTATCTCAATAAAGAAATCTCGCCACTGCGTTCTATGATTGTTCCGTTGCCTTGTTCCAGATGAAGATAGTATAGGTATAAGCCTATAGGGGCATTTTTGCCTTTTGTCGTTCCGTCCCAACCTTGATCAATATCAGAGCTTTCAAAACGCAGTCCTCCCCAACGATCAAAAACCTGTAATTGATAATCTGTGGGTGCTCCAAATTGCAGATAAGACCGAAATTCATCATTTCTTCCATCTCCATTGGGAGAAAAGGCATTGGGGATATATACTCCGGCATCCTGGCTTACACAAGCTTCTGCCGAACGGCTTTCCACTGATAAAATAGTACCATCAGGTACCTCTATGCTTGCAGCTGCTTCTATATAGTAACAAACCTGTAGCTGTTCCAATTCACCTGTGCTCAGGAAATCAGTTGTGCTGAATGTATTAGCATCAAAAGTATTGATCAGGGCAGTTCCTGCGTCACTTATCCGATAAAGGGTATAAGACTCTACATTGGCCAGTTCATTTATATAAGGCGACCAATTGAGGTTCACATTATTACCTTCCCGAGCAGCCTGGAGGAAAATGGTACTTACTATATTTGAGCTTACCGTTTCATCACATTCATCTACGGAAGCCACCTGATAATAAAGAGGGCCTAATTCCGGATTGACATTTACATCCTGATAAGCCTCCTGTGGCATCTGCGAAAATGGAGTATTAAGCTGCTCTATAGCGGTAAAGCTTGTATTATCTGTCGAGCGCTGTATGGAATAAGAAATCAATTCAGCATTATCATTCCACAACCAACTGAAGAGTACATTTCCATTATTATCCACAGTAGCATTTGCTGCAATCAGGTAGCTTTGGCGCTGAATCACATCTGCAAATACACAAATCTCACTTGAGCGAGAATACCACTCTTGTCCATTCGCTTTAGCCCTAATCGTAAAGCAATAATTTGCCTGGTCATCAATCTCTTCATAGTCATAGCTGGTAGCACTACCTGAAATAGTAGCTACCGGAACAGCCGCCATACCATTTTTAGAAACCCAAATCTCCTGCTCTTCAACTCCGGATAGCCATCCATCATAAGCGTTCCAACTCAAATTGATACTACGATCACAAACTGATGGAGTACTTGCATCCAGGAGGATGGTATTATGAGGATTACTAATCAGGCTTCTATTGCCACAAGCATCTAATGCTTCCAAGAAATATACCTCTGATAATTGATCGGGATTTGCACCTACATCAGTATAGGTATTTCCTACAAAAACAGTATCAATTGCGATAGTGCCCTGACCAGCAATATTTCGAGAAATAATATATCCAATCACTTCTGGAGAAGGGCTGGGAGACCAATTAATCACTACATCCGTACCATCAACGCTAACAAATTCGAATACAGGTGATTCTGGCATACGGTTATCCAATGTATCTGACTGAAGGATTGTTTCTCCAGGACAGTCATTATCACTTTCCATATAATAATACCAGGTACTCACTCCAGGGTCTTCATGATGATAGGAAACCTGCGCTGGATTGGTAATTGTGGTCAATAGAGTATAAGGACCCGCTTCATTCTGACTAGCATATATTAAATAGGCATTAAAGGGGCCACAATTATTATTAGGAATTTCCCAGTACAAAGAGTCGCCACTTATGCAACTCAGGGAAGGAGCTTCTACTTGAGCCGCCAGTATAAAAGGAAAAGAAAAAAAGAAAATAAATATAGTTTTGAATAAACGCTCTCTCATCATTCGTTGCTGTTTCTCGTAATAATGCGCTGCTCGTATTTTTCTTCCAAGTCTTTCATTGGATAGCGGCGCTTTAGTTGATAAGCCCATACAAGGCTTCCAGAGACGCGTTTGCTATAGTATACCAGGCCTAAACCTTTAGCATATATTTCTCTACTTTCAGATGCTTGTTCAAATACACCTTCTTTATCGTATTCTGCTAATTCTTTTACATCAAATATAACGGCAGGATATCGTTCTTCATTGTAGACAATTGTAGTATCTCCACTATATCTCCTATTTTTAATCAGCCGTATTTCTGCTCCAGGGTCATCGGAAGGTTCCCATTGTAATTTATAAAGGAATACCCCACCTGAATCAGAAACTTCAAATGGAAAAGCATTACCGTGCACCACTTCCGTATTAATACGCTGTTGTTTTCCACTTGAATCAGGCCGGCTATAAAGCATCACCTCAGTAGTAAGCATTCCATTACTGAGGTATTCTTCTTTTACTAATTGCAAGGGCACCAAATCATATTCATAGTAAGTAGCAGTCATATAAACTCCTTTCTCACTAATCAAAGAACGATAATACCAGTAGGCTGGTGTAAGCGAATCGCTATTAATTGCTTCATATTCGTAGACCAGTCCTTCTTTCAGTTCTTTAAGAGGAAAATAATAATTACGAATGTCCTTTTTCGAAGAAGACTGACAAGATGTCAGCACAGAGAGCATTATCCCTGACAAAATAAAAAAAAGAAGTGGTTTATACATATTCTCATCTTTCATGAGGAAACAACTTAAGTGCTCTTTAGTTTTCTTGATTAAAAGCATAAATAGAGGAATTAATTTCCCGCCAATTTGGCGTAAATCCATCATTTGGAATGAATTGTGAGGAGGCTACGTATATAGGTATACAATCGCCACAATTATACTTATCTTTGCGCGGTATTTGTTAGCACTTCGTACCTGAGGCTGTTAGCAAGTACTTCTACATTTGACAACATTGGAAATATCAAGATATGTTTAAATCCATCAGTAATTCGCTCAAAAAAGTCTTTGGTACCAAGTACGACCGGGATGTAAATACCTACATGCCGATTGTAGAAGAAGTAAATGAGTTTTTTGAAAGCTATGAAAAGCTCACCAATGATGAGCTGCGGAATAAAACGCTAGAGTTCCGCGAACGTATCGCTGAATATCTCTCTGATATAGATAAAGAAATTGACGAAATTAAAGCGGAGGCAGATACTTCAGAAGATCTCCACCACAAGGAAGAACTTTTTGGTGAAATAGATGAGCTGAAAAAAGAACGCGATACCAAGCTTGAGGAAGTACTAAAAGAAATACTTCCTGAAGCTTTCGCCGTAGTTAAGGAAACCGCTCGTCGATTTTCGCAAAATGAGACAATTGTTGTTACTGCTACCGAACATGACAGAGAATTGGCTGCAATACCCAATAAAAGTTATGTGACCATTGATGGCAATAATGCGACCTGGAAGAATAGCTGGCAAGCTGCAGGAGGAGATGTTACCTGGAATATGGTCCATTATGATGTGCAGTTGATTGGTGGTATGGTACTGCATGATGGTAAGATTGCAGAAATGCAGACAGGGGAAGGTAAAACCCTGGTTGCGACTCTACCTGCTTATCTTAATGGCTTGTCTGGCCTAGGGGTGCACGTAGTAACTGTAAACGACTACCTGGCTCGTCGTGACTCTGAATGGGTAGGCCCTGTTTTTGAATTTCTACACCTTACAATAGATTGTATAGATAAATACAAGCCTCATTCACAGGAACGTAAGAATGCTTACATGTGTGATATCACTTATGGTACCAATAACGAATTTGGTTTTGACTACCTACGTGATAACATGGTACGCTCTACAGATGAGATGGTACAGAAGAAGCACCATTTCTGTATGATTGATGAGGTAGACTCAGTATTAATCGATGATGCACGTACGCCATTGATTATTTCCGGACCGGTACCGCAGGGAAGCGATGAACAAGAGTACAATGCACTACGCCCAAATGTAGAACGCCTTATTGCTGCTCAGCGAAAACTGGCAACGGAGTACCTATCGCAAGCAAAAAAACTATTCAAAGAAGGAGAAACTGGATATCAGGAAGGGCAGGCTGGTATGGCATTATTACGTGCTTATCGTTCTTTACCTAAGTACCGCCCACTGATTAAATTCCTGAGTGAAGATGGTGTGAAGGTGACGCTGCAAAAAGCTGAAAACTTCTACATGCAGGAGCAATCTAAAAACATGCACCTTGCTGATGAGCCTTTGTACTTCACTATTGATGAGAAAAACCGCCAGGTTGAGCTGACTGAACGGGGTGCAGAGTTCCTTTCGAAAGGAACCGATGATGATGAGTTCTTCGTGATGCCTGATATTGCATCTCAAATGGTTGAGATCAATAGCAATGAAGAACTTAATGATGAAGAAAAAGAAGAAGCAAAGCGTCAACTGTCTCAAGACTTTGCAGTAAAGTCGAAACGATTACACTCCATTAGCCAGTTGCTTAAAGCGTATACTTTATTTGAAAAAGATCAGGAGTATGTAGTAATCGATGGCCAGGTAAAGATTGTAGATGAGCAGACAGGTCGTATGATGGAAGGCCGCCGTTATTCTGATGGGCTTCACCAGGCCTTAGAGGCAAAGGAAAATGTAAAAGTTGGGGATATCACCCAAACATACGCTACTGTAACATTACAAAACTACTTCCGCATGTATCACAAACTGGCTGGTATGACCGGTACAGCGGAAACAGAAGCCAGTGAACTTTGGGAAATCTACAAACTGGATGTTGTAGTGATTCCAACTAACCGTCCTATAGTGCGAGATGACCGGGAAGACATGGTATTTAAAACTGCCAGAGAAAAATTCAATGCGGTCATTGATGAAGTTGAACAGCTTTCTGCTCAAGGGCGTCCAATACTGGTAGGTACTACCTCCGTAGATATATCCGAGAAGCTTAGCCGGATGCTTCAACTTAAAGGTCTTAATCACAATGTGCTCAATGCAAAACAGCATCAGCGGGAAGCAGAGGTTGTAACCGAAGCAGGTAAGCCTGGAAATATTACCATTGCGACCAATATGGCTGGTCGTGGTACGGATATCAAGATCAGTGAACAGGTGAAACAAGCAGGTGGTTTAGCCATTATTGGTACTGAACGCCACGATTCTCGTCGTGTAGACCGCCAGTTACGAGGCCGTGCTGGACGACAGGGAGACCCTGGTAGTTCCCAGTTCTATATTTCTCTGGAGGACAACCTGATGCGCCTTTTCCAATCGGAGCGTATTGCCAAGCTAATGGACCGTATGGGCCACCAGGAAGGAGAGGTTATTCAGCACTCCATGGTTACAAAGTCTATTGAGCGTGCTCAAAAGAAAGTAGAAGAGAACAACTTTGGTATTCGTAAGCGACTACTTGAGTATGATGACGTAATGAATATACAGCGGGAAGCAATCTACAAGAAACGTGTCAATGCACTTTCTGGTGATCGCCTTTCTGTAGATTTGAACAATATGTTCAGCTCCCTTACAGAAAGCCTGGTTGTAGAACATCGCGAAGCCGGTGACTTTGAATCTTTCCGCCGTGCATCATTAGGGGTACTAGGCTTAGACCCACAGATAGATGCTATTGATTTCAAAGAAGGGCCTATAGACGAAATTGCAGGGCGCTTTCAGCAGCAGTTTGAAGAATTCTATCAGCGTAAAATGGGGCAAATTACCGATCTGTTGATGCCTCGTATACGAGATGTACATGAAAACAGGCCACAGTTCAAACGCATTTTAATTCCATTTACGGATGGCCGTTCCAATCCACTGCCTATCACTGCTGATATTGCAGAAGCAGTAGCAAGCAATGGAAAATCCATTCAGCGTGATATAGAAAAAGCAGTTACCCTTTCTATTATAGATAGTAAATGGAAGGAACACCTACGTTCCATGGATGAACTAAAAGAATCTGTTCAGGCTGCTTCGTTCGAACAGAAAGATCCATTGGTAATCTATAAGATGGAAGCTTATAATCTCTTTGAAGAATTGATTTATAACATCAATGAAGATACAACAGCTTACCTATCTAAAGGTACCATCGTCTTTTCTGATGGAAGCACTTTGGAACAAGCAAGAGAACAACGTACAGACCTCAGTAAGGTCCGTACTAACCGTAGCGAAGAGGAAATGGCAGCCCGTCGCGCAGCAGAAGGAGTAAGCCGACGCCCGAAACCACAGACATTCAAACGCAATGACAAGAAAGTAGGCCGTAACGACCCTTGCCCTTGTGGAAGTGGTAAAAAATATAAACACTGCCATGGCAGATAGTAAATCAAGAAGGTAAAAACATACCCAATTGATTATCAATGCAATGCGAGTCAGAGTTTTATTACTTTGGCTCGCATTATTATTTTCTATGAAAAAAAACACGGAAAAATAATGTTAACAAAATGGCATTAACACTCAGAAATATAGAGGGTAACAGATTTTTGTAATATATTGCGCCTTCATTAAAGCCTCAATTGTAGGTTTTTTCAGCACTAATTTCATTGACTAAACCCGGAAAAGCCGATGAACTTATCGAGTTACATCGATCATACTATTCTTAAGCCAGATTGTAATACTCAAGATATCCAGCGCATATGTGAAGAAGCAATGACTCACAATTTTGCAGCGGTATGTATTCCTCCTTTTTACGTAAGCTTGGCTGCCAATATCCTAGAAAATTCTCCTGTTAAGGTGGCTACTGTTATTGGCTTTCCACTAGGTTATAACACTACTCCTGCAAAAGTAGAGGAAGTAAAAAGAGCTATTGATGAAGGAGCAGATGAAGTAGATGCCGTTATCAATCTTTGTGCCGTAAAAAATTCCAACTGGAACTACGTTGCTAATGATATTGAAAGCATTGTAACGGCAACTCACCTTAAGGGCAAAAAAGTAAAAATCATTCTTGAAACAGGACTACTCACTTCTGAAGAGATAAAGAAAGTGTGCGAGTTATGCGTGAAATCTGGGGCCGATTTCGTCAAAACTTCAACAGGTTTTAGCGGAACAGGCGCAACGATCGAAGCGGTGAATTTGATGCGCGAAACCGTTGGTAAGAAAGCAAAAATTAAAGCATCAGGTGGCATTCGCACTCCTGAAGATGCTCAACGTTTTGTCGAAGCTGGTGCATCTCGCCTGGGTACTTCTTCAGGCCCTAAGTTGGTAGGATAAAACACCAGGGTAAGTTCAAGTTCAAGAGCTAGCCCACCTACTAGATGGTAGCTAAATGAGTAAATCCAAGTATGTTTGGAGTTTATATTCAGTCATTGAGGTTTAAGAATTAACAGGCTTAGTCTCGTTTCTTTCCTAACTAGCAGGCTCATTTACCAAACAGTTATATACCTCCCCTCCTCTCATTGCATTCCAGAAATAGCTTTTAGAAGTTAAAAGTACTATATTTGTAAGCATCAAAGAAGTGATACGCTAATACTATGATAATACGTACAATTATTCTATTATTATTTGCACTGGGAGCATGGACATCTATTGAGGCACAAAACGTCTTAATAGAAGAAGATGCCCCTATCGGGCAGATGATGGACCGTTTCACAGAATTAAACAAGGCACGCTCCACCGTAACAGGTTGGCGTATACAAATTATGGCAACCCCTGACCGTCAGCGCCTTGAAAATGTCAAGCAGTCTTTCCAATATAGATATCCTTCTATCCCTGTTGATTGGGTCCATTCAGCACCTTATTATAAGTTGAGAGCAGGGGCATTTGCGACCAAACTAGAAGCTCTACGCCTCAAGTATATACTCGAACAGGATTATCCTGGTATTTATCTCGTTAAGGATGATGCTATTACACCGCGAGAGCTTATTGGCCGTTATTAATAAAAGTACTAATTCGGAATAAATATAATGGGAAGGAGTAGGAGCCTGCAAAGAGGAGATAATAGTACCATTTTAAGGAAAATAGACTGGATAGCTTTTTCCCTTTGCCTAGCTTTAACAGTAGTAGGCTTATTGATGATTTTTTCAGTAGGATATGAGGAGTTTAGAGTAATGGGTTGGGGAGATTTTTTCAGCACCTCTGCGGGTAAACAAACAATCTGGATAGGTATCTGCGGCTTGGTTTTTGCTGCAATCATGCTTTTTGACAGCAATTTTTGGCAGACCTTCGCCTACCCTATTTATATCATATCAATGGCGCTGCTTTTTTTCGTCCTTTTTTTAGGGACTACTATCAAAGGGGCTACTTCCTGGTATTCCTTTGGTGGCTTCTCTTTGCAACCATCAGAAATAGCCAAGTTTGGTACCTGCCTGGCAGTTGCCGCTTTTTTAAGCAACTATAGTACTGATCTTCGTAATCTAAGATCACAAATGACCGTAGCAGGGCTTCTTTTGCTACCTATTATATTAATTTTAGCACAGCCTGATGCTGGATCAGCACTTGTATTTACTTCTTTTTTAGTGGTTTTGTATAGAGCAGGGCTTTCGCCAAACATATACATTGTTGGATTCTTTTTAGTGGCCTTATTGATTGCGGGCCTCGTTTTCGCTCCTATTATTATCACCATTTGCCTTATACTATTGGCCTTGTTTTTTTTAGCTTATAATATTAAAAGCCGTAATCGACTTTATTGGCTGGGAGGAGTAATAGCAATAGGTGCTGGGGCTTATTATTTTTATCAGTTAGATTATACAGAATATGTACTGGGCGGCATAGGCTTACTATTCCTTGCCATGTCTATTTTCCAATGGCAACAACGCAATGCACGCCTTGTATATCTTTCCCTATTTTTTCTTATCATAGGTAGCGGAATTGCCTATGCAGCCAGCTATGCTTTCAACAACGTCCTAAAGCCACACCAGCAGGATCGTATTAATGTTTGGCTACAACCTAGTAAATGTGACCAAAGAGGATCGCTTTACAATCTGGAACAATCTAAAACAGCAATTGGCTCTGGAGGCCTTCAGGGAAAAGGTTTTCTGGAAGGCACTATGACAAAACTGAATTACGTACCAGAGCAATCAACGGACTTCATTTTTTGCACTATAGGAGAAGAACAAGGATTCATCGGCTCATTTGGTATTATTTCCTTGTTTTTTTTACTCCTTTTAAGAATAACAATTATTGCAGAACGGCAGCGAACGGATTTTGCTCGGTATTATGCTTATAGTGTGGTAGGTATTCTCTTTATCCACTTTTTTGTAAATATAGGTATGACTATGGGGCTTACGCCAATTATAGGAATCCCATTACCATTCATAAGTAAAGGAGGATCCTCTCTATTAGGATTCACAATTATGATTGCTGTACTTTTACGCCTGGACAAACACCGTAGCCGTGCTTAAAAATAACTTCATTGATTAAACTACAAGATCAATGAATCAAAGAATATTGATTTGCTTACATTTAATATAGAACATAAAGACGTAGGAAGTAAAGCTCGTGCTGGTACAATCACAACTGCACATGGCACGATACAAACGCCCATTTTTATGCCCGTAGGCACATTGGGCACTGTAAAAGGTGTGCAGCAGCGCGACCTGGAAGAAGTCATTAAAGCCCAAATCATACTTGGCAACACTTACCATTTATACTTACGCCCAGGTACTGAAATACTTGAAAAAGCAGGAGGCTTGCATCGTTTTAATGGATGGGACAAGCCTATCTTGACAGATAGTGGTGGTTATCAGGTTTATTCTCTAAGCCATAGGCGAAAAATTACAGAAGAAGGGGTAACCTTCCAATCGCATATTGATGGCTCCAAACATTTTTTCACCCCTGAGAAGGCCATCGATATCCAGCGGTCTATCGGTGGAGATATCATCATGGCATTTGATGAATGTACCCCTTATCCTTGTGAGTATAATTATGCAAAAAAATCGATGGGGCTTACACATCGTTGGCTAAAACGTTGTTGTGAACATTTCGACAAAGAGCCATCACTCTATGGATATTATCAAACCTTGTTTCCTATTGTTCAAGGTAGTACTTATAAAGATTTAAGAATCGCTTCCGCCGAAACAATAGCCAGTTTCGAGCGGGAAGCCAATGCAATCGGAGGGCTTTCTGTTGGAGAACCTGCTGAAGAGATGTACGAAATGACCGATATCGTCTGTAATGTACTTCCAAAAGATAAACCTCGTTATCTGATGGGAGTAGGTACACCTGCTAATATATTGGAGTGCATCGCCCTTGGTATTGATATGTTTGATTGTGTATTGCCTACCCGAAATGCTCGCCATGGCCTTTTATACACTCAAGAAGGAATTATCAATATAAAAAATGCTAAGTGGAAAGAGGATTTCAGCCCTATTGATCCAAATGGACCCTGTGAAACCAGCCGATTCTACTCAAAAGCGTATCTTCGCCACCTCATGCATTGCAAGGAATTATTGGGTGCGCAAATTGCCAGCCTTCACAACCTAAGTTTTTACTTATGGCTCGTAGGTGAAGCTAGAAAACATATAGCAGCCGGTGATTTTGCCAGTTGGAAAGACGCAATGGTTAAGAAAGTGCAAACCAGGTTGTAATTGAGGAAACCTGAAGTAACTTTGGGTGTTGAATATGTCGGTTTTATAATACTAAGATGGGATTTTGCTTAAAGGAGATATAGTGAATAGGTAACAAATGACCATATAAAAACCGAGCAATCAATAGAATAGGGACGTATTTAAGTAACAAAAAGTAGAAATGCTACCAAAGCTGGATAGATATATCATCAAGAAATTTATGAGTACGTTCTTTTTTGCCGTGCTCATCTTTACTATGATTTCGGTGATCATTGATTTCAGTGAGAAAGTAGAAAAGTTTATAGAAAGTGATATCACCAGGAGAGAAATTTTTCTCGAGTACTACCCTGGTTTTATAGGTTATATAGGTGGCTTGTTATGGCCTCTTTACACTCTGATTGCTGTTATCTTCTTTACCTCTCGGATGGCTTCCAACTCTGAGATTATCTCCATCTTTAATGCGGGTGTTAGTTTCCGCCGATTGATGAGACCCTATATGATATCAGCCAGTATCATTGCGATTATGCATCTGATAGGTAATCATTATTTAATACCACTCGGAAACAAACTCCGCCTCGATGTAGAGCATGCCTATATTTGGACCACCAATGATAAAGGAAAGACACAGGATGTACACATGTTTCTATCACCTGACAGTAAAGTATACATCAACTATTATCGCAAACGAGATAGCACTGCCCGTAAATTTCGCCTAGAAAACTTTAAGAATAATGAACTAGTATACCTCCTTAAAGCCAATACTGCTGAATGGGTGGGCCCTCCTGATAAATGGCGATTGCGCAACTATGAAGAACGAACATTCGATGGTCGAAAGGAAAGCCTTATCATAGGAAAAGGTAAACAAAAAGATACTACTCTCAATCTTACTCCTGCTGACTTTGTCGACTATAAGGAACAGCATACTATGATGACTTCTGCCGAACTCAGTGAATACATTAGTAAGCAGAAGCAACGAGGAGTAGGTAATACCAAAAAATACGAAATCGAATATCATCGCCGATCGGCTGAACCATTTACCATATTCATACTCACTATTATAGGCATGGCTGTTGCTGCCCGAAAGGTAAGAGGCGGAATTGGCTTACACCTTGCTATAGGCGTGGGCATAGGGGCCATGTTCATTTTCCTATCCAGATTTGCAGTGGTATTTGCAACAGGACAGGTTATACCAACAATTGTAGGCATATGGTTTCCCAACGCCATGTTCTCACTCGTAGCCTTATATCTGGTGGCTAAGGCTCAGAAGTAAATCAAGCTTTTTTCTACTTATTTTTTGTTGAACTTTCAAGCGCTAAACTTGAACACTATTCCTATTCCCTCCATAATTTGTCCGTTTTCCAGTCTAAAAGTATGAAATCAAGCACAAAAAAATCAACAAAACAAGCTTATTTTCATTTTTTATTGAAATTTTCAAAAACAAATGGATGTCTATTTTTTAACATAAATTACTGATAATTAACTATTTACATTTAAAATCCAAAAACTAAACAAGCGCCACATTCCACAAAAGAGCACATACAGTACAAATAATTGCATTTTGTTTAACAAATTATTATCTTTGATTCGACACTTAATCCACATACGTCTTTAGATACGTATATAAACAAAAGCTTGTCAGTCATGTCTACAACCGAATTTGATAATCGTTTTGAACAGGTAACTACACTTTTAAATTCATTTGCCTACAATCTTACCAAGAACATGGAAGATGCGAAGGATTTGTTCCAGGAAACGGCTTACCGAGCAATGACTAATCGTGAAAAATTCCGGCCTGGTACCAACTTCAAAGCATGGGTCTTCACTATTATGAAAAATATTTTCATAAATAATTACAGAAAGAAGATGAAGGCCAATACGATCATGGATTCAACAGACAATCTATACTACATTAATTCTGGCAAAACCATTATTTCCAATCAGGCAGAATCCAATATACTCATGAAAGAACTTACTAAAATGATTGAAGAACTGGATGACAGTATAAAGATTCCATTTGTCATGCACTATCATGGGTACAAGTATCAAGAGATTGCAGATCACTTAAATCTACCTCTTGGCACTGTGAAAAGTCGTATATTTTTTGCTCGAAAAGAACTTAAATCTGTAATAGGTAAGCGGTACAGAAATGTCCGTGACTTGCGCCAGCGTGCTTTATAAAAGCTACAGGTTGTACGACTTTTACTAACATTGATTACAGGCAGTTGTTTATTAGACCATCAAACAACTTCATAATAATAATGCCATCAGTTATAAGGCTGATGGCATTTATTTTTTGAAATTGATATAAGTAAGTGTCAGGGCAAATTAAATATTAAGTTCCACAAAAAGTCTGATACTGTTGATCAAAACCTATAGGCACTGATTGAACAGTGAAGTCAGCATTTTGTATTTTATAAGGATCAGAAAGCGCTTCTAGTAGTTTTTCAAAAGGTGCCATATCCCCGGTAGTTGCAGCTTCTAATGCTTCTTCCACTAAATGATTTCTGGCAATGAATGCAGGGTTTTGGTTTTTCATTAATTGTTGTACCGATTCCCATTCTCCTTCCTGAATGATTCTTTGTTGCCATTTAAGTTGCCATTGCTTGAATTCATCCGCTTTAAAGATGTCTTCCCCCAATACTTCTTGATGTGTCAGGGCTATGAAAAGGTTGGTAAAATCAGCCTTATGTTTTTTCATTAAATCTAAAAGCTCATCGATCAGGGCAGCATCCTCTTCCTTTAAGGATTGAATCCCCAGTTTCTGTCCCATCATTGCATACCATTTTGCGGAAAATAATGCAGGGAATCGATCTAATTCTCTTCTGGCAATTGCTATCGCTTTCTCTTCATCTTCAGCCATCAAAGGCAGTAAAGTACCCGCAAATACAGAAAGATTCCAATGAGCAATACGTATTTGATTGCCGAAGGCATAGCGGCCATTAGTATCTATAGAACTAAAAACAGTAGCTGGGTTATAGGTATTCATAAAAGCACAAGGCCCGTAATCAATCGTCTCACCAGCAATACTCATATTGTCCGTATTCATAACTCCATGTATGAAGCCTACTCTTGTCCAGTGTACAATCAGATCGATTTGTTGATGCATTACTGCTTTAAGCAATTCTAGAGCTGCATTAGGCATATTGATAAGGTTAGGATAATGCCGCTGAATCACATATTCCATAAACTGTTTTAACTCTTCCTGCTTACCATATTGGCGGATATATTCAAAAGTACCCACCCGAATATGACTGGATGCAACCCGCGTCAATATTCCTCCTTCCTGAATCGGTCGACGATATACTTGTTCTCCTGTCCTGACAACAGCTAAACTCCTACTTGTAGGTATCCCCAAATAATGCATGGCTTCACTCATCAAATACTCTCGCAGAACAGAACTTAAGGTAGCCCTCCCGTCTCCCCTTCTCGAATAAGGAGTTTGTCCTGCTCCTTTTAGCTGGATATCATATCTTTTTCCATCGGGCGTTACCTGTTCTCCCAATAGTACTGCTCTTCCATCTCCAAGCATAGTAAAATAACCAAATTGGTGCCCGGCATAAGCCTGTGCAATCGGCTCTGCTCCATTAGGAAGAACATTGCCTGAAAATACAGAAGCTAACTGATCATCCTGAACGCCCAAAAAGTCAAGCCCTAGTTCTTGTGCTAATAGTTTATTAAATCGTACTAATTGAGGCTTGCTTACAGGCGTGGGTTGCTGTACGCTATATAGGTTATCTGAGAGTGTCTTATAGGTATGCTGTAAATTCCAGGACTGACGATCATTCATGCTTAATTCCTAATGTTATTATCTGTAAATAACATTGGGAACAAATCATTGTTCAGTGCTTACAATGAAATGAAATACCTTTTAAATAGGTAACTTCTACACAAAAAATCACTTCTCCTGTCACTTTTCATCAATTCATTACACTTAACAGCTGGATAATATGAAATCAAGTATTCAATGAATAAGCAAAAACAGAAGAAATTCATGATGATGTACGAGCCTGTTCACAACAGCTTCGAGCGCTTTTGCCGAGCAAAAGCTATTGGGCGAATGGATTTTCGGGATTTAATGAATGATACTTTACTAATTGCTTACCAAAAGTTTGAAAGCTTGCAATCTGAAAAAGCATTTCTCTCTTTCCTCTTTGGTATCTGTATCCGATTAATTTCCAACAAGAATAGAAAAAAAAGAGAAGTCTTTAACCTGGATAGTGAAGTAATCAATAACATCCCTGACGATACCCGTCCAGCTAGTACCACAGAAGTCCAGCTATTATATCGAGCTATTGCTAAACTACCTACAGAGCAGCAGGAAAGCATCCTCCTTTTCGAAATATCCGGATTTTCAATCAAAGAGATTGCTGCTATTCATCAAGTTTCTGAGTCAGCTGTAAAAAAGCGATTACAAAGAGGAAGAGAAAAACTCGCTCAGCTATTACTCGAAACCCCAATAAACTCAAAATAACAAAGCAGAATGATGACAAATTACAATAAAGAACTAGATAGATTGTTTGAACTGGCCAGACAGGAAGAACCAAAGGCTTCATTTATCGAAATACGGAATAGGTTCCATCAAACGTTAGCATCAGGTTTTTCTGGTACGGTTAGTCACTGGTTGACCATTCATAAAGGATGGATATTTAGCCTAACATCATTTTCATTACTGTTCATTCTTTCTATTATTATTATTATTAATTATGACTACACTTCAGAAAGAACAATTTCAGAAGACACCCCACCCTCTCTAAAAAATGTTCCTATCAAAGCTAGTACACTTCCCATCAACCATAATCAAGATACATTTAGCCCTAAAACATATCTATCTTCATCAAGTTCTTCAATAGAATTCCCTCCTACTCCAACAAATACAATGACTATTGATGTGTCCAGAGATACCTCACTTCATACACTAGAAAATAACAGTATCATACTCCTGTCTTCAGAGCACCTCTCAGATAAGGCACCAGCAAGCACCACACTAAACCAGGCTTATATTAAAAAGCTGAAGCCTCAAATATCGAACTTAGAAAATACCCCCGTACGATTTACCATAAACGAACGAACCCCTACTAATCAGCTATCGAATATTTCTGGCCTGGCAAGGAGAGCAGGTATTGAATATACTTATGTAGTAGGTTTAAAGCATAAAACCATTCAGGAATTTAATGTTCATATGTCTATCCCTGGAACCACTCACAGCTGTAACATTCAAGTCTGTGTTCCTAAAAAAGAGCGTTTCGAAATAAACTTTGGCTGGCTTGCCAATTCAGCAGGAAAGGCAATTAGTTTTTTGGAAGATATCAATATTCAAAAAGCAGAACCTAAGAATACCTTGATCCCTACACGTGCAGAAACCATATGCCATCAATATCAGGCCAATGGGATCAGCCTTATCGAAAGTAACTTCAATAGCTATACCAAAGGCATAGACCCTAAGGCTTCAAAAGACGCCCTGTTAAATACTGCTGGTTACATTTTGCTTAAGCAAGACTCTGTTTCTCAGGCTATTGAATTATTTAAACTCAACACCCGCTTATTCTCCAAAAAAGCTAATTGCTGGGACAGCCTCGGAGAAGCTTATTATAGAAATGGAGATTACAAACAAGCGAAGGCATCTTTCTGGAAAGCACTTTCTATTGACCCCAAATTATCTGCTTCTAAAAACTGGCTGCAAAAGATCGAAAATAAATAAGTAATCAAACTTACTTAAGTAAAATCACCATTTAATTCAATAAGTATGAAATCACCCGACTACCTGATCTACCCTTGTAGATCACAAGGTTTATATTGCCTTGTCCTCCTGCTTTTATGTTTTTCAAACAATGCATTTTCTCAAACTTCCTTTGAGGGCACTGCTAAAACGATTGATTCCTATTTCGAACGGTTAGAGTCTTTTGGACTATCAGGCAGCTTACTCATTGGGAATAAAGATGAAATATTATTTCAGGCAGAATATGGAAGTCCTGCTTCTGAAAACCATATCGAAAGAGCCTACCTTGTTGGCTCTCTCACCAAGCAGTTTACTGCTACTGCCATTCTGTATTTGGAGCAGCAGGGTTTGCTGAACACTCAGGATAAATTAGCAGACCATTTGCGTGATATTCCTTCTGATAAATCAGGAATAAGCATTCATCAATTACTAACACATACTGCTGGTTTGGCAGATGGTTATTGGGATGAGCATCCTTCATTAACTGCTAAGCAATACATTGAATTGATGCTTGCTAAACCACTGGAGTCTTCACCTGGACAAAGGTTTAGTTATTCTAACTTTGGGTACCATTTACTCGCCATTGTCATTGAAGTGGTATCTAATAAGAACTACGAACAATTCCTTGTAGAGGAACTATTTCTTCCTAATGGATTAAAATGTACCGGTTTTAATCTGGTAGATTGGCAGAAAGAACAGATCGCCACTTATACTGACTGGACGACTGAAGGCTATGAGCAATATTTAAAAAATCCACTAGACAGGCCGATATACCTTCAGCCAGAAGGCTCTGGTGGCCTATTATCTACCACTAAAGATTTATACAAATGGTATCAATTAATCTTTCACTCTCAAAAGATATTGTCTCCCAGTTCCAGGCAAAAATTACTTAGAATAGAACAGGAATATTATGGATATGGCTGGGAAATATATCCAACACTAAGAGGTACACAGCTTATCGAGCACGGAGGTTATGATAGTTGGGTAGGCGTTGTTACAGGTTTATACCATTACGTGGATGAAGACATCGTAGTTATTTTTCTGGGCAATACACACATGAGCCAGTTATTGCTCAAGGAAGACCTGATGAATACTATTGAGTCTCTGATATTTGGTGGAACAGTAGCAATGCCTCCAAAGCCTATCCAGATGGAAGTTAAAGCAGAAAACCACCTGGGAGTATATGGCAAAGGAGAAAGGGCCATTAGTTTTTCAAAAGGTAGAAAAGGCCATCAAATTCGGCTTCGGACCAAAGATGAACAATCTATCCAAAAGCTACTATTCCCCCATTTAAATGATCCTACTAAGAATACGGATGCCCAATTAGCATATATTTTCGATCTGCTCAAGCTGAGAAATTACGAACCTCTAAAGGATGTCTTATTGTATCAATCCTCTTTTGATCGGGTACTTAATAGATATACAACTATATGGAATCAACTCAACCAAATGATGGGAGTATACCAAGGTGTAAATGTATTACATACTAAAGCTGGACAATACGAGGGAAAGTTTGAACTTCAATTATATATCGAACTTATTTTTGAGCAAGGTTCCTTCTTTGGGCGAGCGTTCCGAGATCATAATGGCAGGATACATCTCCAGGAATTAAAATTCCCTAAAAAGCTGGAGCTTTATCTAATCCCTTCCGGAAAGGACGAATACATTTTCTGGAATATCAAAACCGGAATTACTTCGACTATTAAATTTGAAAAGAATAAAGTATTTCTGAACGGAGAAGAAGAGTTGGAGCTTTTGATGAAATAGTTAGAAATAGAAAATGTAGTACGTCCTGAAATCTCCACTCAGAGCAAGCTACATTTTCTATTCAAAAATTATCCTCTCTTTTGTATCCTACTCTCCTTTTAGTTCCTGAACAATTATATCTGATATTTCCTTAGGTTTCTCCTCCTGAATAAAATGTTTCGCATCCAATAGATGAATATTTTCATCTTTTATGTCAAAGTTATTCTTCACTAGTTCTTCTATATTTTTCCAAACCAGCATATCATCTTCTTTTCCCCAAATAACGGTTAGCGGAATATTTAGAGATTGATATAATGTTGTATAATCCGGAATCTTATTACAAGTCCTCGTGAAGAAGTAATAAAGGGATGCTGATGATTGATCTAAGAAAGGTATTTTATACCCCTGCAACATACTGTCATTAATCACTTCTTTGTTTAATACTCCATTTTTAAAAGTAGGATTGATGACCATTTTCTGCCCCATTTTAGTGGTATACTGTTTAGCATATTTTTCTGCAACCTTACCTTCCTTAAATCGTATTGGCGGTTTAAACCCTGCCTCATAAACAATCGTGTTCAGCATCACTAAATGATTGACTTTTGAAGCATCCTGAATGAGCATTTCCCAGGTCCATAAGCCACCACCATCATGAAATACCTGAGTCCACTCCTCGATATTTAGATGCTCCATTAAGCGGAGTAAACGCTGCCCCATTTTATCTGCGGTATACATTTCAGGATCATCGGGTTTATCACTTGCTCCATATCCCAACATATCCGGGGCTATCACACGAAAACCGTTTCTGATAAGTTTGGGAATTATTTTTCGATACAACCAGGAAGAAGTAGGCACGCCATGCACCAATAGAATAACAGGACCTTCTCCCCCATCCCAATATGCCATTTGCCCATCACCACTTTCAAAATATTTTAATTGCTCCTTATGTTCTTCATAAGCCACGGATAAATCTTGATCCGAGCCAGCTTTAGGCCAGGCACATACACCTATAATAATAACAATAAGCAGGGCAAATGCAATGAGCAACAAGGTTTTGAGCTTTGTCATATCAGTGGAGGTTGTTCTATTCCAAAGATAAATGATCCATATAAAACTAAATGTCGCCAAGAAAGACTTGACGACATTTAAAATTATCCTTCCCCAGGAGAGGAATAAGAAGGGAGACTTTTATATACTTATCTGGAAATAAGAATGCTTTGTGTTTTCACTATACCGCTACCTTCTAAATACAACATATAGGCTCCCTGAGGAGCGTCCTGAAGGTCACATTCTACACTAATTGTTCCTGAGAAAACTAATTCTTGCTGAATCAACTGTCCCAAAGCATTAAAAATCTTCAAATTGACATCTTCCTTCAAACGCTCCTCAAATTGTATACTAAATTGCCCCTGGCTAGGATTAGGATAGATACTTATGTGGGGAGAAAGTGATGTAGTGATATCCCAACTTCGCTTATCAGCTACGTTGGGCAAAGAGTGATGTAGTCCAACGAGTGGATTTAGTTTTATGACTCCCTCCTCTCCTTCTATGTTTAAAGTTCCGCTGGCGCTATTAACAGACACATTGCTGAACACCGCCTCCGTTTGCGCATTGGGCAGGTAAGTAAAGCTTGCCATACCAATTTCCACACAGGATTGCATAGGCATATATACACCATGAATGTATTGGAAGTTATTGCCATCCAGGCTATAATAAGCGAATACCCAGTCTCCCTGACGCTGTAAGCGCAACCAACTGGCTTGTGGTTTGAAAAAACTATTTACTTGCTTCAAACCATTGGGAGTATAACGCGCTTCATGTCGATAGATGGAGCTAAGGTTGGAAAAAATTGCTACCTGCTTTGCTCCAGCACCTGTATTCTCACGGATCATTAGGCCTCCGTAACCATTGGGCTCTATGCTTTCCAGTTTTGCAGTGATCATTCCATCTCCACAAAGGCTTTGGTGGATAAAGGCTACATTATCGCCATGCATTCCCATAGTATTATTACCTGAGCCAATGACACTAAAGACAGGAACTGCACTACATGCTTCATAACTATATTCATTGCCAATCGTGACCTGTCCAATATCTGTACCTGTCCATCCAACTGGAAGGTTGTCACCTTCTTCTATCGTCACAACTGATTGGCAACTAGCCGTATTACCACTAGGGTCAGCAACAATGAGGTTGACAGATACCATACCAAGGTTGTCACAATCAAAGACCGTGTTTCCATCTATACTCATGGAAGCTATACCACATTCATCGGTTGAGCCATTATTTATTTGGGAAGTGGCCAATATAGCCATACCATTTCCATCAAGCATAATTGTTGCATCCTTACATTTAGCTTGTGGAGCTTTATTATCTACTATGGTTATGTTGGCTGTACAAGAAGTACTATTATTATTTACATCTATCTTGGTCAGGGTCTGTTGAATAGTATTTCCGGCATCACTGCAATCAACAAATATCGGACTATTAACAACAACTCCTATGAGTCCACAATTGTCAGATACACTTGTCTGGATATAATCAAATGGTAGTACATCATTAATCAATATTCCATCAAACCATTCCAGTACATAGACTTTGTCCTCACATTCTAACACGGGAGATGTGTTATCTTCAACCATCACCATAGCTGTACAAGTACTTTGATTACCGTTTTCATCTTCTACGGTGAGTATTACCGATTGATTGCCAACATGAGCACAATCAAAGCTCAATTGACTGGCAGATATTGGGTTCACTATACCGCCGCAATTATCAGTAGAAGCACCGTGAATCTCTGCCAGGCTAATACTTGCCTGTCCCTGATCATCCAAGGCAACAGAAGTATTTTGACAAATTGCAGTTGGAGCGATATCATCAACAACCGTAATCGTTACATCACAGGAAGCAAGATTACCTGCTTCGTCGAATACATCTACGCTATAATTATCATTAACCCCTACACTTTCACATCCAAATGTAGTAGTAGGGCCTGAGATAGAACTTCCAAAGAAAATAATGAGGGATAAATCTTCCGTAGCAGTGCAGTTATCTGTTGAACCACCCGCTAACTGGCTAGCCTGAATTACCGGATTAGAAAGATATACGGTCAAATCCTGACATGCTGCATTAGGTGCTAAATCATCTTCTACCGTCACTGTAGCAGTACAACTACTTTGATTACCATTTACATCCGTTATATCTAATGTAACTGTATGATCACCTTGCTGGGTACAATCAAAACTCATCTGGTCAAGGCTACGAGATTCAATACCGCACTCATCACTGGAATTGTCATCAATATGGTCAACCGTGAGTGTAGCTACACCATTAGCATCCAGGCCAATGCTAGCATTTTTGCAGATGGCTTGTGGTGGAGTATCATCTATTATCGTCACATTTGCGGTACAGGAATTACTGTTTCCATTAACATCCGTTTTGCTTACGGTTTGTGAAATGGTGTTGCCAACATCACTGCAATCAAGTGTAATGATATTGCCTCCACCTATCAGGTTAATGCCACAATTATCAGTCGCATTTGTCAATACCCATTCAGATGGAAGCCCTGCATTTTGCAATACACCATTTTGCCATTGTAACACATAGTTTTTATCCTCACATTCTACAACCGGAGCAATATTATCAACAACTGTTACTTCTGCCATACAAGTGCTTTGGTTACCCGAACCATCCTCTACTGTTAGTTCAACCATATGCATGGTATTTACATCCCCACAATCAAAACTTGTCTGGCTGGCAGAAACTGGAGTCACTACACTACAATTATCTGTTGAAGCACCGTGTATTTGGTTTAAATTGAGATTTGCTGTACCCTGAGCATTCAGGTTGACCGTTGCATTTTTACAAACTGCATTTGGAGTAGTATTATCTATTGCTGTTAGAGTGGCATTACAGGTACCAACATCTCCCTGTGTATTTGTTGCTTTCAATGTAACATCCAAAACACCTGGTTCAGAAAGGCTTATTGATGTATTAGAATTCACTTCGACGCAAAGGAAACCACTACAATCCTGATAAGTTACTGACAGGCTGATATCAGAACAATTATCAAAAGAGCCATTATCAAATGCTGTAATTGGCACTGTCACTGTGCAATTTCCATCAAGGATTGCAGTCACATCTTTACACATGGCTGTTGGCCCAAATGCTCCTCCGCCATCCCCTACATTGATTGTAAAAGAGCAATCTAAAGTGTTGGTATTATTAGCATTTGTATTCTGGTAAGATAAGGTGTAGGTGCCTGGTGCAAAATCATAGGAGTTCAACACACCCGTACCATTTTGCAAAACACTCCCTTCTTCACTCAACTGATAAGTTATTGTACTGCCACAAGCTCCACCATAATCCGGTTGAAGTTCACTTGACAAGGAAGCGGTACAATTAGGAGGGTTGATATTCACATTTACATCAGCAGGACAAGTCAGATTAAGCGCTTCATTTAATTCTGTTACATTAAAAGAATAATTGCAACTTGCGGTATTTCCGCACTCATCTTCTACAGTTAGAGTAACAGTATTGGAGCCTAAGTCATTACAGGTAAAAACACTCTGGCTTAATGACTTGGTCAGGGAATTTCCACAACCAAAAGAGGAAGAAGATTCCACGTCAGAAGTGGATAGCGTGAAATTTTGTGATGTACTTACTTGTGCGATTATAGGAAATGGCAAACATTCTACTGTTGGCAATAAGCTTTGACGATATTGAAAGCGATAGGTAATCACGCCATTATCAGGTGTAGCACTAGTTCCTCCGGGGCTAACATTAGAATCATCCAGCGCGATAGCGTTTAGGAAGCTACCGCCTCCACCGCCGCCTTTATAAGAACCACCGGCACCGCCGCCTGAGAAGCCTCCACCACCGCCGCCACCGACAGCGTTTACACTTGTTTCGCCGCCGCCACCGCCGCCGCCATAACCAAAGCCGCCTTTATTAAACAGGTTATTTTGACCAGAGAAGCCATCTCCTCCTTCAAAGCGCCCCTGTTCTCCCGCTGCATTATCAGTCCCTGCGGGCTTGCTGGGATCCCAGCCACCACCGCCACCGCTCAGAATTAAGAAATCAGATGTAAACCCTGCTCGTCCATCCTGACCACCATTACCAGAATCCGAACCTTTTCCATCGCTACCATTTGTAGTATCATTTCCACCTTTGCCTTCTGATTCGCCAGCACATCCTCCAGCAGAATAGGCACCACCGCCGCCACCAGCTACTGCCAGGATAATCCAGCAGTCTTCATCAAATCCATCTGTAGGGCTAGATAAGCCTCCACTCGTACACGTACCATTGCCACTAACACCGGGTGGACGATATAATATTGCAGTCCCACCACCGCCACCAGCAGCCTCTACATTACTCCCTAATACATTATTCCCTTTTTGTCCTACTATAAAACGGATCGTACCTCCTTTGCGCAATGTCTGTCCAGATGGTGTTATGGCAAATTTGGCTTCAACAGTAGCCCCTCTACCGCCAGCGACAGAACAAACTCCCTGTATTCTTCGGCGACCACCATCGCCCCCTCTCATCGTAAAAGACAGGGCATTAAACTGAGACAAATCCAAATCATTTGGAATAGTAAAATCCTGGTAGGTTCCGTTATAGCTTACCGTTTGTTCGGCACCACTTACTACAAGATTTTGCGCATCTATAGTTAGGCTTGAGATTAAAAAAACTGTAAAAGTAATTGTGGAGATAATGTGTTTGACCTTTTTCATTTTTCCATTATTTGTCATGTAAGGATATTCCTTTTTCGCACTCCAAAAATGGGGTCATGGCAATAGTAATAATCAGACATTTGATAGTAAAAAACCGCCAAACACTTATTTTAACAGGGAACTGGTTTAAACTTATTCATGCTGACCTACGAGAAATGCATTGTGTTCGCTGGTCTTCAGTTATTTTTCGCCCCGTACTTTCCAAGTACGAAACTCAAAATGAACTTTGCCAACAATCACAAGCCATTCCTCTCGGTTTCACCAGAAAAGTCTAAACCAGTTCAGGGTTTTGCAGATATACGCAACCATAAATTGTATTAGAATTTTTAATCTAGATAATCACTCGGCTTCCTGCCAAAGTGCTTTTGAAATACTTTCGTAAAATAGCCCGGGGCATTAAAATCACATGCATAGGCTACTTCCGAAACGGTATCAAAAACTTTATTTTCCAACAGGTGC
This sequence comes from Chitinophagales bacterium, assembly GCA_022360175.1. GTDB lineage: Bacteria > Bacteroidota > Bacteroidia > Chitinophagales > Saprospiraceae > JAKSDI01. Next base: position 45,113 of record JAKSDI010000076.1, read on the forward strand.
TTGGCTTTTTGCAATTTGATTTCTTGAATATATTGTTTGGTCGAAAGGCCTGTCAAGGATTTGATACGGCGTAATAATTGCCGCTCACTAATAGCCATTAAGTCGGAAAGATAAGAAGCACTCAGACTCAATTTTTTATCGATGGCTTCCAGACAATTCGTTTCCAGGTTCTTTAGCCATTCCTGCTCGGCTGATATCGCACTACCAAATTTTATTTGAATACCCAAGGCTTTAAATTCCTGTCGTTGTTCATAGTTTTGAATCAGATTCGCTACACGAGCCAGCATTTCTTCTGATGAAAAAGGTTTAACCAGATAATCATCTACTCCCAACCTCAATGCACGGAGTTTATCTTCTTCCGCTGCCCGGGCAGTTAGCATTACCATTGGCATTTGCCGCCAGTATTCATGATTTTTTACATGCTCTAATAAACTATAACCATCCATTTCGGGCATCATCACATCACTTATTATCAGGCTAATATTTTGATTATTAGAAGGGTCTTCACTTAATAAGTCCCAGGCTTCTTTACCATTATTAGCCACTAAGCAATCATAAGAAGAAGCCAGTATAGAAGTGATCAGTCTCTGCATATCTGGATTATCTTCTACTAATAACAGTTTAGGCTTAAGCTCCGCAGCAGGGCTTTGTTTTGCTGCAATTGCTAATTCTTCAGTATCAGGTATAATATCTTGTCCAGATAAATGACTGGAGTCATCATAATCTCCTACCTCTATATTTGATACATCCGCCTTACTCACTGGCAATTCAAAAATAAAAGTGCTTCCTTTTTCCCATTCACTTTCAACCCTTAGGCTTCCATTCATTAGATTGGCTAATTCTCTGGAAAAAGCCAGCCCGATTCCCGTCCCACCTTCTGTAGGGATATCCTTTCTCTTGGTTTGAAAATATCGATCAAAGACTAGCGGAATGTCTTCTTCTGGAATACCTCGTCCGGTGTCTTTTACTGTCAACTGGAGGAGCTCTTGTTCGTTTCCATTAATCAGTGGTAAAATATTCACTTTCAAATCGACGTCTCCTCCTTCAGGAGTAAATTTAAGCGCATTACTTATTAGATTATTGACAATCTTGGCTACTCTTTTTTTATCTAAAAGTATTGCTTGCTCTCCTATCAGATTGGAGGAGAAACGGTAACTTATGCTTTTATGATCGGCAACAGACTCATAAGCGCTAAACAAGCCTTTAAAATAGGCCAAGCCTGCTGAAGATGGTGACAGCTCGACTTTCCCCACATCTATTCGCGATAATTCGAGCAGTTCTTCTACCAGGTTTTGAAGCTGGCGGGCATTCTTTTTTGCCAATTCCAGTGATTTTTTCACTTCTTGTTGGAAAGAAGCGCCATACTGCTTAAGTATATAAGAAATAGGAGTAGAAATCAAAGTAACGGGAGTACGTAACTCATGGGAGATATTGGTAAAAAAGCGCGTTTTCATTTGGTCCAGCGCAGTAAGTTCTTCATTGACTTTTGCCAATTCCTGAGCCGTTTTTTGCTCCTGTTCAACCAGCCGGCGCTGGGCTGTCAATTGACGGCTACGGAAATATACAATCAAGGAAAGAATCACAGCAGTAAGCACACTTATAATGATTATCCAGTTGCGCCGTATAGCCCTTTCTTTTAGGGTAGCATTGAGTAAAGTGATTTCTTTTTCCTTTTCCACATCACTTAAACGGCTTTCCATTTCGGCCAATTGTTCTACATTACTAGCTGCCTGGATACTATCTTTTGCATCAAAATAAGTAGGTGCCAATTTGAAATAAGCCTCCTGATCGTTAAGACTCTGGTAGATATTTAATAAATGGGAACGAGCAACCTGAATTTGGTCTAGCCTGTTTGTTTTTTCAACTTCTTCCAGGAGTGCTTCAGCAATCTTTCTTGCGTTTAATAACTGTCCACTACATTGATTAGCCTTGAGTAGAACAATATAAGTTTCTGCTGAAACATTATCAAAATTACCAATAGTGTTATCTTGTTGATACAAGGGTTGAATTAAGTTGATCGCTTCCTGGCATTTATTTTGTGTGATAAGTTGATTTGCTTTACTTGTCGTAAAGTATCGAATGAAGTAGTCATCTTTAATAGCAGTAGCAATAACTAAAGCTTCATTACCGTATTTTATCCGATCCCTTTCATCTAAATCGTTTAATGTCAAAAGCCCTGCATAAGCAAACAATTTACCTCTTTCATCCCCCAATTTCCCCTTGGCCTCAATAGACCTGAAATAATATTTTCGGGCCCTTTCCAGGTCACCAATTTCTTTGTATAGGTTTCCCAGATTATTGGCTACTATTGCTTCTACGGTCAGATCACTGCTTTTTTGTGCAGCCTCGATTGTCAAAGAAAAATATTTTACAGCTTCCTGAAGTTCACGTTTTCTATAATAAGCCAGGCCTAAATTGTTGTATAAAAACTTTTTAGGCATCACATCCAGTTCATCCACTTTCAGATAAAAATATATCGCACTATCCAGTTGCCCCTCCTTTTCATAACAGATGCCCTGCATATTTAAAAAGCGTGCCAGGGTGTACTTATACCCAATCTTTTTGCTGAATTCAATCCCCTTTTTTGAGATATAATCTAATGAATCGAATTGAGAGGTCAATTGATATCCTACCCCACGCATGACCATTGTGAAAGCTCGTCCTTCATCAGAATTGAGTGAATTGGCTAAATCTTCAGCCTCTTTCAAAACTCGCTTAGCCTCCTCCTGATCAGTCCTTATATAGATTTTATAAATTTCTAATAGCGTTTCAAATTTTGCAGTCCCTTCTACCTTTTCCAGGCTACGTTGCAGACTATCCAGTTTTTGCTCTTGTTGGGCATGGGCCATTGAAAAATTCAAGAAAAACACCACCGGCAAATACAGTAGAAAACGTCTCAAAGAATATCTCATATTATATGCACTTTATCGTGCTAATAAAGATATAGAAGTTGCCCTAAGTTTTTTCATTGTACTGTAAAAAGAGCTTGCAACGGTTAGTATAAGCGCATGTGCACCCTTTTAGAGAACGTTACCACCTGTACATTGTAGATACATTCCTTATTATCTGTACTATTCTCCCGCTAATTTTAGTACTTTGATATACAATGCTTCACTAACTCGGAATCCATAGCTTTTGATCAGATCATCCATGTATGGTTTTACAGCCTTTATATATCCTCTTCTTTTTGACCCAAGTAAAATACCAAATAGACCAATTATATTCAATCCATAAGACGCTGCTATATTCCTGCCAAACCACTCGTCAATTATCAAAATATCAGCTTTCATTTCTACTGCTAAAGCTATCGCTTCTGATTCACCAGCATCCAATTTCTCTAACAAAGTAGAGACCAATTCTTGATCTGTTACCACCTTGACTTTGATCCAACGAAGTTTATCAATTTGCTTTTTTTGAGAAGGCATCCGGGACAACTCATCATATACTGCTTGCGGAATGTAAATTTGGTTGTAGAGCTTTTGTATTAAAGAGAGCAAATCAATTCTTAGTAAATTTGTGATCGTAGTCGTATCACTTACTACCAGCATTTATAAACTAATTTTGTTCTTTTTCTCATTCGTCCATTAATTCAAGTGTCCGTAAGTCTGCTTCCAAGTCTTCAACATCATATTTTATCAAAACATCTCTTTTCGCCATCTCCTTTTGAAAGCTGATTTGATCTAAATTAGCAAAATTACGCGCTTGCCCCATCGACATTTTGCCAATGTCGTAAAAATGAACTGCCATTTCAATCAGAAATTCTGATTCTGACATCCCAATTGTCTTCAAAAAGTCTGTCGTCACTTGAACACCCATAACTTTATTTTTCGTTGACCAAACACTGATTAAAAACAACAATTATTTGGAAACTAAAATTGTCACTAACAAGATACTGACTTTAATCTAAAATTGCCATTTTAAATAGAACGTTTAGACGCTTATTTGAGTTCCTGTGTAAAATAACCGGTGATTTCTTATGAATTTGGAAGCTCCGCACAATTATTCTTGAAGCTCCCAATTTAGGTTCTATTCTGCGTCATGATTTTTTATTGCACATTTCACCAGAAAACAGACTTCACAAGAAAGAAAAAACCTCCCTCCTTAACAACTAATAATCAAAGACTTACATCCACACAAAAAAAATAAAACCATTGCTTCTTGTCACGTTTTTCATGTATTCAGATATAGGTAGATGAAGGCCTTCTTAACTATCATCTTAATCAATAAATATGATACAAATGAAGTACTTAATCTTCAGTACCTTACTCTTGTGTGTTGCTTTATGGTCTTGTGAGCAAGACAACTTTGATGAAACTGTTTCAGAAGAAGAAACATTCACTCCCAGTGTCACCGAACTGTCTTCCGGTAAATGGGCAGTGGGGATAGATACCATACCCATACCAATAGATTCCTCCTGGATTGGCGGAGTACTGGGAGAAGACAGAGGAATAATTGAAGGCTTTAATGGTACTGGTGCTGCCAGTATATCCGATCTCTATATTATGGAATTTTCAGTTCCTGGCGGATATCCTTTTACAGAGGGAAATTATGATTTGGTAAAACTTATATATACGCGCAAACAGTATGATAACTCTACCAATACATGGAATACTGTAATAGACAAAGAATGGGCAGGAGATCAAATTGATGGTACGGTAGAAATTACTGAAATAGAAGAGGTTTATAGCTATGTATATAATATGTATGTTGATGGGCATACTGGCTTTGCTTCCGGTACTCTTATAGATGAAGATGGCACATCCCACGATTTCACCTCTGCATTCCTTCATATATACTAATTCACCTAAATCTTATGATCATGAATAAATCTTTATTTACCTATCTGCTGGTATCTCTATTTTTAGTCTGTACCAGCACCTCTTTCGGACAAGTTTATAAAGTGATAAACTATGAATGTCTGGAAACTCCTTTAGAAATCCTTAATGCTAATCATGATAACACCATCACCTATTGCACTGAAGGGCTTCTCCAGATAGATACCCTGGAGGAAGATTGTTACGAATTCTACGAAGAAGATGGGAATGTTTTTCGAGCCTGGTACTATAATGATTTAGATAGTGAAGGTAATATACAATTCGATTTTGATCGCATCACTCTTCACGAGAATGATGAATGGTCAGGAGAAATCAGCAAATATTTTGAGGTCGAACGAGCTGGATTCTGGCTAACACTTCCTTCTATGGAAAAACCACAGTCCCAATTCGCTTTAAAGCTGAAAGATATAAGTGGAGCGGGTGTAAATGTAGGCTTCTCAATGGAAGATGGAGCAGTTTATTTCCCAAGTCTTGAAGCAGTCGTAAATGCTGATTTTCCAAATCTAAATATTACCTATACGGATGAAATATTAACAGTAGAAGGAAGTGTCCGAAATCTATTTATCGGAGGAGATCACCTCTATTTTGGGCAATTGGAACTCAGTGAGTTAGTTACTTCGGTTACAAGCGTTGAAAAGACAAAAATTCGTTTTTTCCCCAATCCTACTGCTGACATTATCCATGTTGAAAGTAATTTACTGACCGGAGCACAGGTAAGAATTTACGCTGCTCCAGGTATATTACATACTACTAAAGTATCTACAAACAGGAATATTGATCTTGATGTATCTGGGCTGCCTGATGGTGTTTTTTGGATACAAATTTGGAAAAATCAGGAGTTGCTCCATGTAGAGCCTATCACAAAATTTTGATTTAATACCGATGGCTATCATTTGTACCAGTGAGTGTAGCAGATAAGCACACTCACGGGTACTAAAGTTCGAATCAATTGAAAAACAACCTGAATACTTTAATCAAAGGATGCCAGAGGCAGGATCGAAACAGCCAAACAGAGCTGTTTAAGTTGTACTTGCCTTATGTCACCAGTATTTGTAAAAGATATTTACGTGATGAATCTCTTTTACAGGATGCTGTACAGGAAGTTTTTCTCTTGGTTTTTAAAAGCCTTCCCACCTCCTTTAACGAAGAAAAGGGTGCCATAAAGCCATGGATTCGAAAGATCGCGATCAATAGTAGCATTAAGTTTAATCAACGATACCAGGGATTTGAGGAACTGGCACAGCAGGAATATGAAAAGAAGAATTTTGTTACTGCGGAGATCAACAAAAAGACTTCAGATCAGGAAATATTGCTACTTATCCGAACCATCCCACAATCTTATAGGGAAGTATTCAACCTGTATGCGATTGATGGTTACTCTCATCAGGAGATTGCCCAATTGTTGGGCATAAGCATTGAAAGTTCTCGAAAAAGATTACAGCGGGCCCGTGCCAACCTGAAAGAACGGATTAAGGAATTCAAAAATATCAATTTCACAAAATCAGCTTAGCTGGAGGATAATGAATATTGAAAATATAGAAAAACAATTCAGAGAGCGATTAGAAGATCATGAGACCTTTGACCTTAATGCTGATCTTACGTGGAAAGCGATTGAAGTCGAATTGGATAAAAAGAAAAAAAGGAGAGGTATTTATTTCCTTCTAATGAGTATTGGAAGCCTGATAGGCTTGTCGTTCATCAGTGATACACGTATCAGCACTAAGCACAATTTTACTGAACAAAAGAGTATTATCGATATCACAGAAGAGCTTCAACTACATTCATCTGATGAGTCTATATACCATATAGAAGAATCGTCAATAGCAAGCTCCCAGAATATTGAGCAAGGGATAACCTCAACCTATTTTAAATTTGGTGCCACTCAGGAAAGCCACCACTGTAGCAATGATCAAAACCATACAAAACCAGGAACTTTAGCACCTACTAACAAAGGATTATCGCTAAGCACTTCTACTGAATTACCTCTCCTTTATAAAGAATCAGAATTGGATCATAAGAAGAAAAACAATTCGGACAGAAAGAACTTAGCCCCTACCTTTCCCATTCCCGATGTAGAGAAAAGCATCTACGATCCTATCTCTATAAATGTGCCGCTTCTAAAAAGTATACCATTTGATTATTTAGTCATTCCTGAACCCCGAGAAGAATTTGAAGTATCATTCAATCCAATAGTAACTAACACCAAACCACAATATCAGCTGGAGTTGACCGCAAAGCTCTTCCAGATCACGAATGGTATACATGGACAGGGAAGTGAATACGCAAATCTTCGGAATCAGTCCGAAACACCTCAGCCATCATGGTCTGTAACCGCTAATCTTTGGCAAACAAAACCATCTGGCTGGCTGACCGGATTTGGATTGGAATATCAAAAAACATGGGTACGTTTTCGTTATAAAAAAGAAGAAACAGAATATTTCACATTGGAGGATATCCCAATTCACTTCATAATTGACGCTCATACCAGAGATACCATCCTCCGCCAGATTGGAGATGTGGACCTTGAGGAATATCACAAAAGAGATGTGCAGCACTATAACGAATTTCAAACTATTAATCTGCCGGTCCACTTTGGATTTATAAAACCTACTCAGCGAAAGTTAACATATGGCTTCATTGGAGGTTTGAGCTTTCAATATCAAATGAAGCAATCGGGAAGATTACTTGCTGAAGATAATACTGTTATTGATTTTTCAAATGACTCTTTCTTCAAACGAACAGGCTTCAGTGCTCATGTACAACCGATGATTATTTTTAAAGGAGAAAACCAATGGCAGTTGAGTTGTAGTCCTTCTGTAGCGTTTTCTCTTACGAACCGCCTGAAGTCGGGAGTTGGAATCACGCAACGTCCATTTACTTATGGTATTTCTTTAGGTATTGCCAGAGTTTTGTAGGTATATTGATGTTTCGTAAAAGCAAAAAGCGATGAATAAAACAATAAAAAGTTGGTCAATCAGATTGATCTCATTCGGTTTCATTTCATTCCTGACAATTGTATTAACAGTTTTTAATCCTCACTTACTCTATGCAAACAAAACCGTAATTGGGAATTACACCATATATCATAATGCTGGGTTAACTCCTGAGTTTGAAAGCCGATTGGCAAACGTCAACGCTCTGATAAAGGAAAGTGAATTGTATGATGATGCTCTTGAATTAAAAATTTGCTTAAATGATGGTTCTATCTACCCTAGTCTAATGAAAAAGCTAAGAGGTCCTGCATTTGGTTGGGGATTTCAAAATATTGTAAGCTTCCAGGGAGCATTCGACTACAAGGAAAATACGGTTGAACTCAATGGATACAAATGGAATCTAGAGCAGTTAATTGCTCATGAACTTACACATTGCTTACAATTCAACGAATTAGGACTGCTCCATTCTAATCCTTTAGGTAATCATCCCGACTGGAAGTGGGAAGGATATGCTGAATACGTATCCAGAAAAAACGAGAAACAACTTTTTTTGGCAAAAAATATGGAGAGGATTGAATTAGCCATAAAAGAAAACCCAAATGCCTGGGGAGTATTTTTTGATGATGAGACCATATCTCCCAGAGCCTATTATGATTCCTGGTTATTAGTCCAATACTGTCTTGACATCAAAGGGATGTCTTACATAGAACTTCTAAACTCAGATATTCCAAAAGCCTCAATAGAAGAAGAAATGAATGAATGGTATAGAAATAACCTTAAAGACATGAACTGATATGGCATAATGATCTTATTTCTCGATGATCGTTCTAGTAGCTAAATGGGCCCCATAAGACTTTTTAATTCACGAAATCTCCAATTCAAGGTTTAGAGCCTGGAGATTTCGTGAATCATTCTCTTCCTAGTTCAACTTTGCAATAACGAGCTGTTCTACAAAAGATTTATTACTATCTGATAGAAAATATAAGCCTTTCGGCAAATGGTTTACCTCCCATCTAAAGCTGGTTATTCCTCTTTCCATAAACACTTTGCCTCCTCATCAACCATATAAGCATAAACCCTGTTTTAAGTGAATGAGCACATTTAGGTTGCTCACTTATATCCATTCCAGAAAATAGAATATCATTTTATACTTCCATCATGGCGCAGCCTTCCTATGAGCACCTTCCATTTTTTAATCAGCAGTTAGTACGATGGCTGAGTGAGCATCCTCGTCCATTGCCCTGGAAGGGAGAGAAAGATCCATACCTCATATGGTTATCCGAAATCATTTTACAACAGACCAGGGTGGAGCAAGGCATGCCCTATTTTCATCATTTTAAAGCTACATACCCAAGCGTTCAGCATCTTGCTGATGCTTCAGAAGACGAAGTGATGAAATCCTGGCAAGGCCTGGGGTATTACTCCCGTGCCCGTAATTTACACGCAGCAGCCAAATTCATTGCGTATGAACAGGATGGGCAATTTCCCAACACTTATGATCACATACTCCAATTAAAAGGAGTAGGCCCTTATACCGCTGCTGCTATAGCTTCTTTTGCCTATGAACTTCCACATGCTGTTGTAGATGGAAACGTTTTCAGAGTCTTATCGAGATTTTGGGGCATACAAACACCCATTGATACTACCCCTGGAAAGAAACAGTACAAGGCTTTAGCGCAACAATTACTGGAAGAAAATGAAGCCGCCCCATCTGTACACAATCAAGCCATGATGGACTTTGGGGCCACCCATTGTACACCACAAAAACCTTTGTGTAGTAATTGCCCTATGCAATCAAAGTGTATGGCATATAATGATGGTTTGGTCAATACACTTCCGATAAAGTCAAAAAGGATAAAAAAAAGAAAGCGGTATTTTAATTTTCTGGTCATTAAGCAGGAAGGTAAAGTGCTTTTGCAGAAAAGATCTCAAAAGGATATTTGGCAACAACTTTACCAGTTTCCACTTATAGAATCTGAGCAGCCCATAAAAAAGGAATCAGAAATGCACCAGTCCTCATTATGGCAACAATTATTAGGCGAGCAAGAAACCACTATTTCCCAGATAGCCGGCCCTTTTAAACAAACGCTCACCCATCAATTCATTATAGCTCATTTCTGGGAAATATCGTTGAAAGCTGATCAAACATTGAATTATGAAGGCTTTGTAAAGGCCAATCAGAAAAACTTATCTAAATTTGCGTTCCCTAAAATTATTGATTGTTATTTCCAGGATAATTCACTATATTTAAAATTACTATAGACAAAAAATATAAACATGGTTAACCGCGTAATACTCATTGGCAATCTCGGTAAAGATCCCGAAGTACGCCGCCTTGAAAATGGAGCTGTAGTCGCTAAATTTTCAGTTGCAACAAATGAGAATTATAAAGATAGAAGTGGAGAATGGCAAACTCAAACAGAGTGGCATGATATAGTGGTTTGGCGCAACCTTGCTGAACGTGCGGAGAGTTCTCTTAAAAAGGGAATGGCTATATATCTTGAAGGCAAGCTTACTCACCGTTCATGGCAAGATCAGGAAGGTAATAATCGCAGGACAACAGAAGTTGTAGCTAGTTATTTCCGCATAATAAGTAAAAGAGAAGGAGGTAGCGATTATAATTCAGGTGGTGGCGGTTATTTCCCATCTGCCAATGACGAAGCAGCAAGCAGCTCAGGCAGCAGCAGTCAAAGTAGCAGTGAAGGTAAAGTAAATGAGCAAACGGCAACTAGTAATGTTGCGCCAGATACAGCCGACGACGATCTTCCATTCTAATTCTCCTAATTAACTTCAATAGTGCTTGGAATCTGAACCTTTCAGTTGTATTATAGGATTTGAGCAGGCAGTTTTACTGCTTGCAGCTCCCTCGATGGAGGTTATCCTTGGGATACTGGGTATCTTTTTGTTATTGTGCTGTTCAGCACTAATATCAGGATCAGAAGTAGCCTTTTTTTCTTTGACACATAATGATTTCAAAGAGTTAAAGTTAGATACGGGTGTAAGTAGCCAGCTTATACTACGTATGAAGGATCAACCAAGAAAGCTACTGGCAACAATATTGATTAGTAATAACTTCATCAATATTGCTATTGTCATTCTTTCAGAATTTATCGTTAGCCTCGCTCTTCCTGATCATGTATTTCAAAATTGGGCAAACATAATACAAGATTTATATACCATCCCAACAGCAGAAGGTACGCGCTGGTGGGCATGGTTTATTAGTTTCATGATCACAATTGTTGGTGTCACAGGTTTATTAGTATTATTTGGGGAAGTAGCTCCTAAAGTTTACGCCAAAATCAACAATCTCCAGTTAGCTCATTTCATGGCGCGGCCACTCAATATGCTCATGCGTTTTTTCAGCCCAATGAGCTCTGTACTTGTCAAATCTACTCGGCTTATTGAGAAAAAATTGAGTGATTCCAATACGACTGCCAATCTAACCCGCGAAGATATTGATGAGGCTATAGAGTTGGCTGTCAGCCAACAAGAGGACAATCAAGATGCCGATATCCTTAAAAGTATTGTCAAATTTGGGGATGTTACGGTAAAGCAGATAATGCGTTCGCGAGTGGATGTAGTAGCAGTTGATTTTCGTATTGATTTTCATGAGTTATTAAAAGAAATAAGAGCATCAGGTTTTTCCCGTATCCCTGTATATGAAAATGACTTTGACAACATTACAGGTATGTTGTATGTAAAAGATTTGTTGGGGCATTTACAGGAATCCAGGGAATTTGAATGGCAGGAACTAATCCGTACTGATGTATACTATGTACCAGAAGCGAAAAAGATTAGTGATCTTTTAAAAGAGTTTCAGCAAGAACATTTACACATGGCTATTGTCGTAGATGAATATGGCGGCAGCTCTGGTATTGTCACCCTGGAAGACATCATGGAAGAGGTAATTGGAGATATCAAAGATGAATTTGATGATGAGATAGAAGTCATTTACAAAAAAATCGATGACTACAACTATCTTTTTGAAGGCAAGACAATGCTCAATGACCTTTGCCGCATTATTGGAATTGATACCAACGCATTTGACAAGGTAAAAGGTGAAGCGGATTCTTTGGCCGGAATGATTCTTGAAATTAGGGGACAAATTCCCAAGGTAGATACCGAAATATCTTATAATGGATTTCGTTTCAAAGTTGTCTCTGTAAACAAACGACGAATAAAACAAGTATTACTAACCTGCCCTAAAGGGATACAAGATAATGAATAAGAAACTGTTTATACTTTTACTACTCACTGTATTTATAGCTGTAGCTTGTGGCGATGCTCCTATTGTTACTCCCAAACCAAGGGCATACCCTCGAGTGATATACCCGGAAAAAACGTACCAAAAGTTTGACGAAAGTTACTGTAATTTCACTTTTGAGTACCCAACCTATGCCAGTATTCAGCAGGATACTACTTTTTTTGACGAGGCACCGACCCACCCTTGTTGGTTTGATTTATATATGGAAGATTTTGATAGCCGTTTATATTGCACCTACTATCCTGTTGGAGAAGGAAAATCATTTGAGGATTTAAAGTCAGATGCATTTGATTTGGTAGATTGGCACAATAAAAAAGCCAATTATATTGATGAGTTATTAATACAAAAAGATAATGGTGTAAGTGGCTTCGTTTTTCTAATTGAAGGTCCAGCTGCCTCTCCTTTTCAATTCTATCTCACGGATAGTACCAATCACTTCTTAAGAGGTTCTTTATACTTCAACACACAGGCACGTCCCGATTCTTTAGCTCCTATTTATGAATTTGTAGAAGAAGATCTCCTTAAAATGATAGAAACCTTTGAGTGGTTATAAAATAAGTAAGTGATCAATTAAAAGGGGCTCACCTAAAACAATATTGTTGTAAGTGAGCCCCTTTGTTCTATTTTGAATTCTAGGAAAACTTAGAACGTGTTTAAAATTAATCCTTTCGGTAATATGAACGCCTTACTTAACCGGGCTTTAGCTATTTTTCAGTACGTACTTTCCAAGTATGCACCTCAAAATGAGCTTCGCGCGGTTTTGTAATCCATTTCATATTAATCAAAAAACTAATTTAAAACACGTTCTTATTTTTTTGCTTCCTCTTTCTTCTTTTTGCCATTGCTTGCAGCCTTGTCTTCTTCAGGAAGTTCTGTTCCTGTAATTCTTGCTTTAATTTTTTGTTCGATATCCAGTGCTACTTCAGGATTATCCATCAGGAATAATTTGGCTGCTTCGCGCCCCTGAGCAATTTTTGCACTATCATAGCTATACCAGGAGCCACTTTTTTGGATAATATCATGATCAACACCAAGATCTACAATTTCTCCTACTTTAGAGATCCCTTCACCAAACATGATATCAAACTCCGCTATACGGAAAGGAGGTGCCAATTTATTTTTAACCACCTTCACTTTGACGTGATTACCAATCACATTTCCTTCTTTATCCTTTATAGCAGAACCTGAGCGACGGATATCTAAACGCATCGAAGCGTAAAATTTCAGTGCATTACCTCCTGTAGTCGTCTCAGGATTACCAAACATAACACCAATCTTCTCCCGCAACTGGTTGATAAAAATACAGCAACATCCGGTACGTCCAATGGCAGCTGTTAGTTTACGCATCGCCTGAGACATCAAGCGTGCCTGAAGTCCCATTTTAGAGTCTCCCATTTCGCCTTCTATCTCCGAACGAGGAACCAAAGCCGCTACAGAGTCAATTACAATAATATCAATCGCACCTGATCGAATCAGGTTTTCAGTAATTTCAAGTGCTTGCTCACCATTATCAGGCTGAGAAATTAGTAAGTTCTCAGTATCTACACCCAAGGCTTTAGCGTATATGCGATCAAAAGCGTGCTCCGCATCAATAAAAGCTGCAATTCCACCTTGCTTTTGACATTCTGCAATAGCATGAATAGCTAAAGTAGTTTTACCAGAAGATTCTGGTCCATATATTTCAACTACACGTCCGCGAGGAAATCCGTTTATCCCTAACGCGATATCTAGTCCTAGTGAACCAGTTGGAATAGAATCTATATCCACGACATTATCATCGCCAAGGCGCATGATAGTCCCTTTACCATAGGTTTTCTCAAGTCGATCGACTGTTAGCTGGAGCGCCTTTAATTTCGCCTCCCGATCATTATTCTTAGAGTTAGCCATTTAAGGAAAGTTTATGCTGTTTTTTAAACTTTTTGTTTTTCAGTTACACAAAACTAAATATTTTGTTTACAAAAAACAAGTTAAGGCCTACTTTTCTTCTAAAAAAGTAAAAAAGGTGGATTATATATTAGCTGATACCAAACAACAGTTAGAACAAATAAACAACGATTTTACAGCGGACATTCCAAAAGGGTATGTGCAATTGGACAAAATCATGCAGCTCATCAAGGGGAGCACCGCTCGATACGCTAATTTAGCACTTGGTATAACAGGAAAATTCTGGCAAAGGGATAGTTATGATCATTATATAAGAAATGAAAAAGAATGGCAAAACATCTTGGCATATATCTTGAATAATCCTGTAAAGGCTGGTTTAGTTAACGATTGGGAAAATTGGCCCCATACCTTTTACAAACAACATTAATTTATTCGTATTTCCTGGTTTTAAATGCAATAGTACAGGAAGCATATTACTAGGCTTAACAGTCGCGGTGGCTTCAGCCGCCGAGCATTAAATCCCTGACAGTAATCAAATAATAAACCCCTGACAACAAATTGTTGCCAGGGGTTTATACAAAGCGTTTGATAAACGCTCAAGCATGCCTTTCCAGTGCAGTGCGCTTGCTATATCTTAGTATATTCTGAATAGATTTATCAGAAGGGCTAAACTTCACTTTAGGAAGTTGCTGATAAGCGGTGCGCAATTCGTTATATTCTTCACGCAGGCTAATATCAGTAGCAAGAGTTTCATCTATTGCCAGCCTTTCGCTAGCTGATGTTTCACTGTAAAGGTACTTAACTAAATCGTTTGGTGTAAATGTTTGCTTCATACAGCATTTTTTGTTAGATAATTGAGAATTCATCTCTGTAAAAATCACCTATTAAACTAACAAGAATGCTGGAATATTGTGCCTTTGAAAAGATTTTTTATTTCACCCGGTGCCAGGTTTGTGTACGATACAATCCAGTCCAGTGGATCCCCCTTACTTTTAGCTCATCTGGTTCACCATCTTCAAACCAAATAGAGCAACCATATTCACTGCCACTTTCAGGATCAAGAATGTTTCCTTTTTTCCAATAATCGTCATAAGGCTTCAAATCTTCAATAATGACCATTCCCACTACTTTTTTATTCTTGCGCTTACCCGGACACTTTTCACAAACAGAATCAGCAGGCTTCAGAAGTAGCTTTATTATTTTTCCGTGATACTTTCCTCCCTGCTCATAAATTTCTACATGAGATTTTGCTTCACCTGTTTCATCATCAATAGTTTTCCAAATCCCTACTGGATTAGATTGCGCCATCAAAATTCCAGTGCATAACATGATAGCAGACAAACTCATGATCCATTTTTTCATCATAGCTGGTATTTTTAAATGTTAATTATTGACTTTCAGCATTTGAGCTCTAATTTCTGACATCTGACATCTGACATCTGACATCCTAAAAAATATCTACCTCATAATCCTCTCCCAACTCTTGCGGATGCCAAAACAATTCTTTGAAATTAACGACTTTATGATCTTCCACTTTCACTCCTTCTTGCTCCAACATTTCCTGCATCATAGTCGGAGTAGGAAAATGAACTCGACCGCTTAACTCTCCTTTTCTATTAACAACTCTATGCGCAGGCACTCCTCCCCCACTAAAGCTTTTATTGAGTGCCCAGCCCACCATTCGGGCAGAACCCAATGCTAAAAAATCAGCAATCGCTCCATAGGTACTCACTCTGCCATAAGGGATTTCACGAGTCACTGCATAAACAAGTTCGTAATAAGTTGGTTGACGCATAGTATAAGAATGTATAACCGAAAAATATTGGATGTAAAATGCAGAAAGCTCGTCTGAGTAAAAGCAAAATCCCAAACTTGTTTGAGTACTTTATATTTCTCTGTTCTACATTTTACATTTACTTTTGC
>JAKSDI010000144.1 GCA_022360175.1 Chitinophagales bacterium
AATATAGGCGATAGCCGTGCCGAGCGTACTGCCTGGCAAGCCGCACGCAATACCGATACCGCTCCAGCTTACCGACTTTACCTTCAGCAATACCCCAGTGGTGATTTCCGTCCCCTGGCAGAGCAGCGCCTGGCTATACTTGATGCGGAAGAGCGGGAGTTTCTCGCTTGGGAAGCGGCAAAAAGCAGTAACAGCCCACAAGCCTACCAAGATTTTATCAATACTTATCCCGTTAGCCCTTACCGGGAGCTAGCGGAGCATAAGAGAGATCAAGTATCGCCAACTCATACTGGCACTCTCTCCACTTCTATGCCCGGCAAAATGACGTTTGTCGAGGGTGGCACTTTCCAGATGGGTAGCAAAGAAGGAAATGTTAACGAGAAGCCCGTACATACAATAACTGTTAGTGATTTTTACATCGGCTTGCATGAAGTAACCTTCGAGGAGTATGACGCTTACTGTATAGCTACAGGGACGAGCAAACCAAACGATGAAGGCTGGGGTAGAGCGCGTAGGCCCGTAATAAATGTGAGTTGGAATGATGCGGTGACGTATTGCAATTGGCGTAGCAAACAGGAGGGCTACCAACCGGTGTATACTATACGCGGCAACCAGGTAACCGCCAACTGGGGTGCGAATGGCTACCGCTTGCCTACAGAGGCAGAGTGGGAATATGCTGCAAGAGAACGTGGGAAAGAAGTGCGTTTTGGAAATGGAAAAGATACTGCTCGTGCACCTGAGCTAAATTTTAATGCTGGTAAAACCTATAGGAAGGTTTACTCGGAGGTCGGAAAGTACCGGATACAAACAGTACCGGTAGGTAGCCTGAATAGCCCTAATGGACTTAAATTACATGACATGAGTGGCAATGTCTGGGAATGGTGCTGGGACTGGTACGATAGCAATTATTATCAATCTTCCCCTGCACGAGATCCACGCGGCTCTGATGCGGTTTCTCGACGTGTTCTACGGGGCGGCTCCTGGTTCAACTCGTCAGCCGACCTACGTTGCGCCAATCGTCGCAACTTCAACCCAGATAATAGGCGCAGTTTTATTGGATTCCGCCTCACTAGGGCGAGCCATTAAATTTTATCCTGCGTAGGAGAGTTATCTGGACTCTGAAGAATTACCTTTTAACAAAAAATGAAAAGGACGCGGTACTTTTGAAAGTATAGATAGATATAGCCAGCATATATAGATTAAGCCATAAGATTTCTACGAAAACTCCTTTGGGTTTCCTTATATTTGGACAATACCTCAATGATAAGATGATATGCGATTGTTGTTTTTACTCCTTATAATAGCCGGGGCTATGCAGCCTGTAAGTAGCCAGGTATTATCCAATAATGAGATAGATGTAACTGTCTTCGCTTTAATAATAGGCATATCGGACTACGAGCATATATCTGACCTGAAATATGCTCATGTGGATGCAGAGGCTATGAAGACATATATTGAAAAAGCTTTCCCTACCTCCCAATCAACTGTTTTAACTGATTCTTCTGCCACAAGAAAAAATATTGTAACAGCATTAGCCAACATTTTAACAGAAGTCAATTCGGGGGATACCGTACTCATATACTTTTCAGGGCATGGTGACTGTGAATCCCGCCTTAAAGGTGATCCCGGATTCTTGCTTTCTTACGATTCACCCAATAATAACTATCTCATTTCTGCCATTCGAGTGGATGAGCTAAAATCGATTATTGAATCTTATATAGAGAAAAATAAAGCAAAAGTTATCCTATTTGTAGATGCTTGCAGGGCAGGAAGTATTTCAGAAAATAACCAACAAGGTCCTGGAAAAACGACTGCTTCATTAATGAACTTATTTCAAAATGAAATCCTCTTCTTGGCCTGTAAACCAGATCAGCGTTCTTTGGAACAAGCAGAGTTAAAGCATGGATTATTCACCTACTTCCTCTTCAAGGGTTTTTCTGGAGCAGCGGATGGAAATGGCGATCAAAATCTTACAGTTGAGGAGCTACGTAGATATTTGTTTGATGAAGTTATGAAGGCCAGTCAAAATGCTCAGACGCCTATTGTACAGGGAGACCCATTAGCTTTAGTTTCTATGGCACCTAAGCTTGACGAGGCAATCAGTTTCACTGCTCAAGATCCACCTAGATCATTCAATAGGCCGAATAGGAAGAATGAAGAAAATAGAAAAGCTACCAGCAGCTTACTAGAGCAAGACAACTCAAAAGAAGATACGATTGATCAATATGAAAAACTACTTCACCTATTTCAGAATGCTATTGATAATGGGCGATTAATTCAACCTAAAGACTCCTGTGCGCTTCACTATTTTCGATTATATCCTTCACACTCTGTCTATGAAAAAAATAAAAAGAAAATGCAGGTGATGCTATTGGAAAGCCTGTTAGAAAACTCATCTGATTTTTTGATGGGATATACAAGTGATCCTGAATTCTATCCGACTGAAAAAGTAACAACTGAAGCACTTGGACATTTAGAGGCGGGCTTAAGTGAATTGCTTTCTGAAGATTATTCTTTTAAGAAATTCAAAAGTCGAACACTGTTTTTTAAGGCTTTTCAAAACCGCTATTCTCTAGAGCCTAATTGGATAGATGCTGTTGAATTGTTAGACTCAGCATTGATTTATGAGCCAATGGGAGCTTATATTTATAATGAGCTGGGTAACATTTATTATAACCAACTTTTGGATTCACCTGCTGCTGCAGAACAGTATGAGGAAGCCCTTTCTATAACTCCATCTTGGGAAATTCCAATTTCAGGCTTAGCAAATATTAAGCTAGATATTTCAAGTACAACTGCTTCATCGACTACTACTAGAGTGGCTATTATGGGGGAGTGGGAATTCACATTTCCCAGGTGTTATCGTTTTGATGATAGTGTAGTTTGTGAATTTAGAGTAACAAATAATACTCGAGATGGAACCTTATATCTCTACAAACAATCTAGAGCATTTGATTATGCCAACAACGAATATACACCCTATGAATTTAAGATAGCAGGAATACAAAGTAATGGATTTGTAAAGAAAATGATAATAAAAGACCTAGAAGTGCTCTGTACCATCACATTTTTGGATGTGCCGAAAAGTGTGGAAAGTTTTAATCTATTAAAATTACGGTTTCAAGGAGGTGATTCATTAACTCAAGAAATAAAATTTCATGAAATTTTATTTGAATTGGATTAGGAGATTATGATCAACTAACGAAGAAAGTACGCTTACTTGAGCAACAGCTGAGATGATTTTTATAAAGGGGGCACCTTCCAGATAGGTAGTACCGAAGAGAAAATCGATAAAGAACCTGATACATACAGTGATGGTGAGTGATTTTTACATGGGCGTGAAGTGACTTTCGAGGAATACTATGTCTATTGCAAGGCTACTGGTAAATCTAAACCTGACGATCAGTGTTAGGAAAGAGGGCAGCGACCGGTTATTAAGATAAGCTGAGGAGGTGCTATTGTCTACTGCAACTGGTTAAGTGAGCAGCATGGCTATTAGCCCGTATATAACATCTGTGAAAATGAAATAATTACTGATTGGAACGCCAATGGTTATCGCTTTCCAATTGGGGTGGATCTTGGTATCGTGATCCATCCTACCTACGTTGTGCCAATCGCAGTTACAATATCCCAAACTTCGGCTATAGGAACTACGGCATAGGTTTCCGTCTCTGTAAGGGGGCAAAATAGGTTGTGCTCCTAATCTATTAGGATTTCGTGAAGTTAGGTTTCTTCATCCACTGGAATGTAGATAGACTTCGCCTCTGTGTTGTACGAACTAGAGTTATGTACACTCACAGCGAACTAAAGTTACGCACTATTAATTCTTTGACATACGGTTAAATTATAAATGTGATGTGGCTCAAAATTCTTAGCAGGTAAAGCATCAATAAAATGTCCAGAGGCAT
>JAKSDI010000288.1 GCA_022360175.1 Chitinophagales bacterium
ATTCATTTTGAGCCCTCTGTAAATTTCCCAAATTATTTAAGGTCATTGCTACATAAGGCAAATAGGTTTGTGGATTGGTTTCGGCTAATTGTCTTCTTATGCCTAAAGCTTCTTGATAGCTCTGCTCTGCTTTGCTATATTCATTTTGAGCCCTCTGTAAATTTCCCAAATTATTTAAGGTCATTGCTACATAAGGCAAATAGGTTTGTGGATTGGTTTCGGCTAATTCTCGATATATGCCTAAAGCTTCATCATAGCTCTGCTCTGCTTTGCTATATTCATTTTTAGCCCACTGTAAAACTGCCAAATTATTTAAGGTAGTAGCTTTTTCATAATCGGATGTTGCTCTTTGCAGGCAGATATGATAATAATTGCGGGCCTTATCAAAATCATTGATGAATTTAAAATGATTAGCAGCTTCCAGATTATTGTTCCAATTGGAAAATATCTCTGCGGCTAGGTCATAACATTCATTTAATTCACCACCCCATTTGTTTTCGTCTTTTAGTAAATCAGCGCGGAGCAGCCAGGAGGCTGCTTGTTGTTCTTTTTCCTGATCCAGCTTTTTCTTCTGTTCCAACATCTCCTGCCGTGCCAGGATTTGTAATGCTTTTTCTTTATCTCCTTCTGATAAGGCTTTTAAGGCTCTAGGATAGATTTCTTTTGAACCTGTGAAATCCTTACCATCATTTTCAAGGAATATCTTTGTAAATCGCTCCTCGCTTTCTTCTAATAAAACCTTTTGCTCAGCAAGCTCTGATTTTAGTTGGATGATTTCACTTTTCTGAAATTTTACTATTTCTCTTTTATCTTCTAATGCTTCCTCTTTGGAGTCAATCTGTTTTTCCAGGTCTTTAATTCTTTCCTTGTTGTCGCTTAGCAAAGGGGCTACAAGTGCTCCCAGTGTATCTTCTATCTTTTCTCCATCAGATAAAATAATCTGGATGACCTGGTTGTGGTTTCCTGTTATATTACCTACTTTATTTTGATTCCCACTAAGCATTGGTTTGATTTATAGAGTTTCCATCACCACTGATATCACCTACCTGATTTTTTTTGATAGAAAGGATCGTACCTTTTAGCTTTCCATTTCTCTCCAGGTAGTCTAAAATTAAACAGATCGCTGCCAGTACAGCCAATGCAATGCTAACAGCACTACCTGCTTCATTACTCCCAAATTTGAAATGAATATCTGACATGCTCCCCACCACCTCAAAGAAGAATTTATTCAGGATCATAAACATTGATAAGACCACCCAAAAAGCTTTCATATACCTCCTTGCTGGATTATTCAGCAAAACAATCACCGATACCAATATAGCACTCACACATGATATCTTCCAATTGCTTGTCAAAACATAGGCTATTATTCCTCCTATTAGGCCTGATATTGCAGATGTTATGATCCAGTTGGTTTTCATTGGCGTGGGTATTGGTTAGCTTTATTGTCTGTCCTACTACTAGGTAGCACGTAACTATTAAATCATTGAAAATTGTAAGTAAACTTAAATCTAACAACATGATGAATGTCTTGTGCTGTTAATAAGTACGGAAAACTTCTTCCAAGACTTTCTCCCACTACTACTGATTGGGGAGGCAAGTTGTCCTTGAAAAACTGGTAAGAAACACCAGCTTCAATAGGGCCACCTTTTATTGTCAATTCGCTCAATAATTCCATCCTAAAATCTAGAGCTGTATTAATATCTTCGTCAATTTTATTTTCTTCTTTCAAGTTTAATAATTCACTCGAGTAAGTATTATTTTCAGAGAAGTCAAAAAGATTATACTTGAAGTAAGGGTGAAATTTGAAGGACCAATTACGCCCCTGTAAATCTATTGCAGGTCGAATAACAGCTCTCCAAGTCAGCGTTGAGGGCATATTTGAAGAGACTTCAACATCTGTTGATATTTCTCTTATTGTTGAGTCAATCGAAGAGATTATTTCAAAACTTTCTTCATTAATTTGATCAATTGATGCACTCTCAAGTTCAGCGAAAATTCCAGCTAGAATAGAAAACCTGAATATTCTATTTGACTTTCTAATTCTTTCTAGTTGTTTTTTTTGTTGCTTTTTTATTTCCTTTTTAAGATTATATATTTCTAGTTTAGGATCATTAAATTCCTTTATATAGAGTGAATCTAAAAGATGTGAATCAATGCTATCTATTAGTTCAAGTTTTTTTAGCTCCTCTTTACCATTTTTATTAAGCCTTTCATAAATTTTTCTGTATTCCGCATTGTCTGAGTAAACAACTAATTTATCTGTATCTATTTTTCCCCCATTTACATTATGATCAATGTCTATATATAAATCTTCTGCTTTCTTTCCTATATCTAATACTACTCCCCCTCCTACTTCAAATCTATTATCAATCGACATAAATTTATCAGAGAATCTTCTCAAATAAATGAATGGTTGATAATTCTCATTAATGTATCTATCATAACTTATTTCTTGATCAGCTAAATTTGTTATCAGTTCTCCATCATTTAAGGTGATATTTACAGTAGACTTTATCTCTAATTCGGTTGGATAAGTTCCCATCTTCAGCAAGAACGAAGAAATAATGTTGTATTGAGTCAAGGCATCTGTCGATTCACTAAATGTTGAATTAGAATTATCTGAATTAAATCCAAGTGAGACTTTACCAGATAATTTTTTCTGTTTTTCTTCTTCAGAAGATAAATAATTCAACACTTTATGCAACCTAGAACCAAAAACTAATAATTCTTGATTTTTAAAATCCCTTTTAAATAGTTTTTTTATTTTATTAGTATCACTTTCCAAGTACCTATACGATATGGTTTCATTGAGGTATTCTTTAAAAGATGACTTTTCTTTTTGTGCATAACCAAAATTAGACATCAGTGTAATAATAATTACTAAGATAATTTTTTCCATGGCTTAGGTTTTAGAGATTTGTATCGAATTTCATTAAGATTATTTAGGTTTGTTGACCAAATTGGATACACATAATCAATAAATATATTGTCAATATATCTTATGCTTCTCTCCCCTCAATACTCATAAGAAACATCAAGCTCAAAAGCAGTCGGACTACCCTCCACACCAATAGAAAACTTTGATGGTGGCAGGCTCGTATATTGGCTATTAAACAATCGGAAAGTATATCCTCCCATGAACTCGTCATCACCGAAGGTGTCAGAATCCAGGAGAGTGATCACGTATTCTGCTTGTACATCAGTAATGCGGATGTTGGTAGTATAAAGATACTCTTCGCCAAATACAGCATCTTCAAAAAAATAGTCACTTTCATATAGTACATTGCTGAGCTGAGCCAATCGTACTATTAAGTCGGGACCGTCTGTAAAATCCCAGCTACCTCCGTTGTCTCGTGTAGGAGGAAAACGGGTGACAGTGATTGAATTGATAGTAATAGCTGAAGGAGTAGCTACTTCAGTACAATCTGCTCCCTCCCATCCTTCCAGGCAATCACATACACCATTTACACAGCTACCGCCGTTTTCGCATACGATTCCTTCACACGGATCAGGAGGAGAATCATCTTCTTTGCTACAGGTAGCGAATAAAAACACGGAGAGTAGCAGCATTAGATAAGCGTTTCTCATAATTTCATATCCTTTAAAGTTTACAATGCAATCTATGCCTACATAGGTGTAGGTGATACAATTCCCTGTCTTGGTTTTAAACTCTGTAGAATATTAAATCAATTTGGATCTTATAGCATAGCTAATGCTCTGATAAATATATCACATACTCTATTTATATGCAAATAAGAGTTGAGTACATACTGTTTCCAATGCTTACATTGTATGAAAACTTATACTGATATATGATGCCGAGATGCAATCTCGACATATCGATTTGGGCTTGGAGTTTCATATAGCGTAGCTTCTAAAACACTACGAGCAGTGAGGTGGGTTTCTATATTGTGTAATTAGCTAGATATTATGGATAGCGAAGGGAGTTAATATTTTTTCTTTTCTAGCTAAATACAAATATGCATATGGATTTTCATTAATCATTTTTCGTTTTTTTTTATTATAAGATATTACATTATTTGAAATTAGTAGAGAAACAGATAACCCAATTCCTCCCAGCAAAGTTCCTAATGATACATTAGATAATTCGCTAGCTTTAGAGTTTATTAATACTCCTCCAGCCATTAAAGATGCAAGCGATGTTGTTAATGAAGGCTTAATGCTGACAAGCTCTTTAATAGTATTTGATATTGTAGAAATTCTATCTGAGCCTAGAGCTTTTTTTAGGTCTGAAACACTCAATTTAATTTCATTATCTATTTCAAATAAAGATATTTTTAACTCCTCTCTTGACTCACAACTTGAAAATATTTTTCTTACTCCAGAAAGTGCTAGTCTAAGTCGAATTAATTCATCCTTCCTTTTACTTTTGAATTTGATAATTTTTTCAAGACTAATATTAGGAGTTGGGGATGGTAATATATCATTATATGTAATGTTAACAATATTGTCAAAAGTAGAATTGCTCTCTAGTTCCTCAGGGTTAATATTTTCATTTGCCTGTATAAATAAATTCCTAGAATCCAAAAATGTTGCTAGATTTAGTGTTCCAGGAATAATTATATCTGTATGCATTTCCTGAATTAAGTTTATAAGAAAATTAACAGGGTGATTTTTAATTCTCTCACTAATTATTTCGGTGGAATTTCCATCTATTGATAGTAAATTCATTAGAAAAGCCTGGTATTTAATATCGTCAGCATTTAAGGCATAATCACTTCTAATTTTGGGACCTACAATATCCAAAATCTTCTTCACCCCAATCTCATCAACAAGTGATTTATAAACATTTTTCTCATTTAATTCAGCTAAATAATCTGGTATTCTCCCATAGGCAACATTCTCTCTAATAATTTTAGAACTAAGTGTTCCTATATAATCATAATATAAAAGACCATGATGAATCCAGCCACTTTCAAGTGGTGGATGACCAACTTCTCCAATTACTCGCCTTTTTTTTGGGTCAAAATATAACGCACAAATTGCGCTCATATGCAATATATTTAATCAAAAATGATGGAAAAAACTGACGTCGTTTGGAAAATTTTCGTAATGTGAGTTACTTTTAATTTTCATTCATTCTTGATTTGTGATGCAAATTGTTGATGACCATCCCTAATGTATTGATTGTGAATTACATTATCAGTTTTAGCCAACTGCATAGCTAGTTTTCTCAAAAAATCGGATTCATCTCTTAATAGCTTATTCTCCATTTTAGCAATCTTCAAATTGGTACGGAAATGATTTACTTGATTTTCCAGTTTTAGTCTAAGCAAGTCAATTTCATTATTGGTTGCGTCACCTTCAACCGAAATTATGATCTTGTCAATATTCTCTTTTGCAAAAGATAGGTATTCAGACATAAACCTCTTGAATTTGCCTATAGACTCATCTGACTTAATGTGTATAACCACATTAATTCTATTAGAAGTCGTACTTATTGTAATCTGGATTGACTCTTTTTTTGCTACCTTGACATATTCAGGAAAAAGATTGAGATATTGAGAAAAAGGTCCTATAAGCTCCTCTTGCATTTCTGTATTCAATAGTTCAAAATTTACTCCGTCATTAGTTTTGTTTTTTTTGCGTAGAACTGGCTTTATGGCCTCTAGAAATACTAAAGATATTGAAAAAAATAAAACAAGGGCAAAAAGTAGAGGCCAGTCAAAACTGCCAATTGATGTTGGTAAATCATATGTAAATAATAAAAAAACGAACATCATTGAAACCGAAATAGCACTAATTATTATTAATAATATCAAAAAGGCATTCCGAATTGAAAGATTAATCTCACCTACTGTTTTATATAATCTCAAAAGAATGTTCATAATAACCTGTTATATGCACGAGTCGGTTATGCAATATGCTTAAAAACCATTGCCTATATTATCCCTTCTAGATAGCTAGCTCCACTATCAATAACTTGCTTGACAATCTGTTTACTGGCTTCTGAAATTCCTGTATCGATGAAACTACGTAATCTACTTTTTGATTCTTCTTTTTCTATATCTGCTACATCCGATTTTAAGGTATCTAAACTTTGAAGCAATATTTTTCTATCATTTTCATCTGCTGTATTATCATGAATAACTTCGATCAGCTTTCTATCTACTTCGGATAAATTTTGATAATTATTTATTATTGTATCCGCAAATTGTTGATTGCCACCTGAAATGTGTTGATTGTTAATTTTCATTTTTATTGTTTAATGTATTAGCAAATTGTTGTTTCCCTCCTTGAATGTATTGATTATGAACAACCATTTCTTTTGTCGAAAGTTCCATTGCTATTTGTTTGATGTCTTTGTATTGATTCTGTAACATTTGGTTTTCTAGTTGTGCCATTTTTAAGCTAGATTTCAAGTGATTAATCTCGTTTTCAAGCCTAATTAAAAATAACTTTTGTTCGTGATTTAGTATAGAGTTATCATCTATTGATATCCCATCTTGATCATCAATATTGTCCTGGAGGTACATCATATATTCAGCGAACCAATCACTTACATCTTTTTCACTAATAGTTGGGGGGACATCATAAGTAATTTCTATACCATCATGCACTTCTCTTATATTAATTTTTATTTCAACAGCTTTAGTATTTTTAGTATATTCTTTAAAGAATAGTAAGTACTGTTGTATTGGAGTTACTAAAGCAGAAGAAATTTTAATATTGACTTTTTTGGTTGTTATTATCTTAGCTCTAGCATGATCAAAAAATGAATCAATGTCTTCGAACCCAAGATAGTTTACAAATGTTTCAACGTATTTATCCTCTGATTGAATTGGAATATCTATTTTTCTATTTCTTACTTCTTTTCCCTTCTTGTATAAATATCCGACTGACAATGATGAGTAATCGAATAGAATGCGACCAGATAAATTGCTTCTGTACTGCAATTCAGCCCTTCTTTTAGTAGACAAAAAACTCATAATCTCAAGCGAACACTTCTGAGATATGGTTTTACCATCAAATTCTGTTCCATTTTCTGCATTATACTTAACAACGACAGATTCTAATAAATATCCAAATATAGCGTTTTCAATTTTTAGCATTACTCGAAAATATTAAGTGAATTTCCCCCCAGATCACTAGAGGAGTAAATATAACATTCTTAAATGTTCATTAACCTTTATCAGATTATCGCTTATACATATTGTAATGTAGTTTCATTCTCATAAAAAATACCGAATTCAAAAGCCGTAATTCTTACAATTTAATCAAAGAGTTTTCTATTTTAAAACACATACTTCATCCCAAACCGGATTCTGATACCTTTACTTGGACTAACTATCTCTAACTCATCCAACCAAACATTGCTCATTGACTCATGGGGTTTGAAATTTATAAACCCAATAAGATCATGCTCTTCAAAAGAAGAACCATCTTCATCCCATATATATAGAGAATGTAAATGCTCTACATCTACTAAATCTATTTGGGGGTAGTAATACAAAGGAGTAGTTGATACATTGTCATGCGTTTCGCTAGTGTATAAGAAATCAAAAATATTATCAGCCTTACCTGTTATAGTAACATATATGTCTGGGGCTCCTCCATCTATATCCCAACTTTCACCATTATCTTTAGTTGTAGGATATTCTATAACTTCTATCCATTCAAGAGTTATAGAACTAGGTGTACTCTTTGTGGTGCAATCTGCTCCCTCCCATCCTTCAGGGCAATCACATACCCCATTTACACAGCTACCGCCGTTTTCGCATACGATTCCTTCACACGGATCAGGAGGAGAATCATCTTCTTTGCTACAGGTAGCGAATAAAAGCGCAGAGAGTAGCAACATTAAATAAGCGTTTCTCATAATTTAATATCCTTTAAAGTTTACAATACAATCTAAGCCTACATAGGTGTAGGTCAATACAATTCCTCGTATTGGTTTTAAACTCTGTAGATATTAGTTATAATTAGCTTAGCTGATGCCCCATTTTTTAGCGAGGTCAGGTTTCTCCGTTTTTATTCTATCTTCCAGTGTACGGTATTGCTTCTCTATACGTACCAGGAGGTTTAAAAGATTGTCTACGGTTTGTTCTTCAGTTTTACTTCTTTCTACTGGTTTTGTTGCACCTCCCTTAGATAAATCTTTATAAACGAAATCATCAAGATCAACCTCAAATAGCTCTGCCATTTTCAGGAATCCTTCTAATCTAGGGGAAGAAGTTTCATTTTCGTAAGCACTTACCATATTTCGACCAACTCCTAACTGATCTGCAAGATCAGCTTGAGAAATTTTTTTTGATCGCCTTAAGTGCTTGATATTCAGACCTAAGTACATGCAAGTACACTAATTTGCACAATTTAAAATACAAAATGCACTATTAAATATTGCATTTTTACAAAAAGTAGATTAAATTTGTACTGTTGTTACATTTTATTTACTACAATCAAGGTAAAGATAATAAAAATGGAGAAGCTTGTAAATTATTTCCGCACTACCTTACCTGTTGACGAATTTAATGCACTTGCGGTAAATCTTGGCATTACTCCAAACAAATGGGGCCGCCTAATGAATGGCAGCACTACCCCCAAAATTGACGAGATCAAAAAAATAGCCAACTACCTCAAAACCACTCCATCAGAATTGATCCAGCAGTATGATATAGATATAGACACTATACCTATTGGTGCTGTACGAGAAATGCTGAAGGATGAAGGAATGCGCATTGAATTTGCCACCCACGTAGCATAGTACAATGACGGTAGAAGCCCGCATATTACAACTAGAGCAGAAGGTAGATATACTCATATCTCTGCTACAATATGAGCGCAAAGCCTGGATCACACCAGAGGAAACAGCTCAGGAGCTGGGCTATAATGTCACCCCCAATAGAGACTTTACACGCAAGCTTGCTATACTACGCCGCAGAGGCGATCTAACAAAGTATATACCAGGCAGGCCGTATAAATACGATAAGGCAGAAGTAAGACAGCTTGCCGATGATGTTCGGGAGGGCAAAAAACAACTGCCATAGATTAAGGGTAATAGGTGTTGTCACATATGAGAATATGTGATTGGTATAGCTCCGGCAGCATGTCGGAGCTGCTTTTAACCCAAACAATTAGTTTTCATTTTTTCTACCCACAGAGAGCGCATTTAGTGATTGTCCGTGCCTGTCAATGGCACGGGCTTTTTGAAACATCAAAACTATTCAAGATGACCGAGGAGCAATTGGAAAAGGGAAATACGATCAAAGAATATTTGGATCGTGTAAACAGGATAATAGATCACTTGCACCAATGTAAAAAAGATGGAAAAATCGCCATAGGAATAGATAAAGAAGAGTTTTCACTTGTAGCCTTTTTAGAAGTAGACTGCAACATTAGATTTGGCTCTGCATTAGAATTTGGCTCCAATACTAATGCTAAAGGAGATGAAAAACTAGTCAAATTGTATCGCCAATTCCTGGTAGGTGTAACAGATCATTATGAGAAAAAGAAACAGGAGTTAGAAGCTAAATTTTCACAGTTATAGAGTACAGCGTCATTATCATAAACAGCACTGGCAAAAGAGTCAGTGCACGGAGGAGAAAGCAAGGAATTCCCTTCTTTCTTACTGATTATGGAGAGTAGTATAGCTCAAATGGCTAGAGCAGCTATCATACACTGGTTTCTTTGTAGAGTGAGAGCCTTGTGCAGATAGCAGGTTTGAGGTTCGATTCCTCATGCTACTCCTCATGGGATTATGATTTGTTAGCGGGAGGAGTTCAAAGGTCGTCTACTCCTCCCTTTTTTCTGGCCTGACTGGCAGGCTTATGTGGTTCGACCCCACACAGAAAAACGAAGTAGACAGGGGTGAGGGATGCAGCTTTTATAGGTTGCGCCCTCCTCCATAACCATTATTTGTATAACCTGAGTTTGAGAAATTGGAGTGGTCCACGAATTACACAGATTTCACGAATTTTTATTCGTGTATTTCGTGCAATTAGTAGATCAAAAACCTAAATGTTGGCGTAAGCTAACAAACTCCCCCCGCCCCAATCTTCAGTATCTCAAATCGCTATTTATCCACGAGTAAAAAGCTGGCAAATATGCAACTAGCCACTATACTTGGCCATCAGCCAGACACAGGCAATGCACCCCAGCCAGTAGCCGCTGCGCCACAACAATACTTTTTGAAATGGCACAAAAGCAAGCAGCTACTAGCAGCAAAAATTGAGCGGTATAATTCAGGCCGCCCACTTGGCGAACAATTACGCAGTGCACACAAAAAGCTATTAGAGTACATGCTTTATTTATACTCTAATGAACTAAGCAAATACCAGGGCTATTGCGCTCCACTGGAGGAAGGAAAAGAACTCCCTCCACTATGGACCAACAACGTGCAGCTCAGCCAGGAGATGGGCATAAGTGAGCGTACAGCCATCAATTTGCGCAAGCGTATCAAGGCGTCGGGTTTGATCAAAAAAGAGCGCTGGCATGGCTCCAATTGCTCCTATGAGATAGAATTCGACTACTCCATACTACACATCCAGCTCAAAGGCCAACCGGACAATCAAGCCTGGAAATTCGACCCAAAATTTTCTGCGCTCCTGGGCGCGGATGCGCCCCCCAACATGCAAACTTTGCGCCATACAATATCTAGTACCCAGTCACAGGGTACAAGTAAATTAAATAAATTAAGCGGAGTGCATTCGGGGGAAATGCCCGAAAACACTGGCTTTCCACCCAATACTCCTGTGGATAACCCCCAAACCACTGTGAAAAACGCTGAAGAGGCTGTGGACAACTCCTCAGTAACCCCGAATACACGTATTGATAGCAAGCCGGATACACCACAGGCTACCAGCACTGGTTACGAAGCAGACAGGGCCGAGGCCGGAACTTCCCCCCCGATTTCCGCCGCCCCCCCCACAACGATGGAGGAAGCACTGGCAGGAATAGCCGGAGATTTGCGCAGAAAGATAGAGCTACACGTA
>JAKSDI010000167.1 GCA_022360175.1 Chitinophagales bacterium
TAGCGGTAGTAGAGCTTGAGTTTCCACAATCATCCGTAGCGGTGAAGGTTACTGTTGCAGCGCCTGTTTCGCCACAGCCATCACTTAAACCTGCAAAGTTGTTGCTCCAGGTGACATTGCTACACACATCGCTAGCTGCTGCACCTCCGTTGGAAGCTAACCAGGCGTTCAATTGAGCCATATTACCAGCACCATCGCACTCTACAGTAGAGTGCGATGCATCGGTGCCTATGGTAGGCGGTGCAGTATCTTCGATGGTGAATGTAGCAGTAGTAGAACTGCTATTTCCACAATCATCCGTAGCGGTGAAGGTTACTGTTGCAGTGCCTGTTTCGCCACATCCATCACTTAAGCTTGTGTAGTTGTTACTCCATGTAACGTTGCTACACACATCGCTAGCTGCTGCACCTCCGTTGGAAGCTAACCAGGCGTTCAATTGAGCCATATTACCAGCACCGTCACACTCTACAGTAGAGTTAGACGCATCGGTACCAATGGTAGGCGGTGCAGTATCTTCAATCGTGAAGGTAGCAGTAGTAGAGCTAGAGTTGCCATACTCATCGGTTGCAATAAAAGTAACAGTAGCTGTACCGGTGTTACCACAATCATCGCTTAGGCTCGAGAAGTTGTTCGACCAGGTTAGGTTGCCACATATATCGGAAGCCGCTGCGCCACCATTGCTATTCAACCATGCATCCAATTGAGCAGTATTACCTGCCCCATCGCATTCTACTGTAGAGTTGCTTGCATCGGTATCGATACTAGGTGGTGTGGTATCTATAATGGTAAAGATAGCGGTAGTGGAGCTAGTATTACCACAGTCATCAGTAGCGGTAAAGGTAACGGTATTTGCAAATGTAGCAGCATTGAGGCCAGGAGCTACTATATTAGAACTGACAGACCAGGTAACATTACTACATATATCACTAGCAGCAGCATTTCCATTGGCTGCTATCCATGCATTTAATTCAGCCGTATTGCCATTGCCGTCACATTCTACGGTAAGGTTGGAAGCTCCTATATCTATGCTTGGAGGTGTGTTATCGTCTATATTAATAGTTTGAGAGAACTGATCACTCACATTGCCACAAGCATCCGTTACGGTGTATCTGCGAGTGATAACTATTGGACAAGTACCATCGCTGCTTTCATTTAGCTGTACAGTGATATTATTGTCATCAGAACATGCATCGGTAATGGTCACTCCTGCATTTTCCAATTCAGCTACTGTTATATAAGCGATTGGAGCTTCAGCTGCTGTGCAACCTTCTATATTCATTTCTATTAGATTACCTGACACAGTTGGTGCATCATTATCTACGATGGTGAAGGTAGCTTGTGTTGTGCTGATATTGCCACAATCGTCTGTCGCTGTGAAGGTAACCATGTTGTCTCCCGTTGCGCAGGCACCATTAATCGACATGTTGAAGTTGTTAGACCATGTGAAGTTGCAATTATCAGTAGCTTGTGCACCTCCTTGTGTATCCAGCCAATTCATCAATTCTGTCATATTACCATTACCATCACAATCCACAACCAGATTCGTAGCTCCTGTTGTGATGTTAGGAGGAGTGGTATCATCTATATTAATAGTGTGGGTGAAAGAAGCACTTTCATTGCCACATTGATCTGTTACAGTATAAGTGCGTGTCATGACTATTGGGCAAGTACCGTTGGTAGCAGCACTTACATTGACAGTAAGATTAGCATCTGAAGTACAGGCATCGCTAATTGTCATGCCAGCATTTTCTAACTCATCTACAGTAGAAAAAGCAGCAGGCGCAGCATCAGCCGAACAACCTTCGACATCTGTATCTGCAATAGTACCAGACACAGCAGGCGCTGTATTATCATCGATATTAATAATATGCGTGAAAGAAGCACTTACGTTGCCACATTCATCTTCTACAGTATAAGTACGCGTCATTACAATTGGACAAGTACCATTGATAGCAGCACTTACATTTACGGTAAGGTTTGCATCCGAAGTACAAGCATCGCTGATGGTCATACCTGCGTTTTCAAGTGCAGCTACATCAGCATAAGGTGCTGGGGCATCTGCTGTGGAGCATCCTTCCACATCTGTCTCTGCCAAAGTACCAGACACAGCAGGCGCAGTCATATCGTCAATATTGATA
>JAKSDI010000092.1 GCA_022360175.1 Chitinophagales bacterium
AATAAGCCCGATTAATAAATCCCAAACATGCTCTAAGATTGAGAATTGATTGCCTTTGTTTCTAACTTGACCGTTTGCTCTTTTAGTTAATTCTGTCTTTTCTTATAGGGGAATGGCACACAACGTTTAGCCAGGTAAGCGTCACTACAGCGAAGCGAACTGCGGTTACCTGGATGTTGGACGGAGGCGCCCATGCCAGTGTAGGCTTCCCACTGGAAGTTACCAGGATTTAGTTGTAATTGCCACTATTGAATCTGGCAGTTTAAACAAATGACAATAGTTTTCATCTGACAAGGCCATTCTGCAATTTTTCTTTCAAAACGCCCCGCAAGCCAGTTTTGAGGGCATTTGTGAAAGAAAAAGTCAATCCTTCACTGTCAGATTTGCTCTTGATACTTTTGTGTTGTCTGATAGATAGTATCTTGACTTTTTCAATTAGTAGAAAGAAATCTTATCTGCCTTCAAGGAACTTGTTTTGCTCCTCTCTGTATTCAACTCGCTTCCTATCGGAACAATAATACCACTATTCTTCAAATTGAAATCCCATAGAAAAACTGGATCATCAGCCACAGCTTCGCTTCGTTCAACAATGGCTGAAATAGCCAGTTGCACCAGGCTATTCAGCCTTTATTATTATGCCTAGTTTTTATAAATTGCAAAGCATTAGCTATAATAAAATATTTAATATCTCCTAAGTCATCTTCTTCAGATTCTTTAATCCATGAATTCTTAATCCATTTAACTATTCTTGAATAGCCTAAGGTATCACACAATTCTTTATTTGCAGGAGCCATGTTTGCATTTTTTAGAGCAAAATAAGCATGTACACCAATAGTATAATCTTTCAATGGTATTGCTTGTGTTAAAGTATCGTATAATGATGGGGTAATCAAACTATGATTTGCTTTAAAATATAGTACAATTTGCCTTTGAATAATATCACTAACTTCAAAGAAGTTTTCAGAAATTGTTTCAACCAATATATTTGAGATAATTATTTCTTTTTTTCTAAAATAGGTCCATAACTTTTGAAGCAATTTCAAATTTGTTTTAGATTCTGTTAAAAGTTTAATGTTATTTTCATCATTTAATGAGTCAACAACAAACGAAAGGACTTCTGGAGTTATTTCAAAACCAATATTGTCAGTGTTAATCTTATCGCTATTAATAACATCAAGGATAAACTCTGAAGCAAGATATTCACCGAATGACTTATGTGGCACAAAAAGTATATCTGGTGGTTTTCTTTCTAAAAAACAAGCGCCTACTAAATCTCTTCTGGTACCCTCAAACGTATTTCCAGTATTCATGAATTTTTTTATTAGATCACTTGGAATCTCTGATAGCCTAATTGATCTTGAATCGCCATTTCTAAACATCTCTGCAATCAAATCTTTTGCAAATTGTCTTCTAGTTTTAGAACTATAAGTTTGCTGGAAACCAGAAGGGCGTTTTAGCATTTCTCGTTCAATTACAGCATCAATAAACTCCTTGTACAATATTGATCTTTTTAAAAACTTAGGCTTTATTTTTAATCTTGGAATAATGGAAACCAACATTGGTAAATGAACTGGGCGTGATAATAAAGATTGAAGATCTTCATTTGTTGATGCCTCCTCTTGGAGCTGTTTGATATAATTTTTAGTACTATCTTCTGAATTAGAATGACGAACTACACTATTTAAAAAAATAAAAACTTCCTGAAGATTAAAAGGAAGTATATTAGTTTGAATGTATTTAGGCGTTTTTATGGTGAACGAATTGTTCCCGCTTAGAATTTTTGACTGTTCAGATTGACTTTCAAAAATAGTAGGTCTTCCACACAAAATCACTTTAGATTTACCTGTGGCAAGTTTACCTAATTGATTAAAATTATAGATTAAAGAATCTACTGTCATTCCTTGCTTCATTTCATCAAAACCATCAAGAATCAATAAAAATTTTCCTGACTTGTTTAATGATTTAAATAATGAATACGATCCATTACTAAGGTTGTGTCTGTTTACCAATTCATGAGTAATTAATCCTTCAATATCTTGGTGTGAACCAAACCCCTTTAATTCAATTAATAAAGGTATTCTATTTGTTTTTCCTTGTTTATATAATAAAGCAATATCATGTGCTATCTTTTTTGCTAAAGTTGACTTACCAGTGCCATATGAACCTAGTATTGATAATTGGTATTCACATTCATCATCATGCAACCACTCCAAAACATATTTGGGAGCCGCTTTCCTGTTTTTCGAGAGTCTAATATCAATAGCTTCTTCAAAAGATTCATAACTGTATTTCCTTATCAGTGAATCTTGCTCATCTTGGAAATACTTTTCCCATACACTTTTTGCCGCGCCAAAATAGTGTTGATTATTTCCTATAGCAAAATCAATAAAATTATTATAAAGAAAATCATATTGGTTCTTAGCAATTTCTAAAGTAGGAGCAGCTATGAATTGATCAATATAGTTAGAAGAAAAATCGTTGTTTGAAAATAAATTAATCATATTTTCAATTAAAGTGAATGGATCTAAAACAGCTTCTTGTAATTCATTTATTGTAAGGTGTTTGATTTTTTCATTTAGTATCTCTTCACTTTCTTTTGAAATCCCTAATTTGGATAATATAATTAGTTGGTCAATTTTTTTATTATTTAAAACTTCGTAAACAGGGTTTATTATTTTAATTGTGTTTGTCAAATTTATAATCGTTAGATCTGAAACACAAATAACTCCTATTATGTAATCAGGTGTCAAGGTTCCTTTTATTTCACATACAAAATCAAATAAGACATCATTTATTTTTTTATTCCTATGAACAGTATTACCTGTAAATAATAGAAGTAATTCATATGCGTTTTTGATGAATTTTGTCCTATTTTCCTTGCTTTTGTTTAAGCCCCTCTTATTGATATTGATAAACTTTATCAAGCTATGCTTAATCATATTGATTTGAAGAGTATATTTCTCATATTCAATTATTCCATTCCTGAAATCTTTACAGACTTTACTAAAACGTGACTCTAATACTATAATATGATCTTTATCCTTAAGCTCAATTTGTAAATGTTGAAGTTTAGAGAACACTAGTTCAAGTTGATCATTCCCAATACAATCTATAAGATGTTTATACATATAGTCAAATTTCTGTTTTATTTCTGTATTAATTAGGCATAACGGCTTGTGGCTACGCAGCCGCTATCCTTATAGCTTTATGGGACAATTTAGCTAAAATCTGCTTCATAAATCGAAACTGAGCGGTTGCCGTTGGCCACTTTGTTCGCCGATGTTCAAAATACATGCGTATTAATCAAAAAATCCATACAATCAATCTATAAATGCCATAAAAAATAGCTCCATAAAAACATAAAATGACGATCCATGTTCCTCCTTCTCCTGTTACCCATGCCCAGACATTTGATAACATTTCCCAAGCATAAGCAATACAGTAAGCTAATATTACGATTATAAATATTGTAACAAATATACTAAGCAGAATTATAAATTGGGTTGCGAAGACTAAACCAACAAAAAATTCAAAGTATGAATAGTGTAATTGATCTTTAAAATAAAAGATAAAGACAAATACTGCAATGAAATATGATATTATCAAATAAATCCAATATAGTATTTTATTTCTTTTCTTTTCGGTTTCGTTCGCATATGTCAGGTAATTAATCAGACTTAACGAAGCAATCAAAGAAAAGCAAAGGAGTGAAAAAATCAATCCTGACAAAATGTAAATAGAATATTGAATGAAGAATTGAAATTCATATTTGTCAAGGAGACTGGACTTATGAACCCAAATTAGACCAACGATAAATACGATAATCAAAGAAATCGTATTAGGAAAATAATAAAATGTTCTAACAATCCAAGAATTTTCTATTAATTCATTTTTATTCGAAGAGTCAGTGGATTGGGATTCGTACTTCCTTTCACTGGATACCTGGTTATGTTTTGCTCTTGACTTGTTTCTTTTGTTTGATATAAAATAAACAAGTCCAAATGTTGACGACGCAAACATTATTATCGATTCAAAACTTAAATCTATTATCAACCAAGCAATCGTTGTTACAGTGATTACTATATTTATAGGTAAAGCTTTTTCTTGAAAATCATTTTGCTCCATAATTACAGTAGGAATAAAAACTTATTTTATGTTCATGAATTGCTATCGAACATGCAACCTCTAGCGGGTACAAAAATTCTGTGTACAAACTCTATTTGATATCTTTAACTTTATCCTAATGTTGAACAACGGTTAGTATACCTGATGTGCCGCCCCGAATAGGCGGCATAGCCAGGTATACATTGTTATCTTCTCGTCTTAAAATTCCACATAATTTCGTTTTATTGACCTTACATTCACTGTTTCAGCACCATTATTATCCATGACTACAACATTAAAAGTATCTCTATTTGTTGAATTGAATTTTCGCATATAAGTGTTTCCAATCAATTCTTTATCTGTACTATATGTTATCAAATTGAAGACTGTGTCCCCAGAGTTTCTTAGGTTCCAGCTTCTCCCGTCATTAAGGAATCTTGACTGTACAAATAGACGTAACTCCCATTAATTAAAAGGCATTATTTAGCATATCAAAAATAACATCCAGACAAGATCGATTTATAAGGTTTCTATTCAATTTTAACCTACTGGAATCCAAATAAAACTTTCGGTATTTGATACGGAGCTTGCATACTCTAGGTTTCCGTTAAATCTAGCTGTAGCCTTTATTTCGGCACCAGCTTCCAAAACAAATCCTTCTCTAAACCTGAATTCATAATAAAAGGAAGAATCATTATCTAGAATGAAAGACTCCCATATTTCCTCATCCGGCATTTGAAGATGTATTGTAACTTTGTTTTGTTTGAGATTGGGAGTTACGAAACCAGATAGGGTAAGCCTATTATCGCCTGGATAAACAAATAGATCAAGAACCGTTTCCGTTGCATACCTTGGTTTAATTATATACTTGTTAGCACCCCATCTTTCATAAGAATGGGAATCAACTCTCCAGGCTTCAAGAAGAAAATTAATATCCTTGCCGCAAGTTGTCTTCAATAAACTTTCTTCAAGTTCAACCTTTACTCTAAATATCCTTTTTCTCTTTCTTTGAATTCTCAGTTTTGCAGGAGTTACAGTGACTTTTGCACCTTTACCTAATCCTTTGGGAACTAGTACGACTTCCTCCTCATATGGACCATCATTATAGACTTGGTAGCTGAAATTAACTGGTTTAGGTGGGCTTTCTGAAACAGCGATGAATTCAAAAGCATTTTGTTGAGCTGTATTATTTACTTCATTTGTATCATCTGAGGCTTCAGGTAGACCAGTTACAGGATCAATTGGAAAGTTTCTATCCCCTATTCCTACTTTAAAACACACATGTTTCTCTGTCTCTGAATTCACATCCCAATTAAAAGCTACAACTTCGGATGCTCCAGGTCCAATATTTTCAATTACTCTTTCTAAGCCTCCTGGTGAATCACTATTTACATCGCCTGCTCCTGCTGGTTTTGTCACCCTCATTTGAATTTGTACGTCACTTGCTGGGGCATCTCCGAAATTCCAAACCCTTACTAAAATCCTATGTCTCAAAGCACCTTCGTTTTCTGCGGGAATTAGGAAAGGTTCGGCATCAGGTTGGTTAGCTGGAAAGGGGATACTTCCATCTATAGAATAATTCGGATGATCTGGATGTATTACTGCTATATCAGGACTTTGCCAACCTGGTAGACTATCAATAAACCCAAGATCAATTGCTGGACCTCTGCTCCACTCGATTCTCAGCCTTACCATAGAAAAATCAAATCCGCCATAATTGAATGTTGTCCATTCTTCTGAAGAGACCGTTAGCCCTAATTCTGGTACCTCTGGTTCGGTTGCAAAATCAAAAGTATCAATTGTCCCTTCTCTTAGATTATCGTCAATTAAATGAAGTTGACGTCGGTATTTTTTCATATTGTTCCAAGCAGTGGTAATCTCTTCCTCTGAAAATTCACCTGTAGCATATCGAGTATCATCTCTGTAATCATAAGCATTATACATTACAACTCTTGGTGTAGTGAATCTTTGTGAAAACTTCCTACCTCTACCTCTTAACTCAATAACGTTAAAGAATCTCCCATCTCCACCCAATCGAAGAAAAACTGATGCAACAACAGGCGTTTCGGGAGAAACATTCGTTAATAAAGAGGAAGCCAAAGTGTTCCTTCCCGATCTAGTCATTCCTGGATTCCATCCTTCTAGTTGAATTAAAACTACATTAATATCTATTGGATTACCATCTTGAGGACGGTCTACTACTAAAATGGCATCGTCATCAAGCCAACCCTTAACTCTTTTGTGAAAAGAGCATAAATGAGGAAAGCCTCTGGAGCTTCCCATTAAATCATAACTACCAATTGTTCGCCAATCGTCTCTATATCCACTCTCCCTGTATTGATCAGACAATCCCAATAGAGAATGACCTAACTCATGAGCTAAAGTTTCAGCATCAGATGTAGGAAAATCTATGATTTCTTCACCTTCTGAGTCAAAGGCAGAATGTCTCATCCAGGAAACAGCTTTTCTGCGATTGGATTTTATAGAGGCTGCTTTTTCTTCTGATAGGGAGTTATTATCCTTCATTTCAAATCCAGCTGGAGCAAATTGCCTCAAAAGTTTAGTAACCCCATCTCTTCTTATTTTATTGCCATCTTGATCCTTCAAACCTGAGTAAATCTCAGGTGTGAGATTCGGGGGTATAGTAGCACCTGATGCAATAGATCTTCTATCGATTTGAGTTAAAACAAAATTATGGATGAAAAAGAATGCGTCCAAAGAATCTGGGTTCTCTGGATTTAATATATTATTAATTCGGTCTATGGTGTCACTAAATAGGCCACTCGAATTTTCTAGTACTGCAGTAACCATGGCAGTATAAGCATCTGAGAACAGTTCTTTATATTTATTCAAAGTTGGGCCTCCACCACCACTAAACTTTACTTTTCCCCCTGGCACCTCAATAACTTGATTTCCCCCAATTTTACCTAAACCATTTTGATTAACTAAGGATATTAGAGATAAGTTATTACTGTTTCTTGTCTTCCCATCCCTAATAGAAAGATTTATCCTTAATTTAAAAAGATTATTTTCAGTTTCAATATAAGGTTGCCATTCACTCCTATCTAGTTCAAAATAAGATGCTTCTATATTGTTTCCTGGCCCAAAATCCCCGTTTGTTACTGTAGCATCGGCCAGTTGCCTCCTTATGTATATTTCAAATTGCCTATTATTCCCAGGAAAGCTAAAATATGCGGGCAACGAAGAATTACCACCAACTTCAAAACTAGCATGAGGTACAAACAAAGAGTCTGCATCGAA
Organism: Chitinophagales bacterium; assembly: GCA_022360175.1. GTDB lineage: Bacteria > Bacteroidota > Bacteroidia > Chitinophagales > Saprospiraceae > JAKSDI01. The sequence goes on from JAKSDI010000092.1 coordinate 7,366, forward strand.
AATATTAACATAAGGGGTGGCTCCTCCTGAAGAACCAGAAAAGCTGAAGGTTATATGTAAAAAACCGAGTTGGTCACCATCATTATGCCAATTTACTGTAGGCCGATTAAAAATCGCCCCTTGACCACTAGGAACGGATTGCAGCATATCAAAAAGAACCTCAGTAAGGTCATCAATTGCACTATTATTTTCTAGATTGCCTTGAGAAAAAGTAATAGTTCTTATACTTGGGAAACTAGTGGTATTTGCTGTAAATGTAAAAGGGTCATCATTTCTATCTCTCCCTCCAATCGTGAAAGCTCTGGATATACCAGGGCCATAATCAACAGATGGCCCACTTGCTGGGATTCTGATACGGAAACTTGCTGCTGGAAACCTGACCGTAAATTCAAGGTCACTCCTAATTTCAGGTTGTGCTAACAAAACCATATTCTCGTCTCCCGAGAAGGTAATTGGAGAGGTTGGTAATTGTGTCCGAAATTCTATACCTCCCGGTACCCAACCATCATTCCAATAATATTGAAATTTTTGCGGGAGCTTGATTGGTTTTCCAGTGTAAAGCTCTGGCGTATCTTTTCCGAACACCCAAAACCTTAAGCCTAATCCAAGACTATCAGGTATATTATGATAGGATACTTCTTTATAGTATTCGACGACATCATCTAAAATTCCTCTCATCTCATAATGGTCAAAGTAGGATTCTGTATCGCCATAAAAATTAAAGTTTTGACCGTCTTCTAAAGCTGGGATTATTAATACATTTCGTATTCCGATTTGATGATCTCGATTATCCCAGTCAAGAATAGGTGATTGACCATTATAAGTAACAGAATTATCGTTTTGAACAATTACTCTAGGCACATTAGGCAAAACAGGGGAAGTATCCCATACTTGTATTGTTCCTAGACTATTTAGAATGAAAAAGGCATTCTCCTTAAAAGAAAAGGCATTTTGGATTTTTTCTAGGCTAGATCTGTTTTCATATAACAATTGTAAATTCTCTGAATTAATAATTGCAGACCTACGATTGTTTTCAGATATAGCAAGTAGCGTAGAACCAGATTTTATTAAATGCTTAACTTTCCAATTTAAACGAAGGTAGCATGGTGGTACTTCTGGCCTACAAATATTTTTTCTAAAAACTTTTCCATCTTTCACAATGGTAACAACACAATCTTCAGGGATGCCATCATCACCCGGAATACATTCCTCAACTGGTCTTCTTGGTCTATTTCGGGGAGGAACATCTTCATTATTATTGGGTTTTTCCCTACCAGAGTTGCATTCACAGTTATCTGTTTCTTTTGTCGATGGGGGGACAGGTTTTGGTTTTGGGGTGTCTCCTCTTTCGGGTGGATAAGATGGTGTACATTTCTTCTCTACATAATTTGGGATATTAATCCAACGAAGCTGTCTACTCCCTGCTTCGATCAAGACAACTTCGTCAACAAGGCCAGAATTAATATTATGTATATTTGAATTTACATCTTCTTTAAAAACAATCTTGCCATCATTTTTTCTTAGAAAGAAGATTTTAGAAGAATCAAATTCGTCTCCAATCGTTGAGACCACCAAATAATTTTTCGTACCTGCAACTGCTGAAATTCTATATGGCAGTTGGCGCACTATTTTTAAAGAATCTTGATTGACTAAGGTTATTTGAGTTTGATCTTCCTTGTCATAATTCTTGCTAGATGAAAATGCAAATAAATTTTCATCCTCATTCTTGATCAAGAAAATTAATTCGCTTTGTAATTCATGTTTTTTAATTAGAGTAGCTGATAAGCTATTATATTTTTCTTCAATTTGAAATATGCTTACTCTTTTTTTTACACCAATGGCAATTTGGTCTTTATTTTTAAGAATAATTACTTTAGCAGTAGAGGGAATTTTTGGTAGGCCTTCAATTTTTCTGGTAATAAGACCATCTTTTTCTAGTCTCTCAGATTTTTCATTAAGCTTGGATTTTTTCATTATTTATGGTGTTTTATATGGTTTACGTTTCTTTTTGGGAATTTGATTGATTTCTATGTTGATTTGAAAAATTGTATAGTCGAAGATTTAGTTTTTGCTTCTTGTGTTATTTCATGATGGAAGATAACGAACAGGGGACTGGCGCCGTTTGAAAGAATTCGCGAAGCGAAGAAATTTTTTCAAATGGACGCTAGTCTCGTGTTGTACGATTGTGCCGAGCGGATGCGAGGCGCTAATCGTGCAACACGGGGCGCCAGTCCCCTGTCCGTTGTTCAACATGCCGAGCGTAGCGAGGTATGTTGAACAACGGTTCGGGTAGCAGCAAGAGCTGACGAATGGAGACTATTGACTGCTAACCATTGTTTGTAGCAGTCTTTCTCTCTTTCAGCCATTTTAGAAGTTTAATGTAGGTAGGTTTTCTAAATGGTATTACTATTTCAACTAATT
>JAKSDI010000130.1 GCA_022360175.1 Chitinophagales bacterium
CTTTTGTTCTCCCTTTTCTTCGATGCTGCGGATGCGTTTAGCCTTAATATAAAGCTGATCTGTCAAAGACTTTGGGCGTAAGATGCGCCAGGCAGTCCCATAATCTCGTGTCTTTTTAGCGAAGAGCTCTCGGCATTGAGCCAATATGTCGTCGTACTGTTGAAGGGTCTTTTGCAAGAAATGTTATGTTTTAAATTCTGTGCAAATATAATAAAGGACATTACCATTTAGGAAACTCATGATAAAATACTTGTTAAGCGAATATCAAGCTTTGTTAATAAAGATTAAAAAACTATTCCCTCTTTTGAAAGAATCCAAGTACTTTCGCCTTTATGTCAGAAATCAAAGATTCATATCAAACACTTGAAGGGCCTGCTATTGGTGAATTTCGCGATCGAGGCAGTCGTTTTCACGCATATGCTTTTCCCGCCTATACTGAAGAAGAATGCATGCAGCATTTAGATTTTGTAAAAAGAGAACATTCTAAGGCTCGTCATCATTGCTACGCTTATCGCCTGGGCCTGGATCAAAATAGTTTTCGTGCCAATGATGATGGTGAGCCTAGCGGCACCGCTGGCCGTCCTATTCTAGGGCAAATTGATAGTTTTGGGCTTACTAATACATTTGTTGTTGTTGTACGTTACTTTGGAGGTACCTTACTGGGAACTTCTGGCCTTATTAATGCTTATAAATTAAGTACGGCTGACGCTCTGAACCAGGCGGTTATTATTGAAAGAATTGTTGAAGACCTATATGAGCTTACCTTTGAATATCGCTTGATGAGTAACGTTATGAATGCTATCAAAAGCCATCAATTGGAAATGGTGGAACAAAACTTTGAGGAAATTGCTAAAGTAACCATTGCCATTAGAAAAGGTGAAGTAGACAATACGCTTAAACGCATGAAAGCAAGTATAGCAGAGGTCTACCTGGAAGAAGTGGACGAATTGGAAAAAATAGATGGTTTTGAAATCAAATACCTATCTACTCGCTAAACTCCACTACCGGACTTTTATGCGTACTAAGCAGATAACGCTGAAGGAATAAAATTACAGCTTTATTATAAAAATCGCGATTTCCTTTTTTTCTAAATCCATGGCCTTCGTCCTTTGCTAATAGATACCAGGCTTCTCCTCCGTTTTCACGAATCGCATCTCGCATTTGTTCCGCTTCACTAGCAGGTACCCTCGGATCGTTCAATCCCTGGACAATTAGCATCGGTTTGGAAATTTTATGAGCATTGGTAGTCGGAGATATTCGCTCCAGGTGTTGCCTCATTTTTGGATCTCTTTCATCGCCATACTCGACCCTCCTTAAGCTTCTCCGATATGATTTGGTATTCTTCAGGAAAGTTACAAAATTACTAATGCCTACTACATCTATCCCACAAGAAAGGCGATCATTGTAATGTGCCATAGATGCCAAAACCATATAACCTCCATAAGATCCTCCCATTACTGAAATACGATCACTATCCAAATCAGGCTGCTGTTCTATCCAATCCAGTAATTTACCTATATCCTTGACAGAGTCTTCTCGTTTATAACCATCATCCAGGCGGAGGTAGCTCTTGCCATACCCTGTTGATCCTCGTACATTAGGTGCTAAAATAGCTACCCCTAATTCGTTTAAATAATACTGAAATGCGGGAGAAAAGACGGGCCTAAATTGGCTCTCCGGGCCCCCATGAATATATATCAAGGTAGGGAATGGCCCCTCTCCTTTTGTAGGCCGGTAATAATAAGCAGGAATATGTCGCCGTTTCTCATTTTCCTTGTCAAAAGTTGGATACTGAATTAACCGGGGTGCAATAAAATGTTTTGGATTTAAGCCCCCTACTTCGCTATTGGTCCAACGTACTAATTGATTCATCTTAAAATCATACACATAAGCATCAGCCGGAGCCACAGGTGTATTGATTGTAAAAGCCAGTTTTTCATTATTTGGCTTCCACCTTAAATGACTCACCACACCTTTCGGCAAGTGTTTCACATCCTCAGAATGTAGTGTATGAGTATCAATTATTGATAAGCGGGAGTAACCTTCTTCATTATACAATATTGCCAATTTACTCCCATTCGGCGAAAGCCTCATCTGTTCTAATTCACAATTAGTTTGCGGCAACAGTTGTTTGTAAGTCTTCGATTGGCAGTCATAACACATCAACTGCCGGCACTCAGTATTAGCATCACAAGCAAAATAAACTTGTTGCCCATCAGCCGACCAATAACCTCCATGACAAGCTACATTCTCCTTATCCAGAATTACCTGAGATTCTCCAGTTTGAATATCTATTATGTAAAGAGCACTTTCATTAATTGATCGATAATTGAGTACTGTTAAATAGCGACCTCCTACCGCCCAGTCCATTGGAACCCAAAGCCCTTTCGATTCATATAGGAGTTTTTCGCCATTCCCATATTTAAAATCGTAAAAATATAGGTCGTGATCTATTTGATTGCGTTTTGAACTACTATATGCGATTGCTGTCCCTTCTTTGTTCCAAAGACTATAGCCATGTTTGGATATCCCATCAGTAAGCAATTCGTAATTGCCTGCATCCAAGTCATAAAAATAAAACTGATGATTTTCATTACCACCTACATCCTTTGAAAACAAGAACCCATTTCGAGAGGGATCAGGGCATACGCTTGCCCCGGCTATAGGTTCGTTAAAGAAAGTTATTTGCTGGCGTGCACCACCTGGATTATCCACGATATGCAATTGAGTAGCCTCTCCAAATCTGGTGCTAATCAATAAACGGCTGGTATCTTTCATCCAGTCCATTACAAAAGCCTCTCGGGTATTCTGGTAGTGGTTAAGCCGTAAGCTTAAATTTTGGGGAACCTCGGGGATATTCTCCAAAATAAGGCTGCCAATTTCCCTTTTATTAATTTGAGCAGTCATAAATCACTTATTCCTTCGAGCAATCAATCTATCGAAAGCCGTCTCTTGCTGTTAAATACTGTTCAAATGGGATTATGGTAAGTTTATAGCGAAGGGGATCACTTGAGTAGTACGCACAAAAACACCTGCATATTTCACACAGGGCACGCAAAGTTACATAATATTTATTGTTATCAAACTTATATTTAATAAATATCTATGGTTAGCCTCACCCTTAGGAGTATTTAGTATGCCAGAGGTTGATTTTCAAGGCATAAAGGACTGTACTTTACGTTGACGACATCACTTTCTCATTGCTTCTACAGGATCCATTCTGGCTGCCTGCATAGCGGGAATTACTCCTGATACGATTCCAACCATAACGGAAACTACAACCCCCAAAAACATATTACCATAAGAAAGATACATCTCGAAATCGATGGCGGATGAAAGAATAGATATAATACCAGCAACAAGTCCAAGCCCTATAACTCCACCTACCAGGCACAAAACGATGGATTCAATAAGAAACTCGAGTAAAATAACGAGACGCTTGGCTCCCAATGCCTTTTTTATACCAATTAAGTTGGTTCTTTCCTTAACAGAGACAAACATGATATTAGCTACGCTAACAATACCTACCAGCATAGCAAATAAGCCAATCATAATACCAACAATATTCAGCACGCCAAAAAAACTGTCAAAGGCATTTGATATCATGGAAAGCTCATTAAGCGAAAAAGTATCATCTTCTCTTGGATGTAAGCGACGATGAGAGCGTAGTATTCCCCGAACTTCATCTTTGAGTTGTTGTAAGCTTCGCCCTTTAGCGGCTTTGACAGTCACTGATGTATCAAAAAATTGATTGGACTTCAGATTCGCTAATCTCCTTGCAGAGGTATAGGGTACTATAACAGTATCATCAAAATCCAGCGGGTTGAGCAAATCATCTCCTGCCTTTTCTACTACACCTATAATCTCAAACTTTTTTCCCATCATTTTGACAGTTCTTCCAATAGGGTCAATACTGCCAAATAGTTCTTCAGCTACAGTATATCCCAGGATCATTTTACTCCCGCCATAATGATATTCAGAAGGGGAAAAATAGCGCCCTTCATCAAATTCAAAATTAAACATCTGATTAAACTCCTGAGAAGCGCCTATAAGAACAGCTCCTTCTACACTACTTGTATTAAATTTCAGTGTTTTAAATCCTATAACAGCATGATAAGAAGCTAAGGTAGCTGTTTTTGATTTCTCTTTTATTATCTCATAATCCTCATAATAAGGCTGTGGGCGGCGGAAATATTTCCACCATTCATTGCTCATATCTGCCCATGGCCATTTCTTCACATAAATGACATCACTACCCAGTTTTTCCAAACTTCCTCTTACATTATCTTCTAGTGAGTCTACAGCTGAAAGGACCCCTATAATGCAAAAAATACCAATGGAAATACCGAGTAAAGAAAGGAAGCTCCGCAAACGATTCGAATTGAGTTGTTGCAGTGCCTGTGAGATGGATTCTGTGAGTATACGTAAAAGCAGCATAAAGGCAATTTTTCACACGCCAATATACAATCTTCCATATTAGAGGGACAAACTATTCGATGAAGGTAGGTTTATTATCTGCTAAGTGTAATGGCATTTAAACTTAAGGGTAATCACTCTACCCCCTAAATTTTCCCAGTGGTGGACAATCAAGCATTGAATGAGTGCTAAGTTATTAGGCTATCGCTTTTGCTCTATAGCTGGAAACGAAGCTCCTTAGGCGCATTTGCAATACTCCCCATATAGCTTCTTTCACAATTCCTTTTGACATTTTAGATGTTCCTTCCAGGCGATCAGTAAAAGTAATTGGTACTTCTTTTATTTTAAAACCTAATCGATAGGTAGCAAACTTCATTTCTATCTGAAAAGCATAACCAACAAAGCGAATCTTATCTAAATCGATGGTCTCTAGCACCTTACGTTTATAGCAAATAAAACCTGCCGTTGGATCTTTTACGGGCATCCATGTGATAAAGCGCACATATAATGAAGCTCCATAAGAGAGGAATATACGATCAAAAGGCCAATTTTCCAGTTTCCCACCCTTTACATAACGAGAACCTACTGCCAGATCTCCTCCCTGATTCGCACATGCATCGTACAAACGAATCAGATCATTAGGATTGTGAGAAAAATCAGCATCCATTTCAAAAATATATTCGTACTGATGCTGCAACCCCCATTTGAAGCCTGCAATATAAGCAGTGCCTAGTCCCAATTTCCCTTCTCGTTCATACAAGAATAATCTGTCGGGATATTTTTTTTGTTGTTCTCTTACTAAATCAGCGGTGCCATCAGGAGAGCCATCATCTACAATTAGTAGATGAAACTCCTTTTCTAAGCCGAATACGGTTTGAATCATGCGGACAATATTCTCCCGCTCATTATACGTAGGTATTATTACAATGCTGTCTGACAAGCCCTTCTTTCTGTTTGGTAATTATAAAATGGGTTCAAAGATAGTTTATTTTTTTTTGAAAAAATAAATCGTTTTTTCATCCTTCTTTGTTGGCAAAACGACGGTCTCTGCTTTATGTTTTCTCTTATTTTGTAAAAAAAATACAATGAAGCGATTTTCTCTAGTAGCAATAGCTTTTTTTCTTATAATTCCTATTGTTAGTATTGCTCAAGGACCTATTAGTGGTTTCCTATCTAAACGCGGTACTCATGACATTGCTATCAACTTGGCTAGTGAGCACTTTGATACCTATCTATTTGGGGAAGAAGAACAAGAACAATCATTGAGTATTGAATCTGCCAGCCTTTATTATGAATATGGATTTTCTGACAAAGCTAGTCTGGTATTGACGGCTCCCTATATTCGCATAGACGATATTAATAAGGGCTTACAAGATGGCAGCCTTCATATAAAATTTAGAAATAATAAAATAGAAAAGAAAAACGGCAACTGGAATAATATTACTGCTCTGGGTATTAATGCTCCTCTGAGTAAATACCCTACCAATACAGATAATCCAATAGGCATTCGTGCCTTCGGTTTTGAAGGCCGCTTTGTGAGTCAGTACAATGCTGATTCTGGTTGGTTTATACACTTCCAGTCCGGCCTGCAGTTTAAATTTGCAGAAAGCTTACTCACCTCCATGCCACTAATGTTAAGAAGTGGATTTGGAGCTAAATATTATTTTGTTGAAGGTTGGTTAGAATGGTATAATACTTTCGATAATGGAGTAGATCAAAATACTTCTGGTAGTACTGGCTCGGATTGGCTGCGCTTGGGAGGTACAATATACGTCCCTGTTTATAGTGGCATTGGTATTGTAGGTGGTGTGGCACAAATACTTGGTGGTAAAAATATTGGGCTCTCAACCAGATATCACATGGGAGTGGTGTATAGAATAGAAGGAGGAGAGTAATGTTATATTCTTTTTTTTATTTATCCATCCTGACTATTTTGGGTTGGAAGATGCCTAGGATATCCACCAAATGGGACTGTGCGGCCATTACTTCTCGAATATCTTTATAGGCAGCTGGAGCTTCGTCTAATCCTCCCCCAATTAATTCCACTCCATGTTCTTTTAGTTGCTTTCGCAAATCAGAAATTCGAAAACTTTGCAAGGCTTTTCTACGGGACATTTGTCGGCCAGCACCATGAGAAGCGGAGCTTAAAGAAGCTATATTCCCCCTACCTTTTACAATATACCCAGGAGCAATCATCGAACCAGGAATAATACCCAGTACTCCTTTTGCTGCAGGTGTAGCCCCTTTTCTGTGTACAATCAGCTCTCTCCCATCAGTCATTTTTTCTTTCCAGGCAAAATTATGGTGGTTTTCTACTTTCAACAAAGGTTGCTCACCTAATGCTTTGCTCAATCGGAGATGAATGTGATTATGACAAGCTGAAGCGTAATCACCAGCAAGGCTCATTGCCTTCCAATATTCAATTCCTTCTTCTGTATCTAAATTCAACCATGCTAAATGCCTGGCCTCTTTGGGTAGACGGCATTGCTCCATTGCAAGTTTGGTGTAATGGTTGGCGATATTAGCTCCCAAACCTCTTGAACCCGAATGTGATAATACGGCTAGATATTCTCCTAATGGTATTCCTAAACCGCTATCCGTAGCAGCTATCTTAACGATTCCAAACTCTACAAAGTGGTTGCCAGAACCAGAACTTCCAATTTGTTGACGAGCTTTTTGGCGCAATTTCTTGACTATTGGAATTTCTTTAAACTCCGAACGAGATAATATTTCATCATCCATTGGCCGGTCAAAAGCCTCCTTTCCAAAACGAGTGTGCTCCTGAAGCATCCCTTTTAGTGCTTCACGATTGTTGTTCATATAGGTAGCTGACATAGGATAAACGCTAAGGCACATTCTACAACCAATATCCACCCCTACACCATAAGGAATGATCGCATTTTCAGTTGCCAATACTCCACCTATGGGTAATCCATATCCATGGTGGGCATCAGCCATCAAGGCTCCTTCCATCGCTACGGGTAAGCGCATCGCTAAATTCATTTGATTTATAGCTGACTGATCAATATGGTTTGCACCGAAAGTATTAAATTGTTTTATCGATGTTTCTAAAGGTATAAGCCCTTCCTCAGTATCTGGCATTAAAGCTTTTGCTATTGGCCCATACTTTTCATGCTCCATAAAAATGGCCGGATTTTGTATTATTTGTTCCAAAACACTTAGGGCTTCCTTTTTCTCGTCTCTTCCATGAAAAGCAGTCATTACATTTACAGCTATACCAATTACCTTTCCACTGGTATAACCAAGTGTTCTTAATTCGCGTCTTTTAAGTTTTAATTTCGACATACTATCTTTTTGTGCCACCTTCACCAAGGTAATCTTCTTTTTTTTAGTTCCCAATGTTAATCTTTCTCACTGAAAATCAATCAAAATAAACCACAACCCCTCTTAAACGGTTTTTATTGATAACCAAATACCATAAAATGGCTATACCGCCCAAAAAAGACAAACAAGGAGCCCCTCCTCAAGGTAGGATGGGAAATTCTTGGCTACTATATCTGGCTATTGCCTTTTTATTAATTCAAACATTTTATTACTTCTCAGGAAACAGTGCAAAAGAAATATCGTGGACCACATTTAAACAAGAATTGCTCGAAAATCAGGATGTAGAAAAAATCACGGTGGTCAATCGCGAACAAGCAGAAGTATTCATAAAAAAAGACAGGCTGGGAAAAGAACCTCACCAGGATATAGATACTAAATCCTCGGGGCCTCATTATGTTTTCAACATTGGCTCCATCGAAACTTTCGAAACGACACTTGCCGAAGCCCAGGAAGACTTATCCAGCGAAAAGCGTATTGATGTAGAATATGTAAAGCGTACAGATTGGGTTAGTGGTATTTTTGCATGGATATTGCCTTTTATTATCATCATTGCCATATGGATATTTATTATACAAAGGGTACGTCCGGGAGGAACTGGTGGTGTTGGTAATAATATTTTTGATATTGGAAAATCAAAAGCTAAACTATTTGAAAAAGGGCAAAGCAATGCAAGCTTTGATGATGTAGCAGGGCTTGAAGAAGTAAAGGTAGAAGTCAAAGAAGTCGTAGATTTTCTTAAAAACCCCGAACGCTATACAAAACTAGGAGCCAAAATTCCTAAAGGTGTACTCCTTATAGGCCCTCCTGGTACTGGTAAAACACTTTTAGCCAGAGCAGTGGCAGGTGAAGCAGGTGTTCCTTTTTATTCCATTTCGGGTTCTGAATTCGTAGAAATGTTTGTAGGAGTAGGTGCTTCCAGAGTCCGCGATCTTTTCAAGAAGGCCAAACAAAATGCTCCTAGCATTATATTCATTGATGAGATTGATGCAGTAGGTCGTTCAAGAGGTAAAGCAGCTTCCTTCCAATCTAATGATGAACGGGAAAATACCCTCAATCAGATTCTTACCGAAATGGACGGCTTTGGTACCAATACAGGTGTAATCGTAATGGCTGCGACCAACCGTGGTGAGATTCTGGATAGAGCCTTATTACGTCCAGGGCGATTTGACCGGCAAATTTACCTGGAGTTGCCAACCATGGAAGAACGTAAAGCCATCTTCAAAGTACATACTAAACCCCTAAAATTATCTGATGATATCAATCTGGATACTTTGGCTGCCCAAACGCCTGGTTTTTCAGGAGCAGATATTGCTAATGTCTGTAATGAAGCCGCTCTGATTGCAGCTCGCCTCAACCATGAAGCTGTAGGCATGAAAGATTTCCATGCTGCAATGGATAGAATCATTGGCGGATTGGAGCGAAAGAGCAAAGTCATCTCTGGCCAGGAAAAAAAGGTCATCGCCTATCATGAAGCAGGCCATGCTACTGCAAGTTGGTTTTTAAAGCATGCTGATAGCCTCTTAAAGGTTTCTATTGTCCCACGGGGGCGTTCACTAGGAGCTGCCTGGTATTTGCCACAAGAACATGTTATTTACAATACGGATCAGTTTACAGATCGTATCTGTGTTGCATTAGGTGGCCGGGCAGCAGAGGAAATCATTTTTGGAAAAGTTTCTTCAGGTGCATTAGATGATCTAGAAAAAGTGACCAAGCAGGCTTATACGATGGTAGCCTATTATGGCCTCAACAAACAATTGGGCAATATCAGTTTTTATGATAGCTCAGGGCAAAGTGAACAACGTTTTCAACGCCCATACAGTGAAGCTACCGCTCAATTAATTGACAAAGAAGTTTTTAAACTAGTTGAGAAAGCATATGAGCGTACTAAAGAAATTCTAAATGCTCATCGTGCTGAACTGGAAGAGTTAGCACATAAATTGTTAGAAAAAGAAGTTGTATACAAAGAAGATTTAATACTGATTTTTGGTGAGCGGCCGCATGAAGCAATGACATGATTGAAGGAGTCTGATTTAGGGCATATACTATAATTTATTGACCATCCAACTTCAAATAAAAAGCCGTAATATTGGGCAAAAGTATTTTTCGTTGGATACGCATACATTATTTGAACTTCATTCTTTCATACGCAGGGCGCTTTCATTAAATTTATCGGAAGCGATATGGATAAGCTGTGAAATCCATCAGATAGGTGAATCTCGTGGGCATTATTATCTTACTCTTGTACAGAAACATGATACGGAAGAAGAGATAGTTGCTCAAGCGGATGCCGTCTTATGGCTTCGGCAAGCCAAAAAGTTGCGAAGGTCATTAGGTAAAATATATCAACAATTACTCAGGGAAGGCACCGAGGTTCGTCTACAAGTGAAAGTAGACTTTCATGAACGATACGGTTATAAGCTCATCATACAGGATGTAGATCCTACCTACACCCTAGGTAAAATTGCCCTACAACGACAGCAAACACTTGAAAAGCTAAAAGAGAAAGACTTATTAAAGCCTAATAAATCTTTTGTCTTACCATCTGTCATTCAGAAAATAGCTATCATTAGTTCTACTACAGCCGCAGGCCTGCAAGATTTTATTCAGCAACTGGAAGAAAACCCATATAGGTATAAAATCAAGCACAAATTATTTGAGGCAGCAGTACAAGGTGTTAATGTACAAAGTGATATTCCCAAAGCCATCAAGTCAATCAATAGTAGAAAAGAGCATTATCATGCAATAGTTATTATTCGAGGAGGAGGTTCCAGATTAGACCTGGCAGGCTTTGATGAATTTGCAGTATGCAGAGCTGTAGCACAAGCAGCATTACCTGTAATTACGGGTATAGGACATGAAAGAGATGAAGCCCTTATCGACCTGGTAGCTCATACTTCTCTGAAAACACCTACTGCTGTAGCTGATTTCATTATTCATCACAATCGAAAGTATGAGCAGAATCTTGAAGAGTCTATATTTCATATTCATCAATTAAGCCATCAAATGATACAATCTGCGCACTTAAATTTGCAGCAGTCAGAACAATCCTTAAAGCTAATCGGCCATCAAACGATACAAAAAGAAGAACAAGCCCTCCAACAGTTCTCAAATAGCATCCCTGCTTTAGGCAAATTACATCTTACCAGTGCAGTAAATTCGCTGAATCAACATGAACAAATGCTAAAACTTTTGAGCCCGGAAGCCACTTTGCAAAGAGGATATAGTATTGCCATAAAAGATGGAAAAGTGATAAGCAATGCAGAGCAACTGAAAAAAGGAGACATTATAACCAATAGGTTTAAAGATGGGGATATTAATAGTAAAATTGTCTGATCAATGAACATTACTTATAAAGAAGCACAGGAAGAGCTACAACAGATTATTCATCAACTACAGGCAGGAGCTATAGATATGGATGAATTATCAAAAAAGGTAAAACGTGCGGCGGATCTAATAGCTCATTGTAGAAAAAGGCTCAGAGAAACGGAAGAAGAATTGGGAGGATTGTTTGGAGAATAGTTTGGGCGTCCCTGTAAATTATTCATCAAGAAGGAATCAGAATAATATTTCGAATAAGATATTATCAAGAAGTGGCTTATTGCGTGTAGCGATAAGCCATTTTTCTTGAAAAAGGATGTTGATAGCCTAGAAGCTTGGTAACGC
>JAKSDI010000164.1 GCA_022360175.1 Chitinophagales bacterium
GATATAGGAAAGTTGTGAGTTAATTCTGCCTACAGAGATATTTTCCAGGCGAGATTGTCCATCTATATCGGTAACACTTCCTACTAACGGATCACTATTAAGTAAAATGACTTCAGCACCTATGATTGGCATTTTGGAGTCTGTGTCTACAATAATACCCCTCACTGTTTGGCTAAGATTCTGTGCTGAAGCCATTAGCGAACATAGCAACAAGGCTAGGATAATAGGGATGAGTGGAAAAAAAGTCGGATATTTCATTGTTTCAATTTTGAGTGTTAAGAATTTGTAAGACAAAGCATACCCTGTTGCCAACAGGTCAATTGCTAGCAATAAAGGGCACCTCAGTCGGGTGATCTTTTATTGTTGTTTAGTTATTCGATGATGCAAAGATGTCGCGAAAACCTTTAAGAATCGTCCCGAAATACAATTGTGAACATTCAGGTGAGATGTCGTACTTCCCAAAACAAAATATAGACCAATTAGTGACGAAATAAATCCGATTAATAAATCCTAAACATGCTCTTCGCAAAATTTGTAAAATAAGTGTTATTCGTGGACTATAACTTAATCCTTATAAAGGAGAGAAGGGGTATATGAGCTACACCAAAGGAGATTGCTTGGTGAAATTAAGAATCTACAGAGATCTGCTTTTTAAAATATTATTGATCACATACATGAATCCAATAGTTGCTATCATAAGCCCCATCACAATTCCGCCTAATAAAGGATGATCATGATTTGATAGGGAGTAAAGCGAGTAGCTTCTTTATGGGAATCGAACATTAGCTTGTTTGCTTTTTTACCCAATTACTAGGGGTTGTTCCCTCTGTCTTTTTGAAAAATGCATTAAAAACAGTTTTGGAATTAAAGCCGCTTTCATAGGCCAGGCCTAGCAGTGTTAAGTGGCTATTGCCGGGATCCAATGCTTTCTGTTTAAAAGCCTCTAGCCTAAAAGCATTGACATATTCATTGAAATTTTTCCCAATATGTTCGTTTAATAACCAGGACAGTTTATTGGGATGCAGCTTCATTTTATCAGCTAGCAGTCGAAGCGAAAGGGCCGGATCTTCGTGAATCTTGTCTTCTGTTATCAGATAATCTAGTTGGTTTAAGTAGGTAGGCACATCTTCTTCTCTCAGTAACGAATTACTAATTGGTTTGATATTGACCGGACTAAGAGCAGACGTATCTTTGGTAGATGGTGGGAAATGCATTTTATCATAAATGACCTTAAAAGAAGGTAGTTTTCTTAGGTTGTCCCATACCCAAAAATTCTTTAAAGTTACCATCATGACAGATCGCTCCTCATATGCTTTCTCCAACCAGTAAATGGCTTCTTCAGATTTGTCTAAAAGGGAATAGAGAAAAGCAGGGTCTGAAGAGTCTATATATTCTGTTTCCTTTACTGTATTATAAACTTCTGTTTTTTTGCCCATTAAAATTTTTACAACTAACATATCTAGATTGGCAATCCCTTGCCCATTAGTAAGCTCCAGGGCTTGATTGATGTCAGCAAATGCTTCTTTATATTTTCCCAGATAGCCCCAAACCAAACCACGGAAGCGTAAGGCTTCTCCAAATTGGGGGTCAATTTCCAGAGCGGCACTAAATGCAGTGATTGCCTGCTCGAATTTGCGGCAAAAATAATAAGTCAGGCCCAACTGCCAGTGAGAAATGGCATGGATCGGATCGGTTTCTATAATTTGTTCTGTCACCTGAATGGCCCGCTCAAAATCTTCCTCAATAAAGATATAATAATAGGTGATGAATTCATTTTGATTGGGAAGGCCAGACTGTACTGCATTATTGTAGGCTTCTAAAGCTGCTTCCCAATCCCAGTCATAAAATAGCTTGACATAAGCTAATACTTTATGTCCCTGGGCATTTTTTGAATTTAATTCGATCGCTTTTTCTGCGGCTTGTCGGGCGCGTTTGTGAGCTTCTGTCGTAGATAACATTCCAAAACCTGCAGCATGAAGATAAGCTTCTCCTAGAGCAGAATAAGCTTCCGAATAAGTAGGGGCAAGCTGAGTCGCATTAGTGAAAAGATGTAATGCTCTTTTTATATCACTAAAATCTTTTCTTTTTAGATAGTAGTTGCCCTTAAGTACCAGCTCATATGCCTCTATATTTTTAGTAGGAATGTGATGTAGGCTAGCGGGAATTTCCAGATGGCCATAATTTTCCCGAATTTGATCAGCTATTAATTCACTGATTTCATCTTGCAACGCAAAAATATCTTCCATTTCACGGTCATAATTTTTTGACCAGAAATGTACGCCATCCTCAGCATTAATCAACTGCGCGGTTATACGCACTCTGTTTTGTACTTTTCGAACACTTCCTTCCAAAATGGTCGTAACCCCCAGTTTTTCAGCAATTGTTCGGATGTCAATATTCGTATTCTTAAAAGCAAAAGAGGAAGTACGGGCAATCACTTTCAATCCCCGGATTTTAGTAAGCGCATTGATGATCTCTTCTGTAATTCCGTCGCTAAAGTACTCATTATCAGGATCGGTACTCATATTAACAAAAGGAAGGACGGCTATAGATTTGTGGCTGGTGTGCTCCAATTTCATTCAGATTGATCTTTCTTTAGAAATGCTAACATAACACTTCTAAAGCTAGCTTCAAAAGTAATGAGAATTGGAATGATTGTTTTATCGGCGCGGATTCCGCAATTCTATTACTTTGTCAAATTCTGCTTCAGTAACATATGGAGAGTCTTTAATAATCTTCAACATCTTAGGCGGTTCTATAGTACTCGTATCATAAGTGAATAACCAAAGATTGGTTGCTTTACTGATTGCCTTATCCATTTTGAGATTGTAAGGCCGATATTCATCCGTCAGTTGTCGAGGGGTGACTCGATCTTTTAATTGTACAATTAGAGCATCTTCTATGTAAACAGGAGTATCGGCAGTAGTTTTAGAAGTGTCAGTGTTTTTTTGTGTATTACAAGCGTATACCAATAAGAAAGAGAGTAAAAAGACAGTTCGAAAGATGGATAGATTCATTGGATCCTTTTTAGAAAGTTTATCAATAAATATAAAAAACTATTGATCAGGAGTGCTATAACACTCCCAACCAATAGCAAAATTAAACAGGATGTTAATCCATTTTCATCATCTTCCTAGCAAGGTATTTCCCATCAGAAGTTTGAATTTTTATAAAATAAACTCCTGCTGGCAGCTTATCTCCATTGAAAATAACTCGCTGCGTTTCTTTAGAAATGTTTGTCAATTGTTGCGACTGAATGCTTTGTCCAAACTGATTGACTAATTGAATTTCAACTTCGTCTTTACGATCTGTAAAAGAAAAATCAACTCTTACTTTATCACTAAATGGATTAGGATAAATTTTAAGGTGTGTTACTTCTTTGTTTAAATCATTGGTATTCACAAGACAATCAGTAGTAAATACAAGGCTTGCAGAATACTCACTTTCTTCTTCACTGCATACGGATTTAATCTGTGCTTCGTATTCACTACACTCCTGTAGGTTTTCTATTGCCAAAGTATTGGTATTGGAAGTCAATTCTGTCCAATTAGATTCACTGCTGAGTTTGTAGCGTATTTTATAAGAATTGGCAGAAGTTGATTCCCAGTTGAGGTTGACAATAGTCGTTTCTACGCTCATGGTATCCAGGTTGGCTGGTATATTACAAGGAGCTGTACCTTCTACAATATTGACACAGTAATCCTCTATTTCACCATAATCACTACTGACTGTACAAGCAGAAGATGGAAGCTCATCATAAGACATGATAATTCGCATTCGTGTAATTCCTAAAGCAGCATCTCCTGGAATGTTTATACTGCCCGTTACAGCTGCCTGGGTTGCTGTTGATTCATATACTGCCTCGCCAGCATCTTCAAAATCTCCATCCTGATTAAAGTCAATCCATACTTTGAAGTACTCCTCATATTGTTGACCTGAAAAACCAGGAGTAAGTGTTATGTCATAAGGATTATTAGTAGCCAGGTCTGTAGTATTGCCACCTGAAAAGTCTCCATATCCGCTATTATTACCAGAAACATTTTGTAGCGTATTGATGCTAACAGCTTCAATCCATTCGCTACCTGCATCTAATTGTGGTGGCTCGCAGTAGCTGAGGTCAAAACAAGCTCCACAGCCTTGTGTTTTGAAAGTGGTGCTGGTGCTGTATTCTGTTGTTTCGCTAGCACAAACCGTTTGTATTTGCACTTCATATTCTGTGCAGCCTGCTAAATCAGAAAAGTTGAAATCAGTATCTGTCGTATTGCTTTCCTCCCAATCAGCAGTTCCTATTGGCCGTATACGTATATTATAACTTTGAGCTGCCAAAATACTACTCCAGCTAGCAGCAGCGCTTGTTTCCGTAATATTGCTGATTGCTAAGTCAGAAGGAGCTTCACAGCAGCCATCTGTTTTAAAGGTATAGATCGCAGAATATTCAGAGTTGATGGTGTCACAATGGCTTATGACCTGAAACTCATAGTCTGTACAAGCAATAAGCATAGACAATGGATAAGGAGAGGTGGCATCGTCAACGATGGTCCAATCTGCTGCACCAACTTGACGCCAGCGTAGGGTATCAGAAATACTATTGTCGGTATTGTTCCAGTTCAGTGTCGCTTCGGTATCTGTCAGTCCAGTAGTTGCAAGTCCAGATGGGGCAGGGCAGGGGCCACAATCTTCCATTAGGAGTTGCATACTATTGTGAATATTGAGCCGGCCTCCCGTTACAGTAATATCTTGTATAGATGCATTTGGTACTACTCCGTCGAGGATATATTCTCTTATTAAAAGCGCGGCAGCTCCGGGATCTGATTTTGCTAATGATGCTATATTAGAACATGGGGCAGAATAGAGCAAACCAATAGCACCTGCAACATGTGGGGTGGCTCCTGATGTTCCTCCAAAACCACTATAAGAGTTATTGGATGCAGTAGTCCAGGTGCCTTCTCCAAAAGCTCCTAAGTCTACATGGACAGCTCCCCATCCAGCCGGTACATTTTTCTCATCATTGTGGTTTAAGTTGGTGATTGACAGGAGGTAATCACTCGGACAGGTTGTAGGTAAATCGCCAATAGCATCTACATCAGCATTCGCATTGGTGGTTGCTCCTGCATTTAAGATGCCGTGTACGCCAAGGGTATCATAAAAAGCACACCAAAGAGGAGCATTGGAAGGTTGCCCTCCATCTACACCCCAGGATGCATTAGTTGCTACTACAAAAGCGCCTTCTTCACCATCGGTTTCATTATATCTTTTTCTAAAGGTCAAAGGGTAGGAGTAAGCTTCCAAAACTTCACTTTCAACACCTGTACCACCAGATATCAGCATCATCTTTACATCCCAGCTCATCCCTGCTACACCAATACCATTATTACCTTTTGCCCCTACTATTCCAGCTACAGGCGTTCCATGCCAAACTGCATTTCCCTGAGTTACATTATCGTTGTCGTTGGCTGTGTTCCAGCCTCTATAATCATCTACAAAGCCATTATTATCATCATCAATCCCATTGTTTGGTATTTCAGCATAGTTGTACCAAATGTTATCCTGAAGATCTTCGTGATCAATTTCAAAACCTCCATCAATAATACATACAACGATGGTATCGCCATCAGCAGTTACTCCTCCGGTTGTAATATCCCAGGCCAGGTCCGCATCAATATCGGCTCCGGCAGCACCTCCACTTTGTCCTGTATTGATATATTGCCATTGCTGATCAAACTGAGGATCATCAGGAGTGGTAGATCGGGTTTCTATAAAGTGATTGAATTGAGCAATTTCAACAGTAGGATCACGCCATAAAGCATCCAGCATTTGTTGTTCGCTGATCTTCCGCCAATCAAAAGTGACAGAATAAATATTCATCGGATTAGAAATCTTTTTTCCCAACCGGATATCGGTTGGCAATCCATTGAACCGTTGATGCTTTTGTATTAATTCGTGAGGATTGTTTTCTGCATATAATTTTATCAATATCTCGCCCTGTACGTGATCAAGCCGTTGGGCCAACATAGGGGTTGCAAAAAGAAAGGAAAGTAAATAGATTAAAAAGTGGAATCTTAGTGTCTGCATTCTGTATTTGTTTAATTCATTTAATGATCTACATCTAAGTCGAATGAAAGAGAATTTCCCCCTATTGTGATAGATGGATATTTTTCTCTTTTGTCCTAATGAATACCTTTAGCACAACTTTTTATGTGATTTTCAGACATTCCTTTGTATTAATGGCTTCGTTTTTTATGCTTGAATTTATTCATATGGACCTAAGTGCCAAGACAAATTAAATCACATATTATTTTGAGTTGCTTTTTATTCCATGCTGTGTTAAAAAGCCTCAGTGAAGCACCACTTCACTTACGTTTTTTACTCGGTCAGGCCTCGTGAGAAAAGTTGCCTTACTTGAAATAAAAATCTTTCTCAATATAATGGTAACTCAATTTTGTCCTGGCACTTACTAAGGATGTCTTGTGTTTGCTAGTCTTCAGCTACCTGTCTACCTGCGATTAGCAGACCAGGTTTTCGCCCCGTACTTTACCGCTACAGGTCCGCCAAGGACAAGTATGAAATTTGCCTTATCTTCGCGGAAACGGCTATGTGTAGGCAGGCCAGCAATAACAGGCCATTTCTATCAGTTTTACCAGAAAAGTTCTAAACCAGTTCCTTATCTAAGAAGATGTACACTTCCATGATAGAGTATGACTTCATTGTCAATAAACTCTATTTCTGCAAAATAGGTATAAGTGGCTTTGCCTAAGAGTTTGCCCTGCTTTCTTCCATCCCATCCGTAAGTAGCATCATTAGGCTGAAAATCTTTTGCTTCATAGACTAAGCCTCCCCAGCGATCAAATATTTTGAAGTGCTTTATTTGTACAATGCCTTTTCCTGCATTGATGGAAAATAAATCATTGGCACCATCTCCATTAGGTGAAAAAGCATTGGGGATATATACATTACGTTTTTTGTCTACAAATACAATAATTTCAGCATTGGCTGTACATCCGTTAATGTCTTTCAGGCTAAGTTGATAAGTGCTAGTCTGCAGAGGGATTGCCTGGCGACTTAAACAATCGGTACAATCTGGATAAGGAGGTTGCCAGGATGCATGATCAATCTGCTGAAATGGAATATTGGTTTGGGCATTTAAATGAATTTCATCACCCAGGAAAATGGATAGAGATTCTTTACCAAAATCGAGTAAGAGGGGTTCCAGCTCAACAATAGAAAGCGTGGTATCCCATTCGCATCCGGTTGCATCTTTTATAGTGATTATATAATCGCCTTTTGCTAAGTCGTTTTTTGCAGCAGAAGATTGAAAGGAATTCCCGTTAAACGAATATTGAAATGGCGGACTACCTCCTTCTACAGAATTAATTTGGATGCTTCCTGTTTGTTCACCATAACAAGCCTGCTTTAAAGTGAAAAGAGCTCCACTGGGTACTGCATCATTGAGGCTTATGTTTACAACATCTGTATCTACGCAATCATTGACAAGATTGGTGACCTGTAAGGTATAAATGCCGGGCTGCTCAATAAGAGGCATCAGGGTATTGGCTCCGCTTATAATGTTTCCCGGAGGAGAAGAAGTCCATAGATATACAAAATTATGTCCTGTAGAAGAACCACTGCCATCAAGACTTAAGCTGGGGTTAAGGCAATTGAGTTCTCCATCGCTCCCCGCTATTGAGATTGGGGTTTGAATATCTCGGAAAACAGGTATTGAAGAGGTCGATGTACATGTTGAAGATGGATCCGTCACAGTAACCTGATATAAACCAGGAGCATCAATAAGAGGCATCGCTGTATTGGCATCAGAAATGATATTTCCATCATTGGTTGACCAGGCAAAACTAGCAGGGGCAATATCACTATTTGCCTGGAGCCTTATGGTCATATTGCTTAAGCAGTTGATGGTGTCTGGAGTAGCAATGCTAATAGTAGGAACTGCGTTTAATTCTACTTCTATACTCGTTGAATCGCTGCAACCATTAATGTCCTGAACTTTCACCCAATAAGTTCCCGATGCATCAATCTCTATAGATGAATTGCTATTATCAGTTAAAATATTTCCATTTGTGCTGCTCCATTCAAAAGATAGATTATCGCTGGCTCCTATCACATTAGCCTTAAGGTTTGATGTACTATTTTCGCAAAGAACATTTTCTTGTTCGATACTTACATCAGTAGGAGAGAGGATAGTGCCACTGATGACGTGGAAAGTATAATCACATACATCACCGTTTTTTCCATCTATCATGAGGTAATAAATATTGCCGATTGTTAAGTTCACTGCATTAACGGTCCCTGATGTGTTGACACCATCGACACAATTAGAAACGGAAGTGAAAAAATTACAATCCGCTGTAGAAAATATTTGTGCTTGAATACCTGATCCTTGATTGCAATTAGATACAGTGATTTCTAAAACAAATTCTTCAGACCCGGCAATGAACCTGACCCAATTATTATTTTCTACCTGTCCGCAAAAAGCATTCGGTGTTCCACTATTGGTAGCAGCAGAATTATTAGAACAATAAGCATCCAGGTCACAGAGCAAGGGAGCTTCATCACAGGTGTTTGATGGTGGTAATGGGAAGTCACAGGGCTGTGCGCTTGCAATGTACATCGACAGGGATAAAATAATATAGCTAAGAATGGTTCGCATATCTTTTGAAGTATTGAAAGGAGAAAAGTGTAGTGTAATTCTAAAAAAAGAAGAGGCTGTCTCTTATAACTGATTCCCGAAGATATCCCATCCAATTAGACTATAAGCCTAATTGTAATTTGTGTAAGCCTGCCCAATGTCCGCAAATAGACATGCCTCTGTGATCTATGGAAAGCAGGTGATAACAGGTCATTTCTGTGAAAAATGGCCTGTTAAGACAACCTCCTCACTTTAAACTCTACTCTAATTATAAACCCAGTTTATTCTTAATCAATAATCATCAGTTTCTTCGTGCCAATACCTGTATCTGTGTTAAGCATGAGCA
Source organism: Chitinophagales bacterium (assembly GCA_022360175.1). Classification (GTDB taxonomy): domain Bacteria; phylum Bacteroidota; class Bacteroidia; order Chitinophagales; family Saprospiraceae; genus JAKSDI01. The sequence continues at coordinate 8,988 of JAKSDI010000164.1, forward strand.
TATACATTCCCGTTGGGAGTTGGAGCTGCCCTACCGATAAATTTATCTTGTGCTTGCCACTATTTTTTCTGCCTCCGGCATCTGGGAATTGCACCACTTTTTGTCCTATAATTGATTGTAAAGAGATGTTTACATCAGCTGCCTTGTCCAGGGTATATTCTACTGTAAAGTAATTACGAGCAGGGTTGGGGTATACTTTTATTTGAATATCTTTATTGAGGTTCTGTACACTAGTCACATTTTCGTTATTAGCATTAAAAGTAGCTGCCTGGTTAACAAAATCTCCTGTGCCATTAGGGATACGAGCATAAGCGATATTGGTCGTTTGTTCGCCAAAAATGACTTGATCAATTAAAGTAGTATCCACATCAGATAAGATTAGGTTCTCTCCATCTTTACTCAATTTAAAGCTAGCATGTAAGCCTTCTTGATCATCATCTTTATCTGCCCATATAATCAGATAGGCATTGGGAGCGATAGTGGTACCTGAAGGGAATTGCCATTGAGTAAGGTCATCAGGGTCGTCTGATAGGAAGGTACCAGACAAATTGATTTCTTCATCGGTATTATTGTACAATTCAATCCAGTCTTCATATTCTCCTGCAGGGTCAGCAATGGTGCTTGTAGAGTCATTAGAAGCTATGATCTCATTGATCGTCACATCTTGCTCATCAATAGTTCCTTCTCTTAATTTGAAAACAGCAGTGAGTGTATCGGCTTGTGAAAGTGTGATTGTTGCTTTTCTGGTGATAAGGTTAGGCAAAATGTCATTGCCAGCTTTGCTTTCCCAATGACTAAATTGATATTGATCTTCATAGTCATTAAAAACTTTGGCCTTGATTAAATTTTCCATCCCTCCGAAATAATCTCCTGTCCACGGAAAAGTCTCAATATCAAGTGTATTTAGGTCAATTTCACCAATCCCCGATGGTTCCGTCAGCAGGGTTAATTGATAGGGGCCATCCAATTCTTCATAACAATCGAGCATACCATCGTCTATTAGCATGCAACGCTCCTCTATAAAGTTTTTAAGTTCTTGTACATTGGCTTGCCATTCGCCTAAACTTCCTCCCCAACGATTGATTTGGCGAGGCATTTCAGGTTCTATCACTGCTAACATACTATCAAGGGTGGTGATCATATTATCACAACTATAGGTGGTGTTCATCATGTCAGCATATCGGGAGTAGTACAATTGCTTGAATGTGGGGTTTTCATCCAGGAGTTTTAAAAAGATCTTTTCGTGCTGGCCAACATCCATCCCCCAGAAGAAATCATCCATAAATTCTGCTATATCTTCAAGATCACAAGGCTGGGCATTGGGGCTGGTATTGGGAACACCGCTATAGTTGATGTAGTAATCGAAAGTAGCATCGAGGTCCCAGAGGATATAGCCCCATTTTTTGTGTTTACCATCGGGATTGAGCCCTCGCCACCAGCCTGTATTATAATTTAGCCAGTCAGAAGCAACAACAGTCAAATTGACTATCATATAATCGATGAGACTCAGCATATTAAGGCTATCATCAGCAATCTTATAATTGTCGGGATTACTCATGTCATTGTGGAGAATGAAATCACGAAGATTTTCCCAATCTTGCTGTGCTTGAACACCGCCGTATTCTATCGTTGTATAATCCCATGTAGTGAGGTATTGAATTTCGTATTTTCCCTGGTTGTAATATTCACCAGTGTAATCGTGGTCAACAGGGCGTTCGCGCATGCCGTATACTCCCCAGTACTGTCCATTTAAAAAGAGTACGACTCTTTCTACCGCTCTTTGATCAAGCTCCATACCACCGTTCATGGCAAGCGTTTGGACATATTCATCCCTGATGTGGGTACTACCTTCGTGCGCTGCGTCATTAATAGCGGGATAATTATCATCACCGGAATTTCGAAACATAAACTTCTGATATTCGTCTCGGTCGGAATATCCGAAAAGAGGGGCATTAACCGCTTTTGCATAGCCCATTTCATCTCTTGATACCCAATCCAGGCTGCGATGAGGTAATACCCATGAATCTTGGCCGTGTCGGTTGAGGCTACCAAAAGCAGTAGCTTGTAGTTCTTTGTTGGTGTCAAAGTATTCGAGTGAACCAATAGGAATGACTGCTCCTGCTCCATTTGCGAGATCAATAACCTGATCAGCAGCTACAGAGAAAACTGCCAGGGAAAAATCTTCATCAATGAAGAAAGTATGGAAATCCATTTTTCCCGTCAAGATATTAGGATCATTGCTAAAAGCTTGTGCTTTGACAACTGTGGTATTGTTGACAACAAGAGGGGTTGTATATTCAGGAGAATTGGATGTGGGATTGGTACCATCTAAAGTATAGCGTAATACAGAGTTTGGCTCATTATTTATGACAGAAACTGTTTGACTACCATTGTAAAAGCCAGCAGCCAATTCGATATCGGGAGCTTGTGTGTAACCAGCGTATTGGGGAGTACTATTATTGGAGGTGCCGAAACTCGGTTGTGTACAAACTACCCAGTCACTACCTCCATCTTGAGCTCGGCAGCGAGAATGCTCAACCAGTGTTAGTTGCAAAGAGTAAATCTCTATTACCTCACCATCTATATCAGAAAGTAAAACTACTTCATCCGCTTCAGTTTGAGCTAATTTAAAATTAGTGTGATATTCGTTGTTCATAAAGCCGTCTCGTCCGGAACATAGAAAAACTAAAAAACCGTTGGCGGGAATGATTGTTCCTGCTGGAATTTCCCATTTTTCGGGCTTATCTTCTTTGTCCGATAAATGCCAGCCACTAATATCTACAGGGGCATTACTCGTATTGTATAATTCAATCCAGTCTTCTGTTCTTAAAAAGCTATCCGTGAAGCTAAGAAGATTAGAAGCTGAATATTCGTTGATGAGTACTTGCGCTGAGAGGGAAAAACCTGCAAAGCATAAAAGGGATAAAATACTGTAGTGTTTTATATTCATAATTATTTCTTTGCTTTTAATTAGGTCAGATAAAAAATACTTATCCCCTATGCCTGTACCAAAAAAAATAATTCTGTACGAGCTTGTACAGTGTGAAATTTGATATGAATAGGCTAAAGGGTGAAATTGCAATGATTTGTAAGGTTTTGATTGTTAGTTAATTACTTGTCGGTTCTAGTGAATTGGATAAGAAGTTAACAGTAGGAGTTTGAGCCAATTTACCTGTTAGTTCTAATAAACTGATATATGAATAAAGGAGTACTGCCTCCAGGGTCAGCAAATCCTCCTGTTTGCTGAGTTTGTTTTCTTTGATTTTTAGTAAGGTGAGGATTTCTATGTCGGGATTGCTTATATGCTGCATCAATGTTTTTTCTATTTGGTCATCTTGTATGGATGCTTCTAGCATGATATATTGCTCTAATTGATGTTGGAATGAAAAATAAACTGCTCTGATCTTTTCAGCTAGATCCTCTTCTAACCATTGTTGCTCTTTTTTTTCTTCCAGTAATTCGAGCATGGCTTTGTTCCGCTTCAGGCGAGAAGAGGACTTGGTGGGGATATTAAACCCCAAACCAGCTGACCACTCTTCCTTGAAATTATTATCGTCCCCTCTGTACTTGATTTGTATGTAATCTATTATTTTTTGCCCTTTAGCTTTTTCTAATTCAAGTTCAGCTTTCGCAAATGCAGTTTTTGCTTCCTGCATGATATATTCAGGATTTTTAGAACCATCAAAGTGCACATCTTTTACGATTTCTTGCAGGGTCTGTATGCTTATCCAATCTTGCCCAGATAGGGTGTATTCTATCTCTGAGTTCTTTGTAAGTGGCATATTCTCTAAAATCCATCGCTGTTTTGATAGAAACTCCTGCTTTTTCTGTTTCATGCTTTGCAGGCGTTGATCATTTCTTAGCCAATCATCGATGTTGAAATCAGTATGGAGCGCCATTGCTTGCTCATAGACTTTTTTCTTATCTTCCAGAATGATCCTTTTCTGTTCCAGTAAACTATCTTGTTTATTTAAGATATACCAATCGATAATGAAGTGATATTGCTGCATTAATTTATCTTGAACTCTGGCATTATCTTCTACTTTTAAAATTTGCATTTGATTTTGAACAAGCTCTTGATGTGCCTGCCTTGCTTTTCCTCCATTTAAACTCCATCGAAGTAGATATTCTTGTTGTTGCCAATCTAACTGATTGCTTTCTGTTCGAAACTCTAGCTTTTCTGATAAAGGCATTTTTTGGGGGCTGTTTTGCATATAGGAAAGAGCTTCGTTAGGAAGCTTAGAAGCATTTTGAATATATGCCGTCAATATGTCTGTACTCGTAATAGATTTTTGAGCATTCAGGCTAAAAGAGCAAAAACTTATATATATAATGATACTTTTTATGCAGGCACTTTTGCTCCAAAACCCAAGATGTAGAGTGATGTCCATGGTTGATCTACTTTTTTTGAGATTCTGAAGCAAGGGGTTGTGGATTAAATATAGTTTGGGGAATAATCATAGAGGCCCATGACAAATCGTTGTTTGCATTTAAAGCATTTAGCATGACTTTCTCTTTCTGGAGAAAAGGGTTTTGGGGAGGGATTTCTATTAAAACTTCTCTTCCATAGGTTTTTAGTTCAGGAATTTTGCGCAGCCGTTCGGGGATTTCTATTATTCTTGACCCCAGGCCCATAACAGTACCTTTAATTTGATGGGAAGGGTGTAAGCTGGATACGACAGTTAGGCTGTCTCCTATTTTAACCTGCAAGAGTAAGCTTTCATGGATGAAGCCTTTTACTATAGTTGGATTACGCTCATAAAAAGTAATTAGAGTTGTAAAAGCATTGATATATTCTCCCTTTTTACAATGGATATTACCTATCAGGCCGTCTGTTGGTGCGTATATCATCAGTTTTTCCTGCTCCTCTTTGTGGAAAAGCATTTCCTGCTGAAGCTTTTGTTGAGCGATATCTGTAGGCCGTCTTATCGTCTTAAGCTGAGTTTTTAATTGTTGCACTTCTACATCGATGATACGGATTTCCTGATCCAGATTGTTTTGCAGTAGCTCAATTTCCTGCTGTGTACTTGAGAGTGAATCACTAAGAGTAGAAATTGTAATGCTTTCTAAATCATTTATCAAAGATTGCTTGGCATTAGATATCTTGTTTATTTGTTGGATTTGAGCTTCAGTAAGATTCGTTTTTTTTGTTTTTAATGCTTCTAATTGTGCTATTTTATCTAAAATTTGCTGTTCTTGTTTTTCGGCAAGAACTCCAGTTTGCTCTAAATCAAAATGAGCCGTATTGATTTTTAGATCAATAGAAGCCTGCTGTACTTCCATTAATAATTGTCCTGCACTTACTTCTTCTCCCGGACTTACATAGATCGTATTAATTTGAACCTCCTGATCCAGGTTAATCTCTGTTTCTTTATTTTCAGCAAAACCATAGAAGAAGGGGGATGCATTATGCCAGTTTTTACTAATCTGAAATAGAAAAAAGCCCAGCACTATAAATACTAAATAGATGAAATTTATTTTCCCTTTAAATAAGTTCATAAATCACAGATTTATATAGTTTCAAATGGGTGGTTCTGAAAAGTTAGATCAGCCAACTTTAAATCGGGTAGCATTTTAAGCGCATCGGCAAGTTGCGAGCCTGTTTTGCTATCTTTTAGTTGTAGTTGATATTCATAAAGTAGCAGGTTTGCCTTTTTTTCGTTGACATAAACCTTATAGCGATTTAAAGTATAGCTTTGACAGAATCTTTGTAAACATTTGTCTAATTCAGAGAAGGATTTATAGTCATTTGGTAGCTCCAATTTCAATATACCTGTAAGATTTTGAGCTTGACTAAAAGAAGAAAGACGGAGCGCAAAAGCGGTGAGGCAAAAGCCACTTGTCCCTACCAGGGCAATCACATACCCAAAGACACCACAAGCAATTCCGGCTGCAATGGCCCCAAACATGAAAACGATGTTTCGAGGGTTTCTAACAGTTGTTCTAAATCGGATAACAGATAAAGCACCTAACATACCCAAGCCACGAGCTACACTATCACCTATAGCTTGTATGACGATTGCCGAAACAATAGAGATAAGTACGATGGCTTGTAGGTAATTGTTTGGACGAGAGACAGTTCTGGATGTTTTGTCATAGGTAAAAGCAATCATTATACCCAGGAAGAGAGAAAATAAAACCGTAAAAAAGGTAGACGTAAAAGTCGGATGCTCAGAGTTATACTGAATAGAAGAAAAGTCGATCATACTATTGCCTTTTATATCAATTGCTACAGTAAGTCGTATAAAGATCGTATATCCCCTATGTTAAGTATATGTAAATTTAAAAGTACTACGAGATATGTTGTTAAGATTACCAAAATAAGGAATCTATAGATGTATTATAAGCACTAAAATTGCCAATACCCCCTTCTATATTATTATGAATAAATGCAGGGGAAGTGTATAACAAGCTTTGGCTATTATCAGTATCTCCCTGCTCAGCTAAGCTTTTGTGAAATAAATAATAATCTTTACTGACATGTCGCAGCGTAATATATATTGGGGATTTAAATTCAAAATCTGGATAACGATAAAGGTCAAATTCAAGTATCAGTTTTGTTACTGATTGTCTCAGGTCGTTTTGATTTATAAGAATACCCTGGTCATCGTATAGGCGAGTATATGAAAAACTAGTAGCAGGTGTGATGTAAAGCGGTTCGAAGCCTATATGATCTTGTATGGTGTCTCCATCTATTACATCGTAGTATATAAGTTTCTGCCATGCTAATAAATGGAAGTATGGTTGATCATCGTGTACTGGAAACTGAACTCGCGATCTTATAATATAATGTTCTACCCCTACTCCCAAACTATCAATAACCATAGAGCGTCCTATCAAATCAAAACTGGAAATATCAACTGCTGAAGGAATGCTGTTTTTACTATAAATGCTGGGATATGAAGGATGATTGATGCGTATGGAGTACTCAACACCTTCTTCAATGGGAGTATTAGTAAAGTAATAAGGAGCAATAAAAAAAGGATCATCACTAGCTTTAAAAGACAAGTTTTCTATAAATATATCATCTTTATAAAATTGAAACTCTAGGTCGTCAGGATATTCAAAATTATAGTTATTCAGAGGTGCAGAAACTGAAACAGAGGCTTTGAATAAACTATCAGTAGTAAAATTGGATAAAACAACCAGTTTTTGATTTTGAGGTATGTTGACAGTCACTTCATCCTGACAAGCAACTAGCATGACCGTGATGAAAATTCCCATTAAAAAATACTTATAGCTATTCATCCCATTAATGTTTATATTTTGATACTGAAACTGAAATAGGGTAAGATAGGAATAAGGCTTACGCCAAGATATTTTTGCTCATTAGTGAAAATGTCATAATCTGCAATAATGTGTAATAAATTCTTTCGATTATATACATTATAAACCCCTAAAAGGATAGACCACTCTCCCCATGCTTTTTGCTCTTTATATTGGCATCGTATGTCTAGCTGGTGATAAGATGGTAATTGATAACTACCAATTGGGCTGTATTCTATATAATTAGAAACAATACTCCCTTGTTGATTGACATATTCCCAATTTCGAATCGGCAAACTTATTTTACTCCCGGAGTTGTAATTCCAACTGAAGGAAGCTGTCCATTTCTCATTGATAAGCCTTGAAGCATTAATGTTTAATACATGGCGCAGATCAAACCGATATGGATAAGATTTTCCCTTATTGATTTCATCAAATTGGCGAATGGTTTTAGACCAGGTATAGGTTAACCATAGCTGATTTCGGCCTCTTGTTTTTTTGAGTGACCATTCTGTACCATAAGAAGTTCCTTCTCCAGAAGTTACCCTCGTTTCCCAATCTACAGCTGTAAGAAGCCCAGGAGTACTGAAGAGGCTTTCTCCTTCACGATAAGATAATAACCGCTTCATTTTTTTGTAATAGACATCATTTTCCAGTTGCCAGTCTTTTCCTATCCTAAGCGCCCATCCAATATCATAAATCCAGGCACGCTGAGGTTCTACATTTTCAGTAGAAGGGACCCATAAGTCATTAGGAAGGCCAGCTCCTGATGTAGTGAGTACATGAATGAATTGCCCCGTTTTGCTTGCAGAAGCCTGCCATCTTAATCGAGGATTCATGTTCCAACTCAATGATACCCGAGGTTCAATAGAGGTGTAATTTTTTCCCCGTACTGAAAAAAGTGCGTTATAAAGGCCTAGATTGGCATGCAAATTAGGAGAAAGATGCCATTCATCTTCTATGTAAAAGCTGAATTCATAAGCCTGGATATTGTTAGGAGGTAATAAAGAATCTAGTAAGGTATCGTCAAACTCATCGTCATTAATCGTATCGTGTAAGTGAGTGATACCAGGGGAAAACTTTTGACGTGAGATCATAATGCCGGTTCTAATAAAATGTTCCGGCTTAGGGACATATTGGAAATCTAATTTTATAGATTGCTTGTCAATCCTTGATTGATAAGCTGTTTTTTGGGAATACAAGTATGGAAGAATGCCTTGTTCTTCTACTTCAGCTTGATAGATATCGTTCGATTTAAACTGGAATAAACTATAATCGAGTGTAGCATTGAGGAAAAGCTTATTACCCATTTGATGGTTCCATCTGAATACACCGAGTGTATTGCCCCAGTCTAATCCTTGCCGGATATCGGTTTTTACAAAGGCAAAGGGATTTTCATAGGTCTCAGTGGTCTGGTTTTCGTTTTTATAATCATCCGTACCATAGTAAAAACTTAGATAGAGTTGATCTTTGGGAGAAAGGGCATAATTCATTTTTCCAATCACTTCACCAAAATAATAGTTGAAGAACCCAGATTCGTGATCAGCAGCATAATTGTTTCGCGAATAGCTTTTAATAAACGGATCGAGGTGAGTACGCCGTGCAGAAAATAAAAAAGCTCCTTTTTCTCTTTTTAATGGCCCTTCCAGAGTAAGCTTGCTATCAATCAACCCAATAGAAGTTTGGGCATGAAATTCTTTATTGTTGCCTTCTTTTGTTCGCACGTCTACTACAGAAGAAATTCTACCACCAAAACGAGCAGGGAATTGACCTCTGTAGTAATTCACTTTACGAACCATATTATTGTCAAAAATGGAGAAAAGCCCTATTGCATGAAAGGGGTTATAAATGCGTACTCCATCAAAGAGTACCAGGTTCTGATCCGCATTTCCTCCTCGTACGTGAAGCCCTCCAAAGCCATCCACCCCGGATTGGACACCAGGAAGCTGCTGTACTGCCCTAAGGATATCCGGGGTACCTCCTAGTGGAGATAAAAAAGCTACATTGGCAGGTGTTATTTTTTCACCCGAACCGGTGTGAAATGTTTCATTGTAGAGGCTGGAATCTATGACTACTACCTCCGTAAGGGTAAGATTTGGAGTCAGTTGAATATTGAGTTGTTGATGCCTGGAATGATTGACATATTTTGTAATTGCCTGATAACCGAGATAGGAAAACACGATCGTTTTTTCACCTTCTAATAAAGTAAGGCTAAAAAAACCATAAGTATTACTTACTGTTCCTTTTTTTGATTGTAAATCAAAGATATTTGCTCCAATGAGCCGTTCACCACTTTCTTTGTCTTCTAGATAACCACTTATCGTATATCGTTTCGGTATTTCTTTTTTTAAGATGAGTATTTGCTGACCATCAAATTCGTAAGCAGTAGGAGTAGCTGAAAGAAGTGTTTCAAGAATTTCTTTAATGGGCTTATTTTGAAAGCTAATACTAACTTTTTTATGGCCATAGAAGAAATCATCACTAAAAATAATAGGAATATCCGTTGTTTCGCTCAACCGCCAAAGCCCATCAGGGATACTCTCATCTTGCAGCGAAAAGTCAATTTTTTTGTCTAATGCTCTTTGAGCATAAAGGGATGAATAATTGAAAAAAAAGAAGAAAAATAGCAATAAATAAGCCCCCATAAGGTACTTTGATGTGAAGCTATTTTTGTGATGAGCAAAAGGAATAATCATAGGCAAAACAGAAAAATTCTCACAAGATATATCAACTCACTTCAAAAAACAATAGCGTTTTATGATATACTTAAGAGATGTCTAATGTCTTGCAACTTATCAGGATATGTGGTTTAGCAATTTCCTCCTTTGATGAGATAGTTGCTACTCCCTTGCTGCTCAACCTCTATTTTAAAAAGTTTAATAAAGTTGTCTAATATTTCATCCAGATTTGCTTTTCGGCTAGGCATCGTATAAGTACAATCGCCTAAGGCAGGATGTTCTATTGTAAATTTTACTTCAAAATACTCTTCTAAAACAGGAAGTACTTCTTTTAATGGTACATTTCGAAAGCTGAGCTTTTGAGTTTTCCATACCAATGCATTTAAAGAAGTACTGGAAGGAGAATTGATAGATTGATCGCTATGATTATAACTGGCCGTTTCATTCTTTGTCAGTACTACCTTTTTGGTCTCATCTTTTGTCGCAAATTGTACCTTGCCAGTACTAACAGTCACCTTTGTTAAAGCATCTTCTGCTCTTGCTTTTACATTAAAACTTGTGCCCAAAACCGTGACCTGAGTATTGGGCGTTTCTACTATAAATGGCTGTTCGGGTTTGTGTTGAACTTCATAAAATGCTTCTCCTTTAAGCATTACTTTACGTGTGTTTGAAGAGAAAAAACTGGGATACTCCAGCACACTATTTTCATTGAGCCATACGATGGAGCCATCCGGTAGTACTATTTCCTGGATGTCATCTTCCTGAGTTTGTACTGTTAATATTTCTTCCTGAGGAGTCTGAAAGAAAAAATAAAAACAACCTACTAAAAAGACAATAGCAGCAGCAACTGCCCACCATTTTCTACGATTGGTCATTTGCACTCGTTTCCCTCCTTCCTTTAAGGGGGAGGAATACATCTTAGGGCGTATGAATGCTTCGAAATCAGCTTCTGCATCAATTTTAAAATCAGGTTCATAATCTTCAGATAGCTCCCAGGATTTGAGAATGCCCTGATAAACCTCTCTGTGTTCTTCAGATTTTTCTACCCACTGATCCAATTGAGAAAGCTCATCGTCAGATAATCCACCTTTCAATTTTTTATAAATTAATAGGATATACTTCTCATTTTTCATTCTTAGACAATTGAATTCATAAATAAGTCAGTTGCCACATCCCATTCCCCTATGCTGATGGAAAATAATAAGGCCATTAATAAATCATCGGATAAATAGGGGTGTACAGCTTGCCTTAACACTTTAAGAGCTTTTGTAATTTGATTTTCAACTGTTTTGGTAGAAATGTTTAATTGACTGGCAATTTCTTTGTGTGACATATCTTCATATCGACTCATAGAAAAGACAATCCGACAACGCTCAGGAAGAGCTTCAACGGTACGCCAAATTAATTGTTTAAGTTCTGCAAATTCCAGATTTTTAGCTTGTTCGTAAACTTTCTTCTCAAATACAAAGTCTTTCTCAAAATCCAATCTTATAGATCGAATATGATTAATCGTTTTAAAAACAACGGCTTTACTTAAAAACGCATATACTGAAGTATGGATTTCCTGATTTTCTCTTTTGTTCCATAAATCTATGAAGACCTCTTGTACTTTATCTTTTGCAATATGCTCATCAGGATATACTTTATACGCGCGATAACTAAGCGTTTTGTAGTATTTGGAAAAAAGAATTTTAAAGGCATGTTCATCGCCAGCTTTTATCTTTTGCCATAGTTGTTGATCCTTTTGCTTATTATCCATTTTTAACTCAATTCTCAGAAAATCAGGCTAAACTAACGAAATAAAGTCTTAATGTAGTGTTCTCCAACTTAGAGAACGACAGAATAACGATAATTTATGCCATAAAATAAGTAAGTAAGAGAGCACATTTAATTAATCTAAATAAGACGTATTAGTAACATATAATTAATAAAGGCCATGGTAGTGAGGGGTTTAGAATAGTTATCCACATTTTGTGGAAAAGAAAAAAAGGCTTGGCCCTGAAAAAGTGCTGAAAGGCCATTAATTTTATCTTTAGATCAGCAAGAAAGAAGTGAAAGTTTTTATATAGTCATAGGGAATCTTTTTTATACCCTTATACTATTTATTAATCTCCTATAAGTGCATACTTTGTGTAGAATCTGTTAAAACCGATTTTACATTATAGCTTTTGTCTTTTAGCAAATGTTGTGCACTAAACACTCTTCTGGATATAAAATCAAAGAAAAGCAGGTATCTAACCAACGCCACTTAGTTGGGTAGTGAATGCTATGTGCAAAAGAAGTACATAAGCATTGCAGGAATAGATATGCACCCTCAGTAATAATTAGAGGGAGTGTTTATCGTGCGATTGATGGGTGAAAACTCAGCTGTTATTGAATGAATAAAATAGTAACCTAATATAAATAAATCAAGAAAACATGAGTGTTGAAACGCCAGCCATTCAACTAGAAGCTCGTAAGAAATACAAGAAAGTATACTCTTACGACCAGGCATTTCAGGCAGCCGTAGAGTATTTCAATGGCGATGACCTGGCTGCAAATGTATGGGTCAATAAATATGCCCTGAAAGACTCTTACGGAAACATTTATGAGCGCACCCCAGATGATATGCATAAGCGTATTGCCAGTGAGATCGCTCGTATTGAAGCCAAATATCCCAACCCCAAAACTGAAGAGGAAATATATAAGGTATTGAAGAACTTCAAATATATTGTTCCTCAGGGGAGCCCCATGGCTGGGATAGGCAACCCTTTCCAGGTATCTTCATTGTCCAATTGTTTTGTAATTGGTAGTGGTGCCGATTCTTACGGAGGCATTGCAAAAGCAGATGAAGAACAGGTACAATTGATGAAGCGTCGTGGTGGAGTAGGGCAGGATTTATCTCATCTGCGCCCCAAGGGGACTCCCGTGATGAATAGTGCTTTATCCTCTACAGGTATTGTTCCATTCGTGGAACGCTATTCTAATTCTACACGCGAAGTAGCACAGGATGGACGTCGTGGAGCTTTAATGCTTACCGTTTCGAGTAAGCATCCCGATGCAGAAGGATTTATTGATGCAAAACTCCAGCAAGGCAAAGTAACAGGAGCTAATGTATCCGTTCGTATCGATGATGAATTTATGCGAGCAGCCCAGGCAGGTAAAAAATATACACAGCAATACCCCATTGATGCCAAAGAACCCAAAATGGTGCAGGAAGTAGATGCTGCCCGAATATGGGATAAAATTATTTATAATGCCTGGAAATCGGCCGAGCCCGGAGTACTCTTCTGGGATACAATTATCCGAGAGTCAGTTCCGGATTGCTATGCTGATTTGGGCTATCGTACCATTTCTACCAACCCATGTGGTGAAATACCTCTATGTCCTTACGATAGTTGCCGATTACTAGCAATCAATTTATACAGCTATGTAGACAATCCATTTACCAAAAAGGCGAAGTTTAATTTCGAAAAATTTGGAGAACACGTGCAATTTGCACAGCGCGTAATGGATGATATTATTGACCTGGAAATAGAGAAAATCAATAATATCCTGGCAAAAATAGACGCAGACCCGGAGACGGAAGAAATTAAGTCTACCGAACGCTACCTGTGGGAGAAAATTCGCAAAACATGCGTTGAAGGACGTAGAACAGGAGTCGGTATTACTGCTGAAGGAGATATGCTGGCTGCACTAGGTTTGCGTTACGGCAGTGATGAAGGAATTGAGTTTTCTGTCAAAGTACATCGTACACTGGCTATTAATGCTTATCGTTCCTCTGCTATTATGGCAGAAGAAAGAGGTGCTTTCCCAATCTATGATTCAGAAAGAGAGAAAGACAATCCTTTTATCAATCGCCTGAAAGATTCAGATCCCGCTTTATATGAAGAAATGTTGGCTAAAGGGCGCCGCAATATTGCCTTGTTGACGATCGCTCCAACGGGCACTACCAGCTTGATGACCCAAACAGCCTCCGGTATTGAGCCTGCTTTCCTGATATCTTATAAGCGCCGCCGTAAGGTCAATCCTAATGACAAAGAAGCGAATGTAACCTTTATTGATGAGGTAGGTGATCACTGGGAAGAATACAATGTGTTCCATCATAAGTTTCTGACCTGGCTGGAAGCAAATGGGCATGATATTGAAAAAGTTCGCCGGATGAAAACGGAGGATTTGCAGCCTATTATTGAAAAGTCTCCATACCATCAGGCTACAGCCAATGACGTAGACTGGGTACAGAAAGTGAAGATGCAGGGTGCTATTCAAAAATGGGTAGACCACTCTATTAGCGTAACGGTGAATGTACCTGAAGATACTTCAGTAGAGATGGTAAAGAAAATCTACGAAACAGCCTGGGAGGCAGGTTGTAAAGGATGTACTATCTATCGTGATGGGTCGCGTTCTGGAGTACTGGTAGCTGATAGCTCTTCTAAAAGCAATACGGAGAAATTCCGGGAAACACGTTCTCCTAAGCGCCCCGACCGCCTGGAAGCAGCAGTAGTACGCTTCAAAAATAATTCTGAAGATTGGATTGCTGTGATTGGCTTGTATGAAGATCGCCCTTACGAAATCTTTACAGGCCGTGCAGATGATATGTTCAAATTCCCTGATTATGTTACTCAGGGATGGGTGATTAAGGCAAAAGATGAGGAAAAAGGGAATCGCTATGATCTTCAGTTTTTGGATCGCGATGGCTACAGAGTTACTATTGAAGGCTTATCTCGTTCCTTCAATAAAGAATACTGGAACTATGCTAAGCTAATTTCCGGTGTGCTGCGCCATGGTATGCCAATTCCTTATGTAGTAGACCTTATCCAGGGCCTGAATGTAGAAGATGATTATATCAATACCTGGAAGAATGGAGTGGTCAGAGCATTGAAGCAATTTGTGCCAGATGGTACTCAGGCAGCAGAAAGTGCTTGCCCAAGTTGCAATGATCCTGACGGATTGGTATATAAGGAAGGCTGCCTGTTATGCAAGAACTGCGGTTATTCCGAATGTGGATAAGATGCTTTTGAGCTGATAACGAAGAATTAAGGGGTTTTGCAATTCAAGACCCCTTTTTTTATGCAATAAATTTTAGCTTTGCGAATCAACCTTCAACATATGCTTCTATTTCGCAAGAGCTATTTGCTGATACTGGCTTTTATATTTGCCTGGGCATGTTCTAATAAAACTCCTGAAAACGAACTGGAACAGGAGCAAAAAGTAGAAGCTGATCCCATCGCATCTAATGTTCTTCACCTCTATACTACGCAATACCTTCCTGCAGATGATACTTTATTTCAGATATACAAACAACAAACAGGTGTTTCCGTAAAGGTAGTAGAGGTAGAACCGAGTACATTAATAGAAGAAATTCAGTCTGGGAAACAAATAGACATCGCCATATTTCCAGAACTAGGCCTGGTAATGGATGCAAAAGAAGCAGGTTTACTTCAAACGCATGTCCCAAAACTAGATAATTACCACAAGTCAATGGCTCGTGATGATTATGCGTATTGGACAGGCTTGAGCCGCAAATATCCTTGTGTCGCATATGCAAAAGAGCGCCTGGAAGTAACTGGATTAAAAGATTTCTGGGGATTAGCAAAGGCTCAATGGAAAGGGAAAATTATATTGCCTCCAGGGAATGATCCTTACCTCCAAACTTTATTGGCCTCTATGATTGTGCATAATGGCCATGATAAAGTAAGTGCCTGGGCAGAAAAATTAGTAAGTAACAGTCTTCCTGTCACGGAAGCAACAGCAGCAAATCGCCTGAAAGCCTTGGCAGCAGGCAAAGCCGATCTTACTATTATTACTGCGGGTGATTTAGGGCTTCTGAGGTATCCACCTACTTATGAAGAATTACTTATTGGCCAGGCTATTGATATATTTATACCTGCTAATGGCGATTTTTATACACATGTAAATCTTAGCTCGGCAGTTGTACCCAGGCAGGGAGATATCAATAAAGCAGTATCTTTTATCGAATTTTTGACCAGTCAACCAGCTCAACAATTATATGCTGGAGCAAGGCATGAATTCCCCGTTAATGTAATGGCGCTTCCTTCTGATTTTATTATAGAAGAAATGGGAGGAGTAAGAGAGGATGAGTTATCATTAGAAACCTTGTTAAGCTATCGAGAACAAGCTGCTCAGATTATGCAGCAGGCAGCTTGGCCAACAGCAAATTAACAATTATGCAAGCATCTTTTTTTCAGGCAGCCCGCAGAGGGAAAAACGAATTCTTCCGCTACCTCATTACCATCCTATTGGTTATCGGTGGTGTCATAATAGGACAAGTCCCACTAGGCATTGCATTAATGGCACTTAGTGCAAATGATGGAATGAGTGCAGAGCAATTGGAACAACTCCAGCAAAATATGGATTTTTCTGCCCTGGGCATGGACCAAAATCTGGCACTTTTTTTAATGCTGCTTGCTTTCGCGATAGGCTTGTTGGCACTCTTGATTGGAGTCAGGTTCATACATGGCAAGCAGATTGTAGATGTACTGAGCGGGCGTAATCAACTGGACTGGAAAAGGGTGTTTTGGGCTTTTGCTTGCTGGTTTGTATTAACGATTATTTTTGAATTACTCGTGTATGCCATCAATCCAGGCAATTATAGCTTGCAATTCGATGCAAAAAGATTTATGATTCTGCTTCCCATAGCTTTAATCATGTTGCCCTTGCAAACGTCTTTTGAAGAAGTACTTTTCCGCGGCTACCTAATGCAGGGGACAGGGCTTTTATTTAAACACAGATTACCTGCTCTGATCCTTACCGCAGTAGGCTTTGGTGCTTTGCATTTTGCTAATCCGGAAGTAGGAGAATTTGGACTTGGATTGATGATGGCATATTATATCGGATTTGGTTTACTCATGGGAGTCTGTACTTTGATGGATGAAGGAACAGAACTGGCTTTGGGCCTACATGCTGCCACCAATATTTATGGTGCTACCATCGTTAGCTTTTCAGGCTCAGTTCTGGAAACACCTACTATATTCAGAATTGCAGAAGTTGATGCCGGTTTGATGGGAATAGTAGCCCTGGCTGCAGGAGCCATCTTCCTTTTTCTGGCAACACGTAAATATGCCTGGAAAGATTGGGGCAAATTGCTTCGAAAAATTGAGGAACCAGGCGATGATATTGTAGCAAATACGCCAATACAAGAAGGCTAACAATGAAGTTGTTTAAGAATGTCTGATGAGTCGATCGAGATCAGGTTTTTTCGCTGATTGATATTTTTTTTATGCTTCGTACCTGTACTGGAGAACTACGGTAGTGGTGCTACGGGGCGATAAAAAAATGAAAAGGAGGGGAAAAAGATATTTTTAGCGGCCATTAAGATGTTTTTAAACAACTTCAATATCTATAGTTAAAAGACATAAACTATTATAAACATTTTTTTATGAAGGCATTTAGATTAGCGTTTTTCTTTCTCTTTGTTGTCGCAGTAGCTAATGGGCAACCAGATCGCTGGCAGCAAAAGGCGAAGTATGTAATGGATATTGATTTTGATGTGAAAAAGCATCAGTATGAAGGAAAGCAAACGCTTACCTACTTTAATAATTCTCCGGATACACTGGGACGCGTATTTTATCACCTCTATTTCAATGCATTTCAGCCAAATAGCATGATGGATGTTCGTTCGCGTACTATTCCCGATCCCGATCCAAGGGTTAGTAATCGTATCGAACTATTGGGAGAAGAGGAGATCGGTTATCATAAGGTCAATTCGCTTACGCAAAATGGTAAAAAACTACAATATGAAGTAGTAGGTACTATCTTGGAAGTGAACTTGGCAGAACCAATTCTGCCTGGTTCTTCTGCCGTTTTTGTAATGGATTTTGAAGCACAGGTACCACTTCAAATTCGTCGCTCAGGGCGAGATAATGCAGAAGGTATTTCCTACTCCATGGCGCAGTGGTATCCTAAAATGGCCGAGTATGATTATCAGGGCTGGCATGCGAACCCCTATATAGGACGCGAGTTTTATGGTATCTGGGGAGATTTTGAAGTAAATATTACCATCGACAAAGATTATATCATCGGAGGTACCGGATATCTTCAAAATCCAGGTGAAATAGGCTACGGTTATAACGGAGGTAGGCCAGTGAAAAAGAAAGGGCGCAAACTGACCTGGAAATTCAAAGCTCCTAATGTACACGATTTTGTTTGGGCCGCTGATCCAGATTATACACATGATGTATTGGCGCGCAAAAATGGAAATACACTGCATTTCTTCTACCAAAAGAACGAAAATACAGAAGAGACCTGGGCACAACTACCCGAAATTATGGATAGGGCTTTTGATTTTATTAATGAAAACTACGGCCAGTATCCTTATCGTCAATATTCCTTTATACAAGGCGGCGATGGAGGTATGGAATACCCAATGGCTACGCTTATTACAGGAGAACGCTCGTTAAGTAGCCTGGTAGGAGTGTCTGTACACGAATTAATGCACAGTTGGTATCAAATGGTATTGGGTACTAATGAAAGCCTGTATGCCTGGATGGATGAAGGTTTTACCAGCTGGGCTTCTGCTGAAATAATGAACCACCTTCGTGAAGAAGGGCTTATCCCAGGCCAGGCTTCCCCCGATCCTCACCTGAATTCTTATGGCGGATATGTCAATTTTGCAAAAAGTGGAACGGATGAGCCTTTGTCTACACACTCAGATCATTATGTGACCAATTCCGGTTATGGAGTATCTGCTTATGTAAAAGGACACATCTTCTTATCTCAATTGGAATATGTGATTGGAGAAGAAGACTTCCGCTCGGGAATGCTTCGCTACTACAATACCTGGAAGTTTAAGCATCCCAATGCAAACGATTTTATTCGTATCATGGAAAGAGAATCTGACCTCGAACTGGATTGGTTTAAAGAGTATTATGTAAATACTACCTACATTCCAGATTATGCGGTAGGCGAAATCAAAGCTTCAGATAATGGTGGTACAACTGTCATGCTTGAAAAATTGGGAGTGACTCCTATGCCATTGGATGTTAAAGTAGTATATACGGATGGAAAAGAAGCTTACTTCAATATTCCTCTGCGCATTATGCGTGGGCATAAGCCATTGATGATAGAAGGACAGGAAGCAACTTTACTTCCAGATTGGCCATGGACACACCCTGAGTATAAGTTTGAACTTCCTGTTGGCCCTGAATCCATAAAAGAAGTAATTATTGATCCTTCCGGACGTATGCTGGATGGGAACAGAAATAATAATAAATCGTAGATATCTTACGTATATTAATGCTTTGTAAGGTTTGAAAAGCCAGGTACGATCAGAGTAATGGTTTCGGAATATTGGTATGAAAGTACAACATATGACTTCATCCGAAATCTTTGCTTGGTTTTTCACACTTTACAAAGCACTTGCTCTAGGCTTTTACAAATGGGTATCTGAAATGAAATAACAACCATTTGTTTTTTCTAAATACCGTATTGATAGCGCGTAGATCTTCTGGCTTGATATTTGCGATTTTCTCTTCATTGAGGTCAACAACAGGGAGTTGTCGATTTTTAAAATTATGAGCTGCAAATTCTTGCTTATAATGTATGGCTGTTACTTCTGGTAATATCCTTTGTATTTTATGAACCAGGCTATCGGGATTATTGACCATTTCTTCGTAGGAAATAGTTACTGCATTTCTTAATTCATTGCTGTTTTTCCATTGATGGTAAAGACAAAATATGGCAAACTCTGCGGCTCTGGTAGCAGTGATTGAATGCCTTCTGAGTAAGCTTTCGCAATGAGCATATGGATTGCGGTGCAGAATCACAAAATAGATAGGGTGGAAATGTTTTATGATGGACCTGGTTCGTATCATGTTGGGAGGGCTTTTTTCTAGCAAAACAGGTTTGGAAGCATCCCAGTGTTGCATCCATATATGTTTGATGAAAGCCCAATCGTAATCAACATGGTGGAGCCACCTGTTTTCTAAGAACATAATATCACCTACTATAGGTAAAGTTTGTCCTTCTCTGGTCCCATCAGTATTATTAGGAGATACATTAGGAGAAGTAGAAATGATTTCATGTAGTAAGGTAGAACCACTGTATGGAGGAGCCAGGATGAAAAGGAATTTATTATTATTTGCTCCTTCTGTTGCCATTGACTGGGCAGCTTTGCTCAAATGCTTATAGTATTCTCTATAAAAAGGCAGATCATTTTTAGTGATATACTTTTCTGGAGCTGTTGCCTTCCAGTTGTGCTGATTCTTAATTTGCCGATGAGCATGAGAGAAAATATTCCTCCATGTATTACCCGTATGACGCAGGCAAAGAAAATCTCCCTCATTGTCTACAATATGATATTTATATCTCTTTGCCAGGGCTCTTTTCAGGAAAGCATATTCCTCTGCAAAACTGGAGTCGGGATATCTACAGCCTCTTTCCCAAAGTGCTTTCCAGTATGCCAAAGTACTGGTATGCCCTCCATTCAGTGTCGGAAATGCAAAACGCCTCTGTAAATGTTCATTGCACTCCCAGACACAAAAATGCCTTACATCAAAGAAACCGAGGTTAAATAAAGAGCAAATGTGTGCTTTGTGTTGAATTAATGCCATCACCTGCTTCCGAATCCGATGGATACTGTAAAAGTCATCATCATCCCATTGAATAATAATATCTCCTTTAGCCCATTGGCACCCCATATTGCGTTTAGACCCTATGGATGTTTTTCTGCCAATATGATAGTACCGGATACGCGAGTCATCGGGCAATCGATCATATTCTGCGTGGCTATCATCTATGATGATTAATTCTTTATTGGGGTATGTCTGATTTTGAAAATATTGGATACTTTTCCAGACAAAATAGTGCCGGTTGAAGGTAGGCATGACGCAACTCACCATCGGCCATGAAGTTTTCTTAGAGGCTTTTACCTGCTCTTTGAGTTGTTCTTCCTCAGGCTGTTCTTCTTTTGGTGTTTCCATTTTTTGACCCGTCCCTGGATTAACTTTTTTCAGGGCAGCCTTATCCATAAAAAAGAAACTTCCTACTCCGTAACGAATATGATTAGCATCCAAATATTCATACCCTAAATTTTGTAAAAATTGTACCGTTTCGTTACCGGCAATTTTAGTGCGGTCTTTAATTTGTAGCTCTACGACGATGACGGTGGGTCTGTATTTTTCCCAATTATTGGATAGCAGGACTTTATGATCAAGGCCTTCTACATCAACTGTGAGCAAGTCAATGGAAGTATTATCTGGTAAGTACCTATCCAGGACTTCTTCAAGCGTGAAAGTCTGAATTTTGGCCTGACTACTTACCTTATCCAACATGTGCGTCTCCTTTAGCATATCTAGTGAGAAGCTATTGCAACCAGGCATGCTGTCAATTTGGTAATAAGTCAATGTTTCTTTGGTGTCAGAAATAGCTAATTCCAGATTAATATCCTTCGGCCTTTGTTCGTTGAAAAGTGCCATACTTCCTGGCCGGGCATCAATATTGATACCACTCCAGCCTTTCTGATAAAACAAGAAGGTATTAGAGAGTTGAACAGGGTGAAACGCTCCTACATCAACAAAAAAGCCAGTTGACTCCAGTTTTAAAACATTATAAAATAGATAGTGAAGGTATCTATCTTCACTATGCTGGGCATAGGATAAAGTTGATTGTTCCATAGGAGGTGGTATATGATGGCCTCTTAATGCTTACTTAGGTGGTTTTTGACTGTTGACTTTGCTTTGTAGCTTATCAAGTTCCTGTTGTACCTTACCCATGATTTTCATGGCTTTCTGGTTTTCTTCCAGATTCATATCCATTTCCATCACAAAACCACAATATCTGCAACTAGCGCTTCGAGTAGCAAGAATGGATACCAAAGATGCTGCAATTCTTTTGTTTTTATCGGGATCTTTCCCATCCGGATTACAGTTGGGACAGGGAATTCCCATACCAATACCTAGATTATTCATATGTAGAAGTATTTTTATTTGAGGAAATAGTGATTGAATTTTTTATGATGTTTAGCATAGAAGACCAACCAGCAGGTAAATCAGGCTCGTAAAAATGTAACTTGAAGCTAATCAGATCATTGGGATTACTATCATCATCATCCGGCACTGAAGCCGAAGCAGTTGGTGATGCCTTTGCCTTACTTTGCTCCAGGCTAATAGTAGCTTTGGGACGATTGGAGGAGAGGTTGGTGTTAAAACTGTTATCTTTTTCTTTTTCCTCTCTTTCTTTTTTGTCCTTTTCTTCATCAGAATGGAATAAGCCTGCAATACGGGCAGAAAACTGTACATCACATTCTTTAATTTGCAGTAATGGCAATGAGATTAAAGACAGAATAGGAATAGATATTCTGGATTTTTCAACTTTACCCCCTGCTCCTTGCTTCCATATATTGAAGTGAATCATCCTCGGGTCTCCCCATTCTGTCCATTGGGACTTATCATCATTTTCAAAACCTAAATGTTTGACACATTCCAGCATCTTATAGGTAGCAGCTTCATTAGCATCAATGATAGATAGTGCAATGGAAGACAAAAATTCGGATAGGCCATGCTGGTTGTACTGCCTTTCACTTTCGGGAGGAGTAGCCATATTACATTAATTGATATACTGTATAATAGTAAACTATTGATTGCCAGGTAGTAGGTGGTCAGCAATACTCATATAGTATTAGCTGGCATCAATAGTTATTCATGTAATAACTATTAATGCCAACCTCTTAAATCAATACTAATAATATTGATTGTCATTGTCTAGGCTGTGTACCAGTAGATTGAGTATTTTAGCCGTACCTTGCGGCATATCTTCACCAGATGCATGTACTTTGACATCCATATTGTATTCTACAGCATATTTTGATTTGGCAGTCGCCGTAGAACTCCTTTTACTGGAATATGCTCCATTAAAATTAGCATGCCAGAAAAGGAAATTTAAAGATCCTTGCCCGGATTCTGATGTTGTGTCAGAACTGGAATCGGTTTCTGAAAAGGAAGACGTTGCATTGATATCTGCTGTAAAGTTGATGTACATTGAGTCAATGTTCAAATAAGGTATAGGAACAAGGACTAATAAAGGCACTTTTATCGTGACTTGCTGTCCATTTCTCGAAAAACCTAATGAAACATACATTACCTGCTGTGGAGTACCACCTCCAAGGCCCTGAGCCCAGGTATTGGCATAACCACTGTATTCATAGCCAAACAAATCCTGTCCGTATAATACAGATAGAATATAACGCAAAGAACTACCAGCAGCTAGTGCCTGTGCTTCAATCGCTGCTACGAGCGGATTAGCGATAATAGCTCTAAATGGAATATCTGCTAGTAACTGTGTAGCCGATAACTGATCACCACTATTGGCAGAGGGGACCGAAAAGCTTGAAAAAGGAGGAAATTGGGGCGGATCAAAAGAAGAACTCTGTAAGTCTTGTTCTTGTCCTTGGTCTTGATCATCTCTTTCCTTTGCCATATTGTTTAGGATTTAAAGGTGAATTAATTATTATTATAAAAAGGCAATTTCTCCTGAGTCTTCTGCTGCACCAATCATATTATCTACCATAGCATCATCGCCAGCAGAACTAGCTTGATGAGCTAAATCATCTAATGTTGGCCCACTGGTAAATTCATCAGTTGCAGCATGGAACAAACCTGTTAAGTCACTGGTACCTGCCATTCCATCTTCTGATGCCAGTGCAGAATCCGCTAAGTCATCACCATAAGTTCCAGATGCGCTATCGTAACCACTGCCATCCTCACTACTCTCAGCTTGGTATGCAGGCCCATTAGTGTCTTGAGCATATGTAAGTGCGGGTTCATAATAATCGGTTATATTGCCCCAAAGTTTGCCGGCCTCGCGAGGGTCATCAGCACTTGCTATTTGATCAAGAAATTGAGACAAGCCTGAACTGTGAGGGCTCATTCCTCTGGCCGTTTCGGCGAAATGAGTAATCACCGCAAATATTTGCTCATTTACATCAAGAGCATTAAACGATATGTTCCCTTCCATCCAATTCAGTAGAGATTGAGCAGCCGCCTGGCCACCGTCTTCTTCATCTGAAAAATTTTCAACAAGTTGACGATAAGAAGATGGAGCATCATTATCTCCTCTACCATAATATACAGCTGGTTCATAAGGTTGGTAACCAGGTGCGATCGTAAAGTCTCCATTAAGTTGTCCTGTAAAATCAGCTGCTAATTCCTGAGCAGCGCCTCGGGCTGTTCCTTCTTCCGGACGAGGAGCCAGAAAGCGCGTCCTTCCAAATGCAGATGTACGATTCTCAATTTCATCTATGATATTAGTTTCTGCTTGCTTACCAGATGCTATAGGGGATTGGAGAAAACGTACTTTTCTGGCCCACTGCTGTCCAAGGCTAATTAAAAATCCTGGTCCCATGATTTGATAGGCTTATGAGGTGTTATAAAATAAAGTTATGGATTCATTTTCTCACAATTACTGTACGTTTAAAAGAGGATGTAAGTAAGAGAGCACATTTAATTAATCTTTTTATGGTGACCTCTTTTTCCCCATATCTGCGTTGCGTACTCGTATTAATAACTATGGCTATTACACTCCGCCGCGCCTTGATCTGCATAAAAAGCTACTCGACCAAAAAAGCAACCTAATTATGCTCTCTTACTTAATTTTATAGTAAAGCGACTTCTGCCAGTGTTGCTAAATCGCCTCCAGCAACGGCACCTCCCAATTCTTCTTCTGCTGCATCCATAAGATCTGATAGCCCAGAAGTTCCATCTGCCGTTCCATCTTCCGATGCCAACCCAGAACCTGATGATTCCTCGCCATCGTATCCAGAAGAACTGCCATAATCATCACTATAGCTGCCACTGTCATAATCACTTTCACTACTGCTGCTATCAGGTACAAAGTTCCGTGTGTCTTGATCATATTTAAGTGCTGGGGAGTAATGGCGAGTGATATTACGCCAGAGATATCTGGCTCTATTTCGGTTTGGAGCATTAATAATCTGGTCAAGAAATTGAGCCAAGCCTGAACCACGAGGAGCCATTCCTCTTCCTGTTTCGGCCAAATGAGTAATCACTGCAAATATTTGCTGATCTGCGGTAAGATTTTCAAAATCTATCTCTCCTTCCATCCAGCCAAGGATAGCCCGTGCATCTGCCTGCCCCCCATCTCCACTTCTGGCAAAGCTGCTTACTAAATTCTCATAAGAAGGTGGAGCATCATCATCTCCCATCCCATAATGTACGAGTGGTTCATACCACCGCTTACCTGGTACTAGCGAAAAATTTTCATTAAGTTGATCTGTAATATGAGATGCTAATCGGAGAGCAACTCTTCGATTGGCTTCTCCTTCTGCGGCAGGTAGGGGTCTGATGCGTATATGGGCAAACCACATTTCCCCTAAGTTGATTAGGAATTCAGGTGTCATAGAGTAATAGGTGGTTAAATGATGTTACATTTATTACAATAAATATACAAACCTCTTAAGGGGATGTATATTGAACTGTGCATAATCAGGGATAGCAACAATTCATTATAGCAGCAATGTAAGTGGAATTATAAGGAATACAATCAACTAATTTTATTACTATAACATATGATTGCTTCCACAATATAATTAATAATATTAATATTTTATAATCATATGTTTTATTTTATAGCAATAACTGAAGTATCTAGGTCAATTGATCGTAATCACAACGATTTTTTAACATAGGAATCTTACTTTTACTCAGATAAAATTTGCTTTTGATTCAAAATGAAATTATGCTTAAAAAATCGCTTAAAGAATTAAGCAGTTTTTCTGCCGGAGATGATACCATTCTAAAAGAAGTACTGCATCCCAAAAATGATGGCATTAATATGGGCTTTAGCCTGGCCTATGCTCAGTTAGAACCAGCAACATCCTCTTTACCTCATATTCTACACCAAAGCTCAGAGACATACATCATTCAGGAAGGACAGGGAATTGCTTTTATCGATGGAAAAGAAGTACCAATGAAAATAGGGGATACCTTATACATTCCTGCTGGAGCAGAACAATACATAAAAAATACAGGAGACGGTATGCTTAGTTTCTGGTGTGTGGTAATGCCTCCCTGGTCTGAAGAAGAAGAGGAAGTACTATAACTGACAAAATCACAATGTTTAATTGTTGTATCTGTTTTGGCAAAAGAATAACTTGTATTGGAATAAATAACCGCGCTCTGATCTTTATCAATAATATCTAAAATAGAAGGCGGTTAGGATTAATATCATAGTTTCAATAGACAGGCTACTATTGCCCCTACTTATATGGTAGGAATCAGTAGGCTAAATAATCCGTACAACATGAGATACATTACTGCTCTACTATTTTTATCCTCAATGGCAACCACAATTCTTAGTGCACAACAGGAGTTTGCTCCTATAGGGGCTAAATGGTATGTCAATAGTGCTATTTCAGAGTTGGGAGCTGGAGGCTACCTGGAAGATTTTTATCTAATAGAAAGTACTGGAGATACTGTAATTGGAAATGTAATTTATCGACAAGTCGGTGATTATCTACTTTATCAAGATGGAGAACAGGTCTCTTATCTCTTAAATGATACTTTACACCTTATCTATGATTTTGGTGTAGAAGTGGGAGATACAGTCGCTTTTGATATGTTAGGTTGTTATTATCCTTCTGATCAGGAATGGAAAACACTCACCTTTAAAGTAGTAGAAGTAACCCAGGAAGATGTGCAAGGGACTAGCTTGAAGAAAATACGATGCGAAGGTATAGAAGGATATCAGGATGAATACATTTATATGGAACGGGTCGGGGCACAAAGAGTTTTAATTGAGGACCATGTAGGTTGTGCATTTATTGGAACATATATAGAAGAGTGGCTTCGCTGCTATGAGGATGAGGATATACTTTATAAAACACCTATCTTCATATTTCATGATGGGGAAGATTGTGATTATAGATATATTACTAGTACAGAGGAAAAACAAGAATTGATAACGCTTTCTATTCTTCCTAATCCCACTACTGATTACTGGCTACTAGACTGGGAGTATTCCGAAAAAGCGCAACTACAACTATTAGACATACAGGGAAATCTAATAAGAACTCAAGCTATCTTGCCTGGACTACAGAAAATACCTGCACAGGATTTACCTTCAGGCGTCTATTTGATGAAAGTAAAAGGAGATATCATATGGGGTAGTGTCAGGGTGGTGAAACAATAATGTATAAGTTTCTTCTGATGGTCTTCCTGTCGTGGTGGCTTCAGCCGCCGCTTCATTTAAATATACCGCAGTAGTATTTGATTATGTTTCACTTAACAAGATCAAAAATATCATTATGAAGTATACTTTTATATTGCTTTTATTCTATGTATGTCCACAAATGAACCTCTTTTCCCAAAAAAACTTTGCTCCCTTAAATGCAGAGTGGAGCTATGAAAATCATACACTAGATTGTTCAGGCGATTATCAGCTGTTTAAGGTAGAAAATGAGATAATGATTGATGATAAAGATTGCTCAGTCATTCATGCTTATCAATGGAATCATGAATCTTCAGACTGGCAATCAACAGGAGATACATTAGTTGTATGGGAAAATGACAGCGAGGTTTATTTTTTGGAAAATACAAGCTTTTATTTGCTGTTTGATTTTGACATGGAGTTGGAAGACACGATGTTTTATTACAATCCTATTAATAGAGGTGCATTTTCCAGTACACAAACATATGATGGACAGGAAGTACCTAATATGTTGGCTTATGTTGTCTATGATATAGAGTTCGTTGAAGCAGAGAGTGGACAAACATTAAGAAAATATTATGTTGACGCAGTTTATAACGATATTTCAGGCTGTGCAATACCTCACATAATACTGGAAAACATAGGTTGTATGGCTAATCGATTTACAGGAGAGATTTGCTTTTCAGTAAATAAAGGGTGTCATGGTGGCTTCATCTGCTATCGCAATGATACATTAGCTTATGATTCTGATCATTTAGATTGCGAAACTTTTACAGCTACAGAAGAAGTACCTTATTCCATTCATCTAAAAATACACCCAAATCCTACTACCGATTACTGGCTACTAGACTGGGAGTATTCCGAAAAAGCGCAACTACAACTATTAGACATACAAGGAAATGTAATAAGAACCCAAGCTATCTTGCCTGGACAACAGAAAATACCTGCACAGGATTTGCCTTCAGGCATCTATTTGATGAAAGTAAAAGGAGATAGCGTATTTGGAAGCATTAAAGTATTCAAACAATAATATTATAAGCGGCTTGATTCTAAATCATAAAAAATCAAGCCGCCTGTAAGTCTTTATTCAAATGAAATAAGGAATGGTAAACGAGCTTGTACAC
The DNA here is from genome assembly GCA_022360175.1 of Chitinophagales bacterium. Classification (GTDB taxonomy): domain Bacteria; phylum Bacteroidota; class Bacteroidia; order Chitinophagales; family Saprospiraceae; genus JAKSDI01. The sequence continues at coordinate 37,216 of JAKSDI010000164.1, forward strand.
CTGCTCCTTCCCGAACTTCATTAAGGAATTCTACCCTTTCGTAATAAGGGCCAAGATTTGTCTTGCTTAGTACTGCTGCTTTGAAACTGGCTTCACCCATCCACTGTTCCATCAGTTGCTGGAATTGATCTTTAACCTTTGGATATTCAGTTGTCCTATATTCTTCAAGTCCAGCCAGAGTAGCAGCAGAAGCCAATGCTCTGTCTAATCCTCCCAGGTCATCAACTAAACCAATTGTAGCCGCCCTTTCTCCAGTCCAGACGCGTCCTTGAGCGATGGCATGCACCTCATCTCTGGAAAGGCCACGCCCATCAGAAACGCGCTTCAGGAAGGTTTCATAAAGATCATCAGTGCGCTCTTGAAGTAGTCGGCCTTCAGCAGTTGAAAGCGGATACAGGCCATTGATGCCGGTGGAGAAATTTCCAGTTTTTACGGTATCGAATTCTATTCCTATTTTTTCTCCCATTAGCTCACTAAGATTGGGTATCATCATAAATACACCAATGGAACCGGTGAGTGTATTAGGTTCTGCAAATATAGAATCTGCACCGCAGGAGATATAATATCCACCAGATGCGGCATAGTCACCCATAGATACAACGACAGGTTTGCCTTCTTCTCTGGCAAGTTTGATCTCTCTCCATATATTTTCGCTAGACATAGCACTTCCACCGGGAGAGTTTACCCGAAGTACAATTGCTTTGACCTTATCATCCTGGCGTGCCTTACGAACATATTCTGTATACTCTTCATCACCTATGGTACCAGGCTCACCTTTACCATCAATAATCGTTCCTTCTGCATAGATAACCGCTATTTTATCTTTGATGCTATAATCTTTTTCCTGAGGATTAGAGCGATTGTAGGCTTCCAGGCTTATGGTAGGAATTTTCTCATCCTCTTCGAGCCCTATACGCGTACGGATGCTGGCAAGAGCTTCATCTCGATAACTTACCTTATCAACTAGTCCGCTAGCTAATGCTTCTTCAGGATCAAGGCCTGTATATTCATTGGCAAACTGGCGTAGTTCATTTTCCGTCAGGCGCCGCCCCTTACTGATATCATTCAGGAAATTGCCATAAATATCCGTCAGGTAAGTTCTAATTTGTAGTTTGTTTTCCTCACTTAACTCATAAAGCCTGTAAGGTTCAGTTGCTCCTTTAAATTTCCCGGCATAGAAGATTTGCATGTCTACACCAATCTTTTCAAGCATTTCTTTGAAGAATGGAATTTGAGCAGCAAAACCGCGAAAATCAACCATTCCCAATGGATTTAAGTGTAATTCATCAGCAGTAGTTGATAGATAATAAGCACCCTGAGAATAATATTTAGAATAGGCAATGATAAACTTATCACTTGCTTTAAATTCTTCTAATGCTGCACGGAGAACAGATATATTGGCTAAACCTCCGCTGGGCAATCCGTCTACTTCCAGGAAAATACCTTTGATATTGTCATCATCGGCAGCTCTTTCAATTGCATCAATAGTAGCTGTTAGCCCAAGTATTTTTTCTTGTTGAAAATTGAAAGGGTCAAGTTCAAGATTGTTCGTTTGTTCGGGTATGGGATTATTAAAGGTGAGATGTAGAACGGTGTTGGGTTTTACCTTTTGAGGCTGATCAGTTTGATTAACGATCCCGGCAATAATCAGTCCGCCGATTCCAAAAAGCAAAAAAGTTGCTGCAATCACGCCAAGGCAAGAAGCTAATAAGAACTTAAGAAATTGTTTCATGTATCTTTTATTATTGGTAGCAACAAAATATATCCTGCGAGATACTTTTAAAATGAACTGGTTTAGACTTTTCTGGTGAAACCGAGAGGAATGGCTTGTGATTGCTGGCAAAGTTTATTTTGAGTTTCGTACTTGGAAAGTACGGGGCGAAAAATAACTGAAGACCAGTGAACACAATGCATTTCTCGTAGGTCAGTATGAATAAGTTTAAACCAGTTCAATGCATAAAAGTTATTGTTGTCTACTTTTAAATCCAATTGCAAATATAAAAGTCGTGTATTATAAAGTGGTTTATTTTTAGATGAATGGAAGCTTTTAATGGAGAAACATTAATGTTTATGTCGTGTGAACAACTTCTCCAAATAATAAGCTCAGGAGTAGGATATTTGTTGTCATACTAACAAAAGAAGAATTTGTAAGTGAGATAAGCTAAAATTTAGAATAATTACTTCTAATTTTAGCAGGAAATAAATTTAACACCCTATTTGACCATTTCTACACGAAATGAATCAGCTGATATAGGGGTACAGGTAAAGAACGAATGACTTAAAGTGTGTTTAAATTTCGTTTTTTAAGTACAGTTGTGATCAAAAATTATTCTGGACAAGGCGTCTTTTGCTGTTTGTGCCCGTCTGGGGAGTCGAACTTGGGCATCTCCTGATAGCTACCGGGAAAAAATACTGTAGTACAGACAATAATGGTCTCAAATGTACTAAAGGGTGGTTTTTAAGCATACTATTAATCATTCTCTTGCTTGGATTATAGTATAATTCATAGAATCCTATAACACACTATGAAAGAAACGGTTACTTTTAAAAGACTCTTTTTTTTACTGTTAGTATGCTTTTGGGGAATACCCAATCTATGGGCACAACCCATGGAAGTCGCTAACAGTGCCCCTTTGACACCTCTGAATCTGGTTACTAATGTATTTCTCGGAGAAGGTGTAGAAGTAATAGATGTTCAATTTGAAGGCCAGAACAATGCCGTAGGTTATTTCCAAAACGCCGATGATGAAATAGGAATAGGTCGGGGTTTGGTGATGTCTACAGGTAATGCCAGCACTCAATCAGGCCCGGTTGGGGTGGAAAGTGTTGGTTCTACCCAGTCAAGTTCTGCTACATCCGGAACATCTGTTTCAGACCCTGATCTGGCAACCATTGCCAATGGATTAGGTATTAATGATGTGGTAAAATATACCATCACGTTTATCCCTATTTCTGATACGCTTCGGTTCAATTATGTTTTTGGATCAGAAGAATATCCGGAATATGTTTGTTCTGACTTTAATGATATTTTCGGATTCTTCATTAGTGGGCCAGGAATCAATGGGCCTTACCAAAATGGAGCAGAAAATATAGCCTTGATACCAGGCACGGACTTACCAGTTCGTATTAACAACGTTAATCCAGGAGTGGTAGGGGCAAATGGTACACTAAATAACTGTACTCCTCCTAATGGCTCTCTTGACTTCTCAGCATTTTACAATGCTAATACGGGTACTTCCAACCAACCTGTATTTGATGGTTTTACAGATGTATTTACTGCTGAAGCGGTCGTAATGCCCTGTAGTACCTATACCATTAAATTGGTTATTGCCGATGTTTCAGATGGTGGTTGGGATTCAGGAGTATTTCTGGAAGCAAAAAGTTTTGGAACAGGTTCTTTAGATGTAGAAGCTGTTACTTTAAGCCTGGATGGTTCTGTCGCTGAGGGATGCGCAGAGGGCTTGCTTAATTTCGTATTGCCTCTTCCCGTGGAGTCAGATTATCCTATTGATTATACCATACTGGGAACAGCGGAAAACGGAGTTGATTATCAGTTTATTCCTCCTGATTTATTCATTCCGGCCGGAGACAGTCTTGTTTCAATTCCTATTATAGCCTTTGAGGATGGTCTAATGGAAGGGACAGAAACCATTATGATTGATATACAACGTGACCCTTGTAATAGAGATACCATCATAATCCCAATTAAAGATAACCCTTTAATACCTCCGGAATTAAGGCCGGATACTGTTATTTGCCAGGGAGATACCGTGCAATTAGATGGTACGCTTGATGTACCAGTGCCTGAGCCATTGACTTTTTACAATGACCACGCAGTAACAGTTTCCCCTGCTCAAACGGCTATTTATTCTGATATCGATGTATTTGGAGTAATCCCTGCTAATCTGGGCCCTTCCAGTATTATTTCGGTATGTATTGAAGATTTACAGACTACCTGGGCAGATGATTTAAAAATATACTTGTTTAGCCCCGGAGGGCAATTTATGGAAATGGTAACAGATATTGGTAATCCAGGGGATAATTTCATTGGTACCTGCTTTACGCCTTCTGCTACCAATTTGATAACAGATGTAACAATAGCGGATCAACCTTTTACCGGAGAATTTGCACCAGAAGGATATTGGGAAGATTTGTATGGCTCTGATTCTCCTACTAATGGTACCTGGCAGCTATCACTTTTTGATAAGTTTGCAGCAGATGTACCAGTACTTAATAGCTGGTCTATTACTTTTAGGCCTACTTATGAGATCAGCTATAGCTGGTCACCAACAGCAGGACTAAGCTGTACGGATTGCCCTGATCCTCAGGCAGCTCCTGATGTGACAACCACTTATATTCTTACTGCCAGCGATTCCTACGGTTGTATAACAATGGATACCGTAACTATAGAGGTAATTCCTGACCTGGAAGCACCAGATGCGATATGTAGTATAATTACTGAGAGCAGCATTACTATTAGCTGGCCAGATGTAGCTGGAGCCAACAGCTATGAGGTGAATGTTGATAATATGGGATGGGGCCCAACCAATGGTATGAATGATCATATTGTAAATGGTTTGCCTTTATCAACTCCTGTTTCTTTCATGATTAGAGCAGTTGGTCAGTGTCCAGGAGCTATAGACACCTTAGTGTGTGCTACTCCTGACTGTACACCTCCTAGCCTGGATATTATTTCTACTACCGATGTAAGTTGCTATAGTGGTAGTGATGGTACTGCTACCTTGAGCGCAATGGGAGGATTTCCTCCTTATACCTACACAGTAGATGGTCAAACCAATGCTACTGGTATATTCAACAATCTTGCAGCAGGCAATTATATGGCCCAGGTGCTGGATAGTACTGGTTGCCCTCAGTCTGCTTTATTGGTAATAGATGAACCGGATTCTCTGGATGCAACGCTAGTAAAAGAGGATGTAACCTGTTTTAATTACAGTGATGGTACTGCAACTTACGAAATTACAGGAGGAGCAGGGCCTTATCAATTCAACTGGAATAACGGACAACAAGCAGACTCTATTGCTACAGGGCTTTTAGCAGGCATGCATACCCTAGAAGTGACAGATGCGAATGGTTGTGTATATGACTATACGGTAGAAATAACTCAGCCTGATGAACTACTGGCTACTTCGGCCGTAGATTCTGTAGATTGTAATGGTGACAACACAGGAGCCGTAACGATCGATGTAGAAGGAGGGGTAGAACCTTATAGTTACTCTTTTACTCCAGCAGTAACACCAGGAGCTTCAGACAATGAGGCCATCGATTTGGCCAGAGGAACTTACTCCTATACAGTGACGGATGCGAATTTATGTACTTACGAGAGCGGCTTTGAGGTGGAAGAACCAGAAGAGCTTACTATGCAAATTACTCCAGTGGCTGCTTTATGTGCAGATAGTGCTAGTGGTAACGCTACTGTAATAGTTGCAGGAGGCGTAGAGCCTTATAGCTATAGCTGGCAAGATAATACAATGACAGAAGTAAGTACAGATGATAATGCTCCAAACCTCCTCGCGGGCAATTATACGTTGGAAGTAACAGATGCTAATGGCTGTATAATATCTGATGGTTTTGCTATTACAGAGCCTACCGCATTAAACTATATGATTAATACGGAAGAAGCCAGCTGTGATGGATTACTGGATGGTACGGCTACTATTACCCCTCAGGGAGGAATAGGTGGATACACTTACAACTGGAGCGATATTGGTGCTGGGCCTGATAGTAGAAATGACCTGGGAAGTGGTACTTATGATGTAACGATAACGGATGATAATGGGTGTAATCTTCCTATAACTTTTGATATTACCAGCCCTGAAGCAGTTGTACTGGCATTCGACTCTACAGCAACCAGTTGCTATCAGGGAACAGATGGAACAGCAACAGCAATCCCTTCTGGAGGTACTTCTCCTTATACCTATTTATGGGAAGACAGCCAAGTTACACAAACGGCTGTTGGCTTGCCAGGAGGTATAATAGATGTAACCGTAACGGATGATAATGGATGTGAAGCATATGGTAGTGTTAATGTAGAGGAAGCTACAGAACTAAATATATCACTGGATGGTACCGATGTTTCCTGTTTTGAAGGAGCAGATGGTACGATTACAGCTACTGGTACCGGCGGCACAGAAACTTACACCTTCTTGTGGAATGATAGCCAGGGACAAACAACTGCAACTGCTACTTCACTATCAGCAGGCATGTATACAGTTACCATGACAGACAATAATAATTGTGAAATAACTGCTGATTATGTAATAACAGAACCTACTGCTTTATCTTCTACTACAGATAGTGAAGCTGCTACATGTAATCCTGATCCAGACGGAACTGCAACGGTTAATGCAAGTGGTGGTACTCCTCCTTATGACTATCTATGGAGTGATGGCCAGACAGTGCCTATTGCACAGGCTTTAACTGCAGGCACTTATTATGTGACTATCACAGATGATAATGATTGTACGTTGATAGATACCGTAGAGGTAGATGGAATTCCAATGATTGTATTGGACGCAAGCAGTGAAGATGTGAGTTGTAATGGTGGAAATGATGGGCAAGGTAGCATAATTGCAGTAGGTGGCTCGGGTGTATACGAATATGACTGGGGAGCAGGATTGCCTGACAGTCCAACACAAACCAGCCTTTCGGCAAATGATTATGTAGTAACAGTCACTGATGAACTGGGATGTACAGAGACGATAACTGTTAGTGTAGATGAGCCAGCGGCACTTACGCTTAGTACTGATACTGAAATGATCCGTTGTTCTGGTGGGTCAGATGGTTCTGCCGAAGTATTAATAAGTGGTGGTACAGCGCCATATAGTGTTAGCTGGAGTAATGGTGATATCGGAAATATGGCAGATAGTCTTGGACTGGGCACTTATACAGTTACAGTAGAAGATGATAATGGTTGTATTGAGTCAACTAGTGTATTAATAGAAGAAGCAAGTCCTATTAGTGTAACCATCGAGGTAGAAGAAGTCGATTGTTATGGAGATCGTACTGGATCTGCTAGGCTATTAGTAAGTGGTGGCTTACCATCTTATACTTATAGCTGGTCAAATGGAAGCACTGCGCATGAGATTCAAGATGTACCAGCAGGAGACTATACCGTACTTATCACAGATGCTGCCGGATGTGAGGTGATGGAAGAAATATATGTTCCTCAACCAGATGAACCACTGGAGGCAGCAATTACAGCAGTGGATGTAAGCTGTTATGGAGAACAGGATGGTCGGATTATCATTGATGCTACAGGAGGAACTCCTGGTTATCGATATAGTATTGATGGCAACTTCTTCTCCGGTAGTAGCACTTTCCTTGGTTTATCAGCGGGAGCTTATGGGGTATTAGTGGAAGATGCCAATGGCTGTATATTACTTTTGGATGCAGTAGAGGTAGAAGAACCTGATCCAATCATCGTTGATCTGGGCGAGGACCGATCTATTAATTTTGGTGATACGATAAGGCTTAACCCTGAAATTACAGGAGGAGTAGGAGCATTTGGTTATGATTGGTTCCCTCAGGACTCAAGCATCATGAATTGCTTCGAGTGTAGTGCACCATTGATTTATGTCGATTTTCAGGTGAGTTTTAAAGTAATAGTAACAGATGAGACTGGTTGTGAAGGAGAAGATATAGTTACTATTTACGCTAAAAAGAACCGCCCGATATTGGTTCCTACTGGTTTCTCACCTAATGGAGATAATCAGAATGATGTGCTTATGGTCCATGCACGAAATGATATTGAAATGAATATTACTTCTTATCGCATATTTGACCGCTGGGGAGAGCAGGTTTTTGAAGCTACTGATTTTCAGCCAAATGATCCTGTATATGGATGGGATGGTACTTTCCGTGGTGAAGCAGTCAATGCTGGCGTGTTTATCTGGCATGTGGAAGTAGAATATATAGATGGTCTTAAAGAAGAATTTAAAGGGCATACTACTTTAATCAGGTAAGAATCGATCAAGAATAACTTCACCATCTGGTGAAGCTATTCTTTGATTAGTATTAAATATGATATTTTTAAGATTTGTTTGGTGCTTAATCTTAGGCACCAAACAAATCTTAAATTTTAAAGGGGTTTGAATTTATCGCCAGTATGTTGGCTTGTTTTTGAATGTGCCGATATACATCCTGGTTTCTAGCCATCCTTCTCCAAACATACAGCCAGCCTGAGAGAGAATAAATGCTCCCTTGGGGAGCTGTTTGTAGGGCTGAGAAAGCTGTTCTGTAAGTTCAAATCACTACATCTCTTAAAAGAAATCAAAACGAACACCAAACAAATGCGTACTACAATCTTTTTTGCCTTACTTACACTGGTCATAGCCTGTTCACCTTCAGAAAATAACTCCAATACAGAACAAGCATCTTCTCAACTTGCTACAGAGCAAGCAGAATACGCTATTGTGATTCATGGAGGTGCCGGTAGCATGCAACGTGCAAATATGAGACCGGGAGACGAAGAAAAATACACTACGGCTTTGAATGCAGCCCTCGATATAGGAGAGAAAATCCTGGAAAATGGGGGGAGTAGCATGGATGCGGTAGAAAAAACGATTATGTATTTGGAAGATTCTCCGCTTTTTAATTCTGGCAGAGGTGCTGTTTTTACACATGAAGGCAGAAATGAACTGGATGCCTCTTTTATGGAGGGGAAAACATTAAAGGCAGGAGCTGTTGGAGGTGTAACTGTAGTCAAAAACCCAATTCGGGCTGCTCGAGCGGTGATGGAAAATTCTCCACATGTATTATTAGTAGGAACGGGAGCCGAAACTTTTGCTATCGATCAGGGATTGGATACAGTACCTAATTCCTACTTTTTTGTTCAGAGTAGCTGGGATGCCTTACAAAGAGTAAAGGAAGAAGAAGCTAATAAAACAGGTATGCTGGATGAACATCCTGATTATAAGTATGGTACTGTTGGCTGTGTTGCTCTTGATAAGGAAGGCAATATTGCAGCCGGTACATCTACAGGTGGAATGACCAATAAACGCTGGAATCGAATTGGCGACTCTCCTATAATTGGAGCCGGGACTTATGCAAATAATGCGACCTGCGGCGTTTCCTGTACCGGGCATGGAGAATATTTTATCCGCTATGCTGTAGCTCATGATTTATCTGCTCTAATACAGTATAAAGAAATGGCACTGGAAGATGCAGCAACGGAAATTATCAACAATAAATTGGTGAAAGCTGGAGGTGCAGGAGGCCTGATTGCATTGGATAAATATGGCAATGTAGCGATGCCTTTTAATACAGATGGAATGTTCAGAGGATATGCTAAGCCAAATGAACGGGTAGTGGGGATCGATTAATTACTCCATTGACCGTTTTCTAAAGCTAAGCTACCTAATACTTTTAAGAAGTACCCGTTGAAAAGAACAACCTGAAAAATACTGATATTTTTTAAGTTCTTTGGAACGCCGAAAAAGATTTGGCAAGCTTTAGAGCTTATTTAAGTTTTATCTCAAAGAGTAGTTTTTAAATAAACTCTTAATTATTTGTGAAAGTTATTAGTTAATCCTAATATTTTCCGGGGAAAACCTATCTTTAAGTGTATTTATGTTTTATTACTTAAAGATCAATCCCATGAACATTCAATCACAACCCGGAAGCTGCCCGTGGCAGGAAAATTCAGTTTGTACGATTCAAGCCGAACCGCCCTAAGTAGCTTACTCCTACATGATCCCAAAACGGTAGGATGTATAGTATCCACCAAGAGCTGAGCAGGAATTTTTCTGCTCAGCTCTTTTTTTTAGTGGACAATCCTACTACCTTCGAGAATAAAATCAGAACTTTTTATAGATGAAGATATATCACAACCCTCGTTGTAGTAAGAGCAGGGATACACTTTCCATACTTGAAGCACATGGACAGGAAGCAGAAGTTATTCGTTATCTGGAAAACCCTCCTTCGAGAGAAGAACTACAAAGCATACTCCAGAAATTGGGCATGCAACCCTCAGAACTAATACGTAAAGGAGAAAAAATTTATAAGGAAGAATATAAAGGAAAAGAACTTACTGAAGAAGAATGGATGGATGCTATGCTTACTCATCCTAAATTAATAGAACGGCCCATTGTAGTACATCAGGGGAAAGCAGTGATCGGTCGTCCACCAGAGAATGTTAAACGTTTATTCGAATGATCAGGTATAGTTTTATATTACTCTTAAGTCTGATAATATGCTCTTGTGGCAGTGAGGATATCTGGAAACAACAACAATTAGATCAACGTTTGCTGGAAGCTACAGCAGATGGATTGGAAAGCATCGTCGATTCCTGTCTTCAATACGGAGCAGATATGGAAGTGCGCAATATGGAGGGAGCTACTCCTTTAATTTCAGCGGCAGTAAGGGGGCATTATAAGGTGGTTGAAAAATTGCTGGATAAAGGGGCCCAACCCAATGCCAGAAGATTTGGATATTATGGAAGTACAGCTCTAATGGAAGCAGCTGTTCGTAATGATACTTCAATTGCCCGCATCCTTTTAGAGCATGGGGCAAATATCCATCAGCGAGATACCTTTGGTGATCCTGCTATTAATTGGGCCGCTTATTACGGACAAGTTCCTTACATCGCTTTGTTGATTGAGTATGGAGCTGCCTGGGATATAGAGAGCCATCACGGGACCGCTTTGGATATTGCTGCTAAAGAATGGAAGCTGGAGGTATGTGAATTCTTTATACAAAAAGGTGCTGGAAAAGAACTGGAGGAAGAGGCTATGACATTGATCGAAGCGGTGAAATCCGGCGATAGCCTGGCCGTAGCCCAATTACTCACAGCTAATGATCCCAATCTTAAAGATCCTCTGGGAATGCCTTTATTGAGTTGGGCGGCAGCTAGAGGGCATCAGGCTATTGTACGATTATTATTATCAAGTGGAGCGGATATTAATGCCCAGGATCGCACAGGGCAAACGGCTCTTTCTGCTGCAGCTCGTTTTGGAAAAGATGAAATTGTCGATCAACTTATTGTAGCTGGTGCTAATGTTAACCTTGCAGGTGATAAATACCAATTAAGTCCACTTATCAATGCTGCCATTACGGGGAATGCTTATATTGGAAGCCTGCTTTTAGAAAAAGGAGCAGCCATTGATCATCAGGATAAGCTCGTTGGTTACTCTGCATTGATGTATGCAGTAGCAAATGGGCATCGCGAGTTTGTTGAACTTCTGATTCGTCATGCAGCCAATCCTTATATCAAAGGTCATGATGATACTGGTTTGTATGAATTGATCGGGCTTTCAGGGAATGAGTATATCGCTAAAATGCTCGAAGCCTATATCTTGAAGAAGCAATAGATAATGCGCATCACCGTATACGAATATCAGACATTAAGAATAGGAGAGGAGGGTTTTACTTCTGCTCATTGGGAGGCAATGGCCATTTTTCATGAGCAGGTTTCAGATAAGTATTATTCACTAGTGAATAAAGGGGTGCGCTTTTTAAATTTTGTAGGGGTATTACAACTTGGCAATATAACTATAGAAATTTTACCCAAGTTGAAGAATGATAATACCAGTACTAAGGAAGCATGGCAAAGAGCATTGATCGATATGCTTCGAATCTGTAAACTTTTAAGAGTGGATAGCCTGTCGAGCGCCCGACAGGCATTGAGGCCAGACGCTATATTAGAACTTTATTTCGGTATTTTTTTGGATGAAACTGAATGGCTGGTTCGGCAAGGCTTGTTAAAAGAATACTATCGTGAACAAGGAGATCTGAACACTTTAAAAGGAAGGCTATTGCATGGACACCAGCTCCGTAAAAATACAGTCCATAAAGAGCGGTTTTACACTGAATATGAAACGTACAATTATGATCACCTGTTGAATCGCATATTATACGCAGTGTTAAAACTGACTACTCATTGCCCGTTAGATCAGGTGTTATTGGCAAAAGCCCGGCGTTTATTACAGCAATTTCCTCCAGTTTCGCCTCCTGATATTAAAAATATGGAATTAGATAGTTTGATGTTTAGTCGGAAAACAGCGCCTTATCGAACGGCAGTAGAGGCAGGGCTATTGCTACTGAAAAACTATCATCCTGCCTTAGCAGCAGGGAGCCACAATGTGTTAGCTTTATTATTTGATATGAACTTACTCTTTGAAGAGTATATATATCGTCGGTTATTTCGGTTGCAGACTCCTTCCATTAAAGTATATCGTCAGATGAGCCGTCCATTTTGGGGGCGCCGTTATCTTAGGCCGGATATAGTATTGGAGATAAACGGGATACGTTATATTATTGATACAAAATGGAAAATACCTTCTGGAAGCCAGCCAGGTATGCATGACTTGAGGCAAGTATTTACTTATATCCGTCAATTCAAAGCAAAACGCGGAATACTGCTTTATCCCGGCTTTTCTAAAAATGAAACGACCTCACCAGTCCCGTTTACTCATCCTGACGGTGGAGATGATGATATCTTTTGCCAAATTGTACAGCTTCCTCTGATGAAGGACGGTCAGCTTAATTTAGAAATAGGTGAGCAACTATTAACTGCAGTCACCCAAACAACCCAATAAATTCACTTTGAGCCTATCATTCAAGAGAATTGTCCAAGAATAAAAAAAACAATACATTTGCTGCCGCAGTCATGCTGGCACTTTAGTGTTTTGTTAATACTGAAGAGAAGGGTTGAGACTTCATCCGAAGTCGACAGCTTTTTTGCCTAGGCAAAAAAGATACGATTTCTCCTAAATCATTACTCTGACAGTACTCAGCTTTTTTCATTTAACAAAGTATTAGTATCTCTTATCAAAAAAATATAAATGCAGATCCTATGAAAACTGTATATCTACTTGTCGCTACTATCTTTCTTGCAACGGCCTGTAACCAAAATTCAACTAATAATAATACGACTACCTCTACTTCCACAAGCTCTACAGCTGTAACAGATGGCTTTGACCTTAGTGGATATGTAGTAGAAGATATTCCTGGTTCAGATGTTAAGTGGGTATACAAAGAAGATACAGAGGGAATAAGGGTAGAAGAAGGAAGCCTGCTTAATGGCAAGAAACATGGCATGTGGACTACTTACGATCTTCAGGGAAACTTCCCTACGTTGGTAGCAAATTTTGCAGAGGGAAAGTATAATGGCCCTTATATGGAATATAATGAGCGAGGATATATCAAACTGAAAGCAACCTATAGGAATAATAAATTGCATGGTCCCTGGGGAAAATTCAGCTTTGGCCGCCCGGAAACAACCGCTCACTATAAGAATGGGGAATTAGATGGCACCTATCGGGAGTATGAACGAAAAAATGGTAAACTACAAAAGGAAATTAATTATAAAAATGGTGTCCAACATGGAATGTATCGTTTCTACAATTTAGACGGAGCAATAACGCTGGAATACGAATATAAAAATGGAGAAAAAGTAGCTGGAGGAATTACTGAAGAAGGAAAAGCCAGTGGTGCTACTGAAGAATAAAGACAAAACCTGGAAGAAGGCGAAACGCAGTACAGTTCTTCATGATCTGAAATCCGAAAAGATTACGCAAAACTTCGCCTTTATTCCACTCTACCTACTAAGTACTTCCCACTAGAAAACTGCAATACAGAGCACTGGACAACTACCACTGTTGAGTGAAACAAAATCCGGCAGAATAAAACGAAACCTCGTCTGGATAGGGCTCACTGCTCACTGAACAACTGAATACCGCCCACTGAAATACTGAAAAACTGAACACTGCCCTACTACCTACTGAAATACTGGACCCACTGAGCCACTGCCTACTGAACAACTGCCTACTGTAATACTGCCCCACTGAACACTGCCTACTGAAACCCTGAACCACTGTTGAGTAAGACAAAATCCGGCAGAATAAAATGAAACCTCGCTTGGATAGGGCTCACTGCCCACTGCCCTACTGCCCACTGAAAAACTGCCCACTGTAGTACTGAAAAACTGCCCACTGCCCTACTGCCCACTGTAATACTGGCCTACTGAACACTGCCTACTGAACACTGCCCACTGAACGACTAATTCATCTCTTTCAAATAAGCCCTGGGAGTAAGTCCTGTGATGTCTTTAAAGACTTTATAAAACGTTGATTTATTTTTAAAGCCACATTGTATGGCAATACCAAAAAGAGTGAGGTGACTAAATTGATCATTGGTGATTTTGCGTTTTACCTCTTCAATGCGGTAATGATTGATAAACTGCTGGAAATTATAACCTGAATGCTGGTTGACTACTTGTGATAAATATTTGGTATTTGTATTTAACAGCTCAGCTACCATTTTAAGGGATAACTCAGGTTTGAGATAGAGTTGTTCCGTTTCTATTAAGCTTCTAAGTGCATTATACAACCTGATTTCATCAATCCCTTTAAGACTGCTGGAACGATATTTTTGGTCAATAGTAAGCAGCGGTAATTTATGATCTTCAGGTACTTCACTGCCATCTACTTCGAAAGCAATAAAATTGGTGAGTTGATGATCAAGATTAAAAACGGGATGTATAACTAGTTTGCATAAATAAGCCTCCCCATTTTTTCGATAATTCGTAATGTCTTCTTTAACAGGAACTTGCTTGTCCAGATTTTGCCGGATTCGTAAAATAGTTTCTTCTTCCGACTTAGGGCCTTGCAAAATACTGCCTGGTTTTTTGCCAATCACCTCATTTAACCCATAACCGGTAATTTTTGTAAAATCTTCGTTGACCCAGATAATTTGTCTGGCAGAATCAGTCAGAATAACGGCAATTTTTGGAACCATAATAGCTTTTATTCACTCTGCTAATATAGTGATAAGCAAAGGTTTTACAAAGCATTAATAGAATATCAAATGAATGAATTATCTTGGTGCGATATTATAAAAGCAGATCGTGGCACTAATGAATATCCCGCAGAATAATTTACAGCCTGGTACCTGGATGAAGGAAGACTGGCAAGTTTATAAGGATATAAATAAAAGTAGGTATCAATTCGTCTCTATCCAATCTCTGGATAGCAATTTTGCTGATACTTTCTTTTCTCATTTGCATAGAGATGCAGCTTTTGAATTAATAGCCAATGGTGTTTTTGATATTGACGAAAGTTTGAAACACCTATACTTCAAAGCTCGCATTCAGGAAAAAGCAAATGGAGTGCAATCTTTTGCTTTTGCTTATCCTATTTGCCGTAAGGCAGATGCTGGGGAAGAAACAATTGCTGCGCCACTTTTTTTATGGCAACTGAATATTGAAGCAAGCTCTAAACATAATGCCGGTTGGAAAATAAGTAGACAACCACTACATAAAATATACGCCAACCAATTGCTGCTGGATTACTGGAAGGAATATTATCAATTGGATATAGAGGAAGATATAGAGCAATTACTCAATGGGCCGTTCATTACAAAAAACAAACTGGAAGGTCTGATTCAACGAATTAAACAAGCTTTCAGTGATAAGGATGAGGCGACTATTGAAGAAGAAATAATAGATGATGCAGGCAAGCCTTCTTTTGAAATAGATACTAATGGAGTCTTTGGAGTTTTTAATGGATTGGATGCCTACGTTGTGGAAGCAAACATAAAAGAAGACGATACTGCTACGCCTAATACTTTTCATTATACCAATTTGCCCCTTTCTCCAGAGCAGGCTACAGCTTATCAGATGCTATTGGATCATCAATCAGTATGGTTAGGAGGCCCAGGAGGAAGTGGCAAAACTCATTTGGGTTTGCATAGCGTATTAAGCACTTTGCTTAATGATAAAAAAGTATTGGTGGTGTCTCGTAGCATGGGAACCCTGAGACAGTATCAGGAACGATTAGAACAACTGGGCCTCGAAAAATTATCCTATTTATTACGTGATACTCCACAGGATAAAGCCCTGTTTGTAGAATTGCTAAAAGCATCAGTAGCTACTAAAAGCCCTGACAGAAAGTACGACGCTAAGGCTTATCGCTTTCTGACAGAAAAACTGGAACGCTTGCGTCAAAAGTTAGAGCGTAATTACCATAGCAGTAGAAAACATCTGTTTGAAGGGCACAACTGGGCAGATATGGTAGGTTTGTACCTGTCAAGTACCCGAAAGGAAGGAAAAGAACTATTGGCTACGCAGGTAAATGCCTCGGATTATGATTTTTCAGAAGAAGAATTCGAAGCCCTTAGTGAATCTATAGCTACTTGCGTAGAATTATTTGAGCAGACACATACCCTGAAAAGCTCATTGAATAATCTGAGCCCCGGTATTTACCTGAGAATGGAGAAAGAAGAAGCAGAAGGCTTTGTTTCCAATAAGGTAGATAGCCTAATCGAGAAAGGTAAGCGGCTGCAGTATTGGTATATCAATCGAATTGATGCTTATGCCAGCCTTTTGACGGCTCATTATGAACAGTACTATCAGAAATATACTGGAATTTTAGTGGGCCTTAAAGATAAGCTGGCAGATACCTTTTCTCGTTATGGCACAGAAATTGGCCATTCTACTTTGCGAAAGCTCAAGCTACAGGCTATCTTTTCTTCTGAAGCGAAGGAAAAAATAGCAGCTCTTCAATCGATCGTAGATGACTATGATAACCTTAGAGAGGATTTTACTCATGCATCCTATTTTGACTTTAATTTTCCGCTTGAAAAAGGAGGGCTTAAATTATCTGATGTACAGGAAGGATTGGAGGCTTTTGAAATAGCTTTGCAAAACTGGAGACTTCGTCAGCGCGAATTAGTGCAGGAAGAAACTATGCGTCTTAGCTCAAAAACTGCCCATCCTCGCCTGAATTTTGAGGATCAATTGATAGAAATGGTTGATGGTTTGAATGCCTATTTTGATCAGATCAACGAAAGTGGGCTTTATCATCTGCCATTCCATAATAAAACCCTGACCATCCCAAAACAACAGCGACTGCTGGAGGAAGTAATAGAGCAACTGGAAGAAACGCAGCGTGCTATGCCGGAATTTGAAAACTTTTATGGCTGGCAAAACAATTGGCTGCAATTAGATGAAAAGTCGCGTCGCCTCATTCGCATACTGATAAAAGTACAGCCCAATGACTGGCTTGCAGCTTTTGAAAGCTGGTTTTATGATAATTTGCTTAGCAAACATTATGAAGCCATTTTACCACCGAGCCTGGAGGATACATTAGCACTGGGCAACACTTATGACGAGCTTAAACCTCTGCTGACACCTCATCTATTATTAAACTGGCATAAAGAGAAAGAAACGGCTTTCAAAAAACTGAAAAGGCAAAACAAGTCTGCTTATCAGCAAATTATGAGCGGAAGCCTCCAGTCTGATAAAACATTTCGACAAATCTTTGAAAAAAGCGGCCAGGCTATTACTGCTGCCATGCCTATATTTATGCTTAATCCTGAATTGGCAATACAATTATTTGCTTCAGTGAAAGAGCGTTTTGGCTTGATCCTGATAGATGAGGCTCATTTGTTGTCAGATAGAGAAGCTACTTTCCTGCATAGCATTGGTGAGAAAATCTTATTGCTGGGTTATGGCGATCAGGCTGCCCCTCCTCCTGCTCAGGTGGTAGCAGAAAAACAGGGTGGTGTTTCCTGTTTTCTTAATGAAATTGTAGAAGGGCCTGCATTAAATCTATTGTATGCCATTCAGCAGTATCAAAAAGGAGTTTCATTGCCATTTCCACCAGATATGGTAGCCTTTGAGCAAATTGATGGTAGATATGATGAAGATACAGAGGTGAATGAGGAAGAAGCCTTGCGGGTCATCAGTATGTTGAATGAAATAAAACGAACGCCTCAGCGCACTTTCCCTTCAGTAGGAATTGTATGCTTTACCTATGGGCAAAGAGATTTGATTAGTTCTTATTTATTAGGGATTAAACAGCGTCGTTCCACGGGGGTTGAAACCATACAGCAATTGGAAAGGAATGGTATGATGGTACTCCAGTTGGAGGAATTGTCAGGTCAACGGTTTGATATACTCATTGTCTCGAGTACATATGGTGCTATAGACCTTGATGGAAATATGACAGGACATATTCATCGTATGAGCAGGGAAAGAGCGAATGCTTCTTTACACCTACTGATGAGCCGTGCAAGTCAGCAACTGTATTTCCTCAACTCGATCGCTGATGAGGTATTGGAAGAGTCCAGCCGTGAAAATCCAGCAGCAGCCAGCTTCTTTATGTCGGCTTATATTAAATACCTGAGAGGGATAAGCCATCAAAATGTCGAAGAAGCCTTTGCTGCTATCGAACAACTTCTAAACTATCCTTCCCGTCATACAGATATTCAGGATTCTGCTGACACAACTTTCTTCCTGGAGGAAGTTAGAATGCGTTTATTGCCCTACCTGGGTAAAGGTACTCTTCGTGCTGCCACTGCAACAGATGGTGTGGAAGGCGCCTTACTAATTGAACCGGGCCCTACGGGAGAAACGGAAGCGGCTATCCTTCCAGATGGTTTTTTAGCCCGTTCCCCAAATACGGACTACCGATGGGAGTGTGAGCAGTTAAAAGCTTTACAGCAAAAGGATATCAGTGCGCTTGCTGCTACCTCTGCCAATTGGTGGCGTAATCCGGATCAGGAAGCCCGAAAAGCAGCAAGCAGAGTGATTCAGGGGCAACGAACTATGGTAAAGGAAGAGGAAGAGTAGATGTATTGCTTACCGGATGTGTGTTAGCATATAGCATCGCGGAAACATTCCGCGATGAACTATGAGTATCTTGCCTGCCCGCGAAGCGGTCGGAAGGGGTATCCACGAATTGCACAGATTCCACGAATGTCATCCACAAGTTTGTCTATTAATAAATACTAGCTTTGATAGAGTAAAGAACAATTAATAATGGGATAGCAAAGATTTCGGAGAAGTCCACCATTTATTGAAAATGTTCATGTTGTGTATTTCGACTTCGGATGAAGTCGCACAAAGAATCTATCATCGCGTAACATCGAGTTTATCCATCCATGAAGCGGTCGAGGAAAGGGGGAATTATCCACGAATTGCACAGATTCCACGAAAGTCATTCATGAGTTTCTAGCGTCATGAAGCCCGAAAAGCGGCGAGCAGAGTGATTCAGGGGCAATGAACTGTGGTAAAGGAAGAGGAGGAGTAGATGTATTGCTTACCGGATGTGTGTTAGCATATAGCATCGCGGAAACGTTCCGCGACGAACTATGAGTATCTTGCCTGCCCGCGAAGCAGTCAAAAGAGGTATCCACGGATTACACAGATTCCACGAAAGTCATCCACAAGTTTGTCTACTAATAAATACTAGCTTTGATAGAGTAAAGAACAGTTAATAATGGGATAGCAAAGACTTCGGAGAAGTCCACCATTTCTTGAAAATGCTCATGTTGTGTATCTCGACTTCGGATGAAGTCACACAAAGAATCTATCATCGCATAACATCGAGTTTATCCATCCATGAAGCGGTCGAGGAAAGGGGGGATTATCCACGAATTACACGGATTCTACGAATGTCATTCATGAGTTTATTTACTAATAAATACGGGATACGATCAAATACTGGACGATTAGTGAAATTGGTGTGATTTGTGGACCACGAACACAGAAGAAAAATCTCAGTATTTAAAATAAGCTTTTCTTCACAACATTTAGTCTTTTCTTAACGGTCTATAATATCTGTTTGTAGTTATTATTATAGATGTATTATTTGTCTGGAAAGGGAATTGGAGTTCAAAAAGTGGTTTTGATGCAGATGAGCCAAATTATTTAAATGTTAAGCGGAACTTTTTAGCAACTTTTCAGTACAATTACATAAAAACAGGAAAACAAACAGACTATGCAGTGGCAAGGCATTGGTGGTAGTAGTATACTCATACTTTTTATCTCTTTACTGGTAGCTTGTAAGGAAACGCCTTATCCTACACCTCCTCTTTCTTTGGATGGTGCCCCCTTTCTCGAAATCAATACGGATAGTATATTACAGGAAGTAGAAGCATTGTCGCTGGAAGAAAAATTGGGCAGGCTGGTTTTTTACCAGCAAAAAGGAGAACCCAATGCAGAAATTTTGCAACTGGTTAGTATGGGCATGCTCAGTGGAGTGATCTTTTCAGATATAGAACCCTCTTTGTATGTACAGTGGAGAGATAGCTTGAAAAATATTAGCCCATTACCTTTATTAATTAGTCTAGATGGGGGAAAAGGGCTCAATCCAGTATTATCTTCCTCTGTTGCTTTTCCTGCTTCTTTGAGTTGGCAGGCAGTGAAGGAAGATAGCTTGCTTGCTATGGCGTATCGTTTATTAAACGAATCTGCTCAGCAGTTGTCTCCCGATATGATTCAGCTACCAGCACCGGATGAGGATTTACTGGCGGTAGATGAATTTTTGATCAGCCTTATTGAATCAGGCACTCGCAGAGGAATACTACCTATTGTAGATGGCTTTGCACCCCAGGTTTATGCAGCACCAGATTCAAGCAGGCAATTGCAGTCGTTATTGTATTATCACGACCAATTGAAAAGGGTAGGGGTAGCCGGCCTTCAGTTTGATATGGCTGCCTCTTATACTGAAGAAGAGTTGATTCTGATCAACCAATTTGTACGATCTATCTGGGGGTACGGTGGTTTCATTGTAAGTGAGGGAGTAGATACCGACAATTTCCGTAAGGCACTGGGAATGGATGCAGATTTGCTGCTTACTAATAAATCGCCTCAGCAATTACTTGAAAAATTATTACAATCCTATAATAGAGGTTTACTTACAGATGAATGGCTCAATGCCAAAGTGGCCAAAATCTATAAAGCACAATGGTGGAGAAAACAACAGGGGATACAACCAAAGCAGGAGGAGGCTACTGAAACAGTAAAAACTTTACAAGCTTCTATGATAGAAGTGCTGGACGAGGATGAAAACAACTTGTCGGAAGCAGATTACTACAGCCATGCTTATTGGGATTTTCTAAGTAGAGATATCGCAGAAAAAGGAGTTGTACTGGCTACCAATCCCAATGATTTTATTCCAGTTAAAACGATTCCCTCTAAAGCGGTACAAATACTACATCTTTCTAAAGGAAAGCATACTTCCTCTTTTAATAATTATTTTGGCAAATACACCGCCTACGAAAGCTGGCAGGCTAATGACTGGAATACCTTTAGTCGCATGGGTAGCAGGCTGAAAGAAGCAGATACTGGGGTACTGGTATTACACGATTACCAATTGGATAGTACAGAAGCGGCTACTATTCAACAATGGCAAGCAGCAGCAGCAACCTTGATGATTGTAAATATACAGCGTCCTTCCAATTTGAAATTACTGGACGAAAACGCAATTATCCTGCAGGCTTTTTCCGATGATAAATATACCATGGAGGCTCTCCCTCAGATTATCTGGGGAGGTATTCCCACCAGTGGTACGCTGCCGATTGGTATTACGGAGGCTTTTACTTCCGGTCATGGCATTCCAACCGAAGCAATACGCCTGAAATATGGTATTCCTCAACAGGCAGGTATCGCTCCACAAGCATTAGTGGGTATAGATGCCATAGTGAATACAGCAATTGATGATAAGGTATTTCCTGGTGCGCAGGTATTGGTAGCCAAAGATGGCAAAGTAATATATAGCAAAGCCTTTGGGCATCACACTTACGAAAAAGAGCAAAAGGTAAAAACCAGTGATCTATACGATCTGGCTTCTATCACCAAAGTAGCGGCTACGTCTCTGATAGCCATGCAGCAATACGATCAGGAACTTTATGAGTTGAATGGCAAGCTCAAGAATTACCTGCCTGAAAGTGAGAAAAGCAGATTGCGTAATATAACCCCCAAGAAATTGATGTCGCATCGTACGGGTATACAGGCACATATGCCCGTGGTGCCTTATTTACTCCATCGCGATATGGAAAATCGCGACTGTGAGCTATATTTCTGTGATCATCCTTCTGAAGATTTTCCGGTAGCAGTAGCAGATTCCTTTTATTTCTCTCAGGAGTATACCGATCTTATCTGGAAGGACCTATACAAACTAGCTCCCCGAAAGACAAAATTCAAATACAGCGATGTCAATTTTGTGTTGCTGCAAAAATTACTCGAACAGAAAGGTGGCAAGCGCCTCGACAGCATGGCTTATGCTTCTTTTTATGAAAAACTAGGCTTGCGCAAAACCTTATACAATCCGCTCAAGCAGTATGGCATTAAATCCATCGTTCCTACTCAGAATGACCAGCGCTGGCGTCAGCAATTGGTACACGGTTATGTACACGATGAAACGGCTGCTCTAATGGGCGGTGTAGCAGGCCATGCCGGCCTCTTCTCTACTGCCGAAGACTTAGCCGTCCTTTTCCAGTTACTCCTCAATGAAGGCGAGTATGGGGGTCATTCTTTCCTGAAGGCTTCTACCATCCGTCAATTTACCAAAGCCTCCTACGGCAACCACCGCGGCCTGGGCTTCGACAAACCCAAAGATGAAGACTTCGATGAAGAAGGGAAATTTCCTCAGCAGGCTAGCACTGCACTATATGGCCATACCGGCTTCACCGGCACCTGCGTTTGGGCAGACCCCGAAAGTGATCTGATCTATATCTTCCTCTCCAATCGCGTCTACCCCGATGCCAAAAACAAACAACTCTATAAAAAACGTATCCGCGAGCGCATCCATCAGGTGATTTATGATGCTTTTGAGAGCTTTGAGGGGGAGGAGCCGGGGTTTGTGTGGGGTGGGGGTGAGGAGTAGTGTGGATGCATTGTGCTAACTGTCTAGAGTGATTTCAAATTAAATATTTGGTTGCATTGTTGGAGTGGGGCTGTATATTGAGAAGAGAGTTCGGTATAGCATAATAGGTAATATAAGAATATTCGTGTATTAGTTAAGTTCTGCGTAATAGACTTGGGAGGCTGATTTATGTATTCTGACTAGTAATAAAATGTTAATTAATTTATTGTATGGATGTTTGATGATGTATTTGGATAAGTAAAAATTTAACTAAAGCATAACTTTGGTTAATTAACGATGCTGGTATTTTACACTGCGAACAGCTCAGCGTTGGTGAAAAAAAATGATAAAATGACTTTGTTTAAAAAAGTAGAACAAGAAATATTAGATAATCACTATAAAGAATTCGATTTACCAAAATATCAAACAGATATTACTATCAAGTGTATCTTAAAATCATTTAGTGAATTTGAAAAAGGGTTATCTCAAGAGAATGATGAATATTCTTTATTGATTGGAGAACTCAATCAGATGTTATTTGCAACTCAGCATTGCTTAGAATGGATACTAAATACAGATAGTCAAAGTAAGAAAGATGGCTTTCCACCAATTGAAAGCATTTTAGAATTTGTAGATTGGGGCTATAAATATTCCTTGTTATTTGATTTACATGTAGCAAAATGGAAAAATCACATATCAGCTGAGGTAAATGAGGCAATAAAGACTATTAAATTTAGCACAGTAAGTGAAAAGGTATTACAGTTTTCTCAAAACCAATTGAATACATTTGGCAAAATTTCCAAGATAATATTGAACAAAATACCTGATGAAGAACTGTTTAAGGATTTTCAAGAACATAAAACTAAAAAGCTTGCAATATCATACAAGTTAACGGAGAAATACTTTAATCATTTTAATCACATGATTCTTCCTGAGGTTGATAGAGATTTTGATTTAGGGAGGTATTCAATTTTTGATTTTATAAAATTTCATACGACCTTTTATATACTTTGCAAGTATTTAATTTATGACGAAAACAAAAAAGAAACAGTTCTTCCATATTGTCAGCCTAAGCAAGGATTAATTGACTTTATTGCAAGTGTTTCAAGAATTGAAAAACAGAAAATTGATGATATACTTTCTGAACTAACTTTCGGAAAAAGATTCAAGAACATTTTATCGAATGCCCCATTTATTTTCAAGGATGGAATGTATTATTTTGCTCCTCGAATGTACTCAATTATAGAACCAAATAGAATGTTAATCGGAGCCTTAAATACAAGAGAAGAAAATAAAATTTATGATTCTTTAATAAACACGATTGAAGAATCTTGGATAAATACAATCCAGAAAGAATTAGAAAAATCCAATCAATTTGATATTATGCCTAACAAAAAATTAAAACATAAAGGCAAAATAATCAAACCAGATTTTATTATCTATGATGATGAAGTAATCATAATTATCGAATATAAACACTTTATAGTTCCCGTGACGACTTCTGAAATCTTAAATAAAAGTAAAGAAATTGAAAAAGCCGTAGAACAGCTTAAAAAGTATGAACACTTTTTATTACAGCCAAGTGTTAGAATAAATAAGTTAGGGAATATTAATAAAAAACGAATCGAAAAGCTTGTCCTTTTAAGGAATCCAATGCCTATTATGGTTTTTGATTCAAATGTCCTTTATTGTAATATATTTCAACTTGAAGATTTGGTTGAAAACAATATATCGCTTGATAAATTTGTCGATAGAATAAGAAATATTAATTCTCAAAGTATGCAAAAAGACTTTGAAACAAATAGAATAAAGGTTGGTAGTTGGACATATGAATTCGAGAGTATTCTTATTAGAAAATCAGTATCTAATAAATAGGTATTGTTACATAAAGTGAAATAATCACTATGCTATAAGTAGCCTGTTGTTCTTACTATTTAGATACAAAACTCACGCCCAAATCGCTATGTGAGCTTTGCAACCCCACATCAAATATCCTTCTGCTCCTCTCTTCTCACTGATCACTCTAATAATCGGCGGCTAAAGCCACCGCGACAAAACGATTCCCATACATCAGCTTCAAGCTGGCGTGTGGGTTGAAGCACAGTTCGCTTTTCAAAAGATGTTTACTAAACTTCGAAGTTTAGTAAACATATAGCCTACCCTCCCATTTCGAAAAATTTACATCTTTTTACAATTGGCAGGACCTGAAGAAAACACCTCCTCTTTATCTTTCTGGGAAAACTTAAAAATATGAAGGGATACCATTCTTATGTATACATATGGTTGTTGCTGTTCTCTTTAATCTGTTTCACAGCTTGTAAGGGGCAGGAAAACCCAGGAGAAAAAGCCCAGCCGGGGATTGAATTTCCCGTTTTTTCAGATACATCTCCTGATTCACAAATTGCTGAGTATATACGACATATATTCCAGGATAAAAATGGAGGTCTGTGGTTTGGCACGAATGGTAAAGGCGTGGCGTATTATGATGGAGATCGTATTTCCTATTTCTCCAATGAAGAAGGATTTGGTGGGCAACAAATTACAGGCATTACAGAAGATTTGGAGGGAAATATATGGTTTGCTACCAATCAGGGGGTGGTGAAATATGACTGGTCCAATAATAAAGAAGGAGGAAAACAATTTATCAATTATACGGACCAGCGATATTTTGAAGGTCAGCGATTCTGGAGCATATTGGCGGATAGCAAAGGTAATATTTGGGCTGGTTCAGTAAAGGGTATCTATCGATTTGATGGCGCAAGCTGGACACTATTTGAGCTTCCTTATCCTGAGAGCGTGACAGGTGAATTCATCACTAAAAGAACGGCATGGTCTATAACGGAAGACAGTGCCGGCAATGTATGGATTAGCACAAATGGTTATGGGGCCTTTAAGTATGATGGCCAGTCATTTATTCAATACACAGAGAAGGACGGGCTGACGGATAATAGCGTTGATCACATTTTAGAAGACAGTAAAGGTAATATTTGGTTTGGAACGAGGTATGGAGGTTTGAGCCGCTTTGATGGCAGTAGTTTCGTCAACTTTACACAGAAAGATGGCAGTATTGGCAATGATGAAGTATGTGTCGTTTATGAAGATAAGAAAGGAAATATCTGGTTTAGCTCTGAAGGTTTTGGGGTATATCGTTATGATGGAGCATCCTTCATCAATTTCTTTAAAAAGCAAGGCTTCAATGTAGGAGCCGTACAAACAATTGTAGAAGACAGAGAAGGCCGATTATGGGTAGGTGGCGGAGGTGGACTTTACCGATTTGATGGTAAACGCTTTATTAATGTAACAAAGAATGGTCCCTGGGAATAAACTGCCAAATTAAAACGAATGCTCCGGTTTATATATATATGCTCATCCTTATATATCACAAACGTCACTCAGCGCGTATTCTTTTAAATTAAGCGTTAATCCCATATCCCAGCTTCAAGCTGGCGTATGGATTCCAAGTGTAGCAGGATGCTCCCGTCTGTGCCTATGCCATCAAATCGGCGGCTAAAGCCACCGCGACAACATGATTCCCATACCTCAGCTTCAAGCTGGCGCATAGGTTTAAAGCACATTCAGGATATCCAGACAAGCTGCATGGCTATTTTTCGTACAACTATTACTACCTTAGAGTTAAGTAATATTGATCACTTACTTAGATTGAAGCCTGGAAATAAAGATGTTTAATTAAATGGGTGAGCAAAAAGACCAGATAAGAGAAACGATTAAATCTTTTTTGATCAAAGGAGAGGTAGCGGAAGCTTTAGATCAATTATATAGCTATTCTTTGAAAATTGATGCTCACTTTTCGAATGAAGTATTATTGCTTATGCAGCGCTTTGAAGTGCTGAAAAAGAGGGATACTAGTGGCATTATATCTACAAGTGATTATCAACTGGAGCATAATAAAATTGCTTCCTCGCTTTTATATCTTTTAGATCAAATACCTAATCCGCAAAGAGAAAGAACGCCAGCGAAAAAGAGAAGAGGAGGGAAACTATTGCATAATATTTCTTCCCAAATGCCTGTTGGGCTTGAGACTAAATGTGTTATAAGGATTGCTGAAAATGAGGAAATAGTCAAGGCATTTTTCAAAGTAGATGAAAATACGGTCATAGAAGATATACCTGTCTCTAAGGTGATGGAGGTGCAATTGATAGACTTTGCTAATGAGAAAAGCTTTGAAATAAGATCCTTTAACTATGATGAGCAGGTAATTCAGGAAGGAGATTATACGGAGTGGCTGTTTTTTGTCAAACCACTGAGAGAAGGCCTGCATACTTTGTACCTTAAAGTAAGCATCGTTGAGTACATAGAGAATGATGCTAAGAAGAAAGACATCGTATTAGAACAAAAAATAGCAGTTGTTTCAGATGTTACAGAGGTGAGTGATGTAGCTTCCAATTGGAAGGATACAAATATTCATATAGAAGAAGAAAAAGCACCAAAGAGGGGAGGTTCTTTTCTAGCTAAAAAGATTAGGTTGTTTGGTATAAGTTTCAGTGTATTACTTCTACTTCTTATGTCTGGAGTTAGCATGGCAGCTGTTTACCTGACTTATAATTTTGTATATTTTAAGAAAGAAGTACCTGTTGAAGAAGAGGTGAAAGATACGATAGTAGAAGAACCGGTTAAAATAATACCCCCAATAGATACACAGGAACAGCTAATTGAGGAAACACCTGAAAAAATCTCACCTCCAACAGTTCCAGACACGATAGTAAAAGAAAAGAAACCGCTAACAAAACAGGAGAAACTGGATACTTTAATAGCTAGGGCGAAAAAGCATGGATTTCAACTCGTAGATGAACTTACAGTAAAAGACACTTCTGCTGTAGGAGAGAAAATACTCATCGAAGTGAGAACCAATGGATTTAAAAGAAATGAGATATCGTTTTTTATTGGAAGTACAAAAAGGTATGAGATTCAGCCAAGTGGAAGAGATGGGAAAAAGTACTATTTTGAGTTAGATGTAATGGATAAAGTACATACATTCACTATTGTAGATACAGATAGTGGTAATTCTATTTCTCAAAAAATTAAGGGTAATACCAATTATATGTGGAAAGTAAGTAGAACTACAGGAGGTTTAGGCTTTTAAAAATAGATATTCTATCCATCTGAATAAAGCTGGTATGACAAAAGAACAGGAATTATTTATTGCCATAGGGAAAAGCTTGGTAGATAGCGTTGAAAGCAAGTTGTTTGGTAAAGCTTGTTTTAAAGTGCATGGCAAAGCATTTATCTGTTTTTTCCAAAATGAAATGGTCTTTAAACTAAATGGGGAAGTTCATAGCCAGGCGTTGAATTTAGAAGGGGCCCATTTATTTGATCCATCAGGAAAAAAGCGGCCGATGAAAGAATGGGTACAAGTACCCTATAAACATCAGGAAAAATGGACAATTTTTGCTGAAGAGGCATTGAAGTATGTCAGATAAAGTCATGCTCTTTATATTAATTTGATAGAAGAGGTGTACGGGACAGCTTCTAAATTGGATAGTTTTCCGCCAGATGGAAACCTCATTCTCATTGATCAATAGATAGAAGATTGATTAACAATCTATTAACAAGGGTTGATACACCATTACTATCAGTAGCTTAATCTATAGGAGTAATTTTTATTCAAACCAAAGAATCATGAAAAACATAGGGTTATTACTATTGATTTTCTTTCTACATGCTTGTCAGGCTGAATCTTCGTATAATTCATTTGAGGCAAGCAGTGAAAGTAAGCAAGCAGATTACTATGAAGAACAGGAAGGACCTTCTTCTGATGGTGACTTCAATATGGAAGAAAGAAAGATTATTAAAACCGTTGATATACGTTTTCAGGTTGATGATTTAGAAGAGAGTACAAATAATATAGAGCAAGTCACTAAGGAGTATAATGGACTGATCTCAAGTATGAATCAGACCAATTCCAGTCGCTCTATTAATAACTACTTAAGTATTCGAATTCCTTCTGATAAGCTGGATGAATTTTTAGCCAGGATTGAAGAAGAATCCATCTATACGAATTATACAAGAATAAGCGCTCAGGATGTTACGGAGGAATACCTGGATATTACTACTCGATTAGCAACGAAGAAAGATGTTAGAGACCGGTACATTGATATCCTTAGAAATAAGGCTAAAACGGTGAAAGATGTGCTGGAAGCGGAAGAAAAAATAAGAGTCATTCAGGAAGAGATCGAATCCATTGAAGGAAGATTAAAATACTTGGATAACAGAACTTCTTTTAGTACGATAAATATTGAAATCTATCAAACAGTAGCCTTTGTAGAGTCGCCAGATGTTTATAAAAAACCATTTTTGGCAAAATTGAAAACAGGTTTCATAAACGGCTGGAATCTTATTCAAAGCATGATTATTGGATTGGTGACCATTTGGCCTATTTTATTGATCATCGCACTGCTATTTTTATTGAGGAAAAGGATTAAAAGGGCTATAAGGAAATAGTTAAGAACGAACATCCAATGGTTTCCGTTTTTGAACAACTGCCTCAAATTCTTTATATTGGAATAGAAAATTCATTACCAAAACGAAAACTTACCAAAATGAGCCAGCTTAAACCGCAAGCGCCAAAAACGACTACTGTTATTGCAAGTGTTGTTTTCGTCCTGTTGGGACTATTCGGCGCAATGATCATACCTGCAATTGCTGACAATGGAGATTGGTTTCTGTTAGGTGGTTTTGTCCTCTTGCTAATTGGAGTCTATGTCAAGGGTATGTAGGACCTTTTTTTAGAAACCCGTACCTCAGCTTTCAGCTGGCGTACGGGTTGTAAGTTTAGCATAAGATAGACTTTATGAAGCCTTAAAGAAAAGCTTTTTAATGGAACCTTCTTTACATCCCATATTGGGGGTACATAGTTTGGCATCAATATGTAGTTCTCCTAGTTCAGCTTCAAAAACAGCCAGAACGGTGGCTGTCAAACCAGCGTTGCTGCCTTCAATGGTACATTCTGGTTGGTGCATAGAGACATAATTTTCTCCTATAGCAGTACCTGTAATGCTAACATCGATTTTGATGGCATCTCCAATATCACTAGAGCATACTTTTAATGCCTCAAAGAAAAGGTGGCACATCGGAGGTTCTATAGCAGGGCGGGGAACAAAAGTTTCTTCAGAGGTTCCTTGCCCCTGATCATCTGTAGGGGGCGTTTCTTTTTCACTAACAATTTTGGCAGGGTCAAAAGTAGAAAGCTGAAGTGCTTCACTTTCCTTTACTAGTTTGCGAGCAGCAGCCGTCCAGTTGAAATGTTCTAAGATATATGCAAAGGTGGCTTTCTCCGCATTGGTAGCTACATCGCCATCTGATAACATGGCCAATAATTTGCGGGCATCTGCTTTAGAAATGCGGCCATCGCCCTGGCCGTCCAGCATAGCGTATGCGGCATCAAGTAGGCCTGTATCTAACTCAATACCGGCATGATGAGTTGGTCGTGACATGGTTTTAGGTGTTATTATGGATAAACTAATTTATGGTAAGTATAAAATTAGCACATTGAAAGGCAAATAAAAAAGATTGAGCTGAACAAAATCTATAATATTCACTAAAGGAATAGAAGGTAGATTTTTTATAACTTGGATTAACTAATTAAACTACGCAAATGTCTGATACGATTACAGCAGAAATAATAAAAATTATACCGAGCCTGCTTTGGGTGATATTTTCCGTAATTATTTTGATTTTGTTTTATAAGCCAATAGTCAAGAGGTTGGTTCCAAAAGTTAAAGAACTCAAATTATTTGGGGTGGAGGCCGCATTTTTTCAGGAAACATTGCGGAAAGCAACAGCACTTAAACATTCAAAAATAACTCGTGAGGATGAGAACATTCTTCTAAAAAGAATTCAGGCAATAGGCATAGATTTTAGTGTGAAATCCATTTTGTGGATTGACGATAGGCCAGAATTGAGTTATATTGATAGAAACTTATTAAGTACCATAGGTTTTAATGTCGAAATAGCAGAGACTTCGGATGAAAGTTTGAAAAAGATCAATGAAAAGGAATTTGATATTATTATTTCTGATATCATCCGAAATGAAGACCACACCGCAGGACTTGATTTTTTAAAGAAAATAAGAAGTACAGGTAATAACATACCACTAATATTTTATCTCGAATTTCTAGATCGTGATAAAGGCGTCCCCGCTTTTTGCTTTGGTATTACTAACGAACCAAAAGAAATGATCCATTTGGTATTGGACATTATTCAGAGAGGAAATTAGCAAAGAAGATTAGATAAATATTATTGTAGTTTTCTTCTCATCATGAATTGCGCAACATCCAAAAAGAAGCTGTGACTAAAATTACAACCCTTATCGGACTGATGCTAACTTGCTGTTTGCCCCAAATCCAGGCTCAAGAATATACTGTTTATCATCAACAAGTGGTAGATGTAGAAACGCTTATTGCTTCTGAAAAATATGAGGAGGCTCTACAGGCTTATGAAATCTTATTTGAGCAATATGAATTCATTTTCCTAAGAGACTATCAGATTGCAACTCAACTAGCATTATGCCTAAATGATGATGAGAAATCCAGGCAACTTTTGATCAAGGGAATTCAATCAGGGTGGACCATGAAATCAATCCGCAAAAATGAATATTTAAGCAAACTGAGAAAGCGTAAAGATTGGAGATTTATCAAAAAGCAATATCACAGCTTAAATGCTCAATACGAATCCGGCCTGAATCAAAGTCTACAGAAAAGAGTCAAAAAAATGTTTTCAAAAGATCAATGGAAAGCACTTGGAGCACTGTTTACATTCAGCTCGGATGCACAAGATAGATATGCAGAGAAGAAATTTGCACCGCATAGCGAAAAACAGATTGCAGCATTTTTGGAAATTTTTAATGAATATGGCTACCCAGGAGAAAAGCTTATTGGAAATGACTTTTGGATGTCAACAATATTAAGCCATCACAATTCTATCTCAACTGCTTACAATAAAAAAGATACCCTCTATGAAATTATAAAACCTAAACTGTGGTTGGCATTGAAGATGGGACAAATATCTGCTTTTGAATATGTGTTGATTGATGAGTGGTATCGTGCAACAAAAAAAGATAAGGCATATGGAATTCTTGATGGGCCTTCACTTAATGAATTGGAGCCGACCAACCGACTTAGAAAAGGGGCCTATTTAAGATCAATAGAAGTGCACAATAAATTGGTTGATATACAAGAAAAAACAGGCATGAACTTCTATTTAGATGGGCATCCGTGGTTTGCAGGGAAAATAGAAATTAGATAGAACGGATAGGGGTAGAATAGTAAATAAAGAAGATGCAAATTAAATATCGATTAATTAAAAAGAGTGAGTACAGGTTTTTAGAGGAGATGCTCTATGAAGCGATATTTGTTCCGGAAGGAAAACCGAAGCCTCCAAAATCAATAATTGAACATCCTGAAATTAAGAAATACATAGAATCATGGAATCAAAAAAAAGATGATATAGGAATTGTTGCACATGTAGATAATGAATTAATTGGAGCAATCTGGGGAAGGAGGTTTTTAGCAGATGATAAGGGATATGGATATATTGATGGTGAAACACCAGAAATAGGCCTGGCAGTTAAAAAAGAATATAGAAATAGAGGGATAGGAACCAGGCTATTGAATCGAATAGAAAATGAATACTTACAAATCGGTATTGATCAAATTTCTTTAAGTGTAGACAAGTTAAACCCTGCTCGATCACTTTATCAGCGGAGTGGATATGAAATCTATGCAGAAAAGGAAACCAGTATAATAATGATGAAAAAAATCAATCTCTCTTTGAGTTAAACTAATGAAAAGAATACCCAACATTAAATGGTTTTTGAAGATAAAGTCTTAGTCATTTTAAGCAAAAAAACGTTCTTGA
This sequence comes from Chitinophagales bacterium, assembly GCA_022360175.1. Taxonomy (GTDB): domain Bacteria; phylum Bacteroidota; class Bacteroidia; order Chitinophagales; family Saprospiraceae; genus JAKSDI01. The sequence goes on from JAKSDI010000164.1 coordinate 69,696, forward strand.
ATGTAAGTGTATATTTTAGAGAGTGCCAGTGCTGCAGTTGATGGCCCCGTACGAATGTAGAAAAACTCCTGCTGCCCCTCTCGTAGATAGGCAGGCTGAGTGGCGGGCTGGCAATCGATTCGGAGTAAATCCGTACCATTCACCTTTTCTACTGAAGCATGAATATATTGCGTGAAAAGTGTACCTATACGATCTGTGATTAATTGGTTTAGGTGCAACAATAGTTTATCGTGATTGGAAAATTGATCTGTTGCTAACCCAAGGGCTTTACCTGCATCATCCACTCCAATGAGCAAAATGCCTCCTTGAGTATTCAAAAATGCAGCAATGGTTTTCAGGGCTGCATGTTCAATGTTTTTATCTTTTTTATTGGTATAAAGATTCCAACGAAGTGTGGATTTGAACTCGACACTGTCAGATTCGCCCTGACGGATAATCTCTTCCGTACTAGTTTGCTCCTTGGAGCGCAGATAAGTAGTAATCCGTTTGGCTAATTCTTGAATGATTAACAAAGCAGCTTCCGGACGAATATACTGCTTGTCCAATAATTTACTTCGACTAATACAGCTTACCAGGGAGTCCTGTGTTGCCATAACCGCACCAGAGCGAAAATCCTGATTAATAAACCCGATTTCACCAAAAAACTCTCCTACTCCAATTTCCTTGTTTGTATTATCCGTTAAGCGGAGGTTGAATCGGCCCTCTTCAACTAGAAATAGATAACTGGGTTGAGTATTGGTATCAAACACTATATCGCCAGGTGCATAGCTACGGTATTCAAGTACCGCTTGCAAGGACTCAATGTCAGCTTGCTCTAATTGATTGAATAACTCGTGGTTTTGTATAATTGTTAAGGTTCGTTCAATACGCATGTTCATAAAGAATAATTGTCTAACAGTTTAGAATTGAAGGCCAGTGCTTTGTAAAGTGTGAAAAGCTAAGTTTGGTTGGAGTATTGATTTCGGAGAAATCATACGTTTTTTGCTTAGGCAAAAAAGCTTTCGACTTCGGATGAAGTCGTACAAATAATATAACATACGACTTCTCTGAAGTCGAGACGCTACCCTGAATATTTTCAACAAACTCCCGACTTCTCCGAAGTCTTTACTCATCACTTGATACTTTACAAAGCACTCGTAAAATGTTTCTTGGGAGGGTAAATATAAGAACTTGTTTAAATTTTGCTTTTGGATGCATCTATAGACAAATTTAGTTCTGGGCAGCTCCTCCGCTGAGTAGCTTCAGCGCTCGCGGAAGGCATTTTTTGCAGTCGGATGCGGGCAATCCGGCGAAAAAAATAACGTAATACAGAATTAAACTTGGCACAGATGCGCCAAAGTGTAATTTTTAAACAAGTTCTAAACTAGCTTTCCTAAAACTGTGCATAATTCACTTTAGAGTTTAGCTTAAGTAAGTGCTCTATATCTTTTATTTTATTACGAAGCTTTCTTTAAAGGCAAGGAGCGTTGCTATTGGTAACTAAAAATATATCAGAACTATCCGCTTGGATATTTTAATGGAAATGTCCAATAATTTAGAAAACGTTAAGTGGATGATCTGTAAGTTGTTGAATTTGTTGTGTTTGTGAAGGGATGGGGAAGTTTGTTAAACCATTTAAAAGTTTTGAAGTCTATATAGCCGTAAAAAAAAGACGTTTAACATGAATGAATTGAACTTAGCACTACTACTTATAATGAGTGTTTTAATCTCCTCTTGCAGCATAGATGACGATGTTATTGAACCAATAATTATTGCTGACTTTGAAACAACTTTACTATTTGGCGAAAATCAAGCTGTCGTAAACTTATCGAATTTATCAGAAGAGGCAACTACTTATGAGTGGTCATTCCCTAATGGTACACCCGAAAATTCTACTGAAGAGAATCCAACGGTCTCTTATATAGAAAACGGAATATATCCCATCACTTTAGTCGCATCGAATGGAACAGAAACAGCTACAAAAACTATAGAAATTACAATAGAAGGCATTCCTGACAACGATCATGTGCCTTATCGTTATCTCGAAAACGACGGGATTTTTATGTACTACGAAACGGACAATATTGAGGTTTATCAGAGCTTGATACCTGATGAGTTTGAAATGCCAAGTCGTATGCTTGTCTTTGCATTCTTTAATGACTTTTATGAATTAGATTACGGAGCAACTCCTTATAAAGAAAATGCTATATCTATACTTGTTGAGTATCAAGGTGAAGAATTTTTTCATGTTGTTTATATGCCTGTAACCGATGAATACTCCATGTGGGCAGGTATTCTTGGATTAGGGCTACCTAAATCTTTGGGAGAAATTAATTTTACCAGAGATAATCCTATTTACTATGGAGATGGTACAAACCCTTTAGGAGGCACAATGGATATGAGTGTCAATACAGAAAACTACACAATAGATAATGATGCAAAACAAGAGATGATAAATTTATCATTACTTAGGAATATACAAATTAGAAATGGGAATATAATAGAAATAGGAAAAACTGGTGGAAATGAAAATAGTGTAATAAATATAGCAGAGCAATTTCCAAACCTGGTAACACTAAAATTTGGTGAAGCTTCAATAGCAACTAATACAGATGCAATTCTCTTTCACCATCCTTTAGATTTAATTCCTTCGAATATAATTGGTGGGTATTACCTGAAAAATACAATTCCTTTTGGTTTAACTGGAAATCCTTTTTAAGAATACTGTATAAAAACGATCCTACAACATTGTATTTGAAAAATAGCAGTTTAGAGCTAAAAACAAGTTTGGTTCTAAACTGCTTTTTTTGTTTAAACCTAAAAAATATAGTGGTTACTTACTTACCCAACTGCTCTTTGCTCGTTATTTTATTACGAAGCTTTCTATAAAAGCAAGAAGGAGTGTTATGGGTAATTAAAAAAATATTGGAACTATTTATTTGGACATTTTAATGGAAACGTCGAAACCCATCCTTAATCTGTAATCTGAACACATCAATCCGTATTCTGGACACAAACATCCTTCCGATTACCTTCAACTTTGTGTTATTCAAAATCAAATTTTAACAACAATGGATAACACAGTATCAATGAATATCGAGTACAGCAAACTGCAAGCAGGTAAGAACCCTGTTTTCTTTAAAAGTTTAGGTTGTAAAATAGCTGCTGATATTTATCTACCTGAAGGTTTTGATAGCGAAAAAAAATACCCAGCTATTGTTTACACAAGAGTTGGAACACAAGTTAAAGAGCAAACAGGAGCATTCTATGGCAAAAAGCTGGCTGCCAAAGGCTATGTGTTTTTGGTTTTCGACCCAATTAATTTTGGGGGTAGCGACATTCGCATCAGAAACCATGAGACGATGCACAATGTAATGCCCAATACAACGGATGCCATTAGCTTTTTAAGAACCTTCAAGTTCGTTGATAGAGACAACTTTTTTGGTTTAGGCTTATGTGGTGGCGCACCTTACATCTGCAATGTTGCCCTTGGTGATTCAAGAATTAAAGCAGTAGGAACGGTCGTTGGAAACTTTGATGCTGCTGCTGGTTTGTTTGGTACTTTCCCCAAAGAGATGATTGACCAAATGATGAATGTAGCTGCTGAAGCTCAACAAAAATATTACGAGACCGGTGAGTATGAAATGGCAAATATCTTTGGAGATATGCCCTTACCTCCACCAGAGAATGCACCTCAGCCAATTAAAGATGGTTATGACTATTATTTTGTAAGGTCAGGTCATGACACTTATCCAAACTATACCCCTGAATATCCGACCACAAACCTGCTCTATGAAACTTCTCTTTCATTTATGTATCAGGCAAAATATTTCACTACACCGTTTTTGGTGGTAGCAGGGGAGAATGCTTTTACTAAAGCAATGGATAAAGAAGTTTACGATTTAGCAAAAGGTGAAAAAGAATGGTTTGAAATAAAAGATGCTACACAAACAAATATGTACGACGGAGAAGAATACGTTAACCAAGCCATTGATAAAATTGACGATTTTTTTAAAAAATACTCTAAATAACTAACAATGAAAAATACCACATTAATAAATATTGATTACAGTCAACTGCAAGCAGGAAAAAACGAAATCACTTTTCAAAGTGAAGGATATAATTTATCTGGTTTTATTTTTTTACCAGATAACTTTGACGCAGAACAAAAATATCCATCTGTGATCATAGATATTGCCAATACGCAGGTTAAGGAACAAGCAGGCGCTATCTATGGTGCTAAATTAGCGAGAAAAGGCTATGTTTCGTTTGTATTCGACCATAGAGGTTTTGGTAGTAGTGAAGGGGAGATAAAGAATTGGGAATATACTCCTTATACTTTTTCTGCAATTAGAGATGCTATTAGTTTCTTTCGTATGCATCAATTTGTTGATAGAAACAACTTCTTTGGATTTGGGATTTGCGCTGGTGCAACGAGGTTAGGATACACCGCAGTTACGGACAAAAGAATTAAGGCACTTGCAACGGTTGTTGGATGGTTTGATATGGAAAATACCTTTTTCGGTCAAGCAGGGCCTAATGGAGAACATAAACTCGTTGCTATGTTAGATGGAGTTAGTGAAGCAATTCAAAAGCAATATGAAACAGGTGAATATGCAACTATCAATAAAATGAACCAATACAAGCCAATAACAGAAGCTTCTCCTGAATTAATAAGACACTCCTATGATTATTATGAAGTAAGGTCAAAACATACGCCTTATTCCCCGATTCAACCTTCTTTCAATTTACCAGTTGACCCAATTTATAATTTTAGCAAAATTGTCAATCGTCTTTACATGCCTTTATTGGTAGTATCTGGTTCAAGAGCATTTTCTTTACCTATGACAGAAGCAGTATATGAGGCAGCTTCGGAGCCAAAAGAGAAATTAATTATCGAAGGCCCTGCTCATCATGATTTATATGATATTGATAAATATGTTGACCAGGCGATTGATAAAGTAGATGAGTTTTTCAAAAGGTACTCCAGGTAAATGTTGGACTAACATCAAAAATGCTTATTCATTTTATGGATGAGCATTTTTTGTATTTTTAAGTGAATGAATTATTATGAGTGAATTTGTAAAAATAAAATCCATTAGCGAGCTGCATAAGTTTCTGGGGATTGGAAAGCCAAAACATCCGGCTATTACAGTAATTGATTCATCAGCAATCAATCGTCCATCACAAATATATGGCAAAAAATACATTCTGGATTTTTACATGATTGCCTTAAAAAATCATAATGGAGAAGCATTATACGGACGAAATTATTATGATTTTCAAGAAGGTGCTTTGGTATTCATGTCCCCCAATCAAGTTATCACTCCTACCAAAGCTCCAACCGAAATTTCAGAAGATGGCTGGTCTATTTATTTTCACCCATATTTTGTACTACAATCGGACTTAGGTAAAAAAATACACCAGTATTCCTTCTTTTCCTATGCCGCCAATGAATCCCTGCATTTATCAGAAGATGAAAAAGAAACCCTATTTGATTGTGTCCAAAAAATCAAAAAAGAATACAGTCAAAATATTGATAAGCACAGCCAATCTCTGATGATTTCTAATTTAGAACTACTGCTCAACTATTGTACTCGATTCTACGACCGACAGTTCTATACCCGTAGTAATCATCATCAAGATGTAGTTTCAAAAGTAGAGACTTTTCTACTTCAATATTTCAACTCTGATAACTCCCTGAATTTGGGACTACCAACGGTCAGGCAATGTGCAGAACAAGTCAATCTTTCTCCAAATTACTTGAGTGATTTGTTGAAAAAGGAAACAGGTAAAAATACCAAAGAGCATATAGATTACTATGTCCTTAAACAAGCCAAGAGCTTACTTCTAACAACCAATCGTTCGGTGAGTGAAATTGCTTATGACTTGGGTTTTGAGTATTCTCAGTCCTTTAGCAAATTTTTCAAAAAAGAAGTTGGAAGTACTCCCAATGCGTTTAGGAGATTGAATTAGACCGTTTTAAATTGGATACAAGGAACAGAAACGCCCAATTGATTTCATCTTTTAAATTCATTTATTATATCAGATAAAATAGTTCCCGCTCATCCTGTTAAAATATCCCATTCATAAGTTTTCTACGCCCACTAATGGATAGATAAAGCATTACTTTATTAATGGAGTTAAATTTGCTGTAATCATTTAGAAATGCTAACAGAGCATAAATCTATATTAGATGAATAAGCAAATTATCCAACTTATATCTCTTATTGTTTTTGGGTTGTTTTGCCATTTAACTCAGGCACAACAGACTATAAAGGGAATTATTATAGACAAAGATGCCCAAACACCAATAGGTTTTGCAACCATATTTGTACAAAATAGTGAGCCTGTAATTGGGAGTACAAGTGATGTAGATGGAAGGTTTAAACTGGAGGAAGTACCATTGGGTAGACAAACTATTATTGCTACTTTTCTTGGCTACGAAACTGCTATATTGCCCAATATTGAAGTGACTGCCGGAAAAGAAGTGGTATTAGAAATTACTATGTCCGAAAGCTTCGAAACACTTGATGAAGTGGTGGTCACTGTTGAAGCTAATAAATCTGAAGCTATCAATGAGCTATCTACGGTAAGTGCCAGGACCTTGAGCGTTGAAGAGGCCAGTCGTTATGCTGCTTCCATTGCAGATCCTGCTCGTCAGGCGCAAAACTTTGCTGGTGTGACCAATGGAGGTGATGATGTTTATAATGATATTATCATTAGAGGCAATTCCCCCAGAGGGCTATTGTGGCGATTGGAAGGAATTGAAATTCTCAATCCTAATCATTTTGCTTCTCTAGGTGGATCAGGAGGTGCAGTGAGTATGCTGAGTTCGAATGTTTTGACTTCGTCTGACTTTTTCACAGGCGCATTTCCAGCCGAGTTTGGCAATGCGATGTCTGGTGTTTTTGATTTGAGATTCCGTAAAGGAAATGATGAGAAGCGGGAAACTACTATAGGTGCGGGCTTTTTGGGTTTGGAAGCTGCGGCAGAGGGGCCATTTTCTAAGAAAAAAACTGCTTCCTATTTATTCAATTATCGTTATTCAACACTCTCTATTCTGAATGCCTTGAACATTAAAGTAGCAGGAGATGCTTTGCCTACCTACCAGGATTTGAGTTTTAATATCAATTTCAATTCAAAGCGCTTAGGCAACTTTAATGTTTTTGGAGTAGGAGGTATTACTAATGCAGATTTTCAAACGGAACAGGAGAGTCAGCCTAATATTTTTGACAACGAAATAGACGATGCTGCTACGGGAATGATGGGAATCAAGCATTTGAAATTTATAAATCAAAGTGCCTATATCAAAACAATAGGAGTAGTGGCATTGAGCAATACCTCGTATCAATATAACATCATAGAAAATAGCATTTTGAGACCGGACTACGAGGAAGAAAGCCAAAGGCAACAATATCGCATTTCGACTATGTATAACCACAAGTTTAATGCAAAACATGTTTGGCGGTCGGGTATTATTTTTAGTAATCTGACGAGTGATTATTCCTACAAGACGAATGAGGATAATATTTTTAGAACGACTTTAGATATTGGAGGTTCTTCTAATCAGTGGCAGGCTTACAGTCAATGGAAATGGCGAATGACTAAAGACCTGACTTTAAATACAGGCTTTCACTATCTGCATTATGCTCTTACCAAGCAGAATTCTTTTGAACCCAGATTAGGGCTGAAATGGAAAATCAATGATAAACAATCCTTGAATCTTGGTGGCGGAATACATAGTAGGGTAGAGGATAATACGGTATACCTGGTAGAAATATTTAATGGTAATGATACTCTTCAACCTAACAAAAACTTAGGCCTAGGGAAAGCTGCACATCTGGTTTTGGGATATGATTTGAACATCAATCGTCATATGCGACTAAAATTGGAAGCGTATTATCAGTCATTGTATGACATTCCAATTTCTTCTAACGCTCAGGAAAACTTTTCAGTGGTAAATGCACAATCTGCTTATGATTTTGTATATCGAGAAGATACTTTACTCAATAATGGAACTGGCAGAAACTACGGTATAGAACTAACTTTAGAGCGATTCTTACATGATGATTTCTACTACCTGGCCACTTTATCTTTGTATCAATCTGAGTTTAGCATGAACGGTAATACCTATTTCAATAGCCTTTTCAATGGAAATTATGTTTTTAATGCTTTAGCGGGGAAGGATTTTTTGCTGGGAAAAGACAAGAAGAATGTGCTTGGATTGAATGTAAAAGCTACTTTTTTTGGTGGGCAACGATTTACTGAAATTGACTTAACGGCATCCAGGGAGGCTGGATATACCATGTATTCTTCTACACCATTTACAGAGAAGCTTGATGATTATTACCGCTTTGATATAGGCATTAATTATAAGATCAACTCTCATCGCTCAACACATACTTTTAGCTTTAATATCCAAAATATTACAAATCGATTAAATGAGCGCTCAAGGAATAGTTTTTATGACCTTGTTACGGATCAAATTGTTGTTCGCAAGACCACTCAAGCAGGATTAATACCTGTATTACAATATACTGTCAGCTTTTAAATCCCTTCGTTCTGCTTGTTCAGTTTACGACTTCAAATTGCTGTATGGGTAGTTTTAAAATTGTATATTGGATTCGAATTTTAAAGAGGCCTGGCCGCGAGTTTTAATACGGCCACCTATTTAAAAATACTCGCTACAATTTGACCTAAAAGCGGAAAATGTCAGAACAAGTAGAATTTTGCAAGCGCTGTAAGAATGAATTAAATGGAAATTTCTGTTCGAATTGTGGAAAGCCTCGATCGCTAAAAAGAATAGATGGAAAATATATCCTATCTGAAATAGGGAGTGTTTTAAATTTTGATAAGGGAATACTTTATACCATAAGGGAGTTATTGCTAAGGCCTGGGCAAAACATTCAAAATTTCATAAATGAAGATAGAAACAGGCTTGTAAAACCTATCATTTTTATCATTATCTGCTCATTAATTTACACCATAGTCCAGCAGCTGTTGCATTTTGAGGATGCTTATGTAAGTTATTTGGGGCCGAGCGATTCTGCTGCCACAAAAATTTTTGGATGGATTCAAAGAAACTATGGGTACGCTAATATTTTAATGGCCATTTTTATAGCCTTTTGGATTAGGGTCTTTTTTAGAAAGCACGGCTATAACCTGTTTGAGATACTGATTCTACTATGCTTTGTTATGGGAGTTGGTATGTTGATATATTCCATTTTTGGAACTTTGGAAAGCTTTACAAATTGGAGAGTACTGCACATTGGAGGTATTCTTGGAGTAACTTATGCAGCCTGGGCAATTGGGCGTTTTTTTGGCAAGGCTCAAAAAGTGAATTACCTGAAAGGCTTTATATCCTATTTATTGGGTATGACAACTTTTAATGTTCTGGCAATAATTTTAGGCTTCTTAATTGACCAGATTGTAAAATAAATCTATACTCACCCCAACTTTATACATAATACCTCTCGCCTTAATAGTATAAGGGAATTTAGAATTTATATCAAATGAGTTTTTAACGGAAGGAAGAACTTGAAGTATACTGTGATATAGGCTCTACTACTCATCGCATTACAAAAATATCCGCTCGTATCTAATTTGTCCTGGCACTTATTCAACTAAAACATATACCATGAAAAAGACGCTCTTTATACTTATTACGATTATACCATTAATAAGCCATTTAGGCTACAGCCAAAAAATAGATGGCGGAAATCAGCATACGGTGATGTTGACTAACAATGGGGAAGTATGGACAATGGGGAAGAATGAATATGGCGAATTGGGAGACAGTACATTCATTCGGAAAATTTATCCTGTAAAAGTAAATGGTTTACCAACAATCAAAAGCATTTCAAGAGGCTATAAACACACATTGGCAATAGACATTGAAGGTAAGGTATGGTCCTGGGGGTGGAATAATTATGGGCAACTATCAGCAGAATTGCCATCAAATTATAATTATCCACAGAAAGTAAAAGGAATAGAAGATGTTATTGCCGTAGAAGGAGGACACTGGCATACAATTGCTTTAAAATCAAATGGAGACGTATGGTCCTGGGGACATAATTTTTATGGAGAATTAGGGAATGGCAATAGAGAACATAGTGAGATACCCCAGAAGGTCATAAATGCAAAGCATATTAAGGAAATAGCATCAGTTGGTTATTACACATTAGCTTTGGATGAGCAAGGTGACATTTGGGCCTGGGGAGATAATAATTATGGGCAATTAGGGGATGGAACAAGGAAATTGTCAAAGGAAGCAAAGAAACTTAAAGGTATTTCAGATATAGTTTCGGTAGCGACAGGTTGGCATCATTCTATGGCTCTGTCAAAAGATGGGCGCGTATGGATGTGGGGAGATAACCCATATGGGCAATTGGGTTTAGGAGATTATGAAGATCGTTTGCTTCCAACATTGGTGGAGGGCCTGCCAAAAATAAAACGCATAGCTTGTGGAAGTTGGCATAGTATGGCTTTGGATGAGAATGGAAATGTTTGGACATGGGGTAGAAATGAAAATGGAATGCTGGGGAATGGAAAATTGTCAAATAGTACAACTCCTGTACAAATTGAGCTTGGGAATATACAAGATATTGGAGCAGGTTGTTTCCAATCCATTGCCATTGATAAGGAGGATAGGATTTTTGTGTGGGGAGAAAATTGGAATGGCCAGTTAGGCATTGGTAATTATGACCGGAAATTGGAGCCTACTCAATCAATTTTAAGTTTTAGTGGCGAACTAATGCTTGATTCAAGTGCCACAACAGAGCTGATAGATGAAGCCAAGGCAGGCTTACAATTAGTAAATGTAGATGTTGTAAATGTTGAAGAGAGTAACGAAGGCCATAATAATGAAAACAAAGGAACAGTCAGGATATTCATTTCGCATAACAAAAAATTCCTCCTCAGCTTTGCTCTAAATATCATTTTATTGCTGGTGCTGTATAGGAGAAAATTTAAAACACGGGCTGAGACTGCTTAATACAAAAAACGTATAATTTGATTAATGTCTGCCAGCTAGCTCTAATACAAATAAAAATATACCAGGGTGGAATAGAGCGAGTCCACGGATTACTCGAAGTGCACGAAATTCGTGAAATATGTGTAATTCGTGGACTTACTCTATTATTCAGTTGCCGACTTAAAATTCTCTAATTCATAGTTCATAGCTGCGCGATAAAGCTCCATTGCTTTGTCGGTATCAAGGCTACCAGGATATTTATTTTGGAAGTAACTTATAAAATTGCCCATAGCATAAGCTCCATCAGGATAGTTATTGCCGGTGATCCAGGGAGCATATAAATTGCCTTTTGAAGGTGGGCTAAGCTCTTTACCCAACCAGGCCCAAAGGTATTCACAAGGTAGCATGACGATCAGGGAATAAATGGGATCTTCAGTAGCTGCTGTGTTAGATTCAAAAGCGGAATATTCTTTGCAGGCATCAGTGGGTACGACCCCATTAGCATCTTTTATATGCCATTTTTTGGGGAAAGTCTTGTTGTAGCTATCATAGCTATTATATTTCTTCATTAAGAATGCTTTCAAGGTAGGATCGGTAGCCCTGTTTGCAGCACCGAGATAATCGCTGGCACCATGAAAACAGTAATAGGCATCACTTACATTGAAGCCACCATATACAACAGGATCAAGTGTTCCTTCCTTAATGCCTTGTATAAACGGCGTTTTTATTACTTCATCGGCAATGTCTGTACAAGATTGCCACAATTTCCAAAATAAAGATCCAGCTTCGGGAGAAGCTTTAGAGACCTGATGTTCCTTAATGAATTGAGGATCTAGCTGAATACTTCGATTATTTTTCATGCAAAAAAGGTTAAAGGTGATAGTAGACAAATATAATGCATAATCAAATTTTATTGCTGTTTCTAGAAGAATGGAGTCATAAATTCCTCATTAAACTTTATTCTACACTTGTAGAATTAAGATAATTGTTCTACATTTGTAGAAATAAGTTGTATTTATGATTAAATAAGTTGAAACACATGAAACTCTCCAAGTCGGAAGAAAAGATAATGGGATATCTCTGGCAGCTCAAGCGAGCTTCTTTAAAAGAGATTATAAATTGTTATCCTGACCCTAAGCCTGCAATGACTACGGTAGCCACCTTGTTAAAGCGGATGGTTGATAAAGCAGTGATTGCTTTTGAGCAAGAAGGAAAGGCAAGAATGTACTATCCTGTAGTTGAAAAGAAGACATACTTCAGTAAAAACCTCAATGATATTGTCACTCGGTTTTTTGATGATTCACCTATTCAGTTTGCTTCCTTTTTCACTAAGGAAAGTGATTTCTCAAAAGAGGAATTAGAAGATTTGAAGAAGATTATTGACCAGCAAATAAAGAATTTAGAATGATACTTTATCTTTTGAAGTCAGCGCTTTGTATGTTATTTTTCTGGGGGTTTTATCATTTGGTGCTCCAGAATGAAAAGATGTTTGTATTTAATCGATTCTATTTGTTGGGAAGTCTATTGTTTTCGCTCTTTATTCCAAATTTATACCTGGAATATAATGTAGTGAGTGAGTCCATTCCATCAGCTCTTCCCTTGGATCAGAATGTTTATATAACTACAGAAAACCAGGCGAATTGGGATTATTCATTGCTTTTTCAGTGGGGATATCTGCTTGTTACATTCCTTTTATTACTGAAATACAGTAGGGGATTGTGGTGGATGATTCAAAAAGTATCCAGGCATAAGCAACTTGAATTGGGGAGTAATCGGGTAGTTCTGATTTCCCAACAAGAAATGCCCCATACTTTCTTCAGGTATATCATCCTGAATGAAGAAACCTATCTTACGGGCAGGCTGGATGATGCTGTACTCCAGCATGAAGCTGCACATGCTCGTCAGTTGCATTCGCTTGATATTGTATTGGTTGAATTATTGAAAGTATTATTTTGGTTCAATCCAATGCTGACATTGTACACGAGGTCTATTCGTGCTAATCATGAATTTTTAGCAGATGAATATGCTTTACGAAAGTTGGATAATATACCTCATTATCAGCAACTTTTACTGGAAATGTCAACTGCAAAAAAAGCTTTTAATAACCGTTTTTCAAACGGCATCAATTTTTATTTAACTAAAAAAAGATTCATTATGATGACAAAGAAAACATCCGAGAAAAAGTCCTATTTCTATAGAGGGGCTTCTCTTTTAATGTTCCTTCTTGCCTTCTTTTTGTTTAGCAATACCATGCTTGCACAAGATGGAGCCACACCAAAAGAAATCAAAGAATATATGGAATTGGTGTTGGATAATTATGATCAGGATGGCAAGCCCAGGCATTTAAGCAAGGAGGAAGAAGATAGAATGGTAGCCATATACCGTAAATTGGATGGAGGGCAACGTATTGTATTTCAGGAGTTAGAGCTACCTGTTCCTGCTTCTGTGCCAAAAATGTCGGATTATAATTTAAAAGGTGACAAGCTTCAGAGCCCACCACCACCTCCACCATTTCCTGAAAATGCCCGATTCTTTATCGATGGCAAAGAAGTGACGATATATGAGGCCAACATGATGCGCCCAAATTACAAGCATTATAAATTTGAAAGAAGAAAGGGCAAAGATCAATATGAGTTTCATATCACTACCAAAGAAGTAGCAGAATAAAAACATAAAATAGAGGCTGTCTCAAAAAAAGCATTCTCCACAGGAATATAAAATCCTGTCTAATTTCCTATACATTAGATTACACTGTTTTTCACAGATTATGCAAGCTTTGGGCTTAATCTGATAGATAGAGCTATGCTTGCATTGATGTGCCATATTATACAATAGGCAGGCTATATGTATGGACTATGCTATGAGACAACCTCTATTATTCTATTCTAAGTACTTAAGTACCGCTTAAGATAGCACTTGCATACTGGGCTATAGATGGATTACCTCCATTATGATTAAGTACATTTGCAGTATTCCATATCCACCCGCCCTGGCTATTCCATTGTCTTAATTTATCGGTCATCTGACTGGGTGTATAGGCAGGGTAACTAGCAGAACCTTCAACCGCCAGCCCTGGCCGGATTAGAGCATTGGCATCCGTTATTCCAGTAGTACTGCTACCTGCATCCTCAACTTTTTTTACCCAACCTTTGGGATCACTATTTGCGCCGCCAGAATAGCATTGCAAATTAAACCCAACAACCGGTTGTACTTTTAGCTTGGTATAGATGCCTTGTAAGCACTGAACCCAATAGTCGGCAGAGTTGAATGGAGGTTGAGAAGATCCGTAAGGGCAAAATGAAAAGCGATATTTATTGTTTTGCGTATACAAGGCATTGGTGAGATTTACAATCACATCCACATTTCCAATCTGATCTTCATTGTCGTAATCAAAACCATAAACATCCAGATACTTAACAATAGCTTTAAAGTTGGCAAGCAGATTTTTCTTTTTTGCTCCACCTTCATTTAATATGGCGTCAATGTTGGTGAAATCTGAAGTGCCGCCAGCACCAATCGAAAGCCATATACGCTTAAGGTGCCCTCCTGAAGTACCAGCATCTGCTACATCTTTCAGGCATTTTGCATTAGCAGTAGAGACGGTGCCATTCATGACAAGGTCTACGTTGTTGTAGTGAAGATTACCGTCGGTATCAACATGAATAGACCAGAAAACGTAATCTGTCATTTTTGATGCTCCCATAGCGGTTGCAATTGCACCACTAATACAGGAATTGTTGTGATCAAATAGCCCAGTAATGTAGGCTCCTAAGAAAACATTCATGATTTAAATTTTAATGGGTTTTAAGTAATAAGTCACACTAAATTTAATAATTAATAGTTGAAATGTCAACGATAATCAGGTGTGAAGGGAAGCAAATTTAATATAAAAATGGAAGGATAGTCGCCATCGATATACTTATTGGACGATGGTATAATATACTTTATATCAATTCAGGAAGCTATGAAAAAATGTTAGTATGTAAAATGAAATATATATTTTCTATTTATTCAGTATTAAAAAGAACAAAAACCAAACTATTTTGGAGAAAATTTACGCTTTAGGCGACTTCAACTTTAAACAAAATAGTTTGCTATGTCATCAAATCCTCTACTTCACTTGCTATTCTGTTCATTGACTATTTTTCTTTTTTATAACTCGTCAACAGCGCAAAGTTGTTGTGATACGGATGAAAATGTTGATCTCTGTTATTTGTCGGGAGCGGATTTTTGTGGTAATGGTGGCTCTTGTGCTGAGTACTCCCTGGATGGAGATTGGATGATTAATGCCTTAAGAGCAAAACTGGAATCAGCCAATAATTTTGGTCCTAATGGCACCGTAGATTGTATGCTGGAACTTAAAGAACTAGAGGATGTGCCTTCTGTACAATCCATTCATGATTGTGGTTGTGATATTATTTTTCTACCCAATGTGTTTGTCGATCCAGTTACTAATGTTCAAAACTTAAACGAGACCTATATCCCGGAATATATTTTACAAAACATTTTTGACTGGTCCCTCGAATGCGATAATAACCTGGTTATTGCTGCTCAGGCAGAAGCTGGTTTGTGGGGATATACCATGCAAAATGCCAATGTTAATCCTAATACTCCGGTAGCAGGTACTACTTTGAATTCTATCTTTGATGGCCCCTTTGGCATGCTGGATTTTTTTAATCAGGGAGGTTCCTATCAGGGAGTATTCACAAACACTCCAGGCACAGGGATTGAAGTATTGGCCAATGATGCTAATGGAAATGTTACAGTAGCCAGGGATGTATACACCAATGATATTGTAGTTGGAGACATCGGCATTTTCTGTTCGGGAGGAGCAGGTGAGGTTTCTCCTGGGCCTAATATTCTCAACAATAATGATATTTTAATCTGCAATATGTTTGCCCTGGCCTGTCAATTGGCAATGGAAAGCAACCGGGTAACCGTTACACATGAGATATGTCCGGGAGAGACAATCGCCTTGCCTGATGGACAGATTGTTGCTTCTGCTGGTATCTATATAGACACCCTGACTGCTTTTAACGGTTGTGATTCAATTATTACTACTTCTGTCGCCTATGGGATTGATGAAATGCCCACTTTCACTGGTGATGTCTTGATTTGTGAGGGGGATACTATTGAGTTGGATGGCACTTTCCCGTTTGTTCCAATTCCATTTTTTGAAAACCCCAATGATGTTGTTATTGATCCCATTTTTACAAATGTCGTTTCAGAAGTACAAGTGACGGGTTTTGGAAATACACTTCTGGAGGCAGGGATGATTCAATCTGTCTGTATCGATATTGATCATGTATGGCTGGACGATTTGGATATATATTTGCTTGCCCCTAATGGCGAAATTCTGGAATTAGTCACAGATGGGGGCCTGGATGGAAATAATTACACGGGAACTTGTTTTACAGAAACAGCTGCTATCGTTATTAGTGCTCCTGGCACAGCTCCTCCATTTACAGGAAACTGGTTGCCGGAAGGTGATTGGAATTCGATCTATGGAAGCCCTATTAATGGCACCTGGCAATTGATTGTCCGGGATGATGCGCTGGGCTTTATCGGTACACTTTTTAATTGGTCTATCACCTTTGAGCCTATTTTGCAATTAGAATATGAGTGGATGGAAGATACCGGACTTACTTGCAGTGATTGTCCTGTGACTGGTGCTTTCCCAACGGAAACAACTACCTATTATCTTACTACTACAGATGCTTTTGGCTGTGAAAGTGTAGATTCTATCAATATCGGAGTTCAGCCGATGTTGCCTGCTCCCAATATAGTCTGTGATTCTATTGATTTGAATAGTATTTCCATTAGTTGGGATGCTGTAACGGGAGCATTGGGTTACCAGATAAATTTGAATAATACGGGCTGGATCAACCCCAACGATGGCGATCTGGGGCATTTTCTGGATGCCCTAATGCCTTTGGATACTTTTGAAATTGCCGTACAGGCCTTTGATAATTGTGATGGTGAAGTAAGTGTTATTGTTTGTAGTACTCCAAATTGTAATCTGCCTATAGTATCTCTCGATCAAATATCCAGTACTTCTTGTCATGATAGTGAGGATGGACTAATCAATATTTCTGCTTCGGGAGGTAGTGGAAGTGGCTATACTTATGAATTAGATGGTGAGATCAATTCGACTGGGATATTTGAAAATCTGGAAGGAGGGATGTATCAAATCATTGTCACAGATGATGAAAATTGTGCGACTACTGTTCAGGCAATGGTTCCAAGCCCAGAGCCTATTTCCCTTACTCCTGTATTAGTAGATGCAATCAGTTGTAATGGTTTTTCTGATGGCGCACTTACAGTGGAAATCTCAGCCGGTATTGCTCCTTTCACTTTTGAATGGGACAATATAGCAGGCGATTCTATTCTAAGCAATATAGGGCAGGGTACTTATGATTTACTACTAACGGATGATAATGACTGTACCGCCTTTGCTACTTTAAATCTTGATGAACCGCCTTTATTGACTTTAGATGCAGATAGCACAGATGTTTTGTGCACTGGCGATAATAATGGTACTGCAACGGTTATTCCGGATGGAGGAACTGCTCCTTATTCATTCCTATGGGATAATGCAGCTACTAATCAAACTACCGCTACGGCTACCAGTTTAACAGCGGGTACTTATATCGTCACAGTAACAGATGATAATGATTGCATCGAAACGATCAGTGTTCAGGTGGAAGAACCCACGGAATTGAGCCTGAGTAGCAACTACGAAGATCCTGATTGCTTTGATACCGCAAATGGGTTCATTGAAATAATGGCTACAGGTGGTACGCCAGACTACAATTATACCTGGAGCGATAATACTTTACCTGATACGCCTAATCCACTTAGCCTTCTAGCTGGTAGTTATACCGTTACGGTGACTGATGACAATGATTGTCAAGTAGTAGAAACCATTGTCTTAACAAACCCTGCACCTATTGAATTGAGCTTTGAGCAAACGGATGTAAGTTGTTTTGATGGCAATGATGGTACTGCATCCGTAACGCTTACAGGAGCAATAGGGACACCAGCTTATAATTGGGATAATGGCGGTGTAAATTCGGATAATAATAATCTGACTGCTGGAGAATATTGCCTGACGGTAACTGATGATAATAACTGTGTAGCAGAGGAATGTATTTTTATTAATCAGCCGACTATGCTAGTTGTAGCACTAACACCTGATAATGTAAGCTGTGATGAAACGGATGATGGTGCTATTGATTTGAGTATTCAGGGAGGAATAGCTCCATATAGTTATTTGTGGTCTAACAATGCTACTAATGAAGATTTAGCCAACTTGATTGCAGGAAATTATTCCGTTACAGTGACCGATGATAATGATTGTGAAATACTGGCAACTACTACAGTGCAGAAAGTGAAGCGCTGTTTAGTTTAGCTTTTAATACCATGCTTCCTCAATGTTATGGTGAGAGTACAGGGAGCATTGATTTAAGTATTATTAATCCAACCAATACATTTACCTATCAGTGGACCGGTAATAATATTCAATCAGCTGAGGAGGATTTAACCAATATATCAGCGGGCACTTATGAAGTCATAGTGGAAGATGCCGATGGCTGTGAAGTAATAGGAAGTATTGAATTGGAACAGCCTACTGCATTAATTGGAAATTATACTGTTTCAGATGTCAGTTGTTTCGGATTGGAGGATGGACTGATTGTTGTTGAAGGAAGCGGTGGAATTACACCTTATCTGTATTCTGCAGATGATGGACTTCATTTCCAGGATTTACCTTTATTTACGAATTTAACAGCAGGTACTTATAATGTTGTCCTGCAAGATGCTAATGGTTGTGAACTGAAAGAAGTATTTTCGATCAATGAACCTGATGAAGTTATCATTGAATTGGAATCCCTTGCAGAAATCTGCTTAGGTGATACGTATACAATAAATACAACTGTCAATCTACCTGCTACCCAAGTTGATACCATCATATGGAGCCCACTGGATAGTTTGAGTTGCCCTAATTGCTTGACCTTTCAGGCGAATCCAACCTTTACTACAGAGTATTCGATTCAAATCAATACGACAGATGGCTGTGTTGTGGAAGATCGAATTATACTCATTGTAGACAGGAGAGCTACTATTTATGTCCCAAATGCTTTTTCACCAAACGAGGATGGAATCAATGATGGTTTTATGGTTTTTGCCAAATCTAATATCCGTCAGGTAAAAAGCTTGCAAGTCTATAGCAGATGGGGCGAACAGGTCTTTAGTGCTGAAAATTTCCCACCCAATGACCCAGATTATTCATGGGATGGAACATTTGAAGGAGAAACATTAAACCCTGCTACTTTTACGTGGTTGGTAGAAGTTGAACTCCTGGATGGAGCAGTTGAAATGTTGACGGGAAATGTGGCCTTGATTAGATAATGACAAGTACAAAGGCATAATTATATAGAAGGTTAATTGTGCCTTTGTCTTGACCTTACTTCTGCTCTTCATAATCTCTCTACGAGTCATCTAGTCCACTACGATGAACAGAAAAATGTTAGCTTAGGATTCATTCCTGTCAAAACCAAAGGCATGGATGCCAAATTCTGCACCCATATTCATACCTATTGCTGCCTGTTTTAGTTCTTCTGGTACATCACCACAAAAGAAAAATGGGCCAGGAACTGCAATTTCAAGCAATTGTGGGAAGTGGTGGGCGGCTGTTCCCATCAGATGAAACCCTAATGCGTTACCATCTTTGAAGAGATCATGTACAATGATGGCATTTTCTTCATCTGCAAAATAGCATTCCATTTTTAGGCTGTCTGGTTCGTTGTCTTGCATTGCCTTGTATACCTCTTTATACATAGCTTTAAGTTCGTCCAACTTGCCCGGCTTGGCTGTCCACTTATAGAATACAGTTATTTGATTACTTTTCATGATGTTGATTTTGTAAATTGATATTACAAAGTTAAGGCACAAATGCACCTTATGACGGTGTCGTTTATGACATCATAAAGGGTTGTTTGTGCCAAAAGATTGGCATAACTTTGTAATAAAATTTTTAATGAAGCATTTAAGTATAATAGTCCCCGCAGGAAATGCGATTCTGGATACGATAGTAGGAACACTTGGTTTATTTAGGATGGCTAATGCTTACGCTAAACGAAATGGTATATTTAGTGAAGAGAAATTCAAAATAGATTTAGTAGGATTGTCAAGAGAGGTAGTATACCATAATGGCCTTTTTCAAATTACTCCTACCCAAACTATCCATGATATAAAGAAAACGGACTTAATCATCGTTTCTGGTATCAGTGGTAATCTAGAGAAAGTATTAGAGGAAAATATTCCTTTTGTAAACTGGATAAGAAAGCAACGAATAGAAAATGATGCTGAAATTGCCAGCTTGTGTAAAGGAGCCTTTTTAATGGCGGAGACAGGCTTGTTAAATGGTAAATCTTGTGCTACCCACTGGACGGTTCATGACTTTTTCAGGCAAAAATACCCTAAAGTAAATCTGATACCTGAAAAGATCATTTCAGAGGATAATGGTATTTACTCCAGCGGAGGAGCCTACTCATTCCTCAATTTGGTGCTCTATTTAATAGAGAAATATTATGGGCGGGAAACGGCTATATGGTGTTCAAAAGTTTCTGAAGTAGATTTTGATCGTAATGACCAAAGCCATTTTATTATTTTTAGTGGCCAAAAGGAACACCAGGACGAATCAATAAAAGCAGCTCAATCCTTTATAGAAGAGAATTTTGATAAAAAGCTGAATGTTGAAGAGCTGGCAAAGAACTTTGCTATTAGCAGGAGAAACTTCATACGAAGGTTTAAAAAAGCTACCTACAATACCCCATTAGAATACATACAAAGAGTAAAGGTAGAAGCTGCCAAGAAAAGCATGGAGTCTTCTACTCTAAATATCAGTGAAGTAATGTATAATGTTGGGTATAATGATGAAAAAGCATTCAGAAAGATTTTCAAAAAATACACTGGTTTATCTCCTATTGAATACCGGCGTAAGTATAATAGAGAGATGGCATTTGCTTAGAACTTGAAGGAGTTTAGAGTTTTTTATAAAAGCACATAAGTACTGTGCTCCCTGGGGGAGCTGCCCGCAGGGCTGAGGGGGATTTCTGTAAATTTAAACCAGTTCAGGCTCTTAATAATAGGTATTATTTTCACGTATTCATCCATAAAATTGCCCAATAAAAATGAAAGAAAAAATACACTCAAGCTTTAAGCAGCAAGGTTTAATGAGCCATCTAGAAGCCAGAATCACTTTTATAGAGGAAGGAATTGTTAAGATAAGTTGCCCCTATTCCAATGCAATTACACAGCAAAATGGTTACTTTCATGCTGGAGTTATTACAAGCATAGTAGATGTAGCATGCGGGTATGCCGCTCTCAGCACGATGCCAGCCGAATCAGATGTTTTAACGGTAGAATTTAAGGTGAATTTTATGCGGCCTACTCAAACTGAAGAGATTATTGCTGTAGGAAGAGTTGTTAAGAGTGGCAAAAGGATTGTAGTATGTGAAGGAGAAGTAATAGATGCTGATAATAAAGAAGTAGCCAGAATGCTTGCTACTATGATACCTATTTCTACGACTAATGTTTTGTAAAAATGAAA
The DNA here is from genome assembly GCA_022360175.1 of Chitinophagales bacterium. Taxonomy (GTDB): domain Bacteria; phylum Bacteroidota; class Bacteroidia; order Chitinophagales; family Saprospiraceae; genus JAKSDI01. The sequence goes on from JAKSDI010000164.1 coordinate 91,262, forward strand.
CAGGCTTCCAGGCAATCTGGAGAGTAGGCTGGAAATATTATGAAATAAGTGGAGTAACGAGTTCGAAGAAATCACATCTTTTTAAATAAAACTAAAAATGAGCATTAGATTATTAATCATTGGCTTATTACTTATAACAACAAATGCGATGTCGGGGCAAAATGATCCTCTTAAAATAGGTGTAATTGGATTGACACATACTCATGTACACTGGATTTTTGACAGTGAAAAACGAGGAGATATTTCTATAGAAGGAATCGTTGAGCCTAATCGGGAATTGGCAGAAAAATATGCTGAGCAGCACGGCTTTTCAATGGACAAAGTTTTTGACGATACAGAAGGATTAATAAAAGCTAAAGAAATAGAAGCTGTAACGGCATTTGGTACCATCTATGATCATTTGAGTGTAGTAGAGACTTTTGCTCCCAAAGGAATACATGTGATGGTGGAAAAACCACTAGCTGTAAGCCTCAAACATGCCAGGAAGATGGAAGCACTGGCCAAAAAACACAACATTCACTTACTGACCAACTATGAGACGACCTGGTATCCAACGAACCATCAGGCTTATGAAATAGTCAAAAAAGATACAACTGTAGGAGCAATTAGAAAGATCATTGTTAGAGATGGGCATAAGGGGCCTAAAAAAATTGGGATTAATAAAGAATTTTTAGAGTGGCTCACTGATCCACATCTGAATGGTGGCGGAGCTATTACAGATTTTGGATGTTATGGAGCAAATTTGGCTACCTGGCTGATGGATGGTAAAAAACCTAATAGTGTAACCGCTATTACCCACCAACTGCAAAAGGAAAACAATCCTTTGGTAGATGATGAAGCGATTATTGTTTTGAATTATGATGATGCCGTTGCAGTACTTCAGGCATCCTGGAATTGGCCCATTGGTAGAAAAGATATGGAGATATATGGCTTGAAAGGAGTTGTTTATTCTGATAATCGTTATGATTTACGAGTCAGAATTGCAGAAGGTTATGATACCTATTCAGAAAAAACCATGAAACTGGAGGATAGAGTAGCTCCTCTAGATGATCCCTTTTCTTTTTTGGCAGGGGTGATCAGGAATGAAATAACACTATCACCTTATGATTTATCTTCCCTAGAAAATAACATGATAGTAATGGAAATATTAGATGCTGCTGTCCAAAGTGCCAAACAAGGTAAGACGGTAGTATTGAGGAAATAAATGAAAGGCTATCTATATAAAAGACGTATTACTTATTCTTGCCCATAATGGTGTCTCTATGTTTTTGTCCCCACTGATAAAGTGCTAGAATGACAGGAGTGCATGTCTTTCCATACTCTGTAATGGAATAAGTGATTTTAACGGGACTGCTTGGAGTTACCTCCCGATCAAGCAGGAGGTTTACTTCAAGGTCTTTTAATTCTTTGGATAACATCTTAGGAGTAATCCCTTTGACCGATTCCTTTAATAACTTAAAGCTACATTTTTCGTAATATATTAATACACTGATAATCTGTATTTTCCACTTTCCCTGGAATACATCTAGTGCATCCCTTACAGGTAGTAGTTTTCCTAAACATTCTTCCGGAGTTTTGTTGTTGGCTGCCATTCTTCTGTGCTTTTGGTATACTGGAGTATACTGATATATTTTATATACTTACTTTCAAAAGTATACTAATCCTCCTACTTTTGCAAAGAACTTATTAAAAAATAGAAAAACATGATCAATCAAATATTAAGAACTCCGGATACTGCTTTTCAAAATTTGAAGGATTATCCTTTCTCTCCAAATTATATAGAGTTAAAGGATGGAGTGCGGATGCATTACGTAGAGGAAGGGCAGGGAAATGAGAAGACTATTTTTTTGTTTCACGGCCAGCCTTCATGGAGCTATTTATATCGGCATATGATACCACAATTAGTCGACGCAGGATATCACGTTATTGCTCCAGACTTAATAGGATTTGGAAAGTCTGATAAGCCAATACATGCTGAAAACCATACTTTTTCTAATCATGTACGCTGGGTGTCTGACTTTATAGATCAGCTTGGAATCAAACATGCAGCTGCTTTTATGCAGGACTGGGGAGGCATGATTGGCTTACGTGTATTGGCTGATAGGCCCGATTGGTTGGATCATTTGATAGTGGCTAATACAGCTTTAGCAGAAATAAAAGGCTTTAGCAAATTCATTTTTCCGAAAGTAATGAAACTCATAGCTAATAGGAGTGGAAAGCCATCGGTGGAAAAGTTTGATGCCAAAAAGAATTTTGGGAATTGGGCGGGATATTTTCTACGAGCAGAGCAGCTTGAAATAGGTCGTATCATGCAGGTTTTGACCACTAAAAATCTGGATCCAGCAGAAATGAAAGCTTATGATGCCCCTTTTCCTGATGAACGCTATGTAGCGGGACCTCGCACAATGCCTCAAATTATAGCTACTGACCTAGAAGAAGTGAATACTGCCTGGGAGAAGTTGAAAAAATGGGAAAAACCAGTGCTGACTTTATTCAGTGATAAGGATCCCTTTCTAGCAGGTAAAGGTTATGATAAGCAGTTTCAGAAAAACTTTAAAGGAGCTGGCAATCAACATCATATTACAGTGAAGAATGCCTCCCATTTCCTTCAAGAAGACCAGGCCAGAACTCTGGTAGAACGCATCACTAATTGGA
>JAKSDI010000135.1 GCA_022360175.1 Chitinophagales bacterium
AGAAAAAAAAAAAAAAAAAAAGTGATGGCATAAGCAGTATCGAAACCAGCAGCCAACAAAATACAATAGCGGTATCGCCGCAAAGGGAAGGGCAAGTACAAACAGGTGATTTTCGAGGAGTAAAACGTTTTGAAGTTGGACTAAAGTACTTGCCTCAACCAGACTTCCTGGAGTTTTCCATGCCTGCATCGCATATCGTTTTGGTGACGAATGATGGCTCGGAATTAACACCGAAGGTAGTAGCTGCATTAGAAGGAAAAGGAAATCAAGTTGTGGTTTTGAATCTAAGCGGTATCAGTAATGCAATAGATAAAGATGCATTCACTTTGCCAGATAGCAGTGATCAATCAGTAGCAGATGCAATCCAGAAAATTCATAAAAACTATGGAAAGATTGGAAGTTTCATACATCTGCATCCTCACTTTGAGTTTCAACCACCTCAGTTTACACAACATTTCTCATTAGAAAAACAAGTGGTAAAAACATTGTTTTTCATCGCTAAACATGTCCAAAAGGATTTAAATGAATTAGGTGAGACTCAAAGAACTGGCTTCCTTACCTGTACAAGAATGGATGGACAATTAGGACAAGGGAAACGAGGCAACACTTCTATAATTGGAGGTGGTATTACGGGTTTAGTTAAATGCTTAAATCTGGAATGGTCACCAGTTTATTGTAGAGCAGTCGATATCCAACCGGAATTGTCATCTGAAGAAATTTCCAGGCAGTTAATGGCTGAATACCATGATGCAGATGTATCAATAATGGAAGTAGCCTATTCAAAAGAAGGAAGAAAAACGACTGCTACCACTCCAACTGATTTACTGGACAATCAAAAGATTGTAACTACTGTTTCTAGTAACTCTGTGTTTCTTGTTAGCGGAGGCGCAAGAGGAGTGACTGCTACTTGTGTTGTTGAAATGGCAAAAGCATTTCAATGCAAGTTTATATTATTAGGAAGATCAGGCATTGATTTTGAAGTTCCTGAGTTTGCCAAAAATGAAAATGACGAAGGCGCTTTAAAGCGGTTGATCATGAATGATATGAAGGCAAAGGGAGAACAGCCGAGTCTTCAAAAAGTGAAAAGCATCTTCAAGAAGATCATTGCTAAAAAAGAAATTGATGAAACGCTTTCAGCTATCCAAAGTCATGGCAGTGAAGTAATTTACCTTCAGGGAGATGTTACCAATTTAGCAAGTTTCAAAGATGGTCTATCTCAGGCAACTACTCAGCTAGGAAAGATTACAGGAGTTATTCACGGAGCTGGGAGATTAGCAGACAAGTACATTCAAGATAAAACAGAAAGTGATTTTGAAAATGTATTGTCGGTTAAATTAGACGGGCTCTTAAGTTTATTAGGAGCAGTTGATATTCATCATTTGGATCACTTGATTTTATTTTCTTCGGTAGCTGGCTATTATGGCAATGTTGGGCAAACTGATTACGCAATTGCTAATGAAATATTGAGTAAAGCAGCACATCTATTTAAAACCAATCATCCAAATACACATGTATCTGCAATTAACTGGGGCGCATGGGATAGCGGTATGGTAAGTGGGGAGTTAAAGGCTCAATTTGAAGCAGCTGGAATCAGCCTGGTGAATAGTGAAGGAGGTGCTGCAATGCTGGTGAACGAGCTAAATACTGATTATGCTAATCAACCTCAGGTGATTATTGGTGGGACATTACCCGCAGCAGTAAGTCATATAGGAGCCTTAAGAACACATCGTATTCATCGACAGCTAAAATTGGAAAACAATCCTTTCCTCCATCATCATACCATTCAAAACAATCCTGTTTTACCTATGGTCAATGCAGCAGGCTGGATGGCGCAAAGTTGTGAAAATCTATATCCTGATTATTCAGTGTTCAAAATTGAGAAAGCCTTATTATTTAAAGGAATTGTTTTTGATGGGCGTCAAAAGGAAGATTACATTTTAGAGGTAAAAGAACTTGAGAAAGGCAAAGAAAAGATTGTTCTTGAGACTACAATTTTTAGCGAAGGAAATAGATTGCCGGTCAACCATTATCGAGCAACCGTTACTTTACAGAATAAGAAATCAATGCCAAAGCCACCTCAATTCAATCATCAAGTTAGTGGCACTTACGAGCCAACTGACGGCCAGGTGTTATATCAGGATGGTTCTTTGTTTCATGCGCCATATTTCCAGGGAATACAAGAAATATTGGATTGTACAGAAGAGCAAATAGTGCTTTCATGTACAGCTCCAGAGGTGCCTCTGTCTGAACAAGGGCAATTTCCTGTACGTGGCGTTAATACATTCTTTGCTGATATTCAATATCAGGCGATGGTGGTTTGGGTGCAGAAATATTGCGATGGTGCGAAGAGTCTCCCCTTACAGGCGGGCTATACTACAATATACCAACCGATTCCATTTGGGAAAAAACTATTCAGCACAGTTAAAATTCAGGAAGTTGATGAATCAAAGATGGTAGCAGAATGTACTGCCTATGATGAACAAGGTGTCGTCTATCTCAAAACATCAGGTGCAGCCATCACCATATCCAGGCAATTAACATGGTAACAATTGTAGTAAGTACTTGGACAATCTAAATCGCATTATAAAGTAAACATGACCAAAATAGCTATCATAGGTACATCTGCTCTTTTCCCAGGAGCTTCGACACCAAAAGAGTTTTGGGAAAACCTGATGTTTGAAAAAGATTTGATTAGTCATGCCAACCAGCAAGACTTTGGAATGGATCCGGCATCGATTTTTCACCCGGAAAAAGGAATTGAAGATCGGTGTTACTCTATTCGTGGTGGTTATATTCGCGATTTTCAATTCGATCCGCATGGTTTTGAATTGTCATCTGATTATTTAGGCAAACAAGATAAATTATTTCAATGGCCCTTGTATACAGCAAAAGAAGCACTCATTGATGGTGGCTACTTTCAGGACAAGGAACAATTGAAAAATTGTGGTTTGGTCCTCGGAAATTTATCTTTCCCAACCAGTTCTTCTCATCAATTGATAGCTGATATATACTGTCGCTCGTTGGAACTTAATATTCAGCAATTATTAGAATTTCCTGATTTTAAATTAAAAGATCATCAACAAGTCCCTCCTGAGAATGAGGTGTTAGAGTATACCCCATCAGAAATGGTAAGCAAAGCTCTAGGGCTTGGAAAAACACATTATGCTTTAGATGCTGCATGTGCTACCTCCCTATATGCGATTAAATTAGCTTGTGATGAGTTACAGACAGGCAAGGCAGATATGATGCTAGCGGGTGCCGTCAGTGCGTCAGATCAGTTATTCATCCATATGGGATTTTCCATATTTCACGCTTATTCACCAATGGACCAAAAGTTTGTTCCATTCGATCAAGAGTCAGCAGGATTGGTTTCTTCTGAAGGTGCCGGTATGGTGTTGTTGAAAAGGCTGGAGGATGCAGAAAGAGATGGAGATCACATAATAGGCGTGATTGGAGGGATAGGCTTGTCAAATGATGGAAGTGGAAAATTCTTGCTAAGCCCCAATCCTAAAGGGCAGAATTTAGCCTTTGAAAGGACCTATGCTAATAATGGCATCTCTCCCAATGATACATCCTATATCGAGTGCCATGCAACTGGTACACCACTTGGGGATAAAACAGAGTTGAATTCAATAGCTAATTACTTTTCAAAGCATAATACTCGCCCATTGCTTGGTTCTGTGAAATCCAACATGGGGCATTTATTGACTGCAGCAGGGATGACGGGGCTGTTGAAAGTTCTGTTGGCGATGCAGCATGAGGTCATTCCTCCCAATATCAATTTGAAAGATCCGATCACATCGGATAGCGGCTGGAAAGGTAAGGAGAGAATGATCACAAAGCATACTCCATGGACAGATAAGAAAAAGCAGGCAGGAATCAATTCATTTGGTTTTGGTGGTACCAATGCACACATGGTGGTACAAAACTATCTGGGGCAGGAAAAACATAATGAGCAGGCTAATCAGTTCGTGGAATTACAACCGATGGCAATCGTTGGGATGGATGCTCATTTTGGGAGCGGTAGCAACCTGGAGGCCTTCTATCATACAATCTATCATGGAGAACAACTTTTTGCCCCCCTTCCAAAAAATCGATGGAAAGGGATAGAAGAGCATGCATCCTTAATGAAAAAGTATGGCTTTGACAACGGAGCTCCACCTAAAGGCGCTTATATTGAAGAATTTGAAATTGATTTGCTCCGCTACAAAATTCAGCCTAAGGAAGCAGAACGCTTGTACCCTCAGCAAGCCTTAGTACTGAAAGTAGTAGACAATGCGATTAAAGATGCAGGTTTAGAAGAGCATCAAAATGTAGCAGTCTTGGTGGCTATGGAAACTGAATTGGCCATTCATCAATTTGTAGCCAGGTGGGATACAGAATGGCAGGTAAAGGAAGCTTTGGAAAGTGCTGGACTTGAATTGGAAGAAGATGCTGTTAATGATTTAATTCAATTAGTGAAGAAAGGGATTTATCCTACAGAAGGAACCCTTGCGCCAAGTGAATTCACCAGTTTTATTGGCAATTTAATGGCTAGCAGGATCAGTGCACTGTGGGATTTTTCAGGCGCTGCTTTTACCGTTTCCTGTGGTGAGAATTCCACCTTCAAGGCATTGGAAATTGCGCAAAATATGCTGTCATTGGGAGAGGTAGACGCGGTGGTAGTAGGTGCAGTAGATTTCTCTGGTGGCCTTGAAAATGTGCTGTTAAGGCAAAAGGAATATTCAATCAATACAAATGCTCAACCATCTTGTTCATTCAATATAAACGATACAGGATGGATGGTTGGAGAAGGTGCAGGTGCTGTTGTCCTAAAGAAAAGCGATTTGGTAGAAAATGAAAGAGTATATGCCGTAATCGATGAAGTAGGAACCGCCAATACCCAAAAATCATTCGACTACCTGGAATTAGCAGCAACGGGAATCCCTTCTCAAGATCGCTATGAGCAACAAAAATTACTGCAAAACAAGCCCCAAAGACCAACAGCTTTGGGCAGTGTTAAATCAAATATAGGGCACACATTTGCTGCATCGGGCATGGCCAGTTTGATAAAGACAACGCTATGCATGCATCATCGTTTCATCCCTGGTATACCTAATTGGAAGGCTCCTCAAAACAAAGACTTCCAAAATACAGCTTATTATTTTCCTTCAGAATCCAGGCCCTGGATTTTGCCAAACGGGGCTACAAAAAGAATAGCCGCTGTAAATGGTGTAAAAGATGTTCAGATTCAATTATCCAGTTCAGATTATCAAAAGAATCCTACTCCCTCATTTTTATTAAAAAAAGCACCTGAGTTATTTATATTGACTGGAGATGATAGTGGAAAGCTATTGGAAGAACTGGAGTTATTGCAGTCAAGCTTAAAAACTGATCATCAGCTGAGTTCAATAGCGCAGCAATTCCACATCAAATTTTGTGATCAAAAATCTTCGTATTCTATAGTACTGATTGCGGATAATAAAATTGATTTGCTCAAAGAGATTCAATTTTTTAAAGCTCAATTAGTCAATTCATTTCAAAAGAACACTCCCTTAAAAACACCTGCTGGAAGTTACTTCACTCCCACCCCTCTAGGGCATGAAGGGAAAGTAGCTTTTGTCTACCCGGGCTCTGCAACTGCTTATACTAATTTAGGTAAAGATGTTTTTCAACTCTTCCCTGAATTATTGACTCGTTATGAAAACCTGGTAGGTGATCTTGATCGGTTTATCAATGGGGATTATCTATATCCGAAATTAAAAAATGTAAACGAAGCGCCACCTAATATTTATGAGGATTCAATTGCAATGATGTCGGCGGGTGTTTTTTATGCGACTATGCACACTGCAATTTTGCGAGAGCATTTTAAATTGACGCCAGATATAGCATTTGGATATAGTATGGGAGAATGCAGCAGCATGTGGTATGCTTCAGGTGTATGGCACCCGAATGGCGCTGAGAAATTCAGAAAATCTCCAATTTTTAAAAGCCGATTTGCGGGAGATCTGGAATTACTAGCCAATCATTGGGGAGTCAGTAGTGAAGTTGCTAAAGAAAAATGGATCAGCATTGTTCTATTAGCGCCACTGAAAAAAGTAGAAGCACTTATAAAAGGAAAGGAAAAGGTTTTCCTGACTTTCATCAATACGGAAGAAGAAGTTATCATTTCAGGTGACAGAGATGTGTGTTTCCAAATCGCTGAAGAGTTAAAATGCCACTCTATACCCATTCCGTTCCAAAATGTGATTCATCATAGTTTTTGTATTCAGGAAGAGGAAGGTTTACTGGATATGCACCACTTCGAAATCAATGATCAGCCGCCCATTGATTTTTACTCAAGTATTACTCAAGAAAAGATAAATTTAAATAGTCAGGAGATTGCTGAAAACTCTGTAGCTGTTTGTGCACAACAAGTTAATTTTCCAAAAACCACCCAAGCTGTATACGAAGCAGGTGCTCGTATTTTTATCGAAGTTGGTGCCAATTCAACATGTACCAGCTGGATTCAGGATAATCTAAAAGGCAAAGCACATCATGCTATTGCAATGGATCAAAAAGGAAAGCCTGACATTAATAATTTAGTCAGTTTATTGGCACAATTGACTAGTCATGGTGTTAAACTAGATTTGTCTTTATTATTTCCAGAGATAGAAAAAGCTGCCCCCAAGCGTCAATTTATGAAGAAAATAATGACCGGTGGTAGCCCTATAAATGAATTGTTCAATGAAGAAAAAGTGCAGCTGCGCTTCAGTGAAATAAAAAAATCATTGCCTGCGAAGGAAATGGTATTAGCAACGGATGAATCAACTTCGTTTAATTCACCAGGAGTAGAGGTAGAAGCTACGACACAATGGCATGATTACAACATACCCACTACAACAAACTTTGACAAAGTCGAAAAAAGAAAGACAATTATGAATATATCTACTTTAGAGAATGAAGAAACGATTGCTACTCCAAAAAATGAAGTAGGAGAAAATGGATTGCGTCTTCAAAATTTTGAAGCTGGCGAGCAATTTGAAGGAAAAGAAATTGTCTTTTCACAAGAAGATTTAGAGGAGTTTGCAACTGGAAAAATAGCCAATGTTTTTGGTCCTGAATATGCCATCATAGATACTTATAGGCGCCGAGTGATGCTGCCGATGCATCCCTATTTGCTCGTTAGCAGGGTGACGAAGATGAATGCCAAATTGGGAGTGTATGAGCCATCAACGATGACCACTGAATATGATATTCCATACAATGCATGGTATACCACTGATCGACAAATCCCTTCGGCTGTTTGTGTAGAGTCTGGTCAATGTGATTTACTCCTTATCTCTTATTTGGGAATCGACCTGCAAAACAAAGGCAATCTGGTATATAGATTATTAGATTGTACACTGACATTCATGGATGACCTGCCTTATGAGGGACAAACCTTACGCTATGATATATCTATCAACTCATTTGTGAAGAATGGAGACAATTTGCTGTTTTTCTTCAGTTACTTGTGTTATGTACAAGATCGCCTGGTCTTGAAGATGGATGGTGGATGTGCTGGCTTTTTTGCCGATGATCAGTTAGGTGAAGGTGCTGGTGTGGTATATACTAATAGCGAAATTGAAGCACGGGAAAATGCAGAAAAGAAGCACTTCACTCCCCTGCTAAACACCCACAAAACTTCATTTTCAAAGCAAGATTTGCAATGCTTAATTGATGGAGATATTGAAAAGTGTTTTGATGATATATCTTATTTCCCAAATGGCCGCAACCCATCTTTGCGGATTCCGCCGGAAAAAATTCTTATGCTTGATCGTATCACTTCAGTTGATTTAACTGGGGGGGCTTATGGCCTGGGATATATTGTCGCAGAAAAAGATTTACATCCGGATGATTGGTATTTCCCATGCCATTTCAGAGATGATGAGGTATTGGCAGGATCCCTTCAAGCAGAAGGTGGTGGTAATTTGTTGCGCTTTTTTATGTTGATGTTGGGCTTACAACGCTTGACTAAAGACGCCCGTTTTCAACCAATTGCTGGTTTAGCACAAAAAGTGCGTTGCCGGAAGCAAGTGGTACCTGAAGTTGACACTAAACTTATATACAAGCTGGAAATTAAAGAAATTGGCCTTTTCCCTGATCCTTATGTGATCGGAGATTTAGAAATTATTTCTAATGGAGTGATCACTGTTCACTTTGAGAATTTGGGCTTGCAATTACGTGAAAAGTCAAAGCCTAAATATCTCGATCCGGTAGGAGACGTAAAAATTGCTCCACGTTCTGAAGGTGCCCTGATGAATGAAAAAGATATTACCACTTTCGCATTAGGCGATATGACAGAATGTTTTGGGCCTGACTTCGCCGTTTATAGTGACCGCAAGAAATCCCGACAGCCTAATACGGATTTACAGTTAATATCCAGAGTGGTGAGTATAGATGGAACAAGAGGAGATTTTTCAAAAAATGTTCCGGTTATTGCCGAATATGATGTTCCGGAAGATGCATGGTATTATCAGCAAAATTCCAATGTCACCATGCCTTATTCCATACTGATGGAAATAGCCTTACAGCCTTGTGGTTTGTTAGGAGCATATTTGGGAAGTACTTTGCAATTCCCAGAGAAAGATTTATTCCTCAGGAATTTGGATGGAGATGGTGAAACCTTTGCACTCCCAACAGGAACCGATTTCAGAGGAAAAACAATCACCAATAAATCAACACTCGTTTCTTCAATAGCACATGGCGGAACGATTTTACAAAGGTATACTTTTGAATTATCTGTGGATGGCCACCTTTTTTATAAAGGAAATTCCTCATTTGGATTCTTTACATCAGAAGCATTAGCCGGACAAGTTGGTTTGGACAAAGGAGAAGAAGTACCAGCATGGTACATAAGCGAGGGCTTGCAACGATCTGATTATATGACCATTAAGCTGGATTCACTTTATGGAAAAATGAAGTTATTTAAAGCGCCTGAATCCAAACCACACTATCGCCTGGCTGATGATCAATTGAATATGTTACACGAATTGATTATCGCTAAAGATAAAGGGCAATATGGGAAGGGCTATGTTCATGCCACTAAATTTGTCCAGCCTTATGACTGGTTCTTTACCTGCCACTTTTATCAAGATCCAGTAATGCCTGGATCACTGGGTGTGGAATCGATTTTACAGGCGATGCAGGTATATGCCTTACAGCAGGATTTAGGGAAAGATTTTAAATCTCCAAAATTTGTTCAGGCCGCAAACCATAAAACAGTCTGGAAGTATCGTGGGCAAATACTACTTTCTGTAAAAGAAATGCATCTGGAAGTACATATTAAAACAATAGAGCAGCGAGGAGCACAATTGGTTATCATTGCCGATGCCTTCTTGTGGAATGATAAAATGAGGATTTATCAAGTAACTGATATTGCTTTAGGCATTGAAGAGGCTGGTTAAGCCTATTATTCACTTTTATCCTTCTCTGACAATTTTATAAGATTTAAGCATGAGTATGAATTTCACTGGAACACCGCAACAATTATTCTGGCAAGGCTCTCCCCGAGATATTGTTTTTGATATAGATAATATCAGGGAGAAATTAGAACAGACTGATAAGCCCTGTTATGTAATGAAGGATTTCAATGGACGGATCGGGCTGAGTAATACAGGTACCCTGGTGTCTGAAGGTAGAGGATTGCAGGTATTAGCAATCACTAGCCCAATGACTGCCGCACAGCTAGGAGATCCTACTTTTTGCACTGATTATAATCTTAAATATGCTTATAAAACAGGAGCAATGGCCAATGGGATTGCTTCTGCAGATTTGGTCATTGCCATAGGGAAAGCAAATTTACTGGCATCCTATGGAGCAGCAGGCCAGATTCCGGAAAAGATCATCGAATCGCTCAATAAAATTCAGGCCAATTTACCCTATCAGACTTATGCTGTTAATCTGATTCACTCTCCTTCCGAACCAGCTTTGGAAGAGGCCGCAGTAGATTTGTTTTTGAATAAAGGGGTAAATGTTGTAGAAGCATCTGCATTTTTAGCTTTAACAGAAAATATCGTTTACTATCGGGTAGCAGGGCTTAGTCGAGATGCTGAAAACAAAATAGTGATCGGTAATAAAGTGATTGCAAAAATATCCAGGAAAGAAGTTGCTATTCCATTCATGAAAGCACCTCCTGAAGAATTTGTACAATCGCTATTGAAGAAAGGTAAAATCACTGCTGAACAAGCGGAATTGGCAAAACATGTGCCAATGGCAGATGACATCACGGTTGAGGCCGATTCGGGCGGACATACAGACAACCGGCCTTTGGTAGCTTTATTGCCAATCATTATACAATTGAGGGATGAGATACAAAAGGAAAATAATTTCGTACAGAAGATAAGAGTTGGAGCAGCAGGAGGTATTTCTACCCCTGCCTCAGCATTGGCAGCCTTCATGATGGGCGCTGCATATGTTGTCACCGGAAGTGTCAATCAAGCATGTGTAGAAGCTGGTACCTCTGAGCACGTCAGAAAACTATTGCAAAAGGTGGAATCAACTGATGTAATGGGAGCTCCGGCATCTGATATGTTTGAAATGGGTGTAGATCTGCAGGTATTAAAACGTGGAACCTTGTTCGGCCCCAGAGCAAAGAAACTGTATAAGTATTATAAAACGTATCAGTCGATTGACGAAATCCCACCAGCAGAACGGCAAGAACTAGAACAAAAA
>JAKSDI010000074.1 GCA_022360175.1 Chitinophagales bacterium
CCATTAGCTAAACTCAACAACCTATACTGGCTTAACTTAGACAACAACCAAATTGTAGATACGGCTCCATTGGCTAAACTCAACAACCTAAAATCGCTTAACTTATCCAACAACCAAATTGTAGATACGGCTATTAAAGAACTTCAAGTATCATTACCTAATGCTACTATTAAAAACTAATCCGTCAAAAATGTTTCATATTATATAGTTTAGGATTAATCAAAAATATAAGCCAGATTTAACACTTTCTGGTGATCCTTCCGCTAGTTTATGTTGTTAATATTTTGTAATTTCGCAATGAGCTTTGCGGAAATTAAGTTTTGAAATTATCTTTTTAACCAAAAAAAATTTCAAAATGATCTTTGTCATTGAATTATTGCGTTTTCGATAAATTCGTAAAATGCAACGTATTTCACCCAAGCAGGTAAGCTGAAAGCAGTTTGCTATCTATTTACATAACCAAATTCTTCGAGGATGACCAAACGTTCTATGAAGAGGAGGCTCGTAAGAGCGCGAATCGCCTTAAATCAAACTATCCACAAAATTTTGGAAATCAACCGAAAAAGAAAACGTTTGACTTTCTATGCAAATCCTGGCCAGAAAGAAGAACACCTGATGGAACAACTAAGGGTGCTCAACAAAACCGCCGAACAGCAAGCTAAATTGGTCCGACGCTATGAATCTCAGCTGGACCATGTACCCATTCCGATTAGTGAATAAATTGCCTTAAACAACTAAAATAATGAGGCTGGTTTCTTAAAAAACCAGCCTTTTGTATTTTATACTAGATGATAAAATCTTTTTCTATCACCATTTGCAAGCGCTCCAGATGTTCTATCAATAAATCATACGTTAAAGCAGCCACTCCTATCATTGCCCAATAATTAGGTACTACCGCAATCACGCTTGAATGAGTATTTAGTGGTTCTTGTTCTGACAACAAAGTTTCTAATACATCATGAGTACATTTACTGTGAGGCACAAATACCCATGTAGCAGCATAAAAAGTTCCTGTTTCCCAATTTTTATATATGCTGGCCCGATTCATAAATTCACGTAAGAATTCTGCTCCATTAAATGATATATTAGGGTCTTGTACTCCTAATAAAACATCATCGCCAAATCGTCCGCCCAAGCGGCCAATGGAAAAATCTATCCCTCCAATAACAAGTCCTCCCCCTTGCTTCTGGCAGCTCTCCAAAAAACGATCCATCGTATTCCTTATCAATCGATAGTAGTTAGCAGAGATGCCCAATTGTGGTGCAAGCTGTTCATCAACATATAAATTACCAACCCAAGAAGTTCCTTTTGTAAATTGTAAGGTAATTCCTGCTGCCAATTTTCCTGCACGAATATGAGCAGAAGGCGTGAGTTTGATTTCCTGTTTTCCAACTGAAGCACTCGAATAATTTACATGGCTTTCCAAAACGTAATCATCCCCATAGGCATAAGCTGTAGCACCCAATGCCATGATTCTTTTTTCATCGGTCAAATCTATATTAGGCGTAATACGAGCTCCGTCACCAGAATCACATGCTTTTAAGCAGCCCTTTTCCAGGTCATATCTCTCTTTTAGTAGGATTGCAGCATCTAATAACTGTTGGCAAAAATCTGACAAGGATCGATTTTCGCGCTGGATAACATAACCCGGCAGGCCTGGCAAATGCAGTCCCAAACGATCATAAAAAGGGGTAGCCTGTCGCTCTAAGGCTAGCACTTCATGAGCTTCTTTAATATCTAAATGTTCTATATTTCTGGCTTTTGCAACCGTTGGATATAAGCAGCTTTTAGTATTCCAGTTTGCTGCTACTGCCGGACTATTGGCATCTATGTATAGTTGCTTTAGCCCCGTTTGTTGCTTCAACCAACTTAAAAAGATTTGAAAACTCTGATCTAATACATACAAACGTATTACAGCATGAGGATATGTTTTTAAGTAATCAATTAATTGCACAATGACAGGCACTGGAGTTTCCTGATGTTGTGCCGCCAGTATCAGTAATACATCTGATAAATAGTAGTGGCTGAGGTTGGAAATATCCAATTGACGAATCCCTGCTTTGGTAGCACTAATTTTCCAGCTGGCCATTCGCCCTACTGCCAGATCCCCTTCCTTACCTAAAAAAGGAGCACGGGTCTCTACGTAACCTGCATAATTTTTGGCTTGCAAGCCCAATTTCAGCTTGGTAAAATCTCCAGGAAATGCCCCTAAATCGGTAGAAGTAGAATGCAGGATCAAAGATTTATCAATATTGCCTGCAAAGGGTTCTAATGCTTGCGTCGCGACATCACTTAAACCACTCACCTCTATATTTAACAATTGCTGGCATAAAGCAGCTCGTTCCTCTGGATTAAGGTTTAAAGGGCCAACACCAAAATTTTTCCATTCCAGTTGGGTGCCATCTTCAAGAGGAGTAATCCAGGCATTTTCTGTTTTTTTCCATTGCATAAATAAAGAATTAAAAGCGATAGCAAAATATTATTCTTTCCTCCCCCTTAATCCCCCTCCAAAGAGGGAAATTCACATTTAATTATGTAATACTTCTTTTGAGATAAACTCATAACTATTCAACTTTCCATCAGTTGTGTATAGTTTTTTAAAGCCTGATCTATCCGCGGATGATCTTTTTTCAGTAAAGCTCCTATACTCTTGATTTCATGTGCTTTTATCTCCATATAGGAGTACACCTGATTACTGATTTCAGTATTTTCACTATCATTTTTCTCCGAGCTCAAACGAACAGCAGAAAGCATCTCTTTATTAGGGTTTAGAATAGTAATATTCGCCCCAAGAGTTTCTTGAGCTATTCGTTTAAACCTGGCTTCCGCAAAATAATAATGTGTACAACAGAGCGCCAACCCTATATTATCAGAGGGCTTTCTAATTTTAGATTTTGCTTCTGAAAAATAAGTATTCATCATACGCTCTACCCGTACATCATCGCCTTGTTGTATGTAATATTGTAATTCCCAGCATCCCTGGGTTACAATCTTATCCTCGGGCATCCCTCGTTCTAATAGTTTACTCTTGTGAGCATTAGAAGCAATTGTTATGGGTGTACCAAGCACCAACACATTATCTTCTGGATAATTCCTCATATAATTAGCGACCAACTCAACACCAAAATCAACGATACCTACAATCTTATTCTCTTTTACAAAAGAAGCTGACAAGTGAGGTAATAATACAGAAAGAGAATTACAAGCGAGCAATACTATAGAAGGTTTAAATTCTACAACCCTCTCAAGCATGTTTTTAAAAGTTCTTATTCTTTCCTCTTCCTGCATATGTAAGTACAGTTTGCCACTGGCAGGCATCACATTAAAAAATAAGAGCTCACATTTTAATCGCCTCCCATATTGTCTCAAGCAATCATCTAACATAGCGTGGACTGATAAGCCCCCTATACCCGCATCGATAATAGCAATGGTCATGTATTTGAAGTTTTCCTGTAGCTTAAAATACTTTCTATCAATTTAGCAATCTGCTCCAGTAGTATTTCAGTTCCACCCAAGGGGTCCTATCTTTATGAGAAAAGGTCTTTTTATTGCTTAGAGGCTGGCTCACTGCTATAATATCCTTTCCGTTCTCATATTCATGAAGCACCTTTTTCAATTGATCTACACATAATTTCAATGATTTCGCATATAGCGTTTCATCATTATCTCCTTGTACTATCTCAGGCTGCACTATCTTTATGATAGCACCTCCATCTAGCTCTTCGGTCACTAAATGTATTGTAGCTCCTACCTTTTCGTAGTTTTTTTCATACAAAGCAAAGAAGATACACTGATTACCTTTATACTCTGGCAAGACACCTCCATGTAAATTGATAATTGTCTGCCCGGCTTCTCTAGCTCTTTTCCCTACAAACATGGTACCACAAACTATTGTAATATCCGGTTTTATCTCATTTAAGAATGTTGCCGTTGTTCTATCATTTATGTTATGTACATTCTGTACAGGAATTGCTATTTTTTGGAGATCAAAATCCATCTCAAAAAATTGCTTTCGATGGGCACTATGGCCCATCCATTGCCTTCTTTTGCTATGGTATTTTCTATACATCCACAATTTGTAGCGTTTCTTTTTCCACAACCAGTTCATCTGATTTTTATTTGGCTCCATGACCACACCTACAACCTGAAAGTTTTGTTGTAATTGCTGAATCAGATAAAAATGGTGGGGGTCATCACAACACATAATTGCGACTCTGGCAGCACGCTTTGTGTCTTCTTTTTTTATAATTGTACTCGTCATTTAGGTTATCCTTCTTTTACAAAACTAGAAGTTGCCTTCATTCTATCAGGATGAAAAAGGTGTTGCATCAAATGTTGTTCTCCTTTGATAGTACTTAAAACAGCATCAGCAATATATGGTGCCTGAGTAAAACCTCCCGTATTATTTCCTCCCGTTATAATAAGCTGGCCATCATCAACCGTAGGAATGGCTTCGAAAACACCTAGTCCAGTAGGTGTCCAGCCTCTCACACAATACCTTCTGGCTACATGTATATCATCTCCTGCTGCCTCGTAGGATTCCGGAAAATAAGTTTGAGCTGTATGTATTACACTATCAAATATGCCTTCCAACTCTTTTGCATTAACTTCATTGTTTTGAGCATTTCCCGTATAACCATAACCGGAACCTAAAACAAGAACGGCTTGTCCATTCTCATGTATAAGTGTTACATTAGAATCTTCACCAACATGGCCTATCTTATGTATTTTCATTGAATGATTCAACTCTGGATGGAGATTTGGAATCGTTAGCCATACCCCTAAAACACCATGCAATTGATTATGAGTTTCTGTATTTAGCAGTGTTGTTCCGGCATAAGCTCCTAAAGAAAGTACGCAATTGTCATAAGACTCTAATTTATCATTGATTACAAGGCCTGTTACTTTTCCTGATTCATTGCGTTCAATGCTTGAAAAGTGGGTATTCCAACGAAACTCAGCACCCTGCCCCATCAAATAACGAATTAGTTTTTTGCTAAAGTCATGTACTTTTAAGGTAAAGCCTCTAGTTGTCATACAGCCTCCCAACATGTTGATGCTATGGGCATGGCGAAAGACAGGATATTCGTCCAATACCTCCTCCATACTCATTGCTCTTGTCATTGAATTCAAGCGGCTATGCAATTGTCTGGCTGCATCAAAATCTTCTTTTTCGGAATATATCCGAAGTATCCCGGGCACATAGTCTACATCCTCAAACAATTCAGGGCATTCTTTCATCCACTTATACCATAAGTGCCCACTATTAATATTAATGGTATAAATATCCTCAGCAAACTGATTAGCCTGATTCGGCCTAACGGCATGAAAATCTCGAATCCATGATTGTTCCCATTCATTCAGCATCTCTTTTTCTCTTACCAGCCAGCCATTCTTATCAATGACTCGCTCAAAAGCCTCATCCATTTTAGAGTACAGCTGGCTTCCTTTTTCGTTATAGTTATCTGCTTCTGTATAAGTGTACATACGTACATTTTCACCGCCAAAAGTGCATCCCACTTCTTTCCAGTTGTAAGGAGATAAAGGAGAAGGAGCTTTGTCAATTAATACTAATTGATGGCCTTCTTTTGCCAAGAAATAAGCTGTAATTAAATTGACAACTCCAGTTCCAATAATTACTGTGGTTTTTTGTTTTGATAAGTGCATGTTATAGTTTTAACCGAAAAATGATTAGAATAAAAGTGAGCTAAAGGCTTTTGAACAGGAAGCGGCAACGAATTAATATTCAATTAATAATTCGAGCATTTAATAATAGACAAATGCATAATTATGTTTAGCAGCGCTAAGCAAAAGAATCAAAATACATAAAAAGAAATAGTACTTACTCCATTCAAGAAATGAGCCTATCAAGATTTGGCAAAAGCTACTAAAACGACAAACAATACTTAGCAAACCCTTGGGGTTTCACATGATAAATTCAAGCATCTGCTTTACTTCTCCGTTTGTTTAAAATCTTCTTGTCAATAGTTGTGGTTGAGCACACCTAGTAGTGTTTAAAATTACTGAAGTGATATCTGTTTTTCATGGTAAGAAATAAAAATGGAAGGGGATACATAGATTTGTGTTTTGTTGCATTTCTTATTAATTCCCTAAAAGTAGAAAATTAATATTAACCAACAAAATATAGCAGCCACTTCTCTGTGTGTATATTGTTAAAACAAAAATGCTTAATTTTTCATTATTATACGCAGAAATAAAAGAGTAGATGCAGCGAAAACCAAACGAACACTTATTATACTACGAGCTAGAAGATCAGCAGCAAAATGCCCCCTGGTTGGTATTATTACATGGAGCAGGGGGAAGCATGGCTACCTGGCGACTACAACGGGAAGCACTTGCCCAACATTTTAATCTACTTCTAGTCGACTTACCGGGTCATGGTGAAACATCAAAAAAAACGAACCCATACGCCACCTATACTTTTAATAATATTGCCCAAAGTGTATGGGAAGTTGTAGACTATTTAAAATTGCCTATGGTGCATCTCGTAGGGACTTCTCTCGGATCTATCATATGCCTAGAGATGCGAGTACAACATCCTGAGAAAGTTGTCTCTGTTGTACTAGCAGGTGCTGTAGTAAAGCTAAATTCCAAACTAAGGATGATTGCTGCTGCCTGCCCTCCCCTAGCTCGCTTACTGGGACATAAAGCCTTTTTTAAAATGGGAGCCTATCTCATTTTGCCCCGTAGAAACCATAAGCGCTCCAGAGATATTTTTATCCAGGAATCTGTTGCCCTCAGCAAGAAAGAATTCAAGAAGTGGATGAGCCTGCTCGGCAATCTGGGCGATACCTTACAAGGCTTGTTTCATAAGCCTACCATTATCCCCCATCTTCTGGTAAGCGGTAGCCAAGATCATCTATTCTTAAGCCCGGCCAAAGCCTTCACCCATTTTCATGAAAGTGCTAAGATTGAAATATTCCCCAATTGCGGGCATGTAGTAACCATTGAAAAAGCAAGAAAATTCAATCAGGTATGCATCGAGTATATTAAAAGCCTAATCACTCCAGGTTCTTCATAAAGAACAATTATCCTATAAACTACTATCCAATGCTTCTACCTGCAATTACTCCCCTTTTTCCAGCGAACAAATGCAAAAAACACAAAACATCCATTAGCAATATTTTAAACCTACAGTACACCATCTATGGTAATTTATTATTTCCCAGCCACTTATGATTTAATTGAAAATTTTTAGAAAAAAATTTCCCCGGGAACTTTTGCAGAAATAATTTTCGTTATATCTTTGCAACCGCTACGGAGGAAAACGCTCCTCCAAACATGGATAGACCCATGGTGTAATTGGTAACACAGCAGATTTTGGTTCTGTCGTTCTAGGTTCGAGTCCTAGTGGGTCTACTGAGATAAAGCCTTGATTAACAACGAGTTAGTCGAGGCTTTTAACTTTCAGGTACAATATAGGTACAACAAACGCGGTTTTTTCTTACCTCCTACATTATCCAATAAATTTTATGGTTTACGGCGCTTTGGACATGATCCTGTCCAAATCCATTGATTTTTTACATCCAAACCATAAAAAAATGGATAAAGCATATCTTGATTTATTAGAACAGATCAAAAAAACGATCCGCCAAGAACGCGCTAAAGCTATTCAGCATGTTAACCGTACACTTATTAACCTTTATTGGGAGATTGGCAGAAAAATTGTAGATAGCCAAGAAAAGCATGGATGGGGCAAGCGTATAGTAGAACAGCTTTCCAAAGACCTGCAAACAACATTTCCTAGCCAATCAGGATTTTCACCACGTAATCTTTGGGATATGCGGCGCTTCTATGAAACCTATAAGGATGATACAAATCTGCGACAGCTTGTCGCAGAAATTCCGTGGGGTCATAATTTGCTGATCATGCAAAAAACAAAGCGTAGGGATGAACGACAATATTATATAGAAGCAAGTCGCCAAATGGCGTGGAGCAGGGCGGTTCTGCTCAACCAAATTAAAGCACAAGCTTATCAAAGACATTTACAACATCCCAAACAAACGAACTTCTCCCAAACATTACCAGAACATATCGCAGAACTGGCCGATGAAACAATCAAGAGTAGCTACAACTTGGAATTTCTAGGTATAGATGAACCTATACGTGAAGCCAAATTAGAAAACGAGCTGTTGCGTAAACTGCAATCTTTTATATTGGAGTTAGGATACGGCTTTGCATTCATTGGCAATCAATATCCGGTCACGCTTGGTAACAAAACGTACCGTATTGATTTACTATTCTACCATCGTCACCTGCAATGCCTTGTTGCTATTGAACTCAAGATAGGTGAGTTTGAACCGGAACATGCAGGAAAGATGAATTTTTATCTAGAGCTACTCGACAACCGACACAGACTTGAACATGAAAATCCACCTATTGGTATTATCCTCTGCGCAGAGAAAAACAATCTTGAAGTGGAATATGCCCTGCGATCCAGCAATAAGCCAGTAGGGGTGGCAGAATATCAATTAAGCGAAAGCTTGCCGGAAGAATTAAGTGGTAAATTGCCAAATCCTGAACAATTGAAGAAGCCGCTAACAGAACAGTAGAAACGGTAATTTATACCAGCTTTATGAAACTTCGATTTCTATCTTACTACATACGTCCTTTATTAATAAGGTGTTGACACAATTGCGTTGATCTAAGCTCTTGCAATAATTATATGTGACCGGATGTGCTACAATAAAAAAAGAGCAAGGGGATTCCTCTTGCTCTTGAATGTTTGAATTTTTAAAATAATGATAGCTGTCTATCTTTTGCCTGCCAATAATGTTCCGTCCAGTCTGCTTTTACGGTAGCCCCCATAGCTTCAATTCCTTTTTCTAATGTATGATCACCTTGTTCTATAACCTTTTCCATGAGAGCGTAAACGAGTGCATCACCATCAGAACTTTCAAAACAATCATCAAATTTTCGATTGTTATATATCCTTTGGCGGTTCACGCGTGATGTTGGATTAGCGCCATAAGCGCGAATGATATCAGCAATATAATTTACGCGTATGTAAAAGCCTTTATATGTTCTAAATGGGTTGGCCATGTTCTTTTCCTTTCATATTTAATGGATATATACGCTTTCGTGCATGAACCCTTGGCAAGCGCCGAGCGTCACTTAACAAACCGCGTTAGCGGTGTGACGATCGATCGTAAGAAAAAGACCTCAAAGCGCGGCCTATGCTTGCATAGGTCTACTGCCCCAACACGTTTAAGCGGGCAGGGGCAGGCCGTGCTATTGAATAGGGATTTTTTGTCGATATAAGCTGAACATAGGGTTTCTTTGCATTGCAAGATGCACTTTAATTCTGTCTATCAAGGGGATCAGCCGATCTACATAAGAGATAGCAGGGATGATCGGAGCAATTTGATACGAATATCCATGAATTATAACGTGCTGCCTTTTTAGGTTTATATGATTCAGGTTTAGGCAAATGCCATCGCTCCACCTTTCAGTTCACAGTCGTATAGACACGTTGGAACTGATGAAAGGAAAGGAGGTGATTGCATGAAAAGAAAAAAGGGACAGCTAACGCTATCCCTCTTTGTGAAGTTCGGACGGCTTAAAATAAGCCTAAGAATCTCCACCTAAATCTAGAAGTCGCACATAAGATTTAGCGGTCTGTGTGCTGCTTCGATTTTTACCTTATCACATATTTATGAATAAATCGTCAAGTTTTATTTGGAGATCGTATTCCTATTCAGAAGTTACAATTGTCTATAGAAAAAACTATACCTTGCAGAGAGAACAATTCTAACCCATAAATGAATGGAAAAATGGGTTTTATTTAATATTTGATTGCAACTAAAATACTCTTGAAAAATGCATATAAAATTCCGCAAGAAGATAAAAGGCCCAGAGGCCAAACTGATTGAGGATTTTCTTCAAAACATTGAGATATTTTATCAAGATGGGTTGGAATATGATTTTTTCATAGAACCTTATGCAGAAATTGGAATTCCAGACATTGTAATTATTGGGTGGGATAAAAAAATGTTAACTAAATGGTCTCCTAAAAGAACAGATTTAGGAATAAAAGACATTAAAATAATGCATCATATTTCTTCTTTTAAAAAGAGAGGTGTTGCTATAATAAAGCTAAAAGAACAGCTTGGATATCCTGAATTAGAAATGGAAAAAAGCTTATCTTTACTGTCAGAGGCAAATTTAATTAATAAAACTGAGAGACGAGTTTTTGCCAAAGACCTTGATCGTAACTTTTTTATCCGTCATAATTATTACAATTGAAGCAAAAATAAAAAATTGGAAAGATGCCTTTCATCAGGCTCAGTTAAATGAGAACTTTTCTTCTCATTCTTATGTATTATTACCAGAAAAAGTTGTTAGTCCTAAAGTAAAATCAAAATTCAATACAAATATTGGTTTACTTGCACATAATGGAGAAAAAGTTGTATTAAAGAAAAAGGCAAAAAAAGGTAATTTACCATCTTCATACTTCTCATGGATCATTAATGAACATGTGGGTAGAAAACTGTTCTCAACAGCTTAAATGCGCATTCAATATGCTTAACGAATTAGTTAAGAGGATGTTTGGGAATTGAAAAGAGATAAAAAAAGCAGTCGGTCGTATCTTGAGAGTTAACCACAACGTATCAAGATGACCACTCAATATGAACGGCTGACCGACGGCCAATGGGAAGTTATAAAAGAATACCTTCCTGTCAAAAGAAAACGGCAATTGGATTTGCGTGAAGTATTCAACGCGATTTTATGGATTACCCGTACCGGAGCTCAATGGCGAAATTTGGATAGTAGTTTTCCAAGCTGGACGGCGGTGTATTACTATTTTTATCGCTGGTCTCGCCAGGGATTGCTAGAGCAAATAAACAGGGCTTTGAATGAACTTGAACGTCTAGAGTTAGAAAGACAAGTGCATCCTAGTCTGGGAATCGTTGATTCTCAAAGTGTTAAGCTAGCACCTATGATCTATGAATACCGAGGTATTGATGGGCATAAAAAAATCAATGGCCGTAAAAGACAACTTTTAACGGATACTTTAGGCCGGATTTGGCAAGCTTCGGTTCATCCAGCTAATGAGCATGATTCTCCAGCAGGAGTGGTTCTTTTAGACTTGGAAATCGAACACCTGGAGTGTCTCCAAAAAATCGTTGCAGATAAAGCCTATCGAGGCACTTTTGCAGATGCTTGTGAAGAATTAAATATTGAATTTGAGGTGCCCCATCGACCGAAAGGAACCAAAGGGTTTGTGGTGGAAGCCAAACGCTGGGTGGTAGAAAGAACCATTGCTTGGTTCAATTTTTTTCGAAGAATCCAGATTGACTATGAGCATACCATAGAAAGTTCGGTTGCTTTCATCTATCTAGCTAATTCTTCTATGGTTTTGCCAAAATTGAATCGTTTTTCAGAATAAGATTTCCAAACATGTTCTAAACGAATAAAACGTTTACATAATAGTTCAATTGAAACTTAAAAGTAATATCTTTGATTGTATTAATTATACCCTTTCCGACAAAAAGATCATTCATTTGTCAATTCTCTAATTGTAATACTAATACAATGAAGAAACTACTATATATTATAATGTTTTCAATTTCTATAGTTCATTTTTCAGGATGTCATTTAGAAGTTCTAGACAATATTAAAGATGGTCTGATTGCCAGTTTTTCTTATGAATCAAGCAATTCTTCTTTAAAAGCTCCAGTGGTTATAGAGTTTTTCAATGAATCATTGGAAGCTTCATCCTATGAATGGAACTTTGGGGATAACTCTTCTATTTCTAACGAAGCAAATCCTGTGCATTTATATTCTAAGCCTGGTGAATATAATGTATCTTTAATTGCGATGAATGACGAAGGATTAACAGATGAATTTAGTCTTACAATAAGCATCAAATCAGAAGCTTTTAGTTTAAAACTTGATCCTGAATATTTTTGTTCTAACGGAGGAGGGATATTACAGTTAAACGATACTTCATACCATGTTATGACAGGTCATTTTTCTAAAGGATGGCACTTATTTACTTTATCATTAAATGGTACTATAATAGATTCTTTAAGAGCCACAGATTTTGATTATGGACTCTCATCGGAATGTGGTTGTCTCATAGACTATGATATCACTCATAATGATGGGGGAATTGGAAATCCAAAATATGTGATTAACTGTGACGATAAATTGACTGTTTATGGTAAGCACTTTTTTTTGGATCCACTTTTAGAATACGAGTATGAAAATTTTGGTACAAGCTTACCTGCTTCTAGAAATTTGGATAATGTAGTATGCATTATTGGTAATCCAACATCTGAAACTCAATATAATATTCTTTCTCTTTCTCTTTTAGGGCAAGAAGCTAAATCTGTAACTTCGTCTGCTTCAACTTTTATTAAAGCTCATGATATTACATCAGGAAATAGTAATAGTTTTTTTGTCTTGGTAACAGAGAGAGAAAATGATAATTCAGAATTTTTATCTCTAAGATTTGATGAGCTAAATGAAAGTGGAGACTTGATTCAAAATGTTGAATTGTTTTCGGTGGAGGAAAGCTTTTCTGGCAGGATTACTACATCGAAGGATGGAATTATAGTGATAGCATATATAAAAGATAATTGGTACGAATCTGAATCCTTTAATATGCTTTGGGTAGATCAAAATGGTATTGTTTTAAATAATGGAGAATATGATGAAAGTATTTTTATCAACGAACTAATAAATACTGCTGATGGAGGGTATTTATTAGCTGGAAAGCAAAGAGATACTAATAATTTTGTTAATGTTGCTGTATTTATTAAGCTTGATGAATTGGGAAACGTCATGTGGAAAAGAGAATTGATTGACATGGGAAGGAATTTGAGTGCTGAACAAGTAATCCAAACAAACGATTGTGGTTTTCTGGTGTATGCTTGCAGTGATTTAATTTATGGTCAAATAATAATTTATAAATTGACGGATAAGGGAGAATTAGAGTTTTAAACGTAGATATTCATTTTGACAAAGATAATGAATCTTAAGTCATATGAATTATAACAAATGCAACATGTCATTTATAAAAGACTTCCGAGATAAAGGAGCTTTAATACAAAAAAAAGAAGGTAAGATGCCATATCTGCATATTACCTTATTATTAGCTATCGTTACCTCACTTTCAGGATTTGAACAGTTGACAATTTTAATTGATCGTATTTTAGGTTCAATTAGATATGTTGCTGAATTGCTTTTTATTATTATTGTTGGGTATCTTATATATCATTACATAACTGCAAAAGTAAAGGCAGATAGACATCTAATTTATAGGTATTCTCAACTAGAAAGACGAATAGCTAAAATTTCATCAGCCCTTTTATTAATTCTTGTATTGATGGTATTATATGGAGCCTATCAGGACTTCCAGCCACTGCCTAGAGTATTAGAAGGACGTCTTATATGCTCTAATGATACTGTAGCTTCGAAATACGATGTAAAAGTATTGGATAGAGATAGAGTAGACTATATAAGAACTGGAAGGGAAATAATTACAGATGAGCATGGGTACTTTGTGTTGAAACCACCTAATAGGATAAGTAGAAATTCATATTTAGAATTTGTCAGCCCAAGTGGATATAGATTCACAATAAGTTTACGTTCGTATAATCAACACAATAAATATAAAAATAATGAACCGTATACTTTCATTATCCCTGTGTGTAATTAGTATACTTTCTTTTTCAGGAAGTTTATTTGCGCAATCATTTTCAATATCTGTGAAAGTATTAGGGATAGAATCAGATGAGTTATTTTATCTTAATGATTTTACTTATGAACTATATGCAGATGGCGAAAAACTTGATACTGAGTATCATAGACCATCATCAAGAATAAGTGATAAGTTTGTTATCTTATTGAAAAGTAAATCCGATTATGCTGGTTTGACGGTAAAGTTTAATTTCAATAATTACGAACAATATGTTAGAAATATAAGGGTTGATAACCTTAAAGAAAACATGTTTGATTTAGGGGTAATAAAACCAACTCCTAAACCATTAATGATTTCTAGAGTATTATGTTATCCGCCTAGTGTTACAGATTCTTTAATTCAATTTATTGTAACATTTCGAAATAGTACAAATCAAACTATTGAGATCAGTGAGTTGGAAATATATGCAAGAGTTAAACCGAATTGCACATCCCCGAGTCCAATTTTTGCTAAAATAAGGATTAATAAAAATATTTTTTATCAATTAAGTCAATCAAGAAACGTCATTCGTGGATCAGCCTCTCATCCAGGTCAGAAGCGGATTTCTACTCTATTCGGCAATATACATTATGATGAATGTACTTTGCATGAAGTACATCTTAAAATGAATTTATCCGCCATAATTTCTGGAGAATTACATTCCCAAATGATTATTGAACTCCCAAATTCACTTAATGTCTATGACACTGACTACTCAAACATGATAGATTTCACAATAAAAGAAAGAGTTGATGAACTTCATGAAATTTTTAAGCGAATACCAGATGTTGATTTTAGATTTAAAATTAATATTGATGGGCAAAATCATATCAGGACATCAAGATTTAATTTTAAAGAAGGTTAGGGTCGCATTCTTTTACTAAAAATTCCATTTTATACCCATACCGTTTGATCCAATAAATGGCTGTAAATTCTCTTTCACTTGTGGTGTAAAGCAATTACATTTTTTATATTCATTATTTCTTCTATTTCTTCTTAATAAAATATAGGTGCCTATACCTGCCAAACCTATTCCTGTATAGGTTATAATTTGTCCTGTGAAATATTGTTCATCAGCTTTTTCATAAGTCTGGGGATCAAAAGATATTCTATATTCATTATTATATATATCTAAACCAGTAGATATTTTAGATACTCCCCATATTATAAAGCTGACCCCAGTTGTTGTTAGTGAAGAGCCCCATGTTACAGAGTTTTTATTTGGAAGTTGTGGTAGTCTATCATTATGAAATACGTAGAACCTTAAATTACCTTTTTCATCAACTTGCTCTCTTGTATAGCGATCAATCTTATAATTCCATAGCACATAATAACCTTCATCTCCTATATTAAAAGGTTTCCTATTACCTCCTATACCTTTCAATGACCCAGCGTTTCTTCCAGGTGATAAAGAAGTACTATTGGCGAATATGCAAGCTTTAAAATTATTTGAAAATTCAGGAGGGATGTTAAAAATAATTTCTACTTTTTCATTATCTATTGTTGCTTTAGCTTCTGAAATTATTGTCCAAGGATTTTTGAATGCCCTTTTATCTAAAATAAGCGGTGCTTTATTAACTAATGAATCACTATATACTACTATGTTCTGCTTTTTGATTTCATCTTGCCATGCTTTTGAAACCTGATCTATTCTTAAATGAGGAGCAGGATGAGATCGATTTCCTTCATCATTTTCTTTTATAAAAGTAGCTATTGCTGCTACAGTTTCATTAGAATCTGCGCCTAGTCTCATAAGAATACGTGCAGCGAAATCATCTGCCTCGAGTTCTTCCTTATGGCTATTTTCTTTTTTTCTATTCATAGAATGTTCATAAAAGTGGTGACCTAATTCGTGCGCCAATAAAAATATAGAAGACCATCTAGTTGCACTTTCTGAATTTAATTTATCAACGAAATTGCGATTGAATAGTATATTTCTAATTCCACTATCTGTATCAATTGTAGCCATAGCATTTGAAACATTAGGGCTTTCCATTAATCTAATATAAACTCCTGGTTCGCCAGCTACGTCAAGAATACTATTCCATATGGATATCATCTCCTTATTTGGATTAGAGACTACGTAAGTTTCATATTTAGGAGTGCCAAAAAAATTGCATCCGCCTTCAACTCTTATTTGTTCCTTTTGACCATATATTACATTACAAATACACATTATGAATATAAAATAAAATTGCTGATTCTCCATTGACTTGATATTTTATAGTGTTTGCGTAACGAGATTTCATCAAAAATCTCGTTACTCATGAATAGAAAATGTTTTTTCAGAGCATAAACTGATTCCTTGCTCCTTGCCCAGGTTACTAATCGTTAGAATACTCGTAAGACATTATTGATCATAGCTAATACTTTTCGGACGAAAAATCGTTCCAAAGCGCTGTAACAGCTACCAATGGTAAAACGAGCCGACCTCATACCCCAATCTAGAACTTCTCGATTCATCATTTGTAGTAAACGATACCTTAATGGATTGTCATTGGGGGTGAAAATTCTAAAGTTTGCTAAAAGTATATCTTCTGTCATATCAGTATAGAGCAATGTTATAAGATTTATATCTCATACTGATGTTTTGTGCTTATCCAACCAGTGATAAGTTACTGAATCATTGGCTTTCAGGTCTAAAAAAGACTTATCAATAAGTGAATCGCCTGTACTTAGTGTACTAACGGATTGTAGGGCTACATTATCAAAGAAATCAGCTCTGTAGTAGTCTAAATTATTTAACAAACGTGTAATTTGACTGTGACTGATTTCTAGTACTTCGTATGCTTTTACGTAACTGTTCCCATTTGGGGAATTTAGCAAATGGACTATGTAAGACTCGATATTCATGATTCTAATTTACCATTTATAAATTTGTGTAAATTCTATAATTTACGGATTATGTATATTAGGGATTAAACTCTCCCTTATCAGTCAATTTATAAATTACTATATCGTTCCTAAATATATCTCTGATACAATAGGCTAAGAAGCCCCCATCCATAGTTTGAATAATCTTTGTAGGTATAACACTATCCTCTTCATCAATAATTTCTTCTTGCCAAATTTTATTACCTTCTGCATCAACCTTTAAGATAACTCCCTTAAATATTTGAAGATCATGATATATACCAGATATTAAATACCCCCCATCGAGAGTTGGAATAATATCATTTGGATCAAAAAAGGCAGAGATCTTTTTCTCCTTTAAAATCGTTCCTAACTCGTTTATCCATTGTAGGCAAATGGAATCGGTAGGAAGCGATTTGCCTACTAATAGATAATTACCACTTTCTAAGAATACAAATGCTCCATTGTAAGCATGACTAACTTGCCCTAAGTTTATAGTCCCTATTAGTTCTCCATTAGGCGAAAAATTATCAATCCTAAGGTTTTGGTTTAGCTCAAATTCGGAACTAAGCCCTTTAACGAGTACACTTAGATTATAATTATGAGCTATTACAGCGTCTATGGCGGTCAAGAATTCAAGCGTATCATACGTCACAGATTGTAATTCTTGAGTGCCGTGAATTACATTGTACTTATTGGTAGCCTGTCCGAAGGGTCCTATAATATTGCCTACCACAGAGTAGGTATTATTATGGAGAATTGGTTCTATAGCGATTCCAAAGTCTTCATATCTTAGTACAAGATGCGGGTCAAAGTAGAAGGAAGGTTCACCTATGATAATATCATCATCACATTGAGAAACAAAGGCTGGTTTGAGACTAACTGGAGAATTACTATCATTGTTATATGCTATGAGACATCCGCAATCTAATGATTGATCTGGAAGGTTAAGTGAGGCTGAGTTCGTGGTATCTGTTATTCTTCCATCTAAAGTTAGATTGAGCATTGACCAGCGATTATTTATGGTTGTCAGAATCTTGTAAGAGTTACTATCCAGTTGAACAATGCCTCCTGCTCGCGCACACCAACTAGTCTCAGCCTCTAACTCTAATTCGAATGAGGATGAACGAATTGTTATGATCTCGCTATATTCATCTACTACCCCCTCAGAGTTCCCCGCAGTAAGTAGTACTCTAAACTCTCCAGCTCTTTGAAAAGTATAAATAGGATTAGCTTCATTGGAAACATGACCCTCATCTCCAAAATCCCATTCGTAAAATGTTGCTTCTGTAGAAGTATTCTGAAATTCTACTGTCGTAGGAGCAAAATTAGAGTCACCGATAAATTGATAATTGAAACTTGCTATTAAACCATCCTTGATGTTATCTAATTTTTCTAGATGACAGCTATGTAGAACTGGAATTAGGCTAAAAGCTAGCCATATAGTACCTAAGCCGAATGCTTTACAAGAAAGGTTAAGCAAATTCAATTTAATAGTCCAATGTTTCATTCTTTAGTTTGCCATTTGACTAATAGATTAACTCTTATTACATAAACTACTTGTAGCCTTTATTTTAGATAAAAAATAAACCTCAATATGATAGCTTCATACTGTTAACAATATGAGATAGAATGAATTTATTAATTAGAACCTGCTTTTACTGATATAATTTGATTTATTATCCATCTAACTTCCAAGTCTTTGAATGCAGGGTTCTGTTACATTTAATAATGTCCTAAACTCATTTTGTAAATGCACTTTAAACACATATTCACTATGAAGTAATCGCTTTGAAATATGACTATTTTATGCTGAAGTAAATTACCTGTAAATGTCATATGAACTTGGATATCTGGCATACTTCCTCCAAATATATCTTCATAAGTATTTTTACATAAGTCAACCAATTCGAAAAATTAATTCTTGGACAGCCCGTACTTGATTTCCGTTGAGAGCTGTTCGTATTTCTTGATAACTACTTGTCAGTATTATTTTTTCCTTTGCTAACATATTCTCAATTTAAAATTACATTATATTTTTTATATCCACGCATACATAGCTACTTTATATTTACCTTCTTATCATCAATCCCCCTCATCCCCCCCTAATCCGACAAAGTTTTTCCAAAAAAGTCAGATCAGGAACCAAGGGGCAATCGGAGGATTGATAGGTCCGCTATGGTGACCCGCTAACACGTTCATTTTCTTTCAAGCCTGTAATTGATCATTTCTCCCCATTTCTTTTGCTTTGGCAAGTTACTAGCCCCTTCCAATGTCGACAAGGGACGTTTTACTTTACATTCTGATTTTTTCTCCTCTCTACTTTCCAATAAAAAATAAGTTTTTCACCCTTGTCTTGATTTCCAGTACCTACGTTTTGATGCCTTTGCAAAAAGGGAGGAAACCTCAATTACGCATCGGCGGCTCAGAAAAACTGCCGAAGAGGTATCACCTCCGCTCCCGGATGAAGGGAGATTTCCTTATTAACAATCGGGTCGTAGCCCAAAAACATCAAGACTATGTATTACAAAATTGATTTTGAAGTAGCAGAAATTAAGTTGATCTATCAAAATAAGGTAAGCGTAAAGGATAGATCGCAAGTGAGCAGTTCTTTAGATGCCTATCAAATACTTTTAGCTAACTGGACAGAGCAGCTAGGATTTATTGAAGAATTTTACATTCTCTTATTAGATCGCTCTAATCGGGTGATGGGGTATTACAAAGTATCACAAGGCAGTATGGCGGGTACTATAGTAGACCCTAAAGTAGTCTTTGCAGCAGCATTGAAAGCCCGTACCAGTGCGATCATTTTAGCACATAATCACCCCTCTGGAAATTTATACCCTTCCCAAGCCGATAAGGCATTAACTCAAAAATTAAGCAAAGCAGGTAAATTACTAGAATTACCTATTCTTGACCACCTCATTTTATCCCCTGATGGGGGCTATTATTCTTTTGCTGATGAAGGGCTGATAGATTCCTAATAGCGTTGCCCTCACGCCTACAACAAAAATAGAGCCTAACCGTGTGCCCGTACGGGTGCCCGCATCAATAGCCCGATTTTTCATTGCACTTGTTACCCCATTCTCGCCGAAAGCAGAAGGTTAACACCAACAGGTGAAACCTTATTAATAATTTTAAATATATCAAATCATGACAAAGAACAGCAAAAAGATCAAACGTGACCTATATCAGGAAGTCACCAACAAAATGATTGAGTTATTAGAAAATGGCGTTACTCCGTGGCGTTGTACATGGAATCAATACGGCTTAGCCCGTAATTATGCTACAGGCCATATTTACACGGGTATTAATGGTTTTTTAATGAACCTTACCCCGCACCCAATACCATATTTTATAAGCTTCAAACAGGCAAAAACTAAAGGCGGTAAAATCCGAAAAGGAGCAAAAGCCAACAAGGTATTTTTTTATAAAACTCTTTTCAAGAATGAGGAAGAAGGCTTTATTTCTGCCAAGCAAGCCACAGCATTGCAAGGAATGGGCGAGGATATCCAAACTATACCAATGTTAAAATATTACTCAGTATTCAATATTGAGGATGTGGAGGGCATTGAAATAAATATTCCAGAGGTAGAATTAAAAGAACATGAGCGAATCTCAAAATGTGAAGAGATAATAAAAAATGTCTCTAATGCCCCTAAATATGTGTTTGAGGATGCAAATAGAGCTTATTATCACCCTTTTGCAGATAAGTTAAATATGCCTGCTCTAGGGCAATTTGAAACAGCAGAAGAATATTACAGCACCTTCTTTCATGAGCTTACACATTCAACCGGCCATCAATCGAGATTAAACAGGGAAGGAATTACTAAACTTAATCCTTTCGGATCTCCGAATTATAGCAAAGAGGAATTAATAGCAGAAATGGGCGCTTCTTTTTTAGCTGCTCATACAGGCATTAATTATGATGAAATAACAGTAAATAGTGCAGCTTATTTACAAGGCTGGTTAAAAGTGCTGAAGGCAGATAAAAAACTGATCTTCAAAGCAGCAGCAGAGGCACAAAAAGCAGCGGATTATATTTTGAATATTACCCGTAAGTTTGATTAATACCTGAAAATTCAAGGAAAGCCGGCTTCCTTTTTCTTTTCAATAACATCCTATTATCAAAATAGTGTTAACCCTGAATGGGCGCGGTCGCCTGACGGCGACTTTAGCGGAATGCTCTGATTGCTTATCTCTAATTTACTTGTCGTTCATCTGTTCAAATCTTTGCATTATTTTTGTTCAGAAAAGTAAAATCCTTGAGGGCTTTTATCTTTTTAACCGATTCACCTTTTTTTTATTCCGAAACTCTAATAATTCCGCTCGTGGATACCGCCGCTCCTTCATATGATGGAATACGGTAAAATGTCCTTCATCGACCAAATACCGTAACACTTTAGGCCCCCCCCCAACAATCTAGCTGCTGTCCCAGTACTCACTAAGTCATCTTCTCCAATGACCCGCTGTATTTCATTATTTACCTGCTGAAACTCTTCTTGGATCATTTCCCGAAGCATCTTTTTTAGCTCTGCTGGGGTGATAGCATGTAGTATAATATTGTTGTTTTCCATGATTGCTTTTTTAGTTTATTGAATCATTTTGGTACAATCTATGGGGATTCTACAAAGAATGCAAATGAAAGAAAATCAGCGCTTTAAGTATTAAAATGAAAGCTTTTGGTATGATTTGGGATCATTCAATGGAGTGGTTTTTCTTATTTGGAATCAAATGGAATTATTTGGTAGAATTGGTGAGAGGTGATAATTTGGGACTTTAACAGCTTATTATGAAACAAGGTTGTATTTAGATAAATAATTTGTTTAAATGTTAATGCACACTATTTTATTACTACAATAGATGTGTGATTAAATATCACTCTTTATTTCTTGTTCAATTGCACTTTTATTTTATCTTTGAATTAAATACTATTTTTATTTATAGAACAAGTACTTATACTTAAGTCCTAATCAATTCTTTCTTTTGTTTAATTTCAAAAGATAATAGTACATAGCTCGTTCGAGCATTTGCCTACATTATTGTTTCTCATGAACGTTAACTGACGACTAGTTGACATGAGGATCTTACTTTTTGTTCTTATCAATATTCTTAATTGGTTTCCTATAAACCTTAATTACTGTGAAACATATTATCATGAACAAAAAGTTATTCTCTTTTCGTCATAAGAGGTTGTGAAAATTATTTTTTTAGAAAAATAAGACGTTTGAAAAACAAAATAATAACAAATAGTTTGGTCCTAGCTTTTTCTTTATTGGCTGTATTTATTTCATTCTGGAATGTGCTCAGGGAAAATGAATCTCCGAAGATAGCAGTCGTTAAATCTGCTATAGTGGTAGATAAGTATAAGGGTATGATCGCTATATCAAACTATATTTCAAAAAAAGAAATAACTATCACAAAAAAAATTCAAGAAGAAATATCCCGCTTAGATAGTTTGAAGACCAAAGGAATACTCAATAATGATAATTACCAAGACCAAATAAGAAGATTGGAGGAAAGAGCCAAAAACGATCAAGAAGAACTTTTACAAAACAGTGAAAAAATGACTCAAGGTGGCTTAGATCAGATAAATCATTTTATTAAAAAATATGCTGAAACTAATGATTACGATTTAATAATAGGAGCTACAGCTCTTGGTAATATCCTTTATGGGAGTGATGTTATAGATATAACAGATGAATTAATACAAGCAATGAATGAGTCTTATGATGAATAGAAGCAGCGTGCTAGTTTTAATACTATACATCTTTGGATTAAACGTGAGTTGTGTAAAACAATATACAGTAACTGAATTACTGTCTTGGTTGAATGATGAGTCTAATGGCTTAGTATTTAACAAAAGGGTAGGAGACCTAGTCGTAAGAATTAACTATATGCCCCAGTCTTATATCAATCTTCGTAACTATACGGATAATAGTAGCGAGGAAGGACATAGAGTACACAGTTTTCTTGTTACTCTAAGTCCCATTATTGAAGGTAGAGACATTATGCTAAGAGGAATAGGTTCAGTCGAAGAATATAGGCAGAGAATATTAGAGATGAACTTTGAATTAGCAAGTTGTTTTGAATTGAAGTTTTCGAAACAAAAAATGGCTCCTGTATTAGCTATTTTGGAGAACAGCCACGATCTATCCAATGCTCGTCGCTTTTGGGTTCAATTCATTGATGAAGCAGTAGATAGTAGTTTAGCCGATGATGAAGCCATTACCCTGACTTTTACAGATAATATATTCTGGACAGGTATACATGATTTCCGATTTATGATTGATGACATAAATAATATTCCTTCATTAAAAGAGCTTGAAAATTAAGAAGCTAATGAAACGAAAAAACCTAGGAAGATTTGCTTTCTTTTTAGCAATTAATATATTCGTACAGGCAGTATTTGCACCTTTGACAATGGCTTTAACCTCTGGACCAAAGCAACCGGAGTTTAGCACTTTTGAACCAGTAACCACTACTAATATGGTAAACCCATTTACTGGTGACTTTACTTATAATTTACCTGTTGTAAATATTCCAGGTACAGACGGTGGTGGTTATGCCCTTTCGCTCTCTTATCATAGTGGATATTCTTCTGAGCAAGAAGCGTCATGGGTTGGTTTTGGATGGACATTAAACCCTGGAGCTATAAATCGGAACAAAAGAGGTATTCCTGATGATTACAATGGAGAAACTATTAAACGCTTCAACAAAACTAAACCAAACCTGACGGTATCTGCAACTGCAAATACAAATATTGAAGCCTTTAGTCAGAATATAGGATTCTCAGCGGGTAGAACTATTACCTTGAATAATTATCGAGGGATATCATCACATAATAGTTTTGGAATTACAGCATTTGGTCTTGCTTCATTATCATTAACCGATGCCTCTGACGAGGCTGTTTTTTCTTTCAAAATTCGCCCTGAAGGAATATTGCGGCTCACAAAGAAAAAAGGAGAAGATACAGAAGACAATTCTTTTAATGAAAATGCAAAAGCAAAAGAAAGCGAAGAAAGTGGCCGTAGATTTCAGTTCAAGTTATTCGAAAAAGACCGAATAGTACATAATGCTCTCAGACAACTAGGAAGTGCTTTTGACCAAATACTTCCTTCTGCCAGTTACAGTGCAACGACCTTTGAAAAATATTGGGGAGTAAATCTTGCCTTACAATTAGGTAATATTCAAATTAACCCTGCGCCAGCTCCTGTTGGACCAGAGGTTGGTTTTACAGGTAATATAAATTTTCAAAAGTCTAGAAGTGAAGCCAATTTTGAAGGACTAGGGTATATGTATAGTCCTTCTCTGTCCATTTATGAAGACAATAAAGTCATTTCTGATTTCTATACAGAAAAGAACGCACCCTACACTAAGCAGAATACTATTCTCGGCATACCACATACTAATGCGGACATTTTTAGCTTATCAGGTGAAGGGCTCCAAGGTGGTTTTCGTTATCATCTGCCATCACCTGGTCACTATTTTATCGGAAAGGAGGCTAGTCATATTGGTGGAGGGTTCGCAGGAATCGAATTTATGGTGGGAACTAATGCTGGTTTAGGTGTTTCTCTTGGTGTTAATTATAGTCAGTTAAAATCTGAACTCTGGACTTCAAAAGATAAAGAAGAAATTAGTCAATTCGACTTTGACCATCGGGCTAGTGGTCAATTTCGCTTTACCAATGACAAAGGAGGTTTTGTAAGCCCAACTAGTAGTACTGCAATTTCTCTTTATGAGTTAACCGGAAATAGAAATCGAATAGGATTTGGTTCTCCTGGGTTAGCATCTCCTACTGATTTACAGACTACAGTTTCTTTTGGGAATAGTAGTTCCCTAATCAAGGCAAAAGCTGCCTCCCAAGCGAATACTGTGAATAATAGATTTAACAAGTCTAGCAATGTTGCGGAAGTAAATGGAGCTATCAATGCGTTGAATCAAGAGTCACTCACTGAATTTCAGATAGTCAATGAAGAAGGGAATCTATATACTTACGGTTTACCCGTACTCAACTTCAATGAACTTAGTTGTCAATTTGGTCTCCCCCTAGAAATGGCGAGAGGAGTAAAGTGTAGTAGCGCTCAAAGGAATAACTGCATTGAAGACAATCACATTGTTTATCAGACCACCCGTTATAAGGACGATGATTCGCACTCAATGTTGATTCCAGATGTCGGTGAACATAATCTCTTACTTGGCGAAGTACAAGAGGAACCATATGCAGGTACTTATTTGCTAACTCAGATCACTACCCCTGAATACGTCGATTTAACTGATGATGGTCCTAGTGAAGATGACTTTGGAGGGTGGACCTCTTTCCATTATAAACAACATTATGGGGTGGACGCTCCCTACCATTGGAGAATTCCTTACAACGGTTTACTATATGCTAAGAATAGAATTTCTGATAGGGAAGACGATTTTGGAAGTGTTCAAGCGGGAGACAGGGAGGTATACTCCTTACAAGCTATTGAGACGAAGTCCCATATTGCATTATTCGTGACAAACTCAACTGTGCCAAGTGATTTTGCTTCCTATTTTCCTGGAGGTATGCCTCCTGGCGCTGAAAAATATTTAAGTGGAAGTGGAGAAGTAAGGCAAGATGGACTTGGTGCAAGGAAAATATCGGGGAACCAAGATATTGCCTCCAGTACTCCTAGTATACAAGACGCCCAACAGCAGGTGGTGCGTCTTGACAAAATTGTTCTTTATGCTAAAGGCCAACCAGAATATCCAGTTCAAACCACTCGATTCGAATATGACTATAGCATTTGTGAAGGTCTGCCAAATAGTATAGGAAATATGGGTAAGCTCACCCTAAAAAAAGTATGGTTTGAATACGAAGGAAAATTCAGGACGCAGATTAGTCCTTATGAATTTCATTATCAGTACAAAGCGAAAGCTGACTATCCGCAAGATTTAGTCAGCCAGTACAACGGTACTCCAATGGCTGATTTTTTCAATCTTAATAATACCTTTAGCTCTAACGCACAAAATCCTAGATATGCCGTAAACAAATTAGATTCATGGGGCAATCCCCAGTTTGATGGTGCAGAACGACACAGGAAAATGCAAGTCGGCACTTATCAAGGAAATCGAGATAGTGGTGCTACGTTCGATCCTGCCGCTTGGCAGTTAAAACAAATCACTCTCCCTTCTGGTGGTGAAATCCTAGTAGAATATGAGCAGAAAAACTATCAGTATGTACAAGATCGCCGAGCAACTGCATTAGTTCCTTTATTGAGCACAAATGGAGATGATGAATTTGTCTTAGATATTGATGCATTGGGAGTAGAAGAGTCAGAAATCCCCCATTTGATTCAGCTTATAGAAGAGTACTATGGAGAGCAAGGAAAAAGCGAACGAGTCTTTTTCAAGTTCTTATTTAGCTTTGACAGAAGTACTCCCTCTCTTGATAATTGTCGATCAGAGTATATCTCTGGCTATGCCACCTTTAAAGGGGTTAGGAGGCAAGGAAATCGTGTGATCATATCTTTAGAAGAAGGAAATTCAGGAGGAAGAACTTTTTTGCCTCGTCAAGCATGTTTCGATTATTTGGTTGCCAATGCTTACGGAAAGACCAGCTCTGATTGTTTATTAGAAATTGATAGTGCCATTAGAGAATTGTTAGGTGGTGTTAGAGATATTGGCGAAGGAGATGTAGGAGGGGCTCTAAATATTCTCAAGGGTTCCTTACAAGTTGCGGAGGCAGTCAGCTCAGATTTAACCCAATATATAGCTGATGTAGATAATGCTACTTATAGTAATTTCTGTATGCAAATAGCTCCAGCTCTATCATATTTAAAGATTCCTTTACCGCATGCCAAGAGAGGCGGAGGAATTAGGGTCAAACGACTCTTAATGTTGGATAATGGCATAGAGGACGGTACTCCCGCAATTTATGGTTCTGAATACAGATATGAAAATCAAGATGGCTCCACTAGTGGCATTGCTACTAATGAACCACAAGAAATGCATTCTGAGAATGCACTAGTCACCTTTTTGGAACGCAAAAAACAGGGTGGAAACTTAGGGCCTATTAAGCTTGAGTCAACGGATAAGCAGCAAAATGAAGGACCAATTGGAGAGAGTCTGCTCCCTGCTGCTTCAGTGGGGCACTCTCGCGTAGAAATCCATAATATTCATAGCGGAAGAACGTCCAGTGGATTCTCCGTTTACGAATACTTAACTGTTAAAGACTATCCCTTCGACAAAGTCTATACTTATGATGAGGGCAACGATATTGAACCTGGCAAAGGATTCTTGTCATCAGATTTAGATGACAACACCATACAGAAGCAGTTGATCTTACCCATTGTTTTCTTCAAATATGAACGGAATCAAACATGGGCAACTCAGGGCTATCGTTTTATACTTACAAATATGCACGGACGACAGAAAAGTGTTTCCCATTATGGCTTAGCAGCAAATGAAGCAAGCTATCCTGTCAGCCAACAAGTATTTACTTACTATGAACCCGGTGAAAAAATAAGAGTTCTGCGAGCTGATGGTTCTTATGTCTTCAGTAATCCCGGTAAGGAAGTTGAAGTTGTAATGGAAGCGAAAAGTATGCAGTTTCGTAGCTTTGACTTAAACGCTGAGTTTGATGTAAGTATTGGGGCTGCTTTTTTACCACCGGTATATGCATTGGTGGGTGCGCTCTTTTCAATGCAGAACAAGAGTTTGAGTACTCACGTCACCTCGAAAGTTATCAGGTACCCTACTTATGTTAAAAAGGTCACTACGTTGCAAGATGGTATTTATACCAGTATTGAAAACGTAGCATTTGATGAATTCACAGGAGCCCCGATTATCAAAAAGAGCCTAGGAAGTCATTCAACTAATGAAAACACTCCAGAAGCTAATTACCAGTATGCAATTGAGATACCAGCAAGCCACATAGAGCAATATCAACTGGGACCTAGATCGGCTAACCTTGAGAATACTAATCAACTGAAAACAATTGCCGCCACCTATGAGACTTATGGTATACTTGGTAATCCTACAGCTGGAAATAATTTTTCTTTAAATAATTTGCTTAGTGCGTCTGTACAAACATATAGTACGACCAGCTTGAATCGAAATTGGTTAGACCAAACTGTACAAAATGAGTATTCTGATGCCAACACACCAAATGCACGATCTGCACTTGATCGAATATGGAGACCACACGCTACATATGTCTATAAAACAGGACTCAGTTCGCTAAATCAAGGAATTGCTTCCAGCGGTATCTTTACGTCATTTAACCCTTTCAATTGGGAAACTCCAACAAATAATGGACCTGATTGGCTCAGACTAAATGAGGTAACGAAATATTCTCCTCATGGCAATAGCTTAGAAGAACGTAACATCATCGGAATATACAGTAGTGCCCGCTATGGCTACAATAAGATGTTACCCACGATGCTTGCTCAAAATAGCCAATATAATTCTATCGGCTTTCAGTCTTTTGAGGACGGTAACTACTCTGATCAAAGTTCCCATTCTGGAGGGCAAAGCTTGCTACTCTCTCCGGGAGCTGCTTCCAACGCTGTCTTTTCTAGCTTAACTAGGAATAGTCATCTGGATTCTAAAGGGGCTTGGTTGAAATTTTGGGTCAACTCACCTAGTAAAGAGCGGGTATTAGCAAATATACTTTCGGTAGAAATCAACGACTTCACACTAGAAGATCTTGAATTTGTAGCACAAACAGGTGAATGGATGCTGTTCAGAACATTCATTTCACCAGAAGAATTCGAGCAGATAAACCAATCAACTCTTGAGGTCACTTTTGAAAACACTACTACAGTTCCATTATATATTGACGATTGTCGTTTTCAACCACACGATGCTACCTCAACGTGCTATGTATATGATAGCAAGAACTACCGCTTACTTGCTCAGTTTGATGACAATTTTTTTGGACTCTTCTATCAGTACAATGATGAAGGGAAGCTAGTAAAAAAACTAATTGAAACGGAAAGAGGACTTCAAACTGTCCAGGAAACACAATATCATACACCTACAAAACCTAAGTGATAATGAAGCACATTATAATGTGCCTATTGTTATTGGCACTCTTCGATACTACC
Source organism: Chitinophagales bacterium (assembly GCA_022360175.1). Lineage (GTDB taxonomy): Bacteria > Bacteroidota > Bacteroidia > Chitinophagales > Saprospiraceae > JAKSDI01. The sequence goes on from JAKSDI010000074.1 coordinate 28,639, forward strand.
ACGCTAAAAGGACAAGATTGTAAAGCTATTCTAGAAGATTATCGACAAAAAATGGCTTCAATTCAAGCTCCTGATACTGAGGATAGAGTTCATTATCTTAAATACTCAGTAGAATTAGAGTACAACGATAACTGGAGTGGTGAGAAATTAGATGATCAAGAGATTGAGTTTTTACTTGGTAATGACTTTTACTTGTTCCAGAACCAGATAGTAACAAAAATTGGAGACGAGGAAAATGCATATACAATAGTACACCCTGAAGGGCTTATATTATGGAATCCTTCTGACTTGGAATTAGCACAACAAGTGCTCCGTAAGCAACAATTTGAAACAGCTCAAGCAGTATTGTTGCAAGAAGGGACTATTGAACAATGTGAGTCTACTCCAGCAGGAATCAATATCATTAGTGTTCAACTACCAGAAGACATGACTCGGCAAAGTCATATTGAAAGCGTTAGCTACCGATATGATATTAATAAAGAAAAGATGAAAGAGGTTAAATTTCATTATGAAGCCAACTACCCCTTGGTCACCTCAATACTCCTATTTGAGAAAATGCAATTCAACTTGTATCATAATAATTTAAAGAGTGCATACGAAAGTGTTTTTAATTCAAATGGGAGCTTGCTAGCTAAATACAATGGATATCAAGTAATTGATAACCGATAAACACCTGGATTATGAAAAATTGTCTAATCACGCTTTTAGTTAATTTACTTTGCTTTGGAGTATTTGCACAAGGGATTGTATTCGAGGATGGTGAGGCACATTATGAACTCGAATATGCGAGTGAAATTAGTGCAATAACCATACCTCTTCCAGAGCCATTATCCTTTACCAATTATGAAGTTGAGTCTGCGCTACTTCAAGTCTCTTTAGTGCATAAGCGTCCATTTTCAGCTGGTGAACGTGTAAAATATTCATTTGTTGATAGCCTGGAAATTTCTACAGATACCGGAATACCATTACCTGGCGAACCTAAAATAGAACTATCAATAAATGAACGTCAGCCCGAAATGCTGGTACAATATGATATTACGGGCTTCATTTTAGATAACGGTAATAATGCTTTTAATACAATTAATATTGATGTTTTTGATGCCCAAATAGTAAATCTAGAAAATATACTTGTAAATGATCCGAGACTGAATGACATTCAAGAAAAGCTACGACTTAAATTCAGCTATGTAATTAAATATCGAATCGGTGCGGCACCAGAAAATGCACCTACTGTAGAGCCTGCCATTGTACAACCCCTACCTTTTTCTAATGAGCAACTTTTTACAAGAAAGGTTGATTTTACCTGGAGTTCCAATGGATTAAATTATCCAGGGTATGAGTTTCAACTGCTACGATTGTTTAACTACTCTGAAACTACTGAAAATGAATACGACGACATTGTAACCCAATTAGACTGGAAGAAAGCTACTTCTATATATACACATTCGAGTGATACTACTTTAACATATACTGTGATTGAGGGAACAGGCTTCTATGCTTGGAGAGTCAGACCAATAGGTAATTTTCATCCTGGAGGAATAGCTAATTCACTTAATTATGGACAGTGGAGCTATATTGGCCCGACAGGACTAATACCTCTAGAACGAGCTACTCTGCCTAACAATAGTTTTTTCTTCTTTGAAGAACCTAATGATGATCAAAACTGGATTTATTCGAAGTTTTACACCGAGGATAACAGAATACGTGAAGAAGTAGTATATGCTGATGAACTCCTGGGAGTGCGTCAAACCCAGACCTATGTACCGTCACAGGAAAAAGTATTAATACAACAGACGGTCCTAGACTATCTCGGACGTCCAAGTCTTTCGACGTTACCAACGCCTGTTCCAGATAATAGGGGAATGATATATAAACCTGCAGTACTGAGATCAAGCAGATCAAATGATGTATATGGAGCTGCTGATTTCGATGCTAATGAAAACTATATGTCTCCTGATCCGGTAGTAGACGATGAAACGCCCTTTTCCTATTATTCCGATAATAACCCTGATGTAAATATACCTAGCGCAGAAGGATACCCATTTACTCGAACTCGCTATGAAAACGCACCAAATGGAAGGGTAATTGAGCAATCAGGAGTCGGTGTTACTCATATGGTTGCCCCTTCTCAGGATGAAGGTATGGGACATACCGTAAAAACCCATTATGCAGTAGCTGCAAGAGATGAATTAATCCGTGTATTTGGTGCTGATGCTCCAAGAGGAAGTAGCGTCATGAAGCAAATAACCGTGGATCAAAATAATGTTGCTACGCTTTCCTACATGAATCAGAATGGTCAACTGATAGCTACTGCATTAAGCTTTAGCGATACTGATACTATCCAAGGCCTACTGCCGCTTACTCATACTGATAATACTGATCCTTTCACAGTGAATAATACTCTAAAACATAATATCGCTACTACTGATGGTTTAGTGAGTTTCAAGCGGATATTTTTAGGTAGGCCTACTGTAGTCAACGTAGATTATACATTTAGTTGTCCAGTGTTTTCCGGACTATGCACTAATACAATAATTGATTGCCGGTATCTACTCGAAGTAAGTATCGTCAATATAGATTTAGAAGATTTTGAACCAATTATTGTTTCGAGGGAGTTAGCTGGACTATGCCAGGATGAAGAACAAGTTATTCGATTTGATTTATATTCTGGAGAACTACCACCAGGTACTTACGTTATCGAAAAGAAACTTATTTCCGAGAACGGCGAGGCTGAGGTTCGTGTTAATGAAGCACGGGAAAAAGTAGCTAGTCAGATTGTGCCACTTACTAATTTGGTGAGCAGCTGGTTAGATGAAGTAGACTGTATCGAAGAATATATTGATTTTGTTGGTCAGTTACAAGAACTTTCAGAGGACATTGCCAATATAGGATTATCTCCTTCCCAATTTAATCAAAAGTACACTCTTCCCGAAACCTTTGAACTCGATAGAGCTACGCATTTTTTAACGACTCTCAACAATGATATCGGTCGGCCGTTTCTAGCGGTCTTAAACAGTGCATGTTGTCAAATCCGAATGGATGTTGCTTTTGTACCACCAATGAAATGTCCAGCTGACTTCACACCTGTTGATAGAAATAACAATGGGAGAATTGACGTGAGTAATGCCACAGTATTTGACCCTGACCTTGCTGAATTTCAACCTGATTTCGAGGCTTACGCTAAGCAATATTTGATCGAAAGTGGTTGCGGAAATCCATTTGTGATTGAGGCTACACTTTATGGTGGTCCTGGCAGTCTATTGGCTGATAATCTTGGTCTGTTAAGAGGGTGGAATAAAGGAGAGTTCAATTGGATGATATATCATATGCTCAATGATCGATACACTTGCAATGGAAGTCTACATACAGAAAACCGTGCCCCTGGTGCAAGTGCAGCGAGTCCGATGGCAGGAGACTGCGAAAACTCATTAATTGGAGGCATTGGTATCCAATGTTCTGATGAGGAATGTACTCAATATACTTGCGAAGAATTATTTAGTTGTTGGGGAGCACTACTAGATCAAATTAGAGAACGGCTTTGCGAAGAGCAACTTGCTGACGACTCGTTTGGTCAAACTGTTCGTGTTTCAGAAGAAGTAGATGGGGAGGCAGGAGACAACGGGGATACTCATGATGATCATATAGATGATGAAGCAAGCGGCTGGCAAAAATTCCTCATGTGGTTATCGGGAGCTTCAGGTAAAGTTCGTGATGGTCAGGAAGTAGACCCTTCGCATTTGAAGTTTGATAGGATGCTTCTTGGTAAGGAATTTCTAAACTGTGTCGGTTATCGCTTCGCTGCAGTACTCACCGATCAGGGAAGTTCTCCTCCAGAATTACTCCCAGAAGATGTACACCAACCTGGCACACTAGTAAGAGGTTACCAAGCACAAAATCCACCTTTTTTCAATGATTGGGACCACCTTTTTCCCGGAGTAAGAGATTATGTATTCGCATTCAAGTACTACTACTATAACGTAGGTTCAGAGCCTGTGCTCGAAGCCACGTCGTGCTTTATTGATCCCAATAGATGCAATGTTGATGGAGTAGAAGTCCCTTGCTGCCCCGATCAGCCTGATGAAAAATGTGATTTCTGTGGTTTCGGCATAATTGAGTGTGATAATACCTATGAAGATTGGTCTTGCGGGCAAAGGTTCACCTTCTTCAAAATGCTGCAAAATAAGGTTGAGGATCAAGAACCTGAGGATATTGATTATAATCCTGGCTGTGATATTTTCTTACAGCAGGAGTTTGTTGGCTTCGAGGAGGGACAGCCAGTTGTTAGGCCACGTATTGTAAATTTTCTCGACACCTTGAGCAGGAATTGTGCTAGTCAATGTGAGAGTAGAGCGACTGAATTTAGGAACATCCTCGTTGATACACTTTTAGCAAATTGTTACGTGATTGGTGAGTGCCGATCAGCGAGTCCCAGTGATGATTTCATCATTCCAGATGAAGATTTGAATCTTATGGTTGAAGGAATAGTCAACCAGTGCAAAGAGCAGTGTCAACTCAACACCTACACTTGTGACTTAAGTTCTTGCCGCCAACTTGATATGAGTAGGAATACCCAAGGACATGACATAGAAGAATATACAGATGTTAGATTCGGCACAGGAGGTAAGCCTACAGATAATTGCACGGAAATCTATCCTGATTATTATAGTTGTAGCGGAGGGGATTTATCCTACTGTGACTTGCAAGAACATGATCAAGCAAAAATCTGGGATTTGGAACTTTCCATACCCACTAAGTGTGAAGGCGCAAATAGAGCTAGACCATTTCAATGTGTAAATACCACTGAACACACTTGTATAAATTATCAAGAAGTTCGGTCAGTAGCTATACCTACAACTAGTAATACCACAGAAGAAGTTCAGGTAACACATTCACAGCCAGTAGAGGTAAGGGTCATCGTCAACGAAGGCAACTAAAACCTGCACAAATGAAACGATTATCTCTTATCTATATCGCGATAACCCTTTTATGCCTGGCAAATACAGCTATAGCTCAGAGGACGATAAACGGAATAGTAGTTGACTGCGAGACAGAAGAACCGCTCATCGGTGCTAATATTATTGTTAAAGGTACCTCAACTGGTACAGTTGCCGACTTAGATGGTAAATTTCAACTAAATGTACCATCGGATGCAAGTACTCTTGTGATCAGTTACGTTGGTTATCCAACTTTTGAAGTAGAACTGAGCACACAGACCTACTACCGTGTGGAAATAGGTGTGTGTAATAGAATAATAGAAAGCACAGCAGTAGGATGCTGGGGGAACCCACGAAGATTAATACCAGTAAATGTAAGAGGGACTACACGGGCTACCCTTACATCTTTAGACGGTAGTTTTTCGATTCAAGCAGATGAGGGAGAAACACTTGTCTTTCGAGATATAATAAATGGTACGATCACTGAAAAACCTGTAACTGCCGATGACTTTCCTGAGCAGGTCTTGGTTCCAGAAATTGGTCCTAACGAAGACTTGGTAGTTACCAGAATTGATGATTACACGACAACTCCCATTAGCGGGACACTACGATGGGCAGTTGAAGCTGCAAATGCAGGCTGCGGTAACGGTAGAATAATTTTCAACATACCAGGTCTAGAAGCACATACCATTAGGCTACAATCAAGTTTAACTTTATTAGATAGTATAACGATCGATGGTACTACCCAACCAGGATATTCACCTGAAGATTGGAAAATTATTATAGCAGGAGAATCTAATGTAGATACCTTATTAAGAGTACAATATATAAATTGTATAGTGACAGGACTTCATTTTAAGGATTACAAAATTGGACTACACGCATTGGGATTTAGTAGTAAGGATCGTAGTGACTTAAACATTACTAAAATTCACGATAATTTATTTGAAATTACTCGTGATGAATCAATTAGTGCTGTTTTATCCAACTCAAATGTGAACTTCTTTTTAAATAAAATATCAGGACGTAATTTAGCTGTAAATGAATTTAATGTAATAGGAATTCTTACATATTTAACTTTTACTCAAACACAAACTCGTAATCCTCCTTCTATTTTCATTTATGAAAATGAGCTTCTTCGAGTTACGACAGGAATGATACTTTATTCATCCCATCCAGGAGGGAATTTTGTAGAAAATAATATTATAGAAGGGAGCTTTTCTTCTGGTACAGAAATGGGGCGAGATTTTCAAAGCGGTATTTTGATAGGAGGCTCTGGATATGTTGCAATAAAAGAAAATTCTATTGAACGCTTCCCAATTGGTATATATATTTATGGTGGCAATCTGAATATTTCAAATAATAAAATTCACGATAATTTCTATGGCATATTAAGTTTCGCATTACTAAGTAACCAAGATATTAGAGCAAGTAAATTTCTTTATAATGATATTTATAGAAACAATATAGGTGTACTTCTAGCGAATGTTGCATTTGAGGAAACAAATTTCAATGAAAACTTAATCTATCAAAATAAAAAAGGGCTTATTCTAAGGAACGCTAGAAAAGTTAAAGTTGAGCAAAATCGATTCTTTTCAAAGGATTTATTAACTAATGATACAAGTTTACTAATAATAGAAAATTCCAAAGAGAATTTAATCTTTCAAAATAAGTTTTTGACAGATAAAGAAGGTATCATTATTAGTAATAGTGAAAGTGATCACATTTCACAAAACTTATTTACTCCAAATAATTCAAATAGTGGAAAACCTATTGATCTACTGCTTAATAGCTCTGCTCCTGGCAATCTTTCTAAACCAAAGCCTAGTATAAGTAGTGCAGAATGGCTGCCAGAAATGAGTGGAATTAGAATAAAGGGCAGAAGTGCTATTAGTGATAAAATAGAAGTCTTTCAAAGTAATGGTACTCCAAATACAGTTACTCGCTATTTGGCAACTACGATTACTGATAATAACGGTGATTGGGTGGTTGAAATTCCATCTAGTGGCTTTGGTGAGTCGGCAATCTGTGAATATGTATATCTCGCAGCTACTGCAACCTATAAAGAAAACACCTCTGAATACACCTTTGAATCATTAACTATCAATGATGGTGATTTGGATGATTTGGCAGCGTTTGAATTTGATAACTGTAACGGCTTGACGGTCAGTTTTAATGGTCAGTTTAGTAGTGATGAGGGACGTTTAGAGCATTATCTTTACATCAACAATCAACAAGTTTATACCTCTACCGAAGGCTTGGATTATGAGCATACCTTTCCAAACTATGGCACCTACCAAGTACGGCATGAAATTGTCTCATTAGATCAATCACATTGTAGGGTAACTCAACAAAGAAATGTTATCGTATTTGCCCAACCAGAACTTGATTTTGAACTTTCTGGTGACTGTAGCCAAGCTAGTATCATTTATACAGGTAGCCAACTTAACCCAAACTGGTCATATACATGGAGTTGGTTACAGTTAAATGGAAATGCTAGCGGAAACGCAAGTGGACAAGGTACTCCGCAACGTGTTTCATTAGCAAATTTTGCCCCTGGCGAATATACTTTTAAGCTAACGATCAGTGCTTATGGTTGCTCCTATTCCATTAAGAAGGCATTTACGGTAGTTGATTTCTTGAGGATAACTGCCTCCACCGGGGATATGCAATGTGCAGACGAGCCAGATGGAAGTATTAGTATTGTTCCAGAAGGTGGTATCCCTCCTTATAGCGTAAGCGTTAATGGTTTACCCGCAGCCTTTGAACTTAATGATCTCACGGCCGGAGTTTACAATGTATCAGTCAGTGATGCTCGTGGTTGCCAGGTTATGGAACGCGTTATTGTTTTAGATAATAGTCCTTTTGTGGAGGTACATTGCGTGAGCAATGGTGCCTGTGAAGGATTAGTTGATGTCAGCATAGAATTCACTACAAAACGAAGAAGACAACTGTCTTGGCTTACCCGATACAAATACGAAATTGTAAATGAAAATAATCAAGTACTGGCTAGAGGACGTTCTCGTTTTGACCAACGGGAAACCGTTACCCTTCAGAATGTACAAGCTGGTCAGAATATCCGAATACATGTATTAAAAACGAGGAATAGTTTTTGGTGGAGAGGTAATGATTGTGAAGTCTGGAGTGCTCCGATTTCTATTGAGCCGCCACAAATTACATTCCGAGCCAGACCCCAAGAAGGAGAAGTAAAGTGCTTCAACGATCAGCCCATAAGAATCGACTTAACCTTTGGTGCAAGCGGAACTCAATGCACTAATTTACCACAAGATGATTTTGTTTATCAACTACAACAACGATCAGGTGCTGGTTTTATCAATGTCGGAGAACCACGTCGGGTAAGTGCCGGTACAGTAGCTTTTCCAGATGTACTACCACTAACTTATTACCGGATAGAAGTTATATACGACCAGAATGGATACAATTGCGTGCGCTATTTTGATATTAACCTGCCAGCACTGAACCCCGATATCCAGACAACATTGGCAACTAGTGATGTCTTCTGTACAGGATCACAGGAACGTAAAGGTATTGCTAGTGTGACTGTGACTGGAGGTGCTCAAGTGTATTTCGACTGGTATAGAGCAGGAACTACAACGCCTTTTCGGAGCGGTCGTAACTTATATGAGCTGACTAACCTGGATGCGGGGGATTATTTTGTCATTGTTTCTGAGCGACCGCAAGATGGTTCCGTTCGCTCAGAATGTGTACAAGCTAATTTTGATTACCCTACTCATGCATTTTCAATTCGTGAAGTTCCAACTTGTCCTAAGCCGGTAATAACGGCCAATAGCGAGCAATGTCAGTTATCCGCTATAATACCTGATGTTGGTGAAGGGCCTTATCGTTTTCATTGGGCTAAATTAGGATTATCGGGTACAACGGTGGAATCTATTGAAAACTTTTTTACAGAGACTGTAACTGTCCCTGTCAATGGAAGTTTTATATCCATACCAAACATTAATCCTGAGCCTGGTACCTATGTAGTAGCGGTAACCGATGCCAATGGTTGTACAAATATCTCTGACGCAGAAGAATTGGAGCAAGCTTCTTTTGAGCGTAGGTATGAAATATGCATACGCTGGAATTCTAAAGAAATAGACGTACCGGCCACTCCCTCCGTGACAGAGCCTAATACCAATTATATTGCTACCCAAGCCAGTAACGTAAAAAATCAGATTGCTCAGGCTACGGAGCGCTGTATACAGCGATATGTAGCAGAGGAAATGGAAGTCGTGGATGGATTCTGCACCCAACCAGAGAGTGTGGAAGATGAACTAAGCATCACCTACGAACAAGAAATCGATCATTACACCCTCTACTACTATGATCAAGGCGACAACTTGATACAAACTATTCCTCCGGCAGGTGTAGAATTAACAGCGTCTACCGTTGCTCCTTCTCAGCATAGAATGGCTACCAATTATCAGTATAATAGTTTAGGGCAGCTCACTGAACAAAGCACCCCAGATGCAGGTACAACGCGTTTTATTTACAATGATTTGAGCCAGCTGAGATTTTCCCAAAATGCTCGACAAGCAGACCCTGATGATAGGATTAATGAGATAAAGAATAACCCAGAAAATGCTACCAGGTACAGCTATACGAAATACGACGAGCTCGGGCGAATGATTGAAGCTGGAGAGTCCATATTAGCAGCTAATACAGACTTTACCAATCTAGCAGCAGAAGTAGCTGATGTCAATTTTCCGCAAATTAATACTTCGGAAGTAACTCGTACGTACTACAATAATCCTGCTGATGTAGATTACTTTGGAGCGCCACAACGATATTTGGATAATCGTATTAGCTATACGACTAAGGATAACCTCTTTGGTGGCACAGTGACCTCTTTCTATAGCTATGATGCTCACGGCAATCTGGAGTGGCTATCTCATGAACTTCCCGATTTTGGTCGTAACTACATTGGCTATGACTATGATCTAATTAGTGGGAATGTCTTACAGGTAAAATATAATGAGGGGTATATTGATCGCTTTTTTCATCGGTATCACTACGATGAAGATAATAGAATGACCCAGGTGGAGACTTCACGTGATAGTGTCATTTGGGAAACGGATATACGCTATAGCTATTACGATCATGGTCCAATGCGCCACAGTATAATTGGACATGATAGCCTGCAAAAGGTAGATTACACCTATACTATCCATGGTTGGCTAAAAGCTATTAATCGTCCTGACCTTATCGAAGAAAACCCTCGATTTGGGAATGACCTTTTTGGGCAGAGCCTTGGTTTTTATCCTGCTGATTTTGAGCGCAGTGGAAATCCACTTGGATTATCCATTAATCAAGCTACTCATCATGAACGACCACTTTTTAATGGAAATATCAGCGCTTGGACAAGTAGAACAGAGGGGATAGTTGAAGGAATATTTGCTAACCAACCCACGTTCCAAACTTTTCAATATGACTATTTGGATCGTTTAAGGAGTAGTCAATTCAACCTGCTTAGAAATGGTGGATTAGAAGTGGTTTTTGATTTCTACTCTCAATACTCTTATGATGGAAATGGGAATATACTCAACTTGCAACGCAGAGGCATGGAGAATAGCCTTATGGATGATTTTAGTTACAATTACCCTGCTAATGACAATGCACAAATAGTTAGCAACCAACTCTATCAAGTTGTTGATGCAATAAGTGATGATCCATACAGTCATGATTTAGAAAGTGGCCAAACCAACCAGAATTATCAATACGATGCTTCAGGAAATCTTGTTCTTGATCAACAAGCAGATTTAGAATATTTCTGGGATATCCAAGGTAAGCTTTCAGAAGTTCGATCATCAGCGAACGCCACTGAAATGAGAAATACTCAGTTTCAATATGATGCCATGGGGAATCGTATGATTAAAGAGCAGATCCTTAATGATAGCACTAGAAGTAATACCTATTATTCCAAAGATAATGCTGGAAACATCCACTCCATCTATGAAAGAAGCGGCGAGCATAGTCATTTTCAAGAATATCCTCTCTATGGTAATACTCGATTGGGGACTACTATATTTAGTGGCCTTATTTTTACTGATGGCCACGAACGACAGTATAGGGAAGCGAATTTATTTGTACGTCAATCATATGATAAGGTATATGAGCTCAATGATCACATAGGTAATGTACGAGTCCTATTCAAAGACTCATTGATAAACAATTCAAATCTACTAAAGGCTGATTTTTATTCTTCATACTACCCTTTTGGCATGAAAATTAAAGACTTATCATCGAATAAATTTAATTTTAGATTCGGTTTCAATGGAATGGAAGAAGAAAAAGAAGATGTTTACACCACACTATTTAGAATATACGATAGTAGAATTGCTGCTTGGTCAACAATAGACCCACTGATTTCTGAAACACCAGAAAGGTCTCCTTATTTATTTGTTGGACTTAATCCTATACTTGCTGTTGATGATTATGGACTCTCAGAAACGGTATATACTAGAAAACTTGATAGAGATTTAGGGAGTGGTTTGGAAAGTAAAGAAACAGGAACAGCAAGAAGAGTAATTGTATTACCGCCTATCTATTTAGATGTGGGAGACTACAAAGGCGATAACGCTATGTGGGAAAGAGGTAAATTTATTGGCTTTACCACATTGCATGATAAATATGGAGTAAAAGTTTCTGAACATACTTTGGATGCATTGAACTCAATGATTTCAGCAGCGAATGAAGATGGTATAGAAATTCGCTTAAATAGTGCATTCCGTACGTACAAAAAACAAGCAAGCCTTTATTCAAGATATAAAGCAGGGAAGGGCAACCTTGCAGCTAAACCAGGTTTTTCTAACCATCAGAATGGTATAGCTTTTGACATTGCTAGGACAAGGACAGGAAAAGTTCCGGAAAGCCATAAGAGAAAGAATAAAGCAGGGAAATTAGTTCCTTATAAAGGGTTTGGTCGAGGTGAAACTTACGAATGGTTATCAGAGAATGCTACGAAATACGGCTTTGTTCGGACTGTTCGATCTGAATCATGGCATTGGGAATATCGGCCCAAGCTGGCTGAAAGACTTAGAGACCAAGGAGAATATAGGCGTTGGAAACGGAAGCAACCGAAAAAAGAGTAAGCACTTATGTGTAATAGTCACGATTTGATCTGACAGTCAGTATTGAAAAATAGGTTTAATCTGTCAGTTGTATATCACTCTGATTAGGCTTTTGCACAGAAGCATCTTCTCCAACCAAACCCTCATTAATGTGACTTGAGAGGGTATTGTCTGGCGAAGGTGCTTCTTCTGCCACCCGCCAGGGAAGTTGATCAACTTGTTTCTCCAAAGCTAAGTGTTTTGATTGAATAAATGTTTGCCAAGGTGTTTTGCCATAGCAATGCTTTCCCGAATGTGTTCTTTCCCGATTATACCAATCAATCCATACGTCTAGTTCCAGCTGTAATTCTTCGATTGATTTAAAGACTTTTTTACGGAAAATAATAGCATAGAACTCGTCTTGAATAGTACGGTGGAAGCGTTCACAGATACCATTAGTTTGTGGTGATTTAGCTTTAGTCCTGGTGAAGACTTCCCCAAAAAAGGTACGACTTTAAACTAGAAAAATCACTAAATTTGATCTCTTCCCCATATTAGCAACCAGCTAAATTAGAGATTTCGGCTTGTTTTGTGCTGTTCGCACAGCTCATTGGGAGGCATGCCTCCCAATGAGCTGTGCGGGCGATAATTATTATAATCTTCTCTCCAAATTTCAATTTTTTGTCTGGCATCCTGCAAAGATAAAAACCAATGAACATTTAAACACTCGTCCCTGAAACTTCCGTTAAAAGACTCAATGAATGGGTTATCAGTGGGTTTACCTGGCCTCGAAAAATCTAAAATCACCCCATTTTTATATGCCCATTTGTCCAAAGCTTTTGAAATGAACTCACTCCCGTTATCTACTTTTATGCGCTCAGGAATTCGATCCAGTTGCTCTAATTGGGCAACTACATCTTCTCCTTTGATAGACTGCCCTACATAAATCAATGGACATTGACGACTATAATTATCCACTATAGTTAAAGCCCGGAATTTGCGCCCATCAAAGAGTTGATCTGATACA
>JAKSDI010000149.1 GCA_022360175.1 Chitinophagales bacterium
GTTTTGAGGGGTACGGTTTAGGGAAGTTTAGAAAAGGTTAAAGTGGTTAGTTAGAAGTGCGTAAAGCGCGCGTCGAATGAAGTGGCGTGGTAATTTGGCATTACGGTTTTGAGGGGTACGGTTTAGGGAAGTTTAGAAAATGAGCGATTTATAGTGATTGTCTATGCAGGATAAGTAAAAGCTAAGTGACGCTTGCGATTTGAGCTTGAATTTGCACTTGAACTTGATGAAATGAATGGTGAAGGTTCATTAAACTATTTTTCGGACGAATCATTAATAAAAGGAAAACAAAGCATATATCATGAGTAATACGATTCGCCTTGGAGGGGTACCAGAGCATTTTAATTTACCTGTTCATCTAGCGAAGGAGAGAGGAGAATTCTCAAAACGAGGAGTAAATATAGAATGGACTGACTTTAAAGGAGGTACCGGGCAAATGGCCAAGGCATTAAGAAATGATGAAGTTGATGTTTGTATTATTCTTACGGAAGGGATTATCAAAGATATTATACATGGCAGTACTGTTAAAATTATTAGTCAGTATGTGATCACACCTCTCATTTGGGGAATACACACAGGAGTTGGCAATACACTGAATCATCATGCAAACGTCTATGACAAAAGATATGCTATCAGCCGTTTTGGATCAGGCTCTCATCTAATGGCTATAGTAGATGCGAATAGCAAGGGAAAGCATTTAAGTGAAGACCAATTTGTAGTAATCAAAAATCTGGATGGAGCACTTGACTCATTAAGTGAGCAAAATTCGGATGTATTCTACTGGGAAAAATACACGACTAAACCATATGTAGACAACGGACAATTAAAACGAGTTGGAGAATTTGCATCCCCATGGCCTTGTTTTGTCATAGCCGCTACTGATAAAATCCTTAAAGAGCAACCGGAAAATGTTATTAGGATGCTGCGTACTATTCATGATTCTTGTGATAGTTTCATGCAGAATGAGCAAGCCATATCCATGGTTAGCAAACGCTACGGTATTCGTTTGGAAGATGTAGAACGTTGGTATCACAGTACAGAATGGGCAATCCACGGTTGGGTAAGTGATAAAATGCTAAAAAGCGTGATCTTTAATTTGCGAAAAGCCGGAATCATAGGAGAAGATGAAAAGATTCCTGAATTGATTTGGAAACGATGAAAAAATAGAGATGAATTCGGGTTTAGGTGGTTTAGGGATATAATAAATCAGAAGATATTTCCCAAAAAGTCCAGTGTGCCATCTTTCCATTTTTTGCTGGCAAGTGGCTTAATCATAAGGCCATCTTCAAGTACTCTATCAATCACACCAAGCGACTGATGATCAGCTGTTAATAGCCATTTACACGAGTTGTGTACTGCTCTAAAACCATTAGACTTATAAAAACCGGCATCGGATGCAGTAAGTAATAAAAAATCTACTCCTGATGACTGTCCAAGATTTTCTAATTCTTTTAATAATTTGCTGGCTATTCGTTTATGTTGCTGAGCTGGATGTACACATAAATCAACAATTCCAAAAATGCGTAAATGTTGGTTCTCATTATTTATCACACGATGATCTACTGCCATATGAGCAATCAGTTCATTATTTTCCCAGCATAGGTATCGAAAACAGGGCAATTGCTTAAAGTATATTCTATCTGAAGGATAACCTGAAAAACAAATTGCAAATAGTTTCTGAATGGCTATTTGGGTATACTGATCTAATGTAAATTCTTCCTTTCTCTCCAGCTTCATAATAATTTGGTCTTGGGCTTGATCCAATTTAAGGCAAAATACCACCTAAGCAAGTAGTAAATTTTGTGTTACCACCTACTTAAAAGTAGTTGCTCAATAATTCTTTGATTTCGCCTTCTGCTATTTTTCTTCTTAAGGTCCCTTCCACAGCAATAGAAATATATCCAGTTTCTTCAGAAACGATAAATGCTGCTACATTTGCTCTTTCTGTAATTCCTACTGCTGCTCTATGTCTTAAACCTGCACTCTTAGGTAGGTTTGATTTTTCTGAAACAGGGAGTATACAGCTTGCTGATTTTATCATTCCTTCTGAAATAATGACAGCTCCATCATGCAAAGGGCTTTGTTTATTAAATATACTTTCCAACAGAGGCTCACTAATTTCTGCATCTAATGCTACTCCTGAACTTACCAACCCCTCCAGGCTAAGATTGCGAGCTAAGACAATTAAAGCTCCTGTTTTTTTCTTGCTCATCCGCAACAAAGCAGATCGAACAGCCCTTATCTGCCGCCCTTTCTCTTCTGAGTTTTCCAGGTTTTTATCTATGATACGTTCGAGAAAATTAGAACGCTGCCTCAGCGTATTTTTTCCCAGAAAAAGTAAGAAGCGACGAATTTCCGGTTGGAATATGATAATAATGATGATGACTCCTACGCTAACAAACTGATCCAATACAGCAGCCAGCAAATCCATTCTAAGCTGCTTTACCAGCCACCATACCACATAGAGCGTTAGTACTCCTATAAATATATTAAAGGCGATGTTTCCCTTTAATAATTTATAAATCTGGAACATGAGGTACCCCACTATTAGGATATCCAAAATATCCCAGATCCTTACCGGTAAAAAGCCAATATCAAATAAAAACAAGCTTCATTACTTTTGGTCACCATAATATACACCCTCATTCATGTTATAATACATAAAACTGAGTATATCTGCTCCTTCTTCTATCCTTTTTGCAGTAGGCACACCTGCTCCATGCCCTGCACTAGATTCGATACGTATCAATACGGGTTTATCTCCTTGCTGATTAGCCTGCAAAGCTGAAGCAAACTTAAACGAATGTGCCGGCACTACTCTATCATCATGATCTGCAGTCGTAATCATTGTGGCAGGGTATGACTCCTCACGCACATTATGTATTGGCGAATAAGCATAGAGGTAATCAAAAGCTTCTTTCTCTTCACTGGTTCCATAATCTGTAGCCCATGCCCAGCCAATCGTGAATTTATGATAACGCAGCATATCTAATACGCCTACAGCTGGCAATGCTACTGCATATAAATCTGGGCGCTGTGTCATACATGCACCTACCAATAAGCCACCATTCGACCTACCATGAATCGCTAATTTATCTGAAGAAGTATATTTATTAGCAATCAGGTATTCTGCTGCTGCCTGAAAGTCGTCAAATACATTTTGTTTATTTTTCAAAGTTCCTGCTTTATGCCATTGGCTACCAAATTCTCCTCCTCCTCTAATATTAGGCACTGCGCAAACGCCACCATTTTCTAAAACTATAGGAAAAAGCATATTACGTGTCCTGTTAAAAGCAGGTGTTATGGATATATTAAAACCACCATAGCCATACAATAAAGTGGGATGGCTACCATCTAATCGAATGCCTTTTTTATGAATGATAAACATGGGGATTTCTGTTCCATCATAGCCCGTATAACGGACTTGTTTTACTTCATAATCTTCCGACTTAAAGTCAATTGTAGGTTTCTTAAAAGATGTTACTTTATAATCGGTAAGTGACAAGCGATAAATGGAAGCTGCCTGGATAAAAGAAGTGTACTTCAAAAAGGCCTCTTCACTTTCAGGCTTAACTTCAATATCCAGTATAGTTTCAAAGCCTGGTAATTCAACTGTTTTTTTCAAAGCACCATCCAGTGTATGTACCTGTAGTTTACTATGAGCATCTTTTAGATAATGTACAAGAAGGTGATCTCCAGCTAATTTCACATCTTTCAACAAATGCGCTGATTCCGGAATAACTTCCTCCCAATACTGAGGAGCCATTTGTTGTATATTGACCTTTATTAAACGCTGATTAGGTGCATTTAAATTTGTTATTAAATAAAGCTCGTCTCCCTGATTGCCCACCAGCGTGAAATCATTATTAAAATTTTGGACCAATGGCGAAAATGCCGGATCATTTGTATGCAAATCCCTTACATAAAGAGCATTTCCACTTGTTGATTCTACTACATTCAAAGCAAGAAAACGCTCATCTGGTGTAGTTGTAGCATATACATTCCTTTGGGGAAACTGCCTGTCGGCAAATACTAATTCATCTTCATCTTGTGCAGTCCCAACCCGATGATAATATACCTGATGAAATTCGTTTTTACCTGCTAACTCCTGCCCTTCTTCTGGTGTAGGATAACGAGAATAAAAGAAGCCATCTTTAAACCAGGATATTCCTGAAAACTTCACCCATTTGATCGTATCACTCAACATTCTACCATCGTTCAAATCTTTCACATAAATGGACTTCCAGTCGGAACCTCCTTCAGATACCTGATAAGCTAATAAGGAGCCATCTTCAGAAAAAGCGATTTCTCCCAGAGAAGCAGTACCATCTTTTGAGAAATTATTGGGATTAAGCACTGCCTCCATCGGACCATCTAAAGTAGCAAGGCGGTATAAAATATCCTGATTCTGCAATCCATCGTTTTTGAACATATAATAAAATGTTCCTTCTTTTTTGGGAGCAGAAAAACGCTCGTGATTCCATAGTGCCGATAGCCTTTCTTTGATAGCTTCTCTATAGGGAATATGTTTCATATAGTTGGCCGTAAGGCGCTGTTGCAAATCCACCCAACGCAGTGTAGAAGCAGAATTGTCATCCTCAAGCCAACGGTAAAAGTCCTTGACTTCCTGACCAAAATAGTCATCTACAACTGATGTATCCTGATAAGTATCAGGGTATTCTACTTGTATTAAAGTCTCTCCAGGCGCTAAATAGGCCCCTTGAGGCGTTTCACTTGTACACGCTGTTAGAAGTAGCGCGGGAAGAATCCAAATGGTTTTTCTCATTGGTATCTAATGGTTCTTTGACAAATCTCTTGATTCGAAGCAAATGATTTAGAAGAAAGCATCATTTTTTCTACTTGTATTTCTCACTCCTAAATTATTTGCTACAGGGTTTACTCGGCCTGGCATAGCCTGCCTCGTGAGAGAAGTTGTTTATTTAATAAAGTATCCTGCAACTATAAATGCTAAAATGCGTACTATTATAGCAAAATCTAAATAAATATAGTTTAAATTAACCCAAAACCGTAAATAAGATGTACCTCCGTATACTAATTGTTAGCTCCTTTATGCTCTTAACGGTGGCTATTATTGCTCAGCCGGTCATTCGAACTAATGAAAACGGAGAAGCCATTATTGTATTTCCTGATGGTAGAACAATGTCTTTCTCAGAATACACTGCTGGTGGAGGTGCTGACAATAATAATGACGCTACCGATGATGCTAATAAGTATCCGGTATTAGACGTAGAGATAGCCCCTCTAGCAGGGCAAATTCCTATCACTTCTGAAGACCTTCGCCGTATATCGGAACGCAAAACTCAATTGGCACAAACGGCGGCACAGATTGCCAATGATCGAGCTACTCAAGCCAAGCAACAGCGTACCTTACTTGAAGATCAATACACAAAGGCATTGGAAAAAAATGCAGATGAAGAAACGATTAAAAGTATATCCAAACGTCTAGCTGCTGCAAGAAAAACGGAGCAGGAAACTCAACAAGAAGCTCACCTGGCAATAGCAGAAGCTTCCAATGCAGAAGAAATAACACGTAGAGGAACTTATGTACAGGATTACATCAGACAGCAGGAATTAAAAGAGCAACAAGCGAAACAATATGAAGATTTAAAATTAACTGCTGCCAGCTCGTATGAGAACCTTGTACTAGATGATAACTATCTCCCATTTGCTCATACCGATGAAGTAATTCTCCGCCCACCAACCCCTGAGTGCACTACTACCTTTGAAGGTAAAGACCAACAGGGACGTTATCGTAAAGATTTAAAAAAGCAATTGCTTTTCACACATACAGATGACCGCTTACGCCCTTACCTCGAAGAAGGCAGGGAGTATTTAAGTTGCTCAGGCTATTTTACCCAAATTGGAGGTTTTAGATACTTGACGCTGGAGTTTACTTTTGCTTACCCCAATGCACGGGAAGCTTATGGCTTTATAGAAAAAGGCAGTTATTTAATGGTCAAGATGCTTAACAATCAATTCATTACGCTTTTCTCAGGCAAAATGGACAGAGGCACCTACGACACTAAAACAGAACTGCTTACCTATAGTGTACACTACCCTATTGACCAAGCTCAACTTAATCTATTATCCCGTTCGGAAGTAGATCAGGTCGTTGTTTCTTGGAGTAGTGGTTATGAAGAATATGAAGTATACGAGTTAGGTTTCTTCATCAATCAAATCGCTTGTTTGGATTAAAACGCTGTTATCCTTTTTGAATATGCTCTCTAATTGTTGTCAAAAGTCCACTAGCAGAAACTGATGATAGACTGACATCTAAAATTTTCTCTTTGTTGTTCTGTCTAAATCGAGCACCAAAGTATAATTTTCCTTTTTGTTTAGCAATTACCATCACTATTAGTTTTTGCTTTGAAGGAACTCCTATTGCGCTGAAATCAGTACCATTACGATATAAATAACTGATTGCATTCAGGTCTGGATATACGAGATAAGCGTTCATCTGTTCCATAGGCATTTGCTGCCCTTTCACCTTCACTGTAAGCATACTCCGCTCTGTCCTAAGAGCGGAAGTACGGCCTAATGCATACCAATCAAAAGATGGTAAACGGAAGTTTAAATAGTGCTGATCTTTCTCTCTGGTCTGAAAAAAGGGAATTTGAGGGCATGATTTCCAGTCAAACTGTAATTTTGCTCCCCAGACTCGTACAGATGACTTGCTCCCAGTATAAAGCTTAAAAGGATGAGTTTTCCCAGGTGGTTCATTTAGCGGGACATCAATTTCTATAGGTTTGACCAATTGCAAAGGCATACTGTGGAGGGAGGCTCGTATCTTCAATTGCCAACTACAGTTCATTAGATCTCCGTTAGAAGCTGCAGGCCGATTGGAAAGTATCATTTCCTCCAGACTGTTATTTTCTATGATAAAAAAGTCAACCTCCTGCTGCAGAAGTTCACCTGCTTCTCCCCTGATACTATTGGCGGGTATAGTAATACGAGCTCCTGAGGCTAATCTGAGTTCATGCTTTTTGCCAGGATAAACCTTAGCATGCTGATAGCCAGGGTGCAGCGGTAATAATTGATCTTCAATTGATGCAATAAGACAGCTATGTAAGCTGCGGACAGATAGTTGTTGTCGGGCAGTTAACATCCATGTGTATTTTCTCTAGTCTACTAATGCCCGGAATTGCTAAGGAGGGGTAAAATCCGGTAGTTTTCTCTTAAGGCGTTGAAGATTGCTGCGAAGGGAGGCTACTTTAGTAAACGGAAACTATTTCCAAAGGTTACATAAAAAATGAACTTCTTAAGGAAATCTATTGATCTTAAACAAATGTTTAGAACAAATCTCGGAAAAACACTAAGAGAGATAAAATAAAAAACTGCTCCAAAAGATTGAAGCAGCTCACTCTATGATGCGGTTGATTGAAATACTCTTTTTATTGAGGAAGGCTCACTCCTATTGTTCCTTCTCCTGAGAGAGGAGCAAACAATTGCCCTGTTTCACTATATAAATTGGCACTGAATTGAATATTCATTTTACGGGTAGCTTCACCAAGTTCGTTCTCTTCATATTCTTCTATTGTATTGACTACAAAAAAAGCATCACTTGGCTGGGAATTTATAGATGATGAATAAACCGTACCATCTTCTGCCGTGTATTCAATGATTACAGTTCCTAATTGATCAGGAGCAGGCAAAATCTCTTCTACCTCTTCCATTGAAAAAGCGTAGGACGTTTCCAGATAACCAATAAAATTAATAGGATTACTTGCTACACTATATATTCCTTTACAAACAGTAGCTGAACATACATCTCCTAAAGCTGTACCCAGGGTAGCAAACAAGCATTGCTGTGTAGAATTTCCTCCTGCAAGATTAAGGTTTACAAAATCGAGAGAATCAGTAGAACTTCCATTCCACATATAATTAGTATAAAACAAGCTGGGAGAATTAAGCAGGCTAATCTGTACTCCATTATTATTCATAATGCCTTGTACACTAAAATCTACAACACATTCTTCTGTAGTAAGTCCCCATACAATGTAACGTTCATAACTTGCTTTCACTCCATTGGCTCCCGTTACTTCTAAATAGACGGTCCTGTCTTCTAAATTTTCATAGTCGTGTACAGGGCTGGCTTCGTTGCTGGTTGTCCCATCACCAAAATCCCAATGATAAGCATAAGGAGTTATTACATCATTGGAGACTACGCCAGAAGTAAAGGTCGCTCTATAAACAAGGTAGGAACTATCATACATAGGCACTAAATAATCATATGCTTTTGCCTGCAATGCACTATCAGGCATAGCTTGTTGGACATCAACTCCTCTAAAAATAAAGCGAAGTTCTTCTCCAGTACCGTCCAAATGTTCAAAAGTAGCTGTATACGAAGTAAGGCCAGAGGTATCTAGTGCATTGCTTGCGCGCATCACATAGCCATCTTCTCCTGCTATCAAATTCAAATTATCAGTTCCCAGGCTTGCATCTACTTCAAAAACCGGCATGCCTTCCATTGGGTCAGGTAGCGTTACTTTTTGACAATGCATTAGTACCAATACACTGATGATCATTATAAAAATCTTTCCTTTCATACTCTTAGTACTATCAATTCAGAATTCTTTAATCGAAGAGCCTTATTCTAACTCCTACATCAATAAAGATAGGTCCAGCCTCTTCTAAACGTACTTCATCAGGTAATTCCGGAGTATCATCTGTCAACAAGCTTGGCCAATAATAAAGCTGAGCCATTAAATCCAGCGGTCCGACTAATCTATATTGATAAGCTAAAGTTGCGCCAAATACATGCTTGCGATAGCCATTCTCTTCTAACCAGCCTGTAGCGGCTGTTTCCGTTTTATTAAACGCAAAAGTAAATGGTGTCTTTTCCGAATTTGTCAATCTGCCTTGCAAACCTAATAAGTATTGATAGGCTACCCCCGCAGATAACTCGTGTTTTCTAAAACTACGGCTTAAACCAAGACTCCCAGTTAAATAATGCAACCTACTAGGTTCCAAGTGATAACGTTGAACACTTAAGCCAAAACCATATACTGATTGTGTGACTTCCTGACTTATACCAAAAGTACCATTTTGCCACTGATAGCCCAATTGCATATGGATTTTTGTACGTTCACTAAGCGCTTTATAAGTATTTACACTCATATGTCCACCGAGAATAGACTTGCCCTCAGATGGATTAAGCACAGTGGCTGCACTTAATGCCCAATACATTTTCCGTAAACGCTTTATTTTCACTTCTTCAGATACTACATCTTCCTTGTTTATATCATCCTCCCAACTATAGCTCAACTCCTTTAATAGTGTAGGAATTGGTGAAAATGGAGCAAGTACCATAATTGTTGCCTCTGCCGCCTCTGCTTCTGTTACTCCTTCCTCACCCGGTAAATCAGAAAGGCCATTATCATTGTTTACCTTCTCTCCTTGTTCATTATCAATCTGTACTACTATGGTTTCAACTGTCTGCTCAGCATTTAATGGATTGGAACGTTCATCTGTATATTCATGGGATGGTTGCTTTTCCAGCTTATTATTAAAGCTTGTAGATTCTTCTTCTCCTGTTGTTTTTGATAAATTGTTTGGGATTATGACTTCTTTTTCACTATTGTTTATGGATAAACAACTCTCTTCCTCTAATATTTTTGCTACTTCTGTATGCTTTATGGCTGATGAACTATTTTTTTCGTCAAAAATTTCTGATGAAGGTTCACTTTGACTATTTGATAGTTGGGTGATTTGTTCTTTGTATTCAGCACTGGATGAGTTTGGAAAATCCCAGTATAAAAATGCAGCTAAAAGCAAGCCTATACCTACGCTAGTGCCACCACCAATCCACCACCACAATAGCACTCTCCGCTTTCGCTTATCTTTATCGTTCAGGAGTTGCTCTGCTGCCTGCCAGTGCGCTTCATCAAAAGGCACTGATCGCTGGTCCATTTTATTTTTAAAAAATTTATCTAAAGCGTCCATAACTTTATTTTTTGACCATTGTAGCACTTACATTAGATTTTATCATCTCTCGCAGTTTTTTTCTGGCAGATGACAGATGCCATTTGGAAGTCCCTTCACTTATTTCTAACATTTCTGCGATATCTCGGTGTTTATAGCCATCAACAGCATATAGGTTGAAGACTTTTTGTGTCATAGGAGGCAGGCTTTGTATCATGACCTCCAGTTCTTCTGCATCAAATTGCTTATCTGCTTCATTAAAATCAAGCGAATCGGCTGTAACGTGTGTTTCTGCAAAATCTGTGTATTCAATTAGTTCTTTTACTTTGCGCTGCTTACGAAAATCATCGATCAGGGTATTGATCATAATCCGTTTAGCCCAGGCTTCAAAGGGTTTCTCAGTAGAATATTGATCCAGTTTTTCAAGTATCTTCAAAAAGCCCTCATTCAACATAGCTACTGCATCAGATTCATTTTTCCGATACCGCAAACAGACCGGCATTAGTAAAGCATGGCACTGCTTATAAAGCATGAACTGTGCTTTGCGGCTATTCTTTTTGCAGTCTTTTATTAGTCGAGGGTTTATGCTCAAAGGTAATCGGAGGTTTTATAGCTTATAATCGTATAAAGGGCAAAGAATTAGAAATTACATAAGAGAATGGAGAAAGGATTTTACACTCCCCTCTCCTATCTCCATATGTGCGTCTCTAATTCTTTACACCTTCATCCATACCTATTTTACAAATTTCTTACCAATCGTTTTTTGACCATTTTGCAGGTTGATTAGATAGAAGCCAGCAGGATATTGAGATACATTCACATCAAACTGTTGTATGCCCATCTGTATATCCAATGTTTTAACCTCTAGTATTCTACCTGTAAAGTCAGTCACTGTCATTTGAACTCTAGCTGAATTGATAGCATCTATTTGCAAATGTACCACATCTGTAGCAGGATTAGGGAACACCTGAATCTGCTCTTCAGTTTCTACTATAGTTGCATCCAGCACGGTAATACCTTCTTCATTCACTTCAAAGTTCAGGCCATCCACACTTGGATTTTCCGGGCTCAATGTTACCCAGTAATATTCCTGTTCGTGCCCTATAATTTCAATAACTACTTTGTAGGTACCCCATGCAAGGCTTGGGAATTCATAGCGTCCCTCAGAATCGGTATAAGTATATGCTACTGGCTCTTCCATTTCATCTAACACGATGATGCTTACACCTTCAACAGGATCGCCAGGGCCTCTTTCTTCTGCTTCTCCAGGCTTCAGATTAGCGCCTTCACTTACCAAACCTCCTATAAAGCCAGGACCTCCAGGATTGTCTCCTTCAATCATTGTGATTTTGTAGCCACCATACCAAACACTTGGCTTAACGATAGTTGATGCTTCATCCCACCACAGTACATCACCATGATAAGTTGGTAGTGTATTTTCATACTCTGGAGAGTCAGGGGCTAGTGCTACCTTAACAAGATACTCACCCGCAGCTACATCACCAAAATCATATTGAGCGATACCACCTAGAGGATAATTTTCTAATTCTACCGTATCTATAGCAGTAAGGGTGCCCGCTGTCTCATCATAAACAATCAAATAGGCCCAACCAATTAGATTTGGCTGATTGAGGCTATCCACCAAATACACATCGCCTCTAATCTGATATTGATCTTGAATCATTGCATAATGGCAATCTGTAGAAGTACAGCCATTCGCATCTGTTACGGTCACACAATATTGTCCGGATGCTGTAATTTCAACAGAAGCTGTTGTTTCTCCCGTATTCCATAGATAGGTAAAAGGATCAGCACCATCAGCATCTGCCTGCAGCCATGCTCCATTCTGTACTTCAATAATATTTACATAACAAGTAGAGTCGATACCACCATAAACGTAGATACAATCATCAGATTCGCAACCATTTGTATCTGTAACGGTAACACAGTACCAACCGCTTGTAGTAGGAGTAATTGAAGCTGTTGTTTCTCCGGTATCCCATAAGTAGGTAAATGGTGCATTTCCACTTACAGCAACTACTAACTGGCCGAATGCTGTTTGTTGAATAATTGAAGTACAGCCTTCTGTATTAACCAATACACAAGTAGTCCCTGTACAACCATTTGCAGCTGTAATAGTCACACAATATAAAGCCGTTTCAGTAGCAATTATGTCCTGTGTAGTTTCCCCTGTATTCCATTCGTAGGTATATGGAGCAACGCCCGTACCATTAGCTGTAAGCGTCCAACCAGCCGGATTCTGAGGATCTTGCGAAATAGATACGCTACAAGGTACATAGTTAACAGATTCACAAGCCATAGCACTACAGCCATTTGCATCAGTAATAGTCACACAATAAGTAGAATTGGCTGGAGTTGCAAAAATAGTAGGTGTTGTTGCCCCATTGCTCCACAAATAGGTATAGGGCGCTTCACCTGTAGCCAATACTGACAATTCTGCTGTAGTTTCATCATATAAAATATCTGCTGTACAAGTGAATTGCAAATCGCAATAAGTAAAATCAACTACTAAATCGGTATTTCCAGGATTCCAATAGGCTGTTTCATTTACATAATAGCCATTGCAATTTTCCATAGTGAAAAACACAATTCCCTGTGTAAAATTATCATCTACGGTAAAAGAATCGCCATACTCACCATTAGCATCCGTCGTTAATGTGTTAGTATACATACTCGTACCAATTGAGTCTGTAGAGACAAAAATTTGTACGTTCTCTACCGGGTCGCCATTCGTATCGGTAACCGTACCACTGAAGGTAATGGTTATCTGTGCGGAAGCCACTCCGACACAAAAAAGCAATAATAGGAAAGTGAAGATCTTTTGCATTTTAGTGTATTTTGATTACTAATTTTAGTCTTTCACTTCCGTACACGAAGAAAAAAAGAAGATGGTTGGGTAGGTTTAATATTTTTTTTCTTTTACAACGAATTCAAACATTGGACTACCATTTTTTTATAACTCCTGCCTATTGGTATAATGGCTTCTCCTATTACTACTTCCGTATTACTGAAAGCGCTGATTTTACTGATAGCTATGATATAGGAGCGATGTACTCGTATAAACTGCTCATCGGGCAGCAGAGATGCAATTTCTCCTATTTGAAATTTGGTCAAAATTTTTTGTTGAGGTGTAATAATTCTTACATATTCTTTTAAGCTTTCGATGTATAAGATATCATCCAGGTAGATTTTGACTTTATGTTTATTGACTGTAAAAAAATGATAAGGCCTTTCATAAGTTGAATTCATTGTTTCCTTTGGGGCAATTGTATTTTTTTCATTTGCGTAAAGCTTATTAACCGCTTGCAGGAAGCGGCTAAATTCAATGGGTTTCAACAAAAAGTCTACTACATTGAATTCATAACCCTGTACAGCATATTGATGATAAGCAGTGGTAATAATTACCTGTGGAGGATTGGTAAGGCTTTTCAAAAAATCCAGGCCTTTAAGTTTTGGTAAATGTATATCTAAAAATATAACATCAACTACCTCTTTTTGTAGCACTCCCAGGGCATATAAAGCATCTGTACATACTCCCACTAATCTTAGTTGGGGCAGCTGCTCAATATAATCCTGCAATACTTCTGCCGCCAGAGGTTCGTCTTCCACGATTAGACAGTTCAACTGTTTCATTTCCCGAAAGCTTAAGTTTTAATTTCACATTAAAAGTAGAAGCTTGCTCATTAATAAGCAAGTCGTATTGCCCGGGGTAAATAAGCTCTAATTGACGATGAATATTATGCAAGCCTATTCCCCCAGCAGTCTCGGTTTCACTCTCCCCTTTTGTATTTTTTATTTCGAACAGCAGGATGTTATCTGTGAGTTTTAAATCTATATGCACTAATGATTCGAAGCGGGTTTCACTTACTCCATGCTTAAATGCATTTTCCACCAATGGAAGTAATAATAGTGGAGCTATTTGTATGTCATTACTCAATTGTTTCTCAAAATGAATGCTCAAGCGATTACTATATCTTATTTTTTCCAACTCTATATAGTCTTCTATCACTTTCACCTCTTCGCTAAGCCATATACTGGGCGTCGTACATTCATACAACATAAATCGAAGTATTTTAGACAACTTCATTACTACCCCTGCAGTAGCATCCGATTTTTTCCGAGCCAAAGCATAAATATTATTCAGGGTATTAAATAAGAAGTGAGGGTTGGTCTGTGCTCTCAAAAACCCAAGTTCAGATTCCAGTTTCTCCTGCATTAACTGCTTCTCCCTTTCTACCCCAACCAATCGTAAACGCGATAATTTAATGCTCACTGCAATCGCTACAATAGATATAATATCCAACAAGGTCCACAGGTGCCGTGGAAACATAGATACGAACGAATTAAACTTATACTCTTCCTGATAAATATGAGGGTAAATAACGTATATCAGAATCAAGCGATAACAAATAATGGCCAACAATAGGCCCAGCAAGCCCTTAAAAAAAAGGGCCCAATATTCCTTTTTCTCTAAGTAACGAGGCAACAAAAAATACATGATAAAATAGGTCAGGCCTACGACGGGAATCAACACCAGGAATTGTACTGAAAATCCTTTGTATATACGTTCCCATAAAGGCAGGTCAAAATAAGAATAGTTGACCATTGCTACTTCTATATAGCCATTCGCCAATAAATAGGCAAACCAAAACCCCAGGTGCAACAGAATTCGTTTAATATCGATTTTTTGTTTACTCATCAAACAGCAATATCGTTATTTTTTAATCATTGTCGCCTATAAGAGTAAGAACGGCCTCTTACACCATATCAATGACAACTTCTCCCCTACAATCGGCTTTCATACCCTATTCCAAGCTTTCTGTGCAGTTGTAGCTTCTGTCCATACACTATCACTTTTTCATCCTGCTAATTCTATTAATATTACTTCTATACTAACTAAATATATAACATGAATAAGTTCATACTACCCTTTTGTATACTTGCATTTTCTGTAACAATCAATGCTCAGGTTTCATTTACAAAAGTTACCAATGGAGCAATAGCCACCACTCTCTCTGATAGCCGAAGTGTCAATTTTGTAGATGTTAACCTGGATGGCTGGGAAGATTTATTTATTTCGAATGGCCCTGAAGATGGGCAAAATAATTTCCTGTACATCAATAATGGCAATGGACAATTACTTCCTTTAGCAGATGACCCTATTGTACAAGATTTTAGCCCTTCAGATGGTGCCACCTTTGCCGACGCAGATAATGATGGGGATCTGGATGCTTTTGTAGTTACCTGGCATGGGCATATTAATTACTATTATCAAAATAATGGGGATGGCAGTTTTACTCACTTGGAAGATGTGTTAACTGGCAATTCAGAAAGCTACTCAGAAACAGCAAGCTGGGGTGACTATGACCAAGATGGTTTGGTTGATATTGTACTCACCAATAGCTATATAAACCTCAAAAATGAGTTATACAGAAATGCAGGTGATCAAACTTTTGAATCTATAACGATCGAAGAGCTTACAACCAATTCCCGTACCTCTCGGTCTGTAAATTGGGTAGACTATAATGGAGATGGACATATGGACATTTTCGTCACCAATGAAAGTAATCAAAAAAATGAGTTATACACCAACAACGGAGATGGCAATTTTACCAAAGTAGAAACTGGTCCGGTAGCATCAAGTGCTCGTGGAAGTATGAGTAGTAGTTGGTCTGATATAGACAATGATGGTGATTTAGATCTTTTGATTGCAAACGCAGGCTATTTTCAGGAACAAAACAACCAACTTTTCATCAATATGGGAAATGGTACTTTTCAATCAGCGGATGCCCCCCTTACTACTGATGGTGGCTGTTCTTATGGTTCTGCTTTCGCAGATATTGACAATGATGGTGATGAAGATTTATTGATAGCGAATGGGTATTGCAATAGCAATTTACAAGATTATCTATACATCAATGATGGACAAGGTAATTTTAGCCGTGATATGACCAGTCTGGAAGGGCTTCCCGAAGCTTGTTCATTTGGCTGTGCCTGGGGAGACTATAACAATGATGGTTTTCTTGATCTCGCGATAGCACAATGTAGCAATAACACGGGTTCAATTCAACCTCCTAATTCACTGTTTCGCAACAGTGGCAACACCAATAATTGGCTAAAAATTAGATTGGAAGGCAATGTTTCAAATCGATCTGCAATAGGAGCAATCATAAGAACCAAAGCACTTATCCAAAACGAATGGACATGGCAAATGCGGCAAATTTCAGCGCAAAGTGGGTATTGTGGACAAAACAGCCTAATTGCTCATTTTGGATTAGCTGATGCTACCCAGGTAGACAGCATTATAGTTGAATGGCCAAGTGGCATTACAAATGTACTTACTGCACAAGATGTTAATCAGGAACTCCACCTTCAGGAAAACCCTATTTCTGGTACATCTTCGGTGACAGCAGAGGAGAAAATACATATACAATGTACACCTAATCCATCCAATGGCCCTTTGAATATCACTATTAATGGTATTAAGGATGGCTTCTTTAAATTGATTATATTAGATAGCCTTGGGCGTAGAATACCTAACAACAGCCATACATTTAATACCAGTTCTACGCACCATACAGATGTGAACATTAACTTAAATGAACTGCCTGTCGGACAGTACTATGTTTATGTCCAATCATCAACCAGTTTTGCAATCGCATCTTTTCAATTACATTAAATACATACAGCTATGAAATGTCTAAAACTAAACACAAACATTATTTTTTCTTTATGCCTGCTTTTTTTCAGCATAAATCTAATGGCCCAGGCATGGGAACGGACATTTGACCTGGGAGAACCTAGCCAATTTGGTAGTGCCATTACTACATCTCCCGATGGTAATTACATTATTGCTGGTTATACCTCGGATACTTCCAGTGACTTTAATTCCAAAATATTTGTTGTTGCTGCTACACCAGAAGGAGACTCTTTATGGTCTAACTTTTTATCTATTAACGAGACCGGGGTGTTTTGGGTTAACCAGGTCAAACCTAATCTCGCAGGGAATGCTTATTACGTTAGCGGTTTTACCAATACTAATCTGGGAGGAGGTAAATCCTTTATAATTAAAATAAGCCTTACTGGCCAACAACTATCTACTTACCTTTTTTCAGAGTTAGACCGGGTTTACGATTTTATTGAAACGGAAGAAGGTGATCTGATTTTAGCAGGAGGCAGATATGATGCCAACAGCACCGATCTCAATCCATTTATAGCAAAAACCATGAGAATCGGGCCTACAGGTACAATATTATGGGAAGCTGAATATGAATATGGCAACCTTATCAGCTCTATATTACAAGGAGAAGACAATAATTACATTATTGGAGGCACCCAGGAATCAAGTCAGGCAGGCAGCCCAGTAGCACAGTATGGATTTTTAGCGCAAATCACAGAAAACGGCCTGGCTGAATGGATTTATGCTCAAAATCCCGATGCATTTTTCAATCGTTATGTAGAAAAAGTACTTAGGCGTAATGACGGCAATCTGATGCTACTGGGAAACTATATTGAAGCGTTTCAATTTGGCACTATGATTCAAATCGTTTCGCCAGAAGGCGTTCCTGTTGATCTACATCTATTGCCTGATATGAGCCGTACGCAGGTAGATTTTGATTACTGCCCCGTTGATGATCAGATATATTCTTTTGGATTCACTTCAATCCCAGGTAATACAGATTATCAGTTTACTTTGTTTTCACCTGAAGCAAATGAGGCTGATATGATTAGTGGAAGTAATTTTAATGTACGCATTGGTAGTCGTTTAATGAAAGATACAGATGGCATTATAGTAGGTACGGGTTTTCATGAAGTTGACGGAAGAGAATTGGTAATGCTTGTTAAATCAGATTTAGGTTGTACTCCAAGTTCTTCTACTGATGATATTGCTAATAAGTCTTTAAAACTGACGCTTTCACCAAATCCGATTAGAGATGTATGCAAATTCGAACTACATGAAGAATTATCTAAAGATTTGCAATTGAGTATTTACAACAGTAAAGGGCAGCTTTTAGAACAATGGCCAGTACAGGGTACAACCTTTTACTGGAATAGAAGAGCCTTGCCTTCAGGACTGTATTTTTATCAACTTCAAAGCTCTGAACAAATTATCACTAGTGGCAAAATGGTGTTAGATTAATAGGGCAAAATGGCGCATTTTTTCTGTTATTCCTGTTTTATTAGAATTGTAATAATAAAACAAAGTGGACTTGTGGTGAAGCGATTAGCGGAAAGAATGTGCCTTCAAAAAATGGATACATATATGGGGTCACAACACCCATATTATTCCTTTTCTGTCTTTCTATTTCTATCAATATTGCACTAAAACACTCCTGTTCCATACAAACAATTTAATACTACTTTTTGATTTTTTCATTGCTGAAAATTTACTCCGTTAACGCAGATTGGTATTGGAGCCATATCAGCACTTGCACTGATAGTAAAATTATTAGAACAAGTTTTTCCTGATCATGCTACCGATGCAAATACAATCTATATCAAGTTTATCATATTAATCATCAAATACATACAGCAATGAAGTATTTAAAAACAAACTCAAATATTATTCTTTTTTTATGCCTATTCATTTGCCAAATAAATTTAATGGCTCAGGAATGGGAACGAACTTTTGATTTAGGAGAGCCTAATCAAATTGGTAGTGCCATTACGACATCTCCCGATGGTGATTATGTGATTGCGGGTTATACCAGAGATACCTCCAGTGGTTTCAATCCTGAAGTCTTGATTGTGTCAGCCACTCCAGAAGGGGATTCTTTATGGTCTAATACCATACCAATTAATAAAACAGGGTTTTTATCGGTTGGGCAAATCAAACTTAATCATTCTGGGAATGCATACTACATCAGTGGTTTTTCCAATACAGGCCTAGGAGCAGACACATCCTTCATAATAAAGATTAACCTTGCTGGCCAACAGTTATCAACCCATTTTTTTTCAGAGCTAGACCGCGTTCATGACTTTATCGAAACACCAGAAGGGGATTTGATTTTAGCAGGTGGAAGATATGACCCCAACAGTGCTGAACTAAATCCGTTTATAGCAAAAGCTATGAGAATTGAAGCTGATGGTAGTATTTTATGGGAGGTCGAGTATGAATATGGTAATCTTATCATCTCTATCTTAGAAGGAGAGAATGGTAGTTACATCATAGGAGGTACTCAGGAATTATTCCCGCCAGGAATTCCAGTAGCAGCACAATATGGTTTTTTAGTACAAATAACAGAAAACGGCCTGGCAGAGTGGATTTATGCACAAAATCCCGATGTATTTTTCAATCGTTCTGTAAAAAAAGTACTTAGGCGTGATGATGGTAGTTTTATGCTATTAGGCAATTATGTTCAAAGTTCGCAGTTTGGTACCATGATTCAAATCGTTTCGCCAGAAGGCGTGCCTGGTGATCTGTATTTATTACCTAATATGAGCCGTACACAATTAGATTTTGAATACTGTTCTGTTGACGACCAGATATATTCTTTTGGGTTCATTTCAAGTTCAGGTAATCAAGATTATCAGTTTACTTTATTTTCTCCTGAAGCAGTTGAAGTTGACATGATTAGTGGTAGTAATTCCAATAAACGCATTGGCCGTCGATTAATGATAGATACAGAAGGCGCCATAGCTGGCACTGGTTATCATGAAGTAGAAGGCCGGGATTTGGTAATGCTTGTTAAAGCAGATTTAAGTTGCACTCCAAGTTCCTCTACTGAGGATATTACTAATGAGTCTTTAAAACTGACACTTTCACCAAATCCGGTTAGAGATGTATGTAAATTTGAACTAGCACGAGAAATATCTGAAGATTTGCAATTGAGTATTTACAATAGCAAAGGGCAATTTTTAGAACAATGGCCGGTACATGGAACTACATTCCACTGGAATAGAAAGTCATTACCTTCGGGGCTGTATTTTTATCAACTTCAAAGTCCTGAACAAACTATTGTCAGTGGTAAAATAGTACTAGATTAACAAAATAAGAGCGTGTTTGGGAATTTGTTCTTCGAGGCGATTTTGTCACTAATTGGATTAGATGAGGCGGGAGGTTGCGATTTTAGCCAAAGCTAAATGAGCGTTCTTCCAACAAAATATAAGCCGATCAGTGGCGGAATAAGTCCGATTAATAAATCCCAAACATGCTCTAAAAGAAAGGCATTCTTTCTGTCATTTTCTCAATGATGAAACATTTTCTAATTTCATCACTTGTTATGAAATAGAACAAAGTAGATTCGATGAAGCCATTAGCAGAAAGGATGCGCCCACAAAAATTGGATGCCTATGTAGGGCAGCAGCACTTGGTAGGTGAAGGTGCTGTATTGAGACAAGCCATACAGTCAGGTAAAATTCCTTCATTCATTTTGTGGGGGCCTCCGGGCGTAGGAAAAACAACACTGGCAAAAATTATTGCCAATGAGTTAGACCGTCCCTATCACACGCTTTCTGCTATCAATTCAGGTGTAAAGGATGTGCGAGAGGTTATTCAACGTGCCAAAAGCCAGCGTTTTTTTAGTAGTCCCAATCCTATTTTATTTATAGATGAAATTCATCGATTTAGTAAATCTCAGCAAGATTCTCTTTTAGGTGCAGTTGAAGAAGGAGTCGTAACCCTTGTTGGCGCTACTACTGAAAATCCATCCTTTGAAGTCATCCCTGCTCTTTTATCTCGCTGCCAGGTATATGTGTTGGAGCCGCTAGCAAAGGAAGAATTAATACATCTAATTGATCAGGCAGTTGGCGAAGATGAATACCTCAAAGAAAAAGAAATTGACATACAGGAGTACGATGCCATGTTGCAACTTTCTGGAGGAGATGCCCGAAAACTATATAACATTCTGGAATTGGTTTCCAACTTTGAAAAAGAGGGAAAGGTTCGTATTTCCAATGACTCTGTTACAAGTATAGTACAGCAAAATATTGCTCGCTATGATAAGTCCGGCGAGCAGCATTATGATATTGCTTCTGCTTTTATCAAATCTATCCGTGGCAGTGATCCCAATGCAGCAGTTTATTGGCTGGCGCGAATGATAGAAGGAGGTGAAGATGTAAAATTTATTGCACGCCGTTTGATGATTTCTGCTTCAGAAGATATTGGGCTGGCCAATCCTAATGCTCTATTAATGGCTACTACTGCATTTCAAGCAGTGCAGGCAGTAGGATTTCCAGAAGCCAGGATTATTTTATCACAAGCAACCATTTATCTGGCTGGTAGCCCTAAAAGTAATTCTGCCTATATGGCGATTAATGAAGCTCAGGCAAATGTTCGGAAAACGGGAAACCTCCCCGTCCCTCTTCACTTGCGTAATGCCCCCACTAAACTGATGAAAGAACTGGATTATGGCAAGGGATATAAATATTCACACGATTACCCTGGCAATTTTGTCGATCAGGAATTCTTGCCTGATGATGTGCAGGGAAGTATTTTTTTCAAACCACAAAAAAATGCAGCAGAGGAAAAGATGAGAGCTCAGCTAAAAGGCAAATGGGGGGAGAAGTATGGATATTAAAATACAGATTAAATGGTTACACATTCACAAGACTTTTAAGGAAAACATCGAAAAGAAATTATTTAGAGCGTGTTTAAATTTCATCCTTTGAGTTCAAAATGTCCCTTTTTTGATTATACTTCGTTGTTCAAATAAGCTTCGTAGCCCTGCTACGTTCTCATTTAAGCGCCTCGTCTAAACATAAAATGAACTATTTTGACCATCAAAAACGATTTTTAAACACGCTCTTAGTACTCGTACTCCATCTTCTAAACACCAATAATACTCCTAATAATATCAAAAGGCCAACTAAGGCATACATCCAGTTCTTATTAGTAGTGTATAATGGCGTACTATCACCAAATAGTAAAAAAGCAGCCCAATAATATGGGTGAGCTGTTTCCATATCTGCTGTTTCCAGAAATTTCAGCTTTGTTTTTCTCAGTGCTAAATTTTTAGCATCCCCATTTTTCATGCACTCGTAAAAGCTTTCCATGATTTGAGAAGTAGAACAGTCATCAATTGACCAAAAGCTGGTTAAAGTACTTCGGCTTCCTGCTATTGTAAATTCTCTTGCCAAACTAAAAACGCCTTCTCCGTTCAGGAGCTTACCTGTTCCGGTATTGCAGGCACTTAGCACGATTAGTTCAGGTTCAAAACGAACCCCTACCAGATCATAAGCAGTAAGATAGTCATCCGAAAAGAAGATTCTGGTATTTTTAGGATTTTCTGTATCCAGGCATGCATGTGTAGCAAGATGCAAAATATTGAAATCATGCATCTTACTCATAAAAGAAGACGCGCTATTATCTGATGTAAAAGAGGCTTCAGAAGAAAGAACAGATTTAATACGCTCTATTTCCTCTTGATTGCATTGAAGGTTATACAACTCACTTTGTTCGCAATTTCGTTCCGCAGCATATTCTTCAGGATGAAACACAGGAGCACTGGCTAAGATATTCAATTCACCATAACTGGATTTTTCCTCAGCAAATTGAGCTAACATATTAGCAGAATACTGATAAAAGATATTGTAGTCTTCCAGCAAATACTGCATATGATCCAACCCGTAATTAGCCTTCTGAGGAAGGTGATTGGTGGTTTGTAATATTTCAAATGGGATCAAGCTCAAAAAACCATCTGGTACAACTATCAGGCTATTTACTTTTTGAGGCAACTCTGGCAGCAAAGGCGAAAATAACTCCTGATAAATAAAATGGGAAGAAGACACAAATTTCTCAAAATCAGCTTGAAACTGTTGGCTTTGTGGAGGAGAATGGAGTATTTCGTTAAGATCAATTACCGCTTTTTTAAGCTGTGGAATCTTTGCTGTTTTATGTACTTCTATACCATGTTTGTGAATTAAAAAAACAAACACATATTGTTCTCCGATAAATATTTCCAATAAGGCCTGCCTGGAAGATAGTATATCCTTTTTCAAATCTTTTCCGGATATGATATTCGAACTTACATCCTGATTGTATATACGGGGAAATAAAATATTGAGGCTGTCCAGTGTTTGTTCTCTCTGTTCTTTCAATTCGAACAATATAGCTTCCCAGTCCTCAAATTGTTGGGCTATTTCAGGAGTTATCTCTTTTTGTCTATTCTCAGCTATTGCTTTTTGGTAATAGGCAATTTCCTGATTCAGTTCATTTTCCTTGTCCACTATATCAGAATTCAAATTACTTGCCATTAGTGCTTTATTCCTTGAAAGCGATTCCAGCAGCAGTATAGCCTTATTGGATTCTGCAAATTGAAAGGCCATATCTACATTTTCCAAATGCTGTGTGATTTGATATTTTTCCAGCGATACTAATATGGCTAATTCATAAAATGGAACCACCTGATCAGAAAGGAACAGTTTAGCTTGTGCTGCTTTATAAGTATTTCGAATATGAAATATAAGCCGAGTAGTTAATTCACATACCTCTATTGCCTCATTAAGGTACTGTTCGTTCTTTGTTTCCAAATAAAGTTCATGCAAGGCTTTAGCTTTTCCAGTCCAGATTTGTAGTCCATAAGAAGGGTTCAAAAATTGGATATAATCCGGATTCTCCTGCCAATCAGTTGCTTCAAAAGCAGATGAATTTTCTATCAATGCTTTCTGATAAATATCAAGTGCTGATTCTATCGATTTGTATTGATGATACATTTGAGCCTTTTCCAGTAACATCGCTGCAACTTCGGCATTCTTTTTGAAATCTTTATACCATAATTTAGCAGTCCGAATAGAACGATCATAAAGCGTATCTGCCGTTCTCATTTCATTTAATTGGGCATACAATTTTCCCGCTATTGCATAACTTTTGAAATCCAGTTGAAATTGGTCACCATACAAATCTCTTATTTCCTGCAATTGTAGAAGGCACAACCTTACACTATCAGCTTTATTTCCTGTCATGTAGATTTCAGCTAGCCCCTGATAACAATAGATTTTATTTTGTACATCATACCTGCCTTTCAAATCTTCAATCTCAATCAAACATTCCGAGAAATGTTGTTTGGCTAATGTTAAATTGTTTTCTTTTAAATAAGCATTTGCCAGATTAACCTGAATAGCTGCTTGTTCACTTTTTGTCCTATTCTTCGAACTCGACATTAACCTCATCGCATTTTCAAGTGCCGCTACACTATTAGCTGTTTCTCCAAAACTATAATGTAAAATACCTAAGTTGGTGTAATATCTGGACAAGCTTAAAGGATCGATCTCATCACCTTGTTTGTGGTTTTGAATGGCTTCTTCATATACATCAAGGGCATTATCATAATCTCCAATATCTTGATAATATGCTCCTAAAATATTTAAACCCGTATTGTAGAGATCATTTTGTTTTCCAATATTTTCTGAAGTAAATTGTAATATCTGATCTGCATATTTTTTACTTTCCCTTTTCTCTCCAGACCAATCTTTGGCAATTGCCATATATATTAGGCTAATAGCAGCCTCTTCTTTATGAGACGATTTATGCAATAGAGAAAAAGCTTTTTCCCCATAAAGAAACATACTATCTAGCATCAATTCGGAATAGTAGTAGTTCAACTGATTATAATGATACAAGCCAAGTTCAATGTCTTTATCTGCTGCCTTTTGTCCATTTAATTGAAAGAAAACGCTGAAGGCTAAAATAAATGTAATGATATGCGGTCGTAGAATCATGTATAAATTTTTGCACTACTCTTAATACATAAGCTCAGATCAACATGTACCTATGTTAATCTGAGCCCTGAAATTAAAGACGATACAAATTATAAACTATTCTTGACTACCTTTTTATGTAGGTGTTTATTTTTTTGTAAAACAGTGATTATATAAATGCCCGATTCAAGTGACTGTGTATCAATTGTTAATCCAAGCGCATCAGTGAGCCTTCCTTCCCACCTTATTTTTCCGGTTACATCACGAATAATGACCTGGTTCTCTGATTTTTGGAAATCATTTGGCAGTCCCAGAGTCAGAAATTCATTAAAGGGATTAGGAAATGCTTTGATCTCTTCTGCGAGGTCAACTTGTTCAGCTTGTTCATCAATATCATCGTTTCCTGATGATCTACCACTAACTGATATACTTTGTCCTGGGCAGCAAAGTGTTTTACTTCCCTGATAATAAGGTGGTTGTTGTGATCCCGGAGTATTCTCTGGAAAAACAGCAGCTGAAAAAATCTCGTTGGCTCCATCATAATCTGCTGTTGGATAAATCTGTTGAGCAGCGGTCATTAAGGCAATTTCATAATTGAATGGAGCCATAGAACCAGGTGAAGTACAAACAGAAGAAACATCAATGGTAAATACGAATTCCTTATAATAAAGCGCAATCCCATCTATGACCGTAAGCTGTAAATCGCTCCCTTCTATCTTAGGGCTTATGCCTGTTTCCAAATTTCCAAAATTATATCCCAAGTAGCAGTCAGGATAATTATGCAAGTCATTAAAAGCAAAATAAGCTCTCGCATTAACGACTAATATATTGTCTTCCAGTATATCTATACATCCTGGGGGCTGGGTGTTATCTACCAATAAAGCAAAATTGGTCATAGGATTTCCCCAATTGGTTTTAATATATCCAGGTGGGTCAACATGAGCAAAAGAGGTAGTAAAGGAAAACAATTGTAAGATGGTTAAAACAGTAAAACCTTGAATAACTTTGACAAGTTTGTTCATAATTTCAGATACTTTAAGATTAAAAATTTATTACGAAAGAGTTCGCTGTACAACGTTCCTCACCTATATCATGCACTTTATGAAAAAAAAGGTAATCGAAGTTTTTATTTTTTTACAAAAAAATTGAACGCCTATAGTTAAACCAATTAGGTATATAATAAATCCGGGATGATAACTTTAAATCTAATATCTGTAAAAAAGTCATTTCATAGTTACCTTTACAGCAATAATCAGCTTAATATAATTGAAGGCAATGTCAAAATATTCGAATGAAGAAATAATTAGAATGTTACAATCATCGGTTCGTGAAGAAGAAGATGCTGCCTTAGTTTTTCTCCACAGGCAATTATACCCGATGGCCAAGCAATTTGTTTTAAATCATGGCGGAGCCAAGGAAGATGCCGAAGATGTATTACAAGAAGCTATGATTGCTTTTTTTAAAATGGCTAGAATGCGAAAGCTTCCTGAGCAATTAAAAGTGGAGGCTTATGTTTTTACTATTTGCAAAAACAAATGGTATCGCAAGGCAAAAGCCAATTCAAGGCTGGATACCAGTACACTTTCTGATGCATCTGGGATTGACATACCAGACGAAGATGTTAGAATTAAAGCGACAATAGAAGATGAAAAAGAATATTTTCTCAACATATTACAACATCGGTTGGGAGCCGTTTGCTATAAGGTTTTAGTCTATTTTTATTATGAAAATAGAAAGATGAAGGAAATTGCCCAACTGCTATCTTATAGCAACGAGCAAGTAGCTAAAAATAAGAAATCACAATGCATGAGTAAACTAAAGGACTTAGTACAGGAAGAACCTAGCTTAGTGAAGGCGTTTAAGGTTTAATATTTTACATGCCCTGCTAAAAGTTTACCATCTACTAAAAATTTATTCCCCTTTGGCCATGAAAGAAGCGAACATAAAAGTTAATCTTCTTGCATTCCAAAATCACTAGATTATGAAATATTCAAACAGAGATAAAATAGATGCCTATCTTAAAGGAGAACTCAACGAAGAAGAAAAACAGCAGTTTGAGAAAGAAATAGACAAAGATGAAGTGCTTGCACAGGAGCTTCACTTTCATGATATGACTCAACGCCACATTGAACTGTTAGAAGATAGAAGAATTACGGAACAGGTTAAAGCTATCCATGAGAAAGAATTAAAAAAACGCAAGCGTAAAGCAGTAGTCAAGCAAATACGATATTGGGCAGTTGCTGCCAGTATATTATTAGTATTAGCTCTTTCCTGGCGATTATGGAACTCTCCTACCACTAATCCCAATACCTTATATGCTGAATATTATACAGCTTATGAACTTCCTTTCGGAAATAGAAATGAACAGAACAGTCAAACGGAGGCAGGAGCACTCTATCTGGCAGGAGATTATGAAAAAGCCGCTCCGATAATGGAAAACCTTCTGGCAATTGATCCCAGTTTATCTAAACTACAGTTTGCCTTAGGCATTTGTAAAATGGAGTTAGAGCAATGGGATCAAGCAATTCCTCTCTTCGAACAATTAATTAAGAATAAGGATGCCCTCTATGTAGATAATGCCAGATGGTATTTGGCACTGTGTGCGCTCAAGCTAAACGATCCAGCAACTGCTATTGAACAATTAGAGATACTTAAGAATGCTGAAGGCGCAGTTTTCCAAGACAATGCAGCAGAGTTATTAAAGAGAATAAAATAATTTTCAGCTTTCTAGTCACACTTTTCTTTCCTGCTTCCATTATACATATAAGCATGCTCTTTAGAGTACTTTTTCTTAATCTTAACACCAATAATTGTGACTAACAAGCTTTTTAAATTGATCGAGGAGGTCAAGCATTATCCTGATGAGATCAAAATTCATGCGATTCAACTAAAAAAAAGGAATTCCACCCAATTTTCGTTGTTGAAAATACAAGTTCTAGTGATACTCCTAAGCTGTTTAGGGACAGCCAGTTTTGCCCAAATTGAAGATATTGTTACCGGAGTATATGGACCATCGGGCCTGTCTATTAATGGCAATGATCTTTATTTTTCCCAATATGATTTTGGGGTCATTTCAAAAATTGACATCAGTGAACCTGAACCAACCGTTGTTGATGTATTAGGAAATCTGAATCATCCATTTGGATTACACATACACGAAGATATACTATATATAGCCGATCGTGATAATAATAGGATACTAAGAATTGACATCGCTAATTCAGGTTCAGACGCTGAGATTGTAGTCTCTGGCTTAATTCTTCCATCCGATATGATTGTTATAGGTGATTATTTATATTTCACAAATAGTTATCCTCCAGGAAGAATTTCAAGAATTAATCTTACAGAGTCAGATCCATCAATAGAAAATGTAGTGACTGGAATCTTTGATCCCACTGGTCTCGCATTAAGAGAAAATTCATTATATGTTCCTGATACACGACTAGGGTTTATCTACAAAATCGATCTTGATGATCCCTCACCGAGTTCACAAATATTAGCATCAGGGCTTCATTATCCGAATCATGTAGCTATAGATGGAGACTATTTATACTTTAGCGAATACGGAACAGGTAAAATTTCAAGAATAGATATTTCTACAAATGAACCCCTTCCTGCAATTGAAGATATTCTAACTGATTTAGATGCCCCAACAGGCGTTCTTGTAGTAGACAATTGTCTAATATTTAGTCAATATAACTCCAATAAGATTTCAAAATATGCATTAAACACTACAAGTTTAGACACTCCCACTAGCAAGCATCCATTGAAAGTCTTTCCTAATCCGGCGCAAGATTATATAAACATTCAAAATCTGAAAAACAATTCTATTATAAAAATATATAATGTAGAAGGTGTCAAAGTGGTAGAATCATATGCAACTTCAAATCAAAGAATTGGAATTGAGCATCTTGAACCAGGTAGTTACTTTTTAGTCGTAGAAAATGAGCGGCCCGTTCATTTTGTAAAATTTTGAATCACCAACTAATACTTCAATAAAACGAAACTATATATCAATCTTACGGTTCCTATTGCCCACTAGTTTGACTTCAGTTCAAATCGATACCCAAACAGCAGGTAGTTTGTATTTTGATGAATCCGATAATTATGTCCAGATAAGCAATAGCCCTCTAAATAAAATTGGCAATGGGGATTTTACATTCGAAACCTGGATAAAAGGTAGGGAATCTGATTCCCACTTGCAGCCAATGATTTTTTCGAATAGGAGCGACAACCATCCTCCAGGTGGGATTTCATTTTTTCTTCACAGCAAATGGGGCGATTCAGAACATAAAATGCTTTGCCTTCTCCATCACCTACACATTTAAAAGATACTACACATTAATTAGGATAGGGCTGCCTTTTCAAAGGCAGCCCTATCTATTTGTAAAACATTCGTGTATTTTATGTTAGTATCAGATAATTACATTTTTAAACACCAGTCAAAAATCATCAAAATTGCGATACGGTACATCATTCACTCTAAACAACCATTTAAAATCGTTAATAAAAATAAAAAACCCCAATCAACGAGGATTGAGGCTACTAAAAAACAAATCAAATTGTTTCGTAAATATCTTACTATAAATAAGCTACAAACAACAAAGACAAAGACCGACGCATCACCTTTGATGATTAGTAGTTATTCATTTTTCCTTTATAATTACTGCGTATTAGAGAAAACAACTTTTAATTTACTTTCGAAACGAGAGACACCGCATTGTCCGTTTCAATAGCTTTATATTATCAATGAATCAATAAAGATTCATCCCTGCAAAGGTAGGAATAGATATTACTATTTTCTGGCATTTCCTGTTGTAAAAATGTAGCGCAGAAGACCCTTTTTAATATGCCTTAATTGATATTGTCTTCTCCAAAACAAAACGCTGTCAAATGTATAAGCAAGGTTTTTAGGTAATTACATTTTTCATGAAAAAAGTTACTTTTTTATCCATACGATGAATAGTAGTAGTGAGAGGAGTATAGCTACTCTATTATTTTAACCAATCACCTTCCTACTATGAAATTATTTATCTCTTTTATTCTTTTATTATTGTTTTTCTGTAATTCATTAAATGCCCAATGGGGATTCACGAGCAGTATTGGCAGAGCTGTACCCGCTGGCGATCTAAGGACTGCAAATCCAAATTTCGAAGATGGAAAGTGGGTTAAAAGCGGTATCCATGTTGATATGGCGATGCAATACCAATACAATGGATGGCTGGGGCTTGCTTTACATGCTACTCAAAACAGGCATTCCATTCATCACAATAATTTTGAGTCATTTTTAGAAAATAAAATCCCAGAATCAGATTTTGAAGTAGAAAAAACTTCTTTCAAAACGTATTATCTTTTGTTAGGCCCATCATTCGGTATCGATTCAGAGAGCTATGGATTTTTCTTTCAACCAGGTATTGGTTTAGGTGCGGTTACTGATATAGAGTTTGATTACTATTCGACAGACCCTTTACTGCCAATAAGTGGCAATTTAAGTTCTCATGCCTCTATAGATTTAGCCTGGGGAGCTACAGCAAGTTTTATTGCTTATTTTAATGAATCATTTGGCATGAGTGTAGAGGCTCGTTACCTCGATTCAAAAATGTACCGCAAATATAGTGCTGAAGCTTCAGCACCAGGAATAACTCCAGTTGTAGAGAGTGGATATGCCTATTTCAGACCCATCACTATTGTAGGAAGTTTAGGTTTAAGAATTCGTTTCTAAAAATAATTAGTATTCAGTGATTACCTTTTCTATTCTTATCGACATGGTATAGGTAAGTGAGGACATCACATAACTGTATTATCTGAAACACTAAAAAATCAGATACTTAGATTTTTATTTAGCTGGTTTGCTGTTGCCTGTACAGGCAACAGCACCAATTAAGTAGTGCCTTCACTAAAGAATCATGCTCAATTAATTCCACATTATATAAGTCATCGAAATATAG
Organism: Chitinophagales bacterium; assembly: GCA_022360175.1. Classification (GTDB taxonomy): domain Bacteria; phylum Bacteroidota; class Bacteroidia; order Chitinophagales; family Saprospiraceae; genus JAKSDI01. The sequence goes on from JAKSDI010000149.1 coordinate 30,549, forward strand.
AGCTATGAAGTTATTACAACAACTATTATTACTAGAACGAATTGACTGCCTTATTCGTAGAAAAGCTACGGGCTCTCCCGAACAATTAGCGCGCCGTCTTAACGTCTCACTTCGCCATACTTATAGGCTGATCAATGAATTAAAACAAATGGGTTTTCCAATCAAGTATAACAGACAAAGGTCTACCTATGAGTACTCTGAAAGTATTCAATGGCAAATGTATCTATCCATAGGCGCTGAAAAAAGATTGAGTATAAAGGGAGGGAATAGATAAATGCTGCACATATGCATTCTTTTTGACACTCATTTATTCACCATAATCTACTATTAACACAATGGGTATAGGACTAAATTTGAATAAGTTTCCTTTCTACAAACAATTAGATGCCATGGACTGCGGCCCTACTTGTTTACGGATGGTAACACAGTACCATGGCAAGTCTTATTCCCTCCAATCCTTAAGAGAGAAATGCTATATAAACCGGGAAGGAGTAAGCTTAAAAGGAATGAGTGAGGCAGCAGAAAAGATCGGTTTTCATAGTCTTGTAGTTAAAATTCCCTTTTCGCAAAAGCCCCCCAAACCTTCTTTGTTAAATGCACCTTTACCAGCGATTGCACACTGGAATCAAAACCACTTCGTAGTCATTATAAAGGCTACCAATAAATACGTTTGGATAGCAGACCCTGCTGCAGGTATTTTAAAATTAAAGCATTCTTTTTTCGAACAGCACTGGTCACATGGAGATGCTTCGGGTTTTGTATTATTACTTGAACCTGGAAGGGAGTTTTATGAACAGGAAGGCAAAATAGAAGAAAAAAAACGATGGTCTTACTTATACAAATACCTGAAACCATTTCGCAAACTGATGCTACAGTTGGTGCTTGGTTTATTAGTAAGTTCTGTTTTTACAATCTTTTTCCCTTTCCTCACTCAGGCTATCGTTGATGTCGGCATCCAAAATCAGGATATAAACTTTATCCAGTTGATCCTGATAGGGCAACTCATCCTTTTTTTAAGCCAAACACTTGTTCGTTTTTTACAAAACTGGATATTACTACATATAGGTGTAAGGCTTAATGTATCACTCATCAGTGATTTCCTGGCAAAAATGATGAAACTCCCTCTTGGGTTCTTTGATAGTAAAATGACAGGCGATTTATTGCAAAGGATTAGTGATCATAAGCGCATCGAAAATTTTCTAACCCAATCCACCCTGTCCATTATTTTTTCGGTTTTTAACCTTATTGTTTTTTCAATCATTTTACTGTATTACTCTGCCACTATCTTTCTGATTTTTCTGACTGCTTCCATTCTATATATCTCCTGGATTACCATTTTTCTAAAAAAGCGAAAAGAAATAGACTATCAGGCATTTCAACAAATGTCTGACAATCAAGATGCACTGATTGAAATCATACATGGAATGCCCGAAATCAAGCTCCAGGGAAGCCATCTCAAACGCCGCTGGCGCTGGGCAGAAATACAGGCTCGATTATTTCATGTGAGAATCAATGCCCTGGCAATCTCTCAATACCAGGATGGAGGAGCTCTGTTTATCAATCAATTAAAAGATATTCTAATTACTATTATAGCTGCAATGAGTGTTGTAGAAGGTGAAATAACAATAGGTATGATGCTTTCTATCCAATACATTATTGGACAAGTAAACGCTCCACTTCAACAACTCATCAGCTTTATAAGAACTGCTCAGGATGCACAAATCAGCCTGGATCGTCTGCAAGAGATTCATCAGGAAAATAATGAAGAAGCCAAACAAATGATCAATGCTCCACATATCCCTAATGGAGATTTAAGCCTTCAGCAAGTTTCTTTTCGCTATACTCCATCCTCCGATTGGGTACTTGATAATCTATCTCTTACTATCCCCAGAGGAAAAGTCACAGCTATTGTTGGATTAAGTGGTAGTGGGAAGACAACTCTGATAAAACTCTTACTCGGTTTTTACCAATCTCAAAAGGGCAAAATAAAAGTTGGAAACACCAATTTGCAACATATTCAGCAAATGGCATGGCGTAAACAATGTGGCGCTGTATTGCAGGATGGGTACATTTTTTCTGACACAATTGCCAATAATATATCTGAAAGTGATGATTTCCCAAATTATGATAAAATACAGCATGCTGTTGACATAGCGAATATTGGAGATTTTATAGAATCCTTACCAAGAGCTTACAACACATTGATTGGAGCAAGGGGCAATGGCATTAGTCAGGGGCAACGACAAAGAATTCTCATCGCCAGAGCAGTTTATAAAGATCCGGAATTTCTGTTTTTCGACGAAGCTACTAATGCCTTAGATGCTAATAATGAATCTATTATCATCAATAAATTAGAAAAGTTTTTCAGAGGAAGAACTGTCATAGTAGTAGCCCATCGTCTTAGTACAGTAAAGAATGCAGATACAATTGTAGTACTCGACAAAGGAAAGATTGTAGAACAGGGTTCTCATAATGAACTTACTGCAAAGCGTGGAAAATATTACACACTCGTCAAAAATCAACTGGAATTAGGAAATGCCTGAAACAATCATTCATAACAATTCATCAATCCCCGAAGAAGGCCTTCACATCATGGACATGATAGGAAGCCCTCCCAATTGGATTATACGTTCAGGGATAGGCATTATTAGCCTTTTCACCTTTGTAGTTCTTATGTTATCCTGGATTATTAAATATCCTGATAAGTTATCTTCTACAGCTACACTAACTACTGAAAACCCCGTAATAGAGATGATGCCCAAAACTACGGGTATACTCGATAGTATACTGGTATATAATAACCAATTGGTTGAGAGTCATCAACTACTATCCACTATCAAGGATGCAGCAAAGTATGAAGATGTAAATAAGCTGAAACTTTTTTTACTAGCATGTAATGATTTCCAAACAACAGGCTGGCCTATAGCCCCTGAAAATCTACAACTAGGAAGCCTTTCAGATGTATTTGCCAGCCTCCAGCAAAGTATTAAGTCTTATGAATACTTTCTTGCTCAGGATGATGTAGAAAAACAGCTGGAAGCAATTGACAAAGAAATCAATAATACATCTCTTCTAAATGAATCCACTTTAAAGCAAATCAGCCTTTTGGAGAACGAGAGTCAAATCATAAAAACAGACTTAGTGCGAAATCGCCAATTAAGAAAAGAAGGGGTAATCAGCGAAGTAAGCCTTGAGGAAAAGGAAAAAACGATGATCCAGTATCAAAGACAATTAGAAGGATTATCGGCTAATATTTTACAAAACAAGATAAGAATCGAACAACTCAAGCAACAGCAGAATCAATTGGCACAGAGCTGGAAAGATGAAAAAATGAACTTAGTCACCCATTTACAACAACAAATAGAAAGCCTTAAAGGCGCAGTAAGTAATTGGGAAGAAACTTACACTATCCATTCTCCTATAAAAGGAGCAGTTGTTTATGCCCCAAAACTATCCAATAAGCAAACTGTAAATCCCGGAAACATTATCATGACTATTGTGCCCATAGAGGATAGAGGAGCTACCATTATCCGTTGTGATGCAAATATCTCCGGAATAGGCAAAGTAGAAAAAGGAACACCTGTTAAACTATCTCTCGATGCTTATCCAGAAAGGGAATATGGAGTATTACAAACCATAGTAGAAGCTATTTCTATGGTGCCTTCTTCCAATCAGTCCGGGCAAAACGTGTATGAAATAATTGCTCCACTTCCCGATACACTTATTACGAGCTATAATAAAGAAATCCCTCTACGTCAAAATATGAGTGGTACTGCTACATTTATCACTAAGGATCGGAGCATTCTTGAGCGTCTTTTTGAGAGCTTAACTGATCTGACAAAAAACTAAACATGAAAAAAAAGTTGCCCACTATCATAGATGATGTCGCTTTCTTTTTAAATCACCTTAAAATCCCATTTCATAGAAGATGGCTCAATAAACGCTTTGAATTAGCTGAATTTCATACTATTCCCAAAGCTCTTAATCAAATTCTGGATCAATTAAACATTGAAAATTTAGTAGTAAAATTACCTAAAGAACAACTTTATAAGATTCCACTGCCTGCTCTCGGCTTAATGAAAAACCGCAGGATACTGACAATTACAAAAGTAGAAAATGAACAGATAACAATCACAGCTACTGATCAGCATACAGAAACATTGCCCATCAACACTTTTATAAATAACTGGAGTGGATTGGCCCTTATTGCTGAAACAAAAAGTAGTTCCGGACAACCTAAGCTAAAAGAATACAAGTCAAGATTATTCTATCATTTATTCTATCGCATGATCAGTGTGATTATACTACTGAGTTCCTTATTTTTTATACTAACTTTTAGTAATCTAATCCAACATCCTAATCTTATTGCATTACTGGGCATTAAATTGACAGGAGCAGTGATCTGTGTTGTTTTAATTCGGAGAGGATTAGACAATTCTAATCAAATGGTCAATAAACTATGCCATATAAACCAATCTTTTGACTGCAAAAATGTAATCCATTCAAAGGCTTCAAAGATAATGGGAATAAGCATGTCAGAATTTGGATTGTTTTATTTTGGTGGCACTGCACTTAGCCTGCTGTTATTCAGCTTAATAGGTACACCAGAGCAATTATTTCCAATATTTAGCATATTCGTTTTCCTCAACCTCTCCTATGCCCTTTTTTCCATGTATTATCAGTGGTGGGTTATTGGAAAGTGGTGTCCTTTATGTTTAGCCGTACTTGCTATTTTTTTATTAGAGGCTTTATTAGTCTTGCCTATAAATGGCTACCCATTTTTTGATAGTATTTTCCACCTTGCTGTGTTTATCATCAGTATGACGATTATACCTACTCTATGGTTTTGGATAAAGCCATCTATATTGATAAGTTTAAAAGCAAAAGAAGACAATAAACGCCTTAATTTGCTTGAATTCAATTCTAATGTTCAAAGATTGTTTTTAGCAGCAAAAGGGAATGAAATAAATCATATTCCTACGGGTATTATAATAGGCAATCCAGATTCTTCCAACACACTGAGTTTGCTGTTAAATCCTGAGTGCGAAGCTTGCCGCCTCACATTTCAACAAGCAAGGCTATTTCAAAAAACATACCCAGAACAACTCAAACTAAATATCCATTTCCTCATAAATCCTGGCAAAATAGAGTCGGATAAACAGGTATTAATCGTAAACAACATAGTCGACAGCTATAGAAAAGATCCATCCGAGGGCATAAAAAGCCTGGATCACTTCATGGAAAATAAGGGGATTCGTAAAATGCGAAACCACCATCAAAAACTTAGCCTGGATAATGAAATAAAAGATCAGCTGCACAAGAGCTATGAATACTGGAATTCATCAGGGCTAACAAGTACCCCCGCAGCCATATGGAATGAACGCCCTATCCCTCATTACTATGTCCAACGTTTGCCATTAATAAGAAGAGTATTACTAACACAAAATCAGTAATAAAATCGGATAATTTATAAACTGCCAACATATGGCACTTTGTAAGGCTACCTTTAGATTGTAATTAATTTTAAACCCAAAATATATTTCAAAATGAAATTAGGAATTTCAAATTTTAAGAACTATGAAGTAGAAAACTCTTCTGCTTTAGTAGGAGGTGCTACCTGGCTTTGTATTGATTCAAATGGTGGTGAGACATGTTTAGAAGCAAGTTCTGTTATACACTCTCCTGATACTGAATGTTACCGAATTAGTATTGATTGTGCAGTATACAATGAGGTAGGCCCTACTCCTTAAATCTAGTGCTCTGTCAAGTATCAAAAGACGAGTAATCTATGGTGTCTTTTATGCTTACTCTTCGTTAGAGAACCCCTTGCGTAGCGCTGCTATGCGCGGGAACCTCCGCCTTGATGAAACATAAAATTCACAGACA
>JAKSDI010000112.1 GCA_022360175.1 Chitinophagales bacterium
ATTTTGTTATTTTGAAACATTATCCTTTTGCAAATACTCATATTTCAAGTAATGTTATCGGAGTCTTGTACTTTGTTTAACACGTGCGGATTCGGTAACTCACTTATCGTCTTGGTTATGTTTTTTCAGTCGTGGGTAAAGTAGCAGTGAAACAACTCAAACGTTTTAAAAACATTGGCTTTACGTTTGAGATGTCGTTTTAGAAATATTTTGTGAATCCAAGCCATTACACAACAAGGCGCTTTAGTGGGACCGCCAACTGCTGCGCAGTTGCTTCCCTCGCTTGCGCTCGGCGGCCCCTAAGCTTTGCGTTATACGATGTCTAAAGTTGATTACACATTGATTTAAATTCTAAATTCTCTAAAAGCTACTTCAAAAGAAGATCTAATGTGAGGATCGCTTAAATCACTTGAATCCGTAAATAAAAGTTTGAGAGTATTCAATCTAAGCTTCTTAAAAAAGCATACAATAATAGACTGTTATTTCAAACTATTCTGGCCAAAGGGTCGAATTTAACTCGATCATGTAATGATCCATAAACAAAAATCCGAAGGGAAAATTGTAGTTATGAAATTTGATCTTGAAGGGAAAATTTTTCAATCAGTTGAAAATACAGATAATGGTGAGGTTAGCTCTGATACATTGTTCCACTACCATCAGGAAGAGAACATAATTTCAGCAGAATACTCTGGTGGATGTATCGCAAATGGACATTTGCTGGGTAAAATTAATATAGACGGTACTTTAAGATTTTTTTATCACCATATTAACTCAAATGGTGAGTTAAAAGTTGGTCAGTGTAAATCTACCCCTGAAATCTTAGAAGATGGAAGATTAAAATTTCACGAAGAGTGGCAGTGGGGTACAGGTGACAATTCCAGCGGAAAATCTGTAATCGTTGAGATTGATAGCGTATAACAAGTCGCTTTAAGGGACCGCTTGGGGCTGCGCCCCAGTCCCCTCGCTTCGCTCGGCGGCCCCTAAGCTCAAGCGTTAAGTAACTTATTCTCACCCAACCCTTCTCTGTCCAATTGAAATTTTGGCTAAAGTACCATAAATATACTGAGTTGGTTGTGATACATATAACCAAGTTTCAATTTAAAATGGATAATATACATGGCTATTTCAGAGACATATTGGAATATGACCCCCAACAAACGAATGGCGAAGCATTTGGCTATTCGAGAAGTGCCTTCATTGGTTTATGAAGCCGTAAACCTTGAAGGCGTTTTAATGACATTACCTGAGGTTCAAACAATCTTAGACGGTGTCACTGTTGGTGGTCACAAAATCAGTGACCAAAATATGGTTATAAACCAAGCAAATACTTGGGAGCGAATCTTTGAATTAATCGATGAAAATCGTTTTAATTTTTCAAAATCAATTGCACTTGAACTCCATGCACTAGCGGCTAAAGAAGAAGCCTTTGAATGGGGTGTATTCCGCTCAGGTAACGTATCTATAAGCGGCTCAGAACATGAACCGCCTGCTCCAGATCAACTCGATGAAATATGGTTACAAACAGAGTCAGAAATCGAAATTATTACAGACGCATATGACAAAGCCATCTCAGCATTCCTTAAAATGGCTCGTACCCAATTTTTCTGGGACGTTAATAAAAGAATGGGTCGCTTCATGATGAACGGGATACTACTTAAAGAGGGCTTCCCAATAATCAACGTCCCTGTGAAGCGTCAACTTGAATTTAATACCCTTATGCTTGAATTTTATGTTTCGAACGATATGTCTGGAATGAATATTTTTTTAAGAAGCTGCGTTAATGAAAAGATAATTTCAAATTTCACGTGACATTCTACCGTTACTTAACAAGTCGCCTTAAAGGACCGCTTGGGGCTGCACCTCAGCTCCCTGGCCCTTAATCCATTTTATACCGGATCAAATTTATTCCTTGGAGGATATTGTTTCTTTCAATTATCGGAGAAAGACTTTTTACAGGGCATTAAATTTATTATTGTAATTTGGGATTGATAATGCTTTATCTTCAACGATTAAGCATTTTTCCACTTCAACGGCTTTAATATCGGGATAGGTGGAAAATTAGATCTGAATTTTAATAAGTGGAATAACTGGCCACCTATTTCGGCTGATAGCATGGAAAATTTTCCACTTATTACAACTGTTATAGCTTTGAACAGGATCTGAGAAATTACATGAGACTTAGTATTTTCATTGTCGCTTTAATTTATGGATCTGTTGGCGTTTCTATTCTTATACTTAATGCTTCCATTGATCATAATTATTTGGGGGTCATAATGTCTTACCTCTCCCAAATTGGTAGTTTCCTGTCAGGGGTAGGCACTGTCATAGCAGCAATAGCAGCATTCTATGGTGTGAATAGTTGGATTAAGCAACTGAGATATGGAAAGTATTTGACTATTCTCTGGGATGCTAAAGTCGTAATAAGAAAAATTTATTCTCTTCAAATGGATTGGTATATCAGAAAATACCAAGTTTTTTGTTAATCAGCGTGCAATAATGACCCCCTAAATAGGAAAATCAGCGTCGAAAATTGACCCCCCTGATATACACCTTCCATGACACAAATCATGGAGGGCAGGAGGATGTTGATTGTGGAAACGATAGCTAAAATCCGTCGA
>JAKSDI010000282.1 GCA_022360175.1 Chitinophagales bacterium
AAACTGTCCAACTTACAAAGCTTAGACCTTAGCGACAATAATATTTCGGATATTAGTTTTTTAGAAAAACTGTCCAACTTACAATCCTTATACCTTAACGACAATAATATTTCGGATATTAGTTTTTTGGAAAAACTGCCTAGCTTACAAACATTGTGGTTATATGAAAATGTTATAAGCGACATAAGCAGTATTAAGTATCTGAAAAACTTGAATGCTCTTCAATTAGGGAAAAATCAAATATCTGATATATCACCATTGGCGAAACTTGAAAATCTTAAAAAGATTGGCTTAAATAATAATCGTATCAAAAAACTTCCTCAATGGGTATTAGATTTTAATTTAGATATTGAATATAGCGACAGCATGAGAAATAGCAAACTTGTAATCGGTGAAAACCCCATAGAATCTCCACCAATTGAAATAGTGAAAAAAGGGCGTAATGAAATTAAAAAATACTTTGATGACCTGGAAAAACAGGGGAAAGATTATCTCTATGAAGCAAAACTACTTATAGTAGGAGACGGTGGAGCTGGTAAAACCAGTTTAGCATGGAAAATGAAGAGATTAGATAGTGAAATGCCAAAAGAAGGAGATGACAGGACGAAAGGTATTGATATACAAGCAATGCCTATACATAATATACAAAAGCCAGAGATTCCTTTTTTAATGAATGTATGGGATTTTGGAGGCCAGGGGTATTACCATAGTACTCATCAGTTTTTCCTGACTAAACGCTCACTATATGTTCTGTTAAATAGTACACGGATCAATAAAACGGATTTTAATGATTGGTTGCAGACCATCGCTTTATTCAGCGACAATAGCCCCGTAATACTTGTTGAAAATGAAGTAGGAGGCTCAAAGTCAGAACTGGATTTGAGAGGATTGCGACGCTTTTTTGAGAATATCCTATATGTACGCAATGCTGATATTGCTGATATAACCGATGGCCGTTTAGAGAAATTGATAAATGATATTCAAATCGAAATACAGCGTCTGCCACACATAGGAAGCGAATTGCCTAAACAATGGGTGGAAATTAGGGAAAGCCTAAGAGATGTGGCAAATACTGAAGCCTATATCAGTGATAAAGATTTTTATGAAATATGCAGGCATCATAGCATTTCTGAAAAAGATGATATACAACGCTTGGGAGGCCTCTTTCATGACCTTGGGGTTTTCCTGCATTTTAGAGATGATAAGGTTTTAAAAAAGATTGTCATTCTACAAAATGCCTGGGCTACAAAAGGAGTATATACCATATTAGATGACAGCACAGTACGTTCACAGAATGGTTATTTCACCATTGAACAAGCTGAAGATATCTGGAACAAAACTCCTTATGAGGATATGCATGATGAATTGGTAAGCTTGATGGAAAAATTCAAATTGTGCTATCGGATTCCTTATTCTTCTCCCACTGCATATATCTCTCCTAATTTACTTCCTGTTGAACAGCCTGATTATGATTGGGATAGTTATCAAAACCTTATTATAAATTACGATTATGAATTCATGCCAAAAGGGTTATTGGGTATGTTGATTGTCGAGTTGCACCGGTATGTCAAAGACATCAAAAATAGGGCCTGGAAAAATGGATGCGTATTTCATTATCAAAACACGGATGCTCAGGTCATTGAAACTTATGGTAAGAAAACTTTAGAAATTCGGGTAAAGGGGGCACATTGCGTTCATTTATCCAGTATTATTATTAGTGAAATAGATAAACTTAATGACACCTTTAATAGAATAAAAGTAAAGAAGTTAATCCCTTGTCATTGTAGTGATTGTCAGCACTCAGATGATCCTCAGTTTTATGATTATAAGTATCTATTGAGACGAAAAGAAAAAAATAAATTAACGGTAGAATGTTCCTATAGCTTTGAGGAAATTCAGGTTTTGGAAATATTAGAAGCATCTTATAATGAGCATTATATAGAGGAGCCTACCCTGAAAAAATTAATCTCTCAAGGTAAAATCAAAGAAGCAATAGATGTTTTTGAACAGGATTTCCCAATGGAAGGAACTTTACTTTTGTCTAAGTTGAATCAATTAGAACGCTATTATTACTTAGGAATGATTAGTCTAGAAGAATTGTCTGTCAATAAACAACAGATAGCCAATAGCCTGCTTGGCTTATCAGAAAATCAAGCGCAGGAGCCAAGAACTAATGTAGAAGAAGAAATTGTAGAATTGAATCAATTAGACGAGAAATTAAGGGATATTCAAACTAAGCTTGAAGGGCAAAATGTTTTGCTCAATAGTATCATCAATAGAGGCGATATCTATCAACATGAATTGATTGAACTATTGTTGAATATTGAAAATAAGGAGGAGAGTATAAGTGAAGACTTTGCACAAGACATTATCACTATTATAGAAAAAGGAATGGCCGATTTCTCTCAAAAAGTACCGGATGCCACCAGTATTATTGAAGATTGGGAAAAGGCATCCAAGCAATTGAAATTAGCTACTGATTATAAGGTGAAATTAAAATGGACGATCCCTTTTTTGTTTCTCAAACTAGAAAAAGAAATCAACTGGGATGGCAAGGATTGGTTTAGGGCAATACGAGATGATGTAAAAAGAGGTGTAAAAGGGAATTGGTCAGAGATGTTCATTAGTGGATAAATTGAAATTTCAATGAAAGAAACTATTAAATGCCAGAAAGAGGAGAGTAATAAGTAGTTAGATTTAAGGAGAAGTAATAAAATAAATGGAGCAATGCTTACATACAATGTAAGTATTGGAAATGGTACTTATTCAACTTTTATTTGCAATTGAATGAAGTATACAATATATTTATATGTAATATAAAATACAAGATGAGTAATTGGTATAAAGAGCATAGCCCCGCAATATTTATATTTTCTGTGTTATCCTTAGGTGTGCTATTGATTATTGTTTCAAATTCTATACAAGGAAGCAATGAGTTTTTGCTGATTATTAAACCTATTCTAGCTGGAATAGGAGGAACGTTTACAGCAGGAGGGATTGCTACTTTGTTTTTAAACCTTCCTAATACAAGAGAGTATATATCGAATACAATATCTAACCTGTTTGTAACAGGTGATATAATTAGTTCGCTTACAAATGAACATAAGGCTTTCTTGAAGAAGAAAATTATTAGCGATGAAATAAAAAATTCTACAGAAAAAATTGAAGTTGGTCTATATGAAATGATAAATTCTATTCAAAAGAATTGTCAAACTGATTTTCATTTGCATAACTACATTGTAGATTTTACAGTTGTTGATAGTGAAAAATATAATGATTTGGTTGAAGAAGAGCAATATGTTTCATATAGAGTAATTGCTGATCATCTACCTGTCAGTCATAACAAAATGTTTGAATTAGTATTAGAATATCATTCTCCTGTTTTAGATAATGAGGATTTAGTAAAAGAAAGTTTTATTCAAAAGTTTAATCTGAAGATGGGAGATTCCTATTATGAAAAAAAAGACTTAGAAATATCTGAATTCTTTATTGCAGAATTGAAACATTTTAAATACAGATTTGCTGGGAAAGTAAAAATTGAAGATTCATTAGATATAGAAATTAAAGCAAAGATAATAAAGCCATTAATTGACAAATCATATTCTCTATACGTGAGGTATCCAACAAAGGGATATACGGCTAGATTAAGCTACAAAAACGAGTATAAATATGTTTGTAATTGGTTTCGATATTGGGATAAAACTAACAGTATTTCAGAATCAATATTAGATGGAAAAATATTACCGAATGGAATATCTGCTATTTCAAGAGAATGGTTACTGCCGGGAGAAGGAGTAGTTTTAGAATTCCATTGACATTTCGGAAGACTATCTATTCATGATATCAAAAAACATCTAAAATGAATTTTTAATTTATTCCAGTAGTTTGATTTATAGATTATTATGCGGATTAGTTCGTGCCCCTGCTAGCACAAAAAAGCGCCCTGCACCAAAGTACAGGGCGCTACAACCATATGATATATGGTGTCAATTCCCCTTATTGCGTCTTAACGATACGTTCTGTAGTGATGACTCCTTCTGTGCCCAATATTTGGACGGTATAAATGCCTGAAGCCAGGCCAGACATATCCAATTGTATTTGGTTAGGATCTACTGGGCGCTGTGCTTGTACGACTTTGCCGCTTACATCCATAAGCATAACTAATTGAGTAGGATTCCATGGATTATCTATCAATTTGATATTCAGTTGATCCGTTACCGGATTTGGGAAAAACTCGATTTTGTCTTCTAGTGCTTGTTCCCAGTTTCCGCTTCCCAGGGCTTCACCGCCGCCTTTTAGGCCGGTACAATCTGGCAATGTAAAGGTTGTACAATCCGATACTTCACAATCTCCGTAAGACATGGTTACGCAAACAGTGTGTGGGCCAGGACCGCTAAATGTATGCATGAAATAAGTGCCTACATGTTCAATAGTACCATCGCCATCAATATCATAGGAGATCGTATGATTGCTACATTCTCCACTATAGCTACGGCTGCCAGGAGATAAGCGCACAAGGCATGGATCCCATGGAGCTATGATGTAACCTGGGCCATCAATGGCAAAACCACAACATGGTTCTTCTTCATCACAGCCTTCTACCACCACTTCGATACATTGGCTTACTACACAAAGCTCGCCATCCGGATTGGTAACAGAAAAAGTCACGCAGGCAGTATAGGTGCCATCTGCTGGATAGCTGTGTAAAGCATAGGTTGAGCTGCTAGGCGAACTGCTAGTACCATCTCCAAAGTCCCAAACAAAAGTAGGGTTGGTGCACTCTGAAGAGAAAGCAGTACCTCCATTCAGATTTTGAAAATCTACATCCAGGAAGGTTTGACAATCGTCTGGGAAATCATAATAGGAAGCAACCATCGGTTTGATATCACATACATCGCAATAACCATCGCAACCTGTAATTTCAACATTTTGGCTCCAGTACAATTCTCCGTTTACATAAAAGTTAACACTATGTACACCATTACCTCCATAACAGTGTAGTATTTGAGGCCCTCCAAGGACCTGATCGTAGTCTGTATAATCATAAGTAGTGGTTCCATCCACTACAACGGTCCAGGCAGTTTCGTCGCCACAACCAGCGTTAATAATAATACAGCAAGGATCTTGCGAATAAACCTGAGCACTAAAATGACACGATCCTTGGCTGAAACTCAATTGCGGCATTAAAAAGGCAATGAGTAGAAAGAACATAGTTTTTTTCATAATTAAAATTGTTAGGTAGAATTTAATAAATAAGCAGGAATAATGGCATTCCACTCAGTTGCGCACCTGAGTTTATCCAGAATTCTGATTCTAAATATTAAAAAATATACTTGAAGTCGTTTTGATAGCCAAAAGCGATTTCAAATGACTTCTAAATGAATAGAAATAGATGGTATCCTTGGGATACCTTAGTCCAACTTGTAGTTTTGAGTAGTTTTAGGTTGATTTAGAGCGTATTAACCGGATAGAATTTTATTTTTTAGTTGATAGCTCGTTAGATAAGTGAAAATGGTGTTTTTGGGTAATGATTTATGCATAATCTAATAATTTAGATTGATTAGCGATATTATAGTGCAGGACTTAACCCCTTGTGATCAAGACATATGCCTTCATCACAGGAAGTATTGCCTGCACTATAAAGCTCTCTTCGTGAAATTTATCTGTGCAAATTTGAAAAATGATTGTTGTAGTATGAACAGTGATAAGTTTTAAAACTTATCATCAAAAATACGAGGTGTAAAATTAATTATAGGCACATGATATTAATTAATAAGAGAAAAAACAAATAAAAAGATGTTTTTTTAATGTTAT
>JAKSDI010000175.1 GCA_022360175.1 Chitinophagales bacterium
GATTTTCGTTGGCAGATATTTCTCTCCATGCCTCTAGGCCATCTGTATGAGTCTATTCCTTTTGAAGAGTTAGCCAGGCTATTTCCATCGAGCTCAGGCAGAGGAGCTCCTTCCATTTTTGATGTCAAAGGCATGATCGGCTTACAGATATTGAAGGCTTACTTAAATTTAAGCGATGACAAATTGCGTCAACGGCTTAATACAGATTGGGCACTGCAATATTTTTGTGGTATCCGGCTCAAGCTAGGGCAAATGATCCGAGACAAGGATATAGTTGGGCGTAGCCGTAGGTGGCTGGCTAAACATATTGATTATGAAGCCTTCCAGGATCAACTAGCAAAACATTGGAGTCCTTACATTCAACAGCAATCAGCAGTATTGATGGATGCCACTTGTTATGAAGTAGCGATGCGCTATCCTACTGATGTGAAGCTATTATGGGAATGCTGTGAATGGACATGGGCTCTGATTGATAAATGGAACTTTCGTTTAGGACAAAGGCGTATTCGGCGCAAGCAAAAAGCAATTTACCAACGTTATATCTCTTTTCAAAAACTGAGGCGTAAACCCAAAAAGCGGCGTATTGCTATTACTCGTTCTTTATTGCATTTGCTGAAAAAAGCACTAGATACCTGGGCGGTAATGAAGCAAAAGCATAGGCAACAAATCATCTTAAGGCAAAAAGAACAAATCCAAAAGCTGCTCATTGAACAGGTATATGAACAACAGCTCCTTCATTTTACCAATCCAGAGGCAAAGATCAATAATCGAATATTAAGCCTGTCCCAACATTGGATAAGGCCCATCATCAGAGGTAAAGAAACAAAGAAAGTAGAGTTTGGCCCTAAAGTGCACTTATTCAATGTTGATGGCATTAGTTTTGTGGAGCACTTCAGCTTCAATGCCTTTAATGAAGCTAAACGCTTAGAGCCTACTATAAAGCTTCATCAACAATACTTCAACAAATGCCAATTTGTAGGAGCCGACAACATTTATGCTACTAATGCTAACCGTCGTTTGTGCACCACCATCACTACTACCTTTGTACCCAAAGGACGAAAACCTAAGCACCCCAACAAAAACAAACAACTCATCAAGAAAAGATTAAGGGCTGCAAGGGCTGCTCAAATGGAAGGCGCTATTGGTAATGGAAAGTTACATTATGGATTAAACCGAATTAAAGCCAGATTACCTGATACTCAAAAGCTGTGGCTCTACTTTGGTGTCTGGACTGCCTCTGCCGTTAAGATTAGTAAACGCATAAGTACACAAACTCAATTAAAAGCTGCTTAAACTAAGTAGAAAGATTAGTTGCCTTCTGCTTAATGCCACCCCTATGCCTTTTGGAAGCCTACTGCACTAATTATTTGGATGCGTTACCAAGCTTCCAACCTATCAACATCTTTTTTCAAGAAAAATGGCTTATCACTACACGCAATAAGCCACTTCTTGATAATATCTTATTCGAAATATTATTCTGATTCCTTCTTGATGAATAATTTACAGGGACGCCCGATGTATAATTGATGTTAGTTATACTCTTTTTTCCCACATATTTCTCCAACCCCAACCCCACTCTTCATAAAACCTTGAAAACAAGCGACATAAATCACCCCACCTAGCTCCTGTCCTGGCACACCCGTACCGGCGATCTTTAGTTGCCGCTGAATAATAAAAGCGATTTCATTCGCACAAAAGCTCAATCATGTAGTATGATTGGGCTTTTTTTATTTTGCCATACTCGATAAACATCAGTTGAACAGCCAGCTATATATATGAGCTACTTATAGTTTTATCGAATCAAGTCTATAAGAGCTTGATAATTGCACCAATTTAATGAATCAATGATATCGTATCTTTCAGGTAATTGATATCCTATTGATTCGACACATTGATCAATTTGCTTTCTTGTTTTTTGAGCAATTGACCAACCTAAGGGAACATCATACTTCTCCCTATTTAATTGAAACGTAAGATAGGTGACTTCTTTAAAATCTTGCATTTGTTTTAATTTAGGAATGATAGAGAAGCCTCTGGCGTTCCAGGCATTATAAAATGCATTGATAGGGTTTTTGATTTCGTGAAATTTTTTGATTGGAGGATTTACAACATTTTTAGAGTTTCTAAGGAAAATCACTACAGGCTTAATCCCGGCATCAGGAAATAAATCTTTATTCATCCCTCGGATCATTTGTAAAACTTCGAATGTTGTTTCTAATCCAGAATTATCATAGTAGCCACCATCTACTACATTGCCCCAGTAGGATGAGCCCTTACATATTTTTCCAGCTGGAGTAATAAGTGGAAAACGAGCACTTAATAAAGCAGCAGTACTAATTGGTATATCTTTGCCAATGGTATTTATAAGATCAGTATTATTTTTAAAAGCAGTATGATTAATGCTAACATTACTCATTATGACTTTTGAACCATCCTCTACTCTGGTACCATTCAAAAGTAGGATAGGAAGTTCATAGTTTTTGTCAAAAACGCTTGCTAAGCCTTCTTCTAGTGTGTTTTTTGAAGTATGTTCTGAGTAGACATCCTCCCAGGTATATTTTAATATTTTTGCTCTATCCCAACTTTCAATCCTAAAAGGTATAAGCTTCTGTATTAAATCTGTGAAACAAAAACCAATCAATAAAGGAGAGAGAAAGTCATCAGAAACAATATCACGATGCTTATCTAACAATTGCTCATTATTATCTAATAAAGCATCTCTTCTTAAGGTAGTATAAAGAGCTGCACCTACGCTACCTCCGGAGACACCACTAATTGAAAAGGTATTATTTAGAAATTGAAGGCTATCGAGCATTGATAATTTATGCAGCATTTCTACGGTCCAATAAGCTGAACGGATTCCTCCACCTTCAGAAGCAATCAAAAATATGTAGTTGTCGGTACTATCTTTATGAAAGCCTTTTTGTGTTACCCAATTCATGTATCGATCATCAATAGACTCTCGGTCAATGGTATTAGTAGATGTAGTTATTTTATGATTATTATTTACAAGACTACAAAGGCCTAACCATAATATTAGGATAAAAAGATTGAATATGTAATTGTTGCCCACATATCGGATGATATTGTGTATGATAAGTATTAAAAAAAGTATGCAGAAAATTACAATTGGGGCGGGTGGAAGCACCTCGCCGAAACAAAGCGATAATTTAGGCCAAAAAAGTAGAGCTGGAATTAACAAAAGCAAGAGTATTATGTATTTGCCACTTCCTTGTATGGATTTACGGAGAATACGCCCTTTGCGATTAATGCTTTGATTTAATACATTGTTGAAGACAATATCTGTACTGCGTTGTTTCTGCCATATTTCGTCTCTTTTTCGCTGTATTTTTTGCTCCAGGCATTGATTTGTCTTAAACAATTCTTGCATGGCTTCTTCATCTGCTGATAGATCCCTGCCTATATATTCCGTTAAATCGGTTTCGTTTAATTGGTGCGCCTTGATATCATTAGCTAATTCTTGTGAAATGGAATGCTCCAAAATCGCTTCATTGATTTTATCCTCCAATTTTTTTAGCTGCTTTAGCTTTTTTAATTGCACCCAAAAACGAGCCTTATTTAAATTATCCTGCTTTGCCTTTATCTGTTGAAAGAAAAATAAATATTCTTTTACCAAAAAGAAAGTATATATAAGTAGCAAGGCTAAGAAAAGCCCTCCAATAAACCAACTATCCCCAGTACACATCAATTTGATAATGAAAAACAATGGAATAATGAGAGATAATACAATCGTATTAATAAGCTGAATTTTCCAATCGCATAGAATATTGCTTGAAAGGTGAGGGCGTACCCTTCTATACTTATAATAGCTCTGATAACAGAAAAAATGGACCAGCCTGATGAACAAACGCAAAGTCAATACCGTGAAAATAACATAGACGGCCGTTTTCCACCAGTGATGAGTAGTAAAATCAAACTTTTCGGCAGTGATGATAAATAGTTCGTAACCCTGGCCATCGTTGAGAAGCCGACAAAGAAGGAATATTAATATAATTAAATGACCAACAGGTAACAATGATCTAAAAAAAATAAGGAGAGAATGATAGCAGTATGTAAAAACAATTTGACAATATTTTTTATCTCTATGTTTTTTTAATTTAGTGTTTGACATTGCTTGTGGTCTGGTTAATTATAACCTTAAGATAGTTATATTACTTAATTATATTCCAAATTGATTATTTTGTCCGTTAAATTAAAATTTAGTGTCTATGTCAGAAGTAACAGCCTATGTGGAATTACCCGGCGTGTTCTTTGAACACTTAGAGGATGAGAATATTATTTCTCATGAAGACTTTATAAGTAACCGTATACTCAATATAAAAACACATGGTAGTACGATTCTAATCCTAGAAGAAGAAAAAAAGCACAAAACTAGAGGCGAAGTCAAAATACTTACGAGCACCAGAGTGGAGTTGAAGCGTTATCTGAAAATTATCAACCATATTCTGGAAAAGTATTCCCGAAAAGAAATGAAAATTATAGAGGTAGAAATAGATGAAAAGACTAACAAGTCTGTAAAAGCTCATAAGTCAAATCGTGGAAGCAGTGAAACGGTCTATATTCGCTAATAATATTATCCTAATGGAACATGAATAAATGGGCTTTTATTGTTGGCTGTGATTATGAAGATTTAGAGTGTGCAAGGAACGATGCAGAACAATTGGCAATCGGACTACACTTGCATGGTTTTCGATTTCCAGATTTTAGGCCCGACAATTTTAAGAATAAAGAAATCGATTTTTCAAAAGTTGAAAATGTAATAAAGTATGGTCTGCCAGGCAAATTTACAACAGCCAGCGAAGTCAGGGAAAAGTTGTTTGAACTAGCTGATCAAAGTGATGAAAATGATATTGTTTTTTTCTACTTCGCGGGTCATGCAATCAAGGATTCGAATAGTCTGAAGCTGCTTTTAGATACTTCACAAACCGATAGGGATACTACCTTTCTGCTAAGTAGTGATATTGTACATTTCATTAACAAATGTGGACGTAGGAAAAAAATTCTTGTCTTTGATTGTTGTTACTCTTCTATATTTGGAAACGAAGAAATAACTAAAGGAAGTAATACTCATATAGTATATTGGGAAGCAGGTAATTATAAAGTTCTCGAATATGAGTTGATTGATGAAAGAAAAAGGAAAATAAAAGCAAGCTTATTAGGTTACTTCCTGGCCTTAAGGCTTAGAATTAGTTTAGAAGGGGAAAAAAGAGAAATTGATTCCAATCATTTTTTGCATTGGGTAGGTGCTGAAGTATTGAAAATTGGTGATCTTATGTTCAATGAAAATGATATTGAATATGTACGTTCCTTGATTGGCTCTAAAAGTGGAATAATACTCGGACAAGAATTTGTTATTGGTCAGCAACAGTATATTGAACAATACGTAGGTAAAGGGGAGTATGAAAAATTATTTCCAATTATTGGTTTCAAAAAGAAGGGTGATAATATATTCTTTAAAGAAAATGAAGCTGAAACTAGAAGTAATACAATTGATTTAGAAACTATTTCATGGCTCAAGAAAGATTATTCAGTTTTATTTAATAATGGTAAAAAGCAGCATTTATTCTCTTTGAAAGAAGCTTCAAATAAGGTACCATTAGGCTGGCGTTTGCCTACTGAAAGCGAGTGGATTGAGCTTCTAAATCATTACGAAGGTTATTATAATAGTAACGATTTAAACAAAAAGATAAAGTCAAAACAAAGAATGCTAGATTTGCCAGATTTCCAGCACTCCCTAGCAGGCATTGAAGTACCATTTGAAGGGCAAATTATAGACCTAGGCATGGCTCCTACATCTTGCTACTGGTCGTCTACCAAAAAAGGGAAAGATATGGCAGTTGTATTTCGATGGGATCATACCAAAAAGTGTTGGATAAGAGATGTTTGTAGTACGGAATGGAAGCTGTCTTGTCGGTATGTTAATCACAAACTAAAATAGATTTAAATTTTATTCCGTTTAGCTTTCTCTATATTAATAATGCGATCTAAATCATCTGCAAAACTCATGAGATACCTTGCAAGAGATTTGAGTTTTACGTCAAATATATCAGAAGGCTCATCTTTATTTGCATGCCTCTTGACAAAACTACATAAGCCAGAAATACGATCTAGTATCTCCCCTTTTACGTCGCTTAGATCAATTTGTGTTTCTTTCTTTATTACTCCTTTAGAGAATATTATATGTAATTTGTAAATTCTGTCGAAATTGTCGGCATCAAATTCAATTGAATTTTCTAAGTCGTGAAACTCCTCTCCGATCTTTTCATAGAACTCTTTTATGTTGCCTAATAATTCTAGAGGATCAGTTGAATTTAACAAAACAGAAATAGAATCTCCAATATTTATTAAATCTAGTCTTTTAATAAAATTATTGAGGTTAATATTTCTGTCCTTTGTAGGCATCTATTGCTTTTAGCTGATCATCTTATAATTCTTAAATTTTGATTTCTAAGATGCCCTTCTTGGACTTCTAAAAGTAGAGACTCCACTAATTTGAGGGAATTAAGTATTGGAATTATATTTAATTTGTATCGTCTCCTTTCTTTACGCTTCCCTTCGCTATAAATGGTGATTAACATTTCTTGATCTTTTCTAATGTTCATCTTATAGTGTTCTATTTGTCTGTTTATTTGTTTATTAGGAGAAGCTATATCTGAACGCAAAAAAGTATTTATTCCTTTTATTATCGTTAAAAACGAATCTTTGAAATTTTTCCCCCATGTTCCATGCCTCTCAATGTCTTTTAATAATGCCTCCACTTGGTTAATTAGAACTCTGGTCTGTATATGAACTCGACTTTGAGTTTCAAAAGAATCATTTGGTGCATCACTTGAAGGATTACCTAATGACTGCATCAGATAGTCACACTGAAGTTGTAAATAATGGTCCATGTTAATGGATTTTGAATGAGTGAATGAATAAGATTGAAAATTGGAAATGATATGATTGAGCAAAGCCTTATACCCTAAAACCAACAAGGGCTCAGGAATATAACCTTTGCTATGTGAAGTGTTTGAATTAATACCTGCTGCTTTTTCCATGATAGCACAATGTTTTGCTATTCGAAAGGAAATAGGCTTTATCTGTTATTAGTATATTTTCGTGAACAGACAAAACAACTATTTTTGGTAATCAACCAAAAATAAATTGTTAATATAGTGATTTGTATTTAGGCTTATGTTATGGTCAGAGATTTTTATTGAAATGCCGAGATTAAAGAGAAAAATTAGTTTTCTATTGGAGCTGCTATCCTTAACTATTGAGCGCAATGAGGTGATTGTATTTAATGATTGATCTTTTGCATCTTTTAGGATAATATCTTGAAACCGTTTGTCAAGTATGATCATCTTTAATTTCAGTGGCAGTATCATTAAGTAGATATGCCAAATTTGTAAATGCGCTGAAAAATTCAGAACCTTCTTTTTCTTTACTATTCATGTATAGGAATAATCCATTTATATCTTTCAACGACTTAGTATTGTATTTAGCAAACTTTCCCTGGATCATCCTGTTTGAAAAAAGTTTTAGTAGTGTTTTGTTTAATGTATCAAGCCTCTCTAATTCTGCTACATCTACATCTTTATAACTTCTGATAGATAGATACTCGTTACCTAATCTATTATATATCTCTACTAGTTTTTTTCTTCCTTCTATAGTATTAGGGTCTAACTCTACCTTCCCAGCCCCTCCTTGGCCTGTAGAGGAATATTGAAATTCTAGTATGGTGCTATTAGGTTTCCCCATTTGAAGATTTTGGGAGAGGATTTAGAAGTGCATCTTAAGTTAAATTACCTAAGAATATCTAAAGAAGCTTTATGGAGTTGATGGTCTCGATCGTACACAAGAATGTGTTCTATCTCTTCAAGTGATACGATTATCCTATCTAGGAATTGACAAAATGTGTCGCTATCTGGGAACCTATTGCCTCTTTTATAATTATCAGTTTCTCTTACTTTTCTCCTTAAATTTTTCTTTTGAATTAAGAATTCATTTTCTAGTTTTTCATCACTGATGGGCGTTTGAACATTAATGAAGTTTTCTAGATGTTTTATTAGTGATTTATAAGAGCTTTGAAATTCATCGCCCCATGCTCCTGATTGCTTAACGTATTTCTTAAGTGAACATAAACGTTTCATCAAAAAACCAGTGGTTAAAAATATTTTTGAATAACTTTTGATGTCCTTTTTAAAGGATTCTGTATTAGACGAACCTAGTGCCTGTATCAGATTGTTATACTGAGATTGTAAAAAACTATCCATATCAATAAATTTTGAGTGAGTGAATGAATAAGGTTGAAAATTAGAAATGATATGATATAACAAAGCCTTATACCCCAAAACCAACAAGGGCTCAGGAGTATAAGGCTTGTTATCTGAAGTGTTTGTAATAATACCTGCTGCTTCTTTCATGATAGCACAATGTTTATATGCCGCTATTCGAAAGGAAATAGAACTTAGTTATTTTCTTTTATGGATAAACTAAGCAACCATTTTGGTAATCAACTAAAAAGGAATTGTTAATATAGCGATTTGTATTTATGCTTCCACTATGTCAATGAACTTTTGTTATAATTTAGGAGCGCCGATTAAAGACAAATTGCTCTTTATTGTACATGAAAATAACCGGACCCAAACACAATTATAACATTTTGTTTTATGTTGTGCAAATATAAAAACATTTTGTTTTATTCTTTGTAGTAAAGAAACCAATCAACACAAATAAGTTCGCATCAAGATAAAAATGACAAATAATCAAACCATCTCCCAAGGTCACATCAACCGCGCTGGATGGGCTGCCTGCGCCCTTCCCATGTAGACCGTATGGACATCATTGGCAATACCTACGAATACCTGATTTCTCGTTTTGCTTCAGATAGTGGCAAAAAAGGCGGCAAGTTTTATACGCCTGGATGAGGATGGTAATTCTGCAACACTCAATGACCAATATTATACCTATTATAGTCATGACCCACATGGTAATGTAGAGTGGATAATACAGGATGATCCAACACTGGGCATGAAATACCTGATCAGGTAAACAAGGGCATATGGCATTGATAGTGGGTAATGAAGATATAGTTTTTTGGTGTTTTCTGTTGAGAATACATCCAGATTAGATGAATATATAAAAGAAGAGGAGGTCATTTTTATAACAGATGTGATGAAAATCGAATCAAAGATAAGTGGAACTAAGCAAGCAATGTTGTACGGACATAAAGAAGGGACATATGAAGAATTAGTGGACTATGTTTCAAAGAATACACTAGGAGTTAATAATGCTCTTGAAAATAAAGGTTTTGGTTATGATAAAATAGCTACTTACAACCATTCGAGCTGAGTGTTGGAAGCTCAGTTACTAACCAGACACACTCGTACCAGCGATCTTTAGTCGCCGCTGAATAATAAAAGCAATGTCATTCGCACGAAAAAGCTTAATCATGTAGTATGGTTGGGCTTTTTATATGATATAGTGAAAGCATATAAAGAGCAGGGGAGGAGCTAAGATTTTCTTGTTTCGAATGAACGGGCTTTATGAAAAGTCTTTTTATCAGGAAGTGTATATTATTCTAAATAGAACTTCGCTGGCTTGGACTGTACATAACATCATAAAGCTTACCTCTCAATATGGCGAAAATAGCTAAGGAAAGAAAAGGGGATGAAATTCCTAGAATACGAGTATAAAAACTGGCTGAAGCACTTTCTTCCATTCTTAATGGCCAAATGGCACTTACGTAGACATTCAATATTAATAGATGGACAACACAATATGCAAAACCAAATGCTTGGTGGTTATTGGAGAATAAACAAAATACAACTGCTAAGCAGAGCAATAAGTTATACATATTATTATAAGGAAAGTCTAATGCAAATGTAGGAACCAATAGTATCAGCATAAACATCGCCAGGATAAGAAAATTCTCATCATTAAACACTCGCAATGCTCCTAAAATGAAAAAAGAAAAAGATGATGAAATTAGCAATAACAAATAAAAGAAGTTGCCTTTATAGTGAATAGCCAGGTCATTAGCGTTTAAATAATTGTTGTGTTTCTTACGATAAGAAGAGCGATTTGTCTCAGTGTTACTTTTATTTAGTTTATCAAGTATAGATAATGAATTGAGATATAACTTCTTTAAAGAATCACCTTTTTCACTTGTTATATCCGATGGCGAAATGTTGTATTTATCGGCAAGGCGTTTTAGGGAATCACGAAGTATGATAGGGTTATTAAGTGAGGTTAAATTATTATCTTTTAATTTGGCGGAGTCCGTTAGAGAAGGTGTATTGCTACCAAATTTTTGCTCCAATTTGTGGTAGGCAATAACTGCTTTACCTTTATTAAGTTCATCCTTATTGTTTAGCATAGCTGGATTGCTTTTACTAAACCTATTTAGTGCTGAGTAAGAACATAATAAAGGAAGCGCTGAAAGAAAAACAATTATTAATCCCCTGATTAGGAAGGATATGTTTTCAGTAAGGTATTCGGATTGAGTATGAGACTTTAAGTGGAAGTATCTTTGTCTGTTATTTATAAATAACTCGTTCTTTAAGTTGGTAATTGAGAGGATTAAAATAACGGCTAAGCCTAATGCAATACTAAGTAATGGAATTTCGTATAGGGGCATAGCGTATTGTGCTATCAGCAATAACATGTTTTGGTCAAGGATAGCTATAAAAACTTTGAGTAATAAGACAGCAAAGAACAAAGTCAAAACTAGAGGATCAGTGATGGTCATGTGCAAATGTGACCGCCAGATAGCCGGATAGTTAGTCATAAGGTATTTATCAATTCGCTCTCTAGTCTTCTTCATAAAACCACATTTTGCTGGTATTTGTAATGTCTGATAAGCTATAAATATTAATATTTGATTGCGCCAAAGCCATCATAATCGCTGTAGAAGGAGTTTCAAAAGGAGTAATGACCAGGTATTTATTCCTATTTTTTAGTTTGATATTTTCAGATATATTTTGCAGCGCATTTTCTAATGCACGAATAGGCTTGTCGCAAATAATTTCAAATGCTCTTTTATTTTTTATTGTACCAATTTCTGAAGTGGGCCCATAATATCTAGTTTTTCCATCAACGATATATAAGGTGTTGTCAGATATCATATCGACTTCTGTAAGATGCTGAGAGCTAATTAGTACGGCCATCGGATTTTGGTAACTGCTAGCTAAATTTCTTATATCATCTAATACGGTTTCTTGTGCATTGATATCTAAATTAGCTAATGGTTCATCCAGTATTAAGAGTTTTGGCATCCATACCAATGCTCTGGCTAATTCAAAACGCCATTTATATCCTGTCGATAGCTCTGACCAATTTTTCTCGATATGCTTCTGTAAGCCCATTCTTTGAATGATCCATTCCACTTTTTCAATATTGCTTTCTCTTATGATATTATGAGATGCTGCTTCATATGATAAGAGCCTCTTCAATGAAATACCATACCAGTTATGTAAAGTTTGAGGCAAATAAGCTATCTGAGATTTTATCTTGAACCAATTATTTCTGCTTTCAGAATCTAAAGAAGGGTAGGAAATTGAACCGCGTTCACTTTGATGTACACCTGCAATTATCTCTATTAAGGTTGTTTTTCCACTTGCATTTTTTCCAATCAAACTGGTGATTTCACCAGTTTTGAGTAATAGATTAATATTATCCAATATAAATTTAGGGTAACTCCTACTAAGGTTTTTACCTTCAAAAACTACTTTTTTCCGATTTTCATTTATTTCAAATATTGGATAAGTTGTAAGTGTTAAACTCTTCTGGACAGATTCATTTTTTGAATTTTCATTAGTGGGTTCGAACTCGCTGGATAATGGGTAGTGGTTTCTAATATTATTGATGTGTTCAATTATATCCAGGCTTAATTTGTTGATCTTCCGCGATTCATTATCGGGGCTTAGTATACCCATATTTTTTTCCTGTTGCCACTCCGAATATCTTCGACTAAGTAAATAACCTACTCTTTGCATACGTAGTGTTGATTTACTGAAATCTCTTTCAAAATCCAGCAGCCGTTTTAGGGCTTTATCTACTCGGTTTGAAGCTATAAGATCAAGGATTTCTTGAGCTCGATTCGTTATATCTTCGGATAACAGCATAGAAAAGTTTTAGAGACTAAAAGATAATATATATTTTATGAATTCAAATGGTCAAAGGAAGGAATGCTAATCTTTAAATATAAAGATGTTGGTTTTATCGCAGCGAGTTGCCATTCCACGATGCCAATTATCCTACTTCTTTTATGAGAGTATAAATAAGTGGATATACCTATTATTTTAGATAGACAGAACGCATAATCATGTAATGGTTGAGCTTTTTCATATCCTTTCTTCTTCCTTAAATTATTGCCACTTACCAGACAAATGAAGCCTTCTATTTAGGTGCTTCTCTCCATTTCGTGTCTACCTATTGAAAAATCCTCCCTTCAACTAACTTTTTAGATTCCCATTTTCGTCTGATTAACAAATGCAGGTAGATAAAACGATTTTAAAAGCGTGTATTAAAGGTGATGAAAAGGCTCATCGGAAACTTTATGAGGCATGTTTTCCTTTCCTCATGGGGGTTTGTATGCGCTACGCTTTATCTAAGGAAGATGCAATGGAGTTACTCAATATCGGGTTTTATAAAATTCTGACAGTGATTCATAAATATAGCGGAAAGGGGAGTTTTTTTAGCTGGGCGAAGAAAGTGATGGTGAATGCTATCATTGATGAAATGCGCAAGCAAAAAAAATATCGGCAGCATATTTCTATGATGGAAGAATCGGACTTGAAGTGGCAGGTAGAAAGCCGACAGGAATGGTTTGATACATCGGCGGTTTCGGCTGAAGAGATATTGCATTTTATTGCGGCACTTCCTCCATTAACAGCAAGCGTATTTAATCTATTTGCTATTGATGGGTACAAGCATAAAGAAATCAGTGAAATGCTTGGGATCGGGTTGAGTGCTTCAAAATGGCATTATGCTCAGGCCAAACAAAAACTCCAAAGTCAAATTCTGGAAAGAATGAAGTCGAGTAAGCAGCTTAATTTAGTAAAGTTCAGAACGTAATTTATGAAAAGAGGAGAGCCATCATTTGAGGACTTTATACAAAAGAAGCTATCTGAAGCGGAATATAAATACCAGCCTTCATACTGGAATGCTGCGGCTGAACATATAGCCAATCAGCAAGAAGAGGAAAAAGCACAGCGGAAAAATAAAAGGAAATGGTGGCTTTTATTGCTCCTCTTACTGGGAGGACTCGTATTATTGTTCGAAAGTACTTTTATTAAAGAGCCAGGAGGAATTCCTACTTATGATGAAATGCAAACACCTCGGGCATTAAATGAAACAACTCAACATCAAGATATTTCAACGCCTTTTATAAGGGAATCCCAAAAAGCTGTTCAGAGTAAACCTTCTTCAAATTCTACAGCTGAATTACAAATTAAAACCACAGATGTTCACAAAAACTACAGGGTTCTAACCACGTCGGGTGAAAGGCCTGTTTTTTCATCAAACACTTTAAGCAACACTATTTTAGATGAGCAGGCCCCTTCTAAAAAAGGGGTGCTGCTTCATTCTACTATTGCTGAAATGGATGGAAAAAGTGATGATAACCAAGGTGTTAATCCATTGGTTTATTTAAAAAATAATCATGTCTCTAAACAAGACGCTGAACAACTTAAGACATCTACCCCTTTAAATCAAATTGCAAAAAAAGAATTTCAGCAAGTGGCCTCCATTCATAAAGAAGTAATAGAGATGCAGGAGCCAGAACAAACCTATTCCCGCCCGTCTCGTTTAGGTTTAAGTGTAGAAAGTTACTTCAGTAGAAGTTTGTTTTTATCTAATCCATTGAATGGTACAGAGGCGAATATTGTGGCTACTTACCAGTTGACTCCGCGTTGGCAATTATCAACAGGCCTGGGATATACCTATTTGAATGGACAATTGCCTGTAGGCGTAAGAGAGCAAGTTACTTTTGGCTTCGTTGCTACAAGAACGAGATATGAATGGGGCTTGAAAAATATTCATTATTTGCATTTCCCTATAGAGGGGGCTTATTTGCTAGGATCGCAGCATAAGCTTACTTTAGGTGGAGATTTTGCGTACAGACTTAAAACGTCGGGTGCACTTTCTGTTCATCAAAAATCAACTATTCAGGGAGATGCTATGATCGCTCAATCTGATGATATAGACTATGGTGCGTCTTTAACACAATGGAATACAAGTATTAGCTTGGGTTATGGCTATCAGTATAATAGTCACTTGCAAGTTGGACTGCGATTGAGATATCAGTTGAACAAGATGTTTGATGCTGACTTTTTTAAAACGCCAACAATCAATAAACCTGTATTTGGAGGCTTATACTTGCGATATCATATTTAAAGCGATTCTACCTCTAGAAATCACGGCTGTAAAATGAAGAGATTACTCTATGAAATAATGCTATTGATGCCATGCTTTTTGGTATATGCATGTGCTTCTGATCCGCTTCCACTTCCAATCGAAGAAGAACCTGTTTTTAAAGCAGTAGGTACTATAGACGGAGAGGTACTTAACATTGCCGCAGGAATTGACGATTATATAATGGACACTTATTTTGAAAAAGATGAACTAGAAGTATATTCTTTTTCAGGGAAATTTACTCCGATTAATTGCAGTGATTGTACTGAAGCTTTAACGATCCATCTTCGTGATCGGAAGGTAACAAATGAAGGGGATAATTTTATCCGGGATTTGAGTATCAAGACGGGAGCAATGGCAATCGCTGAAATATCTTCAGCCTTTCAGCTGAATTCTTCTATCTATCAATTTTTTCCTAATAATATTATTCTAAATGATCAATTAGAGTATCGTTGGGTATTTAATAATATTGATACTGTATATACCATTGCGCCAGTTTATCAATTTGTGGATGCAAACCCGCCATTAGTGGAGCTTAGTATTTCAGATTCTGGATCAAATTGTTCTAATTTATGGCAAGATGAAATTGACTTATGGGATTTAGAGGCTCCGTGCCCTGTTATCACCTTCTCTTATGTTAATTATCCTAATGGCATGGTCGAATTTTTACTACCTTTTTTTGATCAGGACATTATAGGCTCAAGCTGGGATTTTGGGGATGATACAGAGGGAACCTATGGCGCTCAGGCATTCATACCTCATCAGTACGATACACCAGGCACTTATGAAGTTTGTGTGGACTTAACAATGATAGGAAATTGTACAGATCGTTTTTGCAGTCAAATACAATCTCATAGTGGTATTGGTTGTGCCGCAGGATTTGACTATCAGCTTTTTTTTACGCCAGAGAATATTCAGTTTTTATTTTCTACCGTCATAATAGAGTGGGTATCTCCTGATAACAAAACATACAGTTCTACGTTTCTGGATGTCCAACAGCCAGCAGATAGCTTTTTTGAAATATTAGCGGTAGAACCTTTCGGTAATGATTTAGATGGAGAAAAGACAATGAAGATAACAGCCGATGCTAAACTTAAACTTTTTAATACCACCGATTCTGCGGATGCCATTACCATAGAATTCAGCGATTTGGTTTTTGCTGTTGCCCATCCTGATAAGTAAGTGATCAAATATAGTTTGTGATTCTGATCGTGAGGATTTTTTTCTTAATCAAGGCGAGGGTTCCCGACCTTAGCCTGAGCTAAGGAAGGCGGTTCTTCAACAAAGAGTAAGGATAAAAGAATCCATCAGAATTATTAAAGTAATATTGATCACTTACTTATTTAGAATACCCGATAATTCGACGAATTAAATTGAAATATTATTTATTCGTATTCCCATAAAGCATTTATTGAACTGTGTATTATAGTGGGTTTTGTCATGCCTGTGACACTGAGCAATTTATGGAAATATTAAAATCATATAAACTAACTTTAGCTATCTCTCTGATCGTCTTCCTACCGAATGAATTCAACTATTCCGTATAAAGTAGACTTATTAAAAAATTATTTACTATGAACAAAGCATTTTGTAGTGCTCTTAAATTAGTGCTCTGTATACTAATGTGCACTTTTTTTGCATCAAGCCTGGATGCCCAGCAGCAGATCCAGGAAGGAGCACAGACATTAAAAGCTCAATTTAGAGGAAAGACAAGGCCTCTACGTGACTTGGCTCCTATGCCAGGAACACCAGCATCGAAAAGGAGCATGAGAAAAGCGAATAAGCCAGATTTCATGCCGCCTAATTTCATCAATTACCGAAAGCAGCCAAAAGTAAACCTGGATGCTTTACCACATGGAGAAGACCCTGTTCGTCAAAGTGATTTCTATAGAAGCTTACTCAATGTAGTAGAACCCAATGTTGTTATAGAAGGAATTCACGAATCTGATGCAGATGCAGGAGTGCCAGATACGAATGGTGATGTGGGGCCTGATCACTATGTGCAAATTGTAAATGCTTCCTGGTTTCAAATCTTTGCCAAGGATGGAACGGCTTTAACAGAACCAACCAGTGCCAATACAATCTGGAGTGAGATAGGGATGCAGTCTTTTTCCGATCCACTCATCCTTTATGATGAAGAAGCAGAAAGATGGCTGCTAACTGATCTTGCCAATATCAATGTAGTACTGTACGGAGTTTCTGAAACGGCAGATCCTATGGGAGCCTGGAATTTATATACGCTTACTACACCTGGCTTTGCTGATTACCCCAAGTATGGAGTATGGCCTAATGCTTATCTTTTCACTATCAATGAAGGGCAAGGCTCTTATCCAGTTTATGCGCTCAACCGCCAGCAGATGCTATCCGGTGCTAGTACCGTTGACGTACAACGCATAGAGATCCCAGGTATAAGTGGAGGCTTTCCTACTGCTACCCCAATGGATTGGAATAGCCCGACTCCTCCTCCTACAGATGAGATTTTTGTAGTAAGAATTAATGATGATGCCTGGGGTAATGGAAATTCAGAAGACTTACTGGAAGTATGGACTATCAACCTTGACTGGGATAATGCGAATAATACGTCTACCTCTTCTTTGCAACTGGCAACAGCTCCTTATGATAGCGATGGCTGTTCTGTTAATAATAGTGCATTTGCATGTATCCCACAACCCGGTACTGCTCAGGGTATTGATGGCATTATGACAATTGTTATGCATAATGTAGCTTATTGGAATTATGGCACGCATGAGAGTGCAGCCCTGACCTTTTCTGTAGATGCTGGCAGTGATGTAGCAGGTATTCGCTGGATGGAATTGAGACGATTACCAGGAGAAGACTGGTCTGTATATCAGGAAGGAACCTTTGCTCCCGATGATGGTACTCATCGCTTTATAGGAGGAATCGCGATTAATAGTAAAGGAGATATAGGGCTTGCTTATTCTGTATCTAGCGAAAATACTTTTCCTTCTCTCCGATTTACAGGACGTAGAGCTTCCGATCCTCTTGGAGAAATGACTATAGAGGAATACGAGTTTGCTACAGGTGCCGGTGTTCGATCTGGAGATCGCTATGGTGATTATGCTAAAATGTCGGTAGACCCGATCGACGATTCTTTCTGGTTTACCAGTGAGTATGTACATGCAAATGGTAGTTATGGAACAAAGATTGTCAATTTTACATTGACAAGGGATACTTTTGATATTGCTCCTACTGCACTACTATCACCACAAAATGCTCCTGATCTAACAGCCAATGAATCGGTTAGTATACAAATACGTAATACGGGATTAGCGCCAGCTACTGAGGTTTCAGTAGGTTATATTTTTGAAGGACAAGCAGCTGTCGTAGAGCCTGCAGCTATTGATACCTTATTTCCTGATAGCAGCTATATGCACACCTTCGTACCTACTGTAGATATGTCAACAGTTGGAGCTTATGAGTTTAAAGTGTTCACTGTTTTTGCAGAAGATCAAAACATTGCAAATGATACCCTGAGAAGAGTACGTCAAAACTTACCACGACTTGATGCAGGAGTGACGAATATAGAAGGGCTTGATGGGATTCTTTGTGAGTCACCAGCAGTCATTACGGTGTTCTTTACCAATTTTGGTACAGATGTTTTAGAGTCGATTACTATAGAATATCAAGTTAATGGTGGAGTTACCCAAACAGTAGATTGGACAGGAAGCCTGGCAAGCGGAGAAGTTGGTAGTGTAACGATATCTGTTGAGCCATTAATGAATGGAACTAATACCATCCTGGTAGAAACAAGTATGCCAAATAATCTACCTGATGAAATCACAGAAAACGATTCTTACGAACGCTCCTTTAATGTCTTATTGGATGGAGTAGACGTTAGCCTCGAACTGAACCTGGATAATTATCCTGAAGAAACGAGTTGGCAACTTGCTGATGAAGCAGGTAATGTATTATTTACTGGAGGGACTTATCCAGGGCAATTAGGTGCTACAATTAACGCAAACTGGTGCCTGGATACTGCTCAGTGTTACACCTTTACCATCTTTGATAGTTATGGTGATGGCCTTGCGGAAGGCAATGGTTCTTATAGCATTAGTGATAGCGAGGGTAATGTACTGGCTTCCATTATTAATGTAAATTTTGGATCGGAAGAGATGAATGAATTCTGCCTGACAGCCCCATGTAATCTGGCTGTTGAATTTGATGTAACTCCCGAATCTAGCCAGGGCAATAGTGATGGTGCCATCCTTATCACCGTTTCTGCTGGAGCCTCTCCATTTACCTACAGCATTGATGGAGGAGCAAGTAGCCAAAGTGAACCTTTGTTTGATAATCTTTCAGGAGGAACATACGATGTTGTGGTGACCGACGCCAATAATTGTACATTTGAAGAAGAGGTGACGGTAGGTACACTGGTAGATGTTGATGAGATTTTATCTCTATACGATGTGACAGTTTATCCTAATCCATCTGAAAATGGAGCTTTCTGGCTTAAAGTAGAAGGACTATCTAGTCAAAAGCCTTTAGAACTTCAAATACTGGATGCTTTAGGCCAGCCTGTAAGCTATCAACAGCTAGCACCTTTGAATTCATATCATAAAGGAATGGTATCTTTAGCTAATTATCCTGCCGGAGTATACTACATTCGCTTTTTAGATAAAAGCATGAACGAATTAATAAAAGTTGTAAGATTATAACTTTCTATCAGGATGGAGTACAATTAAGCTTGCTCCATCCTGATTCTCTTAAAAAATTATAAATTCAGTTGCCATGTTACGTCAACTTCTATTCCTTTTTGTAATAGGTATTTGCTTGTTTGCCTGCAATAGGAAAACAAGTGCAGATAGTGCTCAAAAGTTACATGAGAGCTGCTATTTAAAGCATGATCCCGGGCCATGTAGAATGGCAATTAAGCGTTACTATTACGATTCGAGAGAGAAAAAATGTAAGGAATTTATCTATGGAGGCTGCAATGGCGTCGTGCCGTTTGAAACCCTGGAAGCTTGCCAGCAAGGCTGTGGTTGTGAGTAGTTGGTTGTTTTTAAATAGTGCTGATTTTATACCTCTCATAAGATTGTCCTTGCGATCAAATAACGGATAAATTCTAATCGCTTAAAAGTTCAACCATCTGATGTCTGGGCTTTTTTAATTTGTTCTATAGGATGTGTTTACGGTATAATTTTAAATCCAGAACCGTACAATTTCAAAATTTAAATGGTGTAATTTCAAAATATTCTAAAGTTAGACAGCAGACAGTTACACCCATCTTTATTTCTTTTCATGAATCCTCTTTATAAATTGCTCAAAACTATATTCATGAGACGATATCTTACTCTGCTTCTGTCCCTTTTCGCATTTATTACACTTCACGGCCAGCAAACTGGTAGTTTTCAGGAAACAATAACCTTCAATGAATCAGATTACAATGCTACTCGTACATTGTATTATTTTGTACCTGAAGATTATGATGCCAATCAGGCTTACAAATTAGTTGTTGGCTGGCGTGGAGGGCCACATTCTAATGCTGGTGAGTTTAGAGATCAGCTCAGTTTTTTAGCAGATAGCATTGGAGCAATCATCCTTTGCCCAGAAAATATTGACCACTTTTGGAATGAAGAAGGAAAAACCAAGCAACTTTTTCAGTACTCTGTAGAGGAAACAATGTCTAATTATAACATAGATGAAGATTTCATTTATCTAACAGGCTTGTCATTTGGTGGCAGGCATGCAGTTATTGTCAGCATGGATACCGATGATGGGCCTATTCCCAATCTGCGTGGTGTTATACCTTTTGCTGCTGGCTTGGAAAGTGAATTGGCTCCTGATTATGAAAACATAGATCAATTTCCTCCTGCGTGCATCTGTATCGGAACGAGCGATAGCCAAAATTTTATTTCCGTTTCAAATACGTTGCATAATGATATTTCCAGTAATGGAGGTGCATCCTTTTTAAATCAGATAACAGGAGTGGGGCATACCGTTGATTTTTCTACTTATCCTGAAGAGATGATGGAGTGCATACAGTTTATTGAATCTCAATATGATCCAATCTCTTCTACACTGGCTAATAATCTGTTGCAATTGGAAGTTACGGCTTCGCCTAATCCTAATAAAGGTTCATTTAATATTTCCATTTCCAACCCGCTAAATTATAAACTTGAATTATCTCTGGTGAGTAAAGCAGGTATTGTGATGAAGAAAGAGTTAGTGGACACAGCAGTTTCTACTGAATTATCTTGGTCTATAGAAAATCCTGCAACAGGTATTTACTTCTTAAATGCCAGGGTATACAAAGAGGGAGGAGCAGAAAGCATCCGTTCTACCCCTATTTATATAAATGATTAAGAGATTGCTGGGACTTTGTTTTTGGAGTGAACATAGGCAAAGTCCCAACAGCCTCGATGTAACTTGCTGAATGTAAAATGTAGCAATACAAAATGTAAAAGGATACTACTAAACTTGCTCCACTTTTACATTTTACATTAAGTATTTATCATTTTTCGGTTTCAGGTTGATAACATCACAACTTACGTTAATTATTTCCCTCTCTTCCAGGAGGTTGATTAGAATTGTGGGTAAGGATCGTATACCCCAGGCCGATTGATAGCCAGGGCTTCCCCTGATATTCCCATTTTATTTGTTCATTTTGGGAAATATAATCCCAGCCAACAAATAAGCCTATTTGAGCATTAGAGAATTCGAGCACTCCGCCAAACGATAAGGTGATAGCAGGCCGGTCGCTTGTTTGCATGATATTACCCTTAGTATTTAAACTATCGAGTGTAATATGGGTAACACCAAAACCTGTTACTACATTGAAGAAGTTGGTGTTAGTATAGGGTGATAAGCGGAAGCGGGCTCCTGCTACAGGGCCTAAGGTGACATCTGTGGAAAAATCAAATGGAGATGTACGAATTTTGACAGGCACTATTACTGTACCCATGGTAAAAGATGGGCTTGTGCGATAACGTGGAATAGCCTTCGCATTAAAATCAGCAATCGAGAGCAAGAAATATTTTCGAACGTTTTTGCTCGAATCAGCATAGTTGAATTTTTCCTGTTCTACAGCATTTTTATCCTTCCATTTCCAAAAACGGATAATTACAAAATTACCACTAGTGCCAATCTTTGAAAAGATGGCTTCAGCCGGAGCAGCATGAGGTGTAGGGCTCAATTGTTTTCCAGTGATATCACACTCGTAAATAGCTGCTTCTACTAATAACTTGAAGTGAAAAAGATGAGGGATTGTGTCGGGATCTCCGGTTTGGGAATAAGAGTTTAATGGGCTAGCTAATAATAGCAAAGTAATCATTAGCACTCCTCCAATGGAGAAAATGTTTAAGGGTTTGTAGGTGTACATAATTTGGGTGTTTTGATCACTATAGGTACCTATTCTATCCATTTTCATTGAAATAGACAATGTATCACTTCTAATGATCTTAGGTGTATTAATGATTTTACAAGACTGATATGGGAGGATTTAGAGTAAACTCTTTTTTTAATAAGAGCAACTAAATTTCTTTGGGGGAGCTTCGACTTCTTTAATTAGGTTTTGTATCCAGGTCGCGATACAAGTCTTATTCGTGGACAAGTACCTGCCCACATGGTGTTTGTGTGAATAAGTCATAATGGATAATAGGTGTTGATAAAGTATAAATATATTAAAATTGAGCGATCAATGGTAGAGAAAGCGGTTTGGAAATGTTTTAGAGGCTGTTGGGAATTCACCCTTCAGGCTGTTCTCGCCAAATTTCGTCCTGTACTGCGTTGTTTTTTTCGCCGGATTGCCCGCATCCGGCTGCAAAAAACGCCTTATACAATACGAAATTTGCCTTCGTTCGCTCTAAAAGCAAACTCCCAACAGCCTTTTATTCTTTTAATAAAACTTAATAATAGGCTTAACATGAGCAGTAATACCATTGATGCAATTCTTTGCCAAGCTCATCCAAATAAGCATTGATATTTGCAAAACCTACAATACTTTTTTGGGATTCATTTAGAGTGATTTCTTGAATAATGTCAGATTGTAATGTCTTATAAGTCAGAGACATCTGCTTTAAGCGATCAATGATTTCTTCTGCCTGATGATTTTTTGTAGAATATTGTAAAGTGTACATATAACAATAAATTAGGCGACCTATTTAAATAAAAATACCGCACTTTGTTCTAAAACAAAGTACGGTATAATAAAGGAGGAATATACCTATCTCACAAATCTTTTCACAAACCTCCTGATAAAACCATTTCTACTAAATACCTCATTATGTTGCCCTTTGTCAATATCAAATTGACGAGGACAGTCTTTATCTTCCCATTGAGAAATCCCCCAGCAATTGGGACAAGCTTCTAGTTGTGGACTTGGTCTCAGCCAATTCAATATTTTTTGTAACATAGGACAAGTTTTTTCTTCTTTAATAAATGAAGTGATTTGTCTTACTCAAATCACTTCGTTGAATTATGTGATCTTATGCTGGAGTACCTGCTAATGCTTTAGCTCTAGGGAAATCAATAGGAATTTCTGTAGAACCAAATACATAGTTGGTAAAGGTTACTGCTGTAATTGCTGCGATCAGGTCAATCAGTGCTTTTTCATCAAAACCTTGTTGGAAAAACTGTTCTACTAGTTTAGGGGTTGCTTTTCCACGATTACGAGCAATATCAGCAGCAAGTTGGCTAATCGCGCCCAGGCGTGCATCTGCAATTGTTCCTGCACGTAATTCAATTGTTTCTTCTTCTGTGAAACCTGCCATTTTTCCTAGTGCAGTATGAGCAGATTGACAATAAACACAAGCATTTGCTTCTGATACAGCTAGTTTGATAGCTTCTATTTCTTTGCCTGTAAAGCTACCTTTCCCCGCTGTTCCACTAAAACCAAGAAAGTTCTCAAGAGTATCAGAAGAATAACCAATCGTTGCATATAAATTAGGAACAGTACCCAATTGCTTTTTTAAGTTATCGAAAATACCTTGGGCTTTTGCATCTACCTGCTCACGGGTAGGCACTTGAATTTGATAAGACATGATTTAATAATTTTTTGAAATATTGAGGACGAAGATATTCGCCCCCCGGAAATTGAATTTATTAGAATACGAGTACTCTTTAAAGTACCCTAAGTCAATGTGTTAGCTTGTATATAGTGCTGGATTTTAGCATCCAGTCCAGTTTCAGACATTACACCAACAACGTTCTCCTGCACTTCTCCATCCTGGATGAAGAATAAAGATGGAATACTACGAACACCAAACTGTTGCGCTAGTTCCTGATTACTGTCTACATTGATTTTGAAGAACTGGAAATCGTCGTTGTACTTTTCGCTTAGACGTTCAACTGTAGGAAGCAAAATTCGGCATGGGCCGCACCAATTAGCATAGAAGTCTAATAGGATTGGTTTATCTTGTTTAAGGGCCTGATTTAGCTCCGCTACATTTTTTATCTCTTTCATTATGATTGATTTTTTGCTTTTAAAATGATTTAAGAAGTTATCGGAAAATTTGTGGCACATTTCTAAGCAACGTCAATACCTTCTCTAATAGCAGATTCGATATTGATTTCGCCTTCTGCCATACGGTGCACATAGCAGTGATCCGCTTCATAAAGGAGTGTCTCCCGTTGCTCATCAGTCAATTCTCCTTCTATATCAATTTGCACATTGATATGCGTAGATAATTCTCCATTTTTTAGGCGCTTTACCTTTTGAGTAAAAGAGCCATCTACATTACCTATTTCCCACCCATTGCGACGAGCGATATATCTTACAGTAGCAACCTTACACATTGCAATGCCAGCCAGGAAAAATTCTGTTGGAGAAAACCCTAAATCTGTCCCTTTTGATTTTTCTGGTTCATCACCTAGAATGGAATGACGACCATTAGAAATGACTGTTTGAAAGCCTACCGGTAGATTCTTTAATTTTAATTGGGTTGGCATGATCTATTATTTTGTGATGATTATTGTTTTTTAATTACATCACAAAGATGCAGGCAATAGACCTACCAAAGAATGGACAAAAGTTCCTACTACTTGGACAAAAAGGAATTTATCACAAATATTGATCCCTATAGGCTTGAGGAGAGGCGTTTTCTGCCTTCTTGAAGTATCGGGTGAAGTAAGCAGGATCATCAAAGCCAAGGTCAAAAGCTATTTCCTTGATTGATTTTTGGGTATAGCGCAACTCGCGTTTAGCCTCTAGTGTAATGCGATTGCGAATCAATTCCGTTGGAGTAGCATGGCCATGTAGCTTTAAGCGTTTAGCTATAGACTTAGGAGAAACGAATAGCATATCAGCATATTCACTTACGGTACGCTTAGTACGAAAGTGTTTATCTACCAGGGCAATAAAATCGGCTGCCAGTTGGCTGGAATTGTCTTGCGGAGGAGAGGGGAGAGGTTGATGCGATTCATTAATGCGGAGCGCTTCAATAAGAAGCATTCTCAGGTAGGTATCCAATAAATCCCGATGCGCTTTTCCTGGATTGGAGAGTTCATTGATTATTTGTGTGATCCAATGTTTAAAAGTAGTTTCTTCTCCTTCTTGCAACTGTAAAAAGGTAGCGCGGTGAACATTATTGAAAAGCACACCATTGCAGGCAATTTCCTTGCCGTGAGTTTCTACACAATAAAATTCCCGATTGAAAGAAATGAGATAAGCTGTTTTTACTTTTTCGGCTTCAACACTGAGCACCTGGCCAGGAGAAAGAAAAAATAACCCTGATCGTTTTAGTGTGAATTCATTAAAATCTACAGCATATTGCCCTTGCCCTTCTTCCAGGAAAAATATTTTATAGAGATCAGAACGATGACTTCTATTAGCTACGCAACTCTTATCAAGTGTAATCTTTTCTACTTCGAAATGGATAGGAGGATTTCCCGAAAGGGGAGCTTGATACTTGTAGGTTTGGATAGCTGCAAGAGACATAAATAATATTCTTTATTCATGCCTACTAACATTATAAATGTGACTTTGGATTAATGAGAAAGGTTTTTAGGCTAGATTTATATGATTCTGGGCAAAGTGTGCCGCACCTGGCTTGAGAAAAGCAAGATGCGGCACACTTTGCTAACTATATTATAATCATTGCTGTATTACTATTTTCTTGCTTAGAATGCGATCAGGGGTACGCATCTGTACAAGGTAAACCCCATTTGGAGCATTATCGAGATTAATAGGTTGGTGTGTATAGGCTTGAGCAGGTGTTTTATAAATTGTTTTACCAGTCATGTCAAGTACAGAAATCATGGCTTCTTTTAAAGGTGCTCCTTTCCATTCAAGTGTGAAATTGCCATTATTTGGAGAAGGGTAGATGCTCATCTCATTGTGTATATCTTCTACTGCTTCTATTCCTACCTGTGGACTAAAAAACAACTCTACATATTGTAGGATGCCAACATCCTGATCTTCCGTATCACACATTTGTAAGCGCCACTTTCCATTTGGTGATGCTCCATCATTGAAACTGCTAAGTTGTTCCTGAGGACTGTAAGGGCCTGCAAAAGGAGCTACACCACTATGTATTGGTGTAGTGGCACCATCTTCAAAATAGGTAGGAGAGGTGCAACTGCTGCCATAATTATCTCCTGAGCTACCATTAAGAGAACTTAACAATACTTCCTGTCCTGATGGAGAAATAAGACTAATCACTAAATCCGAAACATAGGTATGTTCAAGATAAAGTGCTACGCCTGAAAGGACTACATCACTACCCATTGCAGTACCGGGAGCATCGGTTACTATAAAATCCAATGAACTGGAAGGGCCACAGGCATCATCAGGCAACTGATAGCCAATATTGCAATCACCATTATTGAATGCATCAATGCATGACCAATCAGCAGGATAATTGCCCCAGTTGTCGGTAAAAGGAAGAGGGTAGCCGGCATCCATTTGCCCCGAGCTCGCATCATATCGAATGTATTGATTACCGCGAAAGAAATACACTTTATTGGTCTCATCATAATAAACGGCAGCATCTACACCATCTGTGAAATATTGGGTAAAGACTCCATCCCAACTACCCGTATGTGGCCCATCAAAATTAGAAATGCTATTGGTAGCATGATCCCAGTCAAAACGCAGCCACTCATTGCCTTTAAAAAAGAATACATTTTGCAGATCGCCATTAGGCCAGGCAAATGCAGCATCCAGGCCTTCCTGAAAATGGGCTGGCAGGAAATTATAATAATTGGTCATAGGAGCAGGATCGACCAGCACTGTATTATTGGATTTACTTAAAAAGGCAACTTCAGTACCACTGAATAGAAGGATCGTATTGTTGCCAGGTTCTAAGGCGGCATCGATGTGGTCCCAGCCTTCAATTCCCAAAAAAGTATCATTGAAATCATTAGGAGCACTAAAAGAGTTAGCACCCCAGGCCATTACAGAGGTAGCATCTCCTCTGAAGGCGTACATATTATCGGAACCCGTACCCATGTATATTGCTGCATCCAGACAACCCTGAGCAGATATATTGGCAAATAAAATGATATTTAAAAATAAAGAAAGTAGGATGTAATGAGTTTTCATAATATCTGGTTTTGAAGTTTTTGATATGTGATTAATAAAAAAGGGGAGGAAAGAACCTGATATATCAAGAGATACTGATGATATACCAGGCTTATCCTAAAGAACAGTATTATATTTTATCTCCACTGCCTACTGTTGAGTGAGACGAAACCAGGCGGAATAACATGAGCCCTGCCTGGGCAGAGTCTGCTGCCTACTGAACACTGCCTACTGGATCCTGCCCACTGCCCACTGCTTACTGTGAGTGAAACTAAACCCGGCAGAATAAAATGGAACCTCGTCTGGACCACTGCTCACTGAACACTGCTCACTAAATCCTGCCCACTGAACACTGCCCACTGCCCACTGAACACTGCCCACTGAATCCTGCCCACTGAATCCTGCCCACTGAACACTGAACCCCTCCTAATTCGTTCTCACGGAGATTTTTTCACAGGCTTTCTCTCCATTTACGGGAAATACAGTGCGCTTGAAGCCATTAGGGCATGTCCAGCATTTATTAGTTCCCGGATCGAAGAAGTAACCACTTTGACAATCTTTAGCGCTGCTGTATAGGCGAGCAGCTTTATAATCAGCATGCACTCGTTGGGAGCATGCTTTATCGGAAGTAACAGGATAGGCAGTACGGCTATAGCCAGAAGGGCAACTGTAACAATAACCATTAGGGTCCCAAAACTGGCCGCCTGGACAATCTGTGCCTAATAAACCACCACCACGACTGTGACGATTAGCTCTTGCAAATCGTTCTCCAGCAGGGCGTTCACAAGCTTTATTGCTTTTTACAGAGAAGACAGTCCGGTTGTAACCATCAGGGCATGTCCAACAGGTACCTCCATCAATTGGATCATATATGGTGCCTCGCCCGCAACCAATACGCCCTCCTTTAATTGCTGATTTGTATTCCTGGTTGACGGCAACAGAGCTGGAATTGCCATTGTGGCTTTCCAGTAATTGGGTACCATAAACTTGCACTTCTGCCAAAGAAAGGATTCCATTAGGATTTACCAACTGAACTTTCACATAACGAGCCTGAGCATTGCCATTTAATACAATGGGATTGTTATTCGCCCGATATTGATAGGCATAAGGATAATAAAGCGTCCATTGAGCATTATTACCTTCTCCTTTGACGTATACTTTCATATTGTTGATTCTGTTCGAACAACAGTCAAGGCGATTGTAGATTTTGATTTGGCTAATTGCATAAGCCTTGCCTAAATCTACTTTCCACCAGGGATTGTTCTCTCCACTTCCCCCACGAGTATGGGTGATAGAACCATTACTCCAGTATCCATTGGTATTACCATCTACTGCTTTGTAGGATTGTCCGGCATTGCTGCTGTAATTACTGGATTGAGATGTACTCTTATTAAGAGCTACATTGCTTTGCGCAAATGATTGGTTAGAACTTAAAAGTGTCAGGATAAGAATGAGTGAAAACAGGTTTTTTAAGGAATTCATTTGTGAAACAATTTTAGGTGAAAAATTATGCCACAAAGAAAAGCCCGGAATGCTTGCGCAAAAACCACAAATTAGAATTTGGAAGAATAGCTGAGAATTTGGAGAATATCTAAGAATTAGGGTAGAGCGTTTCAGTTATATGATTTACACTATTGTGCAAAGACGGCTCTAAAAACAGTATTAAGTCTACTTTGAAGATGTCTTCCTGTTCCGTGATTGATAAATCATAACTATCAGGAAGAAACAATTCTAGTCTTTCTTTTACATTTTTAATACCAATGCCGTGTGAAGTAGAAAAAGAAAAGCTGGAGCCGGAAAATGTATTTTCTATGCTAAACCGAATGTATTTTTGATGAACATCCAATTCGCTTTTGATCAATGCATTTGGATGGTCTGTATTAGAATACTTAAAGGCATTTTCAAAGAAGGGTTGTAGGAGCATAGGAGGAATCTGAATGGATTCCATTTGAGAATGACTAACATTATGATTAAACGCTACTGCAAATTCATTTTGATGAACGGTATTATTGAAGTCAATGTAATTTTCGATAAACTGGATTTCATGCTTGAGAGCAATGAAATCTTCTTTTCCATACCCTAATATATAACTCATTAATTCAGATAATCGGAGCAAAGCATAATCAACCTGTTTACTATTAATAAGCGCCAGATGGTAAACACTACTAATAGCATTGATTAGAAAGTGAGGATCTGTTTGAGCTTTAAGGAATTTGAGCTTTTCTTCCTTTATTTTGGCTGCAGCCTGATTTTGTTCTACCAGTTTTTGTAGTAGTTGTACTTCTAATTTATGTTTAGAATACCAGTCTTCAACTAATCGAATAGGGGTGGTGATGAAAAATATACCCATACTTCCTATAGTTATTCCAATAAAATAATTGGCGTGAAAGCCTGCTTCAGGAGAATAAAAACCAGCCTCTATTATTGTTGCAATTGCTCTAGCTGCTCTTTCACCTTCATATACAGATTTGAAAATTCCATCAGGGCTGTTAGAATGTATGAGGAAATAATCTAATTGAGTACGTAAAAAAATATTCAAAGCTAAGAGTAACAATGCACTCACCGCATAAGCCATATACTGGCGTTTGGAAAATAAAAGAGGGTATAGAATGTATAAATTTGGATAGATAAGCCCCGCAAAAAGTATACCATGCAATAGGAAGCGAATGGTCATAGCACTATAATAACCATTGAGCATACCTCCTATTGTTAGAATATCAAATACGGCAAAGGTGATCCAAAAAAAGAGGTTGGCCAAAAGCAATATCTGATGCTTTTTCAGTGGAAGCTGTTCTATGGAATTGACCACATCCATTTGTAGGTTTTTAAACGCCAAATTCTCACCAAAATAACCAAATTCTCATTACCCCTTATATCATTCAATAAAATTAGCCATCTTAGCCTGGTGTTAACCAATCAGTTAATTGATCTAAGTGTTGATAGTTCGCACTTACTGGATGTATCCTTTTGATGATGTCAGAAAAAATAAAAACTATAATAATTGATGATAACAAGCTGCATCTCAGCAGCCTTATGATCTTACTGCAACGCAACTGTCAGGAAATAGAAATATGTGATACCTGCCGATCTGGAGAGGAAGCGCTAGAGTCGATAAAAATGCATCAGCCTGATCTGATTTTTCTCGATATTCAAATGGAAACACCCACTGCGGGTTTTGATTTATTAGAACAATTGCCCGATCGTACATTTGATGTCATCTTTACTACCCAGCATGATATGCATGCACTTCGGGCATTTGAAGCTTATCCTATAGATTTCCTTACTAAGCCGGTCGACCCTATTCGATTGGTCAAAGCCGTCAAAGTCATAGAAGAACGAAAACTCCCATTGGTTTCCAATGATTTATTAACTGAAATAAAAACAGCTTACCAAAATCCAGAACAAGCCTTTCCCAAGATTCCTGTGCCCACTATGGAAGGATATACCTTTATTAAAGCGACCGA
Organism: Chitinophagales bacterium; assembly: GCA_022360175.1. GTDB lineage: Bacteria > Bacteroidota > Bacteroidia > Chitinophagales > Saprospiraceae > JAKSDI01. Next base: position 30,364 of record JAKSDI010000175.1, read on the forward strand.
CATTATCCATTGTCAAGCTGCTACAGAGAAAGGGAATCAGACATTATTCTATCTTAAAACTCAAGCTAACCCTATACTTTGTTCCAAAACACTTAAAGTAGTCGAAATTGAAATGCTTAAAGGACACTCTTTTTGCCGCATCCATCAGAGTCATCTGGTAAACCGACTGCATTTAAAGAACTATATTAAAGATGGAGGGCAACACCCTAAAGGAAATAACAAGGAGAAGAAAGCAGCTGGTGGATGGGTTGTGATGGTTAATGGAGCTATATTGCCAGTGTCTAAGGCTGGTAAGCAACGACTGTTGAGTTAAGCCTTTTTATTAAAAAAATGTTACCTTTACTTAAATATTCGTCTTAACGATAGAATCGGCATCCGAACAACAACTATATAATAAACACATTAAGTAAGACGAAAGGCCCTTTCAAATGAACATGCTAAAGGAAACAAAAATAGGCAACCTACAACTAGTAGATAAAAAACAAAACATTGTGACTCTAAGTTGCTACGTACCTTGGGAAGGTACGCTTGTTATAGATTTACTAGATGATTTAGGACGCTCCTATCTACACAAGAGCTTCTCCCTAATCGCGGGGCAGCATACCTTAAATATCCAATTACCAAAAATGCCTGCTGGCAATTATAATGCCTGGATTAGCATTGGTGAAAAGACAGTCATTGAAAAATTGACAATAGATAAACCACGTCCTAAAGGTAATTTTTTTAGCCGTTTACTGGGTTGATCTTTTAATACTTTTATGCCGATTTTATAGCGGGATAATAAGTTTTTTAGGATAATACCTAAATATCTTGTCTTCACTATTACTGACCCCGTATTTTTTTTGCTAAAAGGAAGTCCTTACATTATGATTGTTATACGCTAAAAGCTTTTTTAATCTATTTTTAGAACTGTTTAACATCATATACGTTGATGATGTTAGCATTTTCCCTATATTGCTAATAGGGAATGTAGGAAATTATGGTAACATTTTTTCTTAAATCTTGTTTTATGAACATATATTCATATCTTTGTACCTATGAGAGATAATAATTCAGGCATCCTTTATGGGAAAGAGGCTGAGAAACTAGAGCGAATAGCATTTATATTAAAAACTGTTGCGCATCCTATGCGGCTCGGTATTATACATTTACTGGAGCAGCATCCAAGACTTTCAGTATCTGAAATCTGTGAATTGCTGGGAAGCGAACAATCTTTAACTTCACATCATCTACAAAATATGCGCCTAAAAGGTTTGTTGAGTGCTAAAAGAGAGGGGCGTAGTATGATGTATTCTTTAAAAGAGCGTGATATCTCTCTAATCATTGATTGTCTTGAAAACTGTCAATGTAATATGTAATACTTTTGTAGAGTATTACGTCAATTAGAGTACCGATAACAAAAGACTAAAAGTCAAATGGGGATTTTTAAAAAAGGTTCGAAGGCCTATAGTATTTTTAATTTGAAATGCCCAAGGTGCCAGGAAGGAGAGCTGTTTGAGAGCGGCTCTTTTAGTTTTAATAAACCCTTCGATATGCACAAGGAATGTCCGGAATGTAATCTTAATTATATGCCGGAGCCAGGCTATTATTATGGAGCGATGTTTATTTCCTATATTTTTATGGGATGGTTTTGCATAGGCTTTGTCGCCTTCTTTCATTGGGTGTTAGGATGGAGTACGGCTGCTTCCTTTGGATTGCTTATTGGAGTATGTGCTATATTTTTTGTGTCTATTTTCCGATTAGCAAGATCTATCTGGATCAGCATCAACACAAAGTATGATCCTGGTAAAGCAAAGGCATAGTTTGTGTTGAATGTAAAGAAAAGGCCTTATGAGAGGAAATCTTAAATAGATGAGTCTAAACGATATTAATCCTGAAGTGCTTGATCTTGTACGTAAGCATTTCCCACAAATCGCAGAACGCCAATTACAGGAAGAAGTTGCCAGAGTTGGAAAGATCATGAAGTTTGAAGCTGGCCGAGTGATCATGGATTTTGGAAGCTATATTCGAATTGTTCCTCTGGTCGTAACAGGTAGCATTAAGGTCTCTCGTGAAGATGATGAAGGAAATGAATTGTTCCTATACTACCTTCATCCAGGAGAAACCTGTTCAATGTCTTTTACCTGTTGTATGATGAATAAGCGCAGTGAAATCAGAACCACTGCCGAAGAAGATACAGTCCTGATTGGTATTCCCACTCATGCTGCGGATAATTGGATGACTAAATATACGAGTTGGAAAAACTTTGTGATGTCTTCTTATGATCAGCGTATGCTCGAGCTGGTATACACACTAGATAATATTGCCTTTAAAAAAATGGATGAACGCTTGTTAGTTTATTTGGAAAAAAAATCGCAAGCTGTTCAATCCAAGACGCTACACGCGACACATCAGGAAATTGCTTATGATTTGAATGCATCTCGCGAAGCAGTTTCACGCTTGCTAAAACAGTTGGAAAGAGAGGGGCATGTATCATTAGGCCGTAACCGCATCGAGTTGCTATCATAATGCTGTACTAACTAATCTGAGGCTTAGGTTTAATGTGACGAACATCACTGCTTATCGGAAGGCAAATACAGACCTTTGCAAAAAATAGTTCGATAACATGCGATTCAAAGACTTTTTACCGATAACAGATTGGCTTTCCACTTATTCTAGAAAAAATATACAAGGTGATTTATCGGCAGGGCTTACAGTAGGCGTAATGTTGATTCCTCAGGGGATGGCTTATGCAATGATTGCAGGCCTACCTCCAATTTATGGTTTATACGCTTCAACCATTCCGCTCATCTTATATGCAATCTTTGGTACTTCCCGTCAATTGGCAGTAGGCCCTGTAGCAATGGTATCATTGCTTACCGCAGCAGGAATAGGAGCTATGGCTGAAGCTGGCTCTGATACATATATTGCCTTAGCCATTGCACTGGCATTATTTGTAGGGCTTATACAATTTCTGTTAGGTGTTTTCCGGCTTGGGTTTTTAGTCAACTTCCTATCTCATCCTGTGATCAGTGGCTTTACATCAGCTGCTGCTCTCATTATTGGCTTATCGCAATTGAAACACTTATTGGGAGTGGATATTGCCCGTAGCCATCATGTGCATGAAATACTTATTCAGGCTTTTGAAAGAATTGGTGAAATTAACTGGGGGGCGTTTGGTATTGGCATTGGAGGGATTATTCTGATTTTAGCAGCCAAACGCATCAACAAAAAAATTCCCGGGCCGCTTCTTGCCGTTGTATTTGGCATTTTTGCTGTTTGGGGAATGGGGCTTCAGGAATTGGGCGTTAAAATTGTAGGCACCGTACCTGATGGGCTTCCTCAATTGGTGATACCTCAGTTGAACATGGAAAATTTAAACTCCTTATTGCCAATTGCTTTAACTATTGCATTGGTAAGCTTTATGGAAAGTATCGCCGTTGCAAAAGCCATCCAGGCCAAACATAAAGATTATAAGGTAAGTGCCAATCAGGAGCTAATAGCACTAGGTGTGGCTAATATAGGAGGGGCTTTCTTCCAGTCATATCCTGTAACAGGCGGTTTTTCCCGCACAGCAGTAAACGATCAGGCAGGTGCTAAAACAGGTTTGGCTGCAATCATTAGCGCAGTATTGATTGCACTGACACTTCTTTTCTTAACTCCTTTATTTTATTACCTGCCCAAGGCAATTCTTGCTTCTGTTATTATGGTCGCAGTTTTTGGTTTAATAGATATTAAAGAGGCACGTCACTTGTGGCATACAGATCGTACTGATTTCTGGATGTTGATAGTAACCTTTATTGGTACGCTGACATTAGGTATAGAGCAAGGTATTTTGATTGGTGTTGCCCTTTCATTAGGCATTATTATTTTCCGCACGACTAAGCCTCATTTTGCCGTACTGGGGAAAATTCCAGGGGAGGCTCACTATAAGAATATCAGCAGGTTTAATCAGCTAGAACAACGTGATGATATTTTAGTGATGCGCTTTGATGCTCGCCTGTACTTTGCTAATGTGAATTACTTTAAGGACACTATCGAAGCAGCAATAGAAAAGCGGAAAGACACTATAAAGTTATTTGTATTGGATGCTAATAGTATCAACGCTATAGACAGTAGTGGGGTACATGCATTAGAAGAAATACTCGCCTACTGTAGAAGTTTGGGAATTGATATGGCGATGACTAGTGTTAAAGGCCCATTAAGAGACCAATTGCAAAAAGCCCATTTTGATAAACACTTAGGAGAAGAAAAATTCTTTATACGTATACAGCTTGCCGTAGATGTATTCGATAATAAAAAACCAGAATTACTGAACGAATACGTATTGCAAACGAACGGAAACTAAGAGCTAAAAGGGTAATACTTGAGAGTATGCATACGGCAAAATGACTTCAACTTTATGGTATTACCCTTATTCATTTATTTTTTATCATCTCTTATATCAAATATCCATACTCCTTTATGGTATCCTATTTTTTTGTTAAGAAATGGCTGTATGCTTTCCTTTTGAAGGTATGAGCTATCATTGATGATTAAATATTCTGTTCCCAGGTTTTGCATGTGTTTGATGTTGATATCATTACCAATGAAAGCTTGTGTATGCCCCGGATTATTCATAAGATACAATGTAATATTTGGGCTTCGATCTTTTAGGCTTACTACTTTATCAGTTCGACAGATACCCAATGATCTAAGATATGCTTCTAGTTGGTAAGAACCTGGAGGTAGATCACTCATGAACTGCTTTTCGTTGTAACGAAGCCATTGTATGTGACTGTTTTGATAAATAGCGAGTGTGCTAAGCCCCGTCAATATTATTCCTACTCCCCAATGAATGATGTAATGATTTTGCTTTTTCATCCATCTCCATAACAATTCAGACATGGTAATGAGTAGAAATGCAGGGTATACAAGGATACTCAAAAAATAATAATCATGTAAAGCAAAGGCTTTAAGAAAAAGAACAGAGTAAGCGGCTACTCCAAGTAACAGTATGAGTGTAATCCATTTTAGTTGTTTGTGGAGCTTATTCCAAAAAAGGAAAAAAAGTAATCCTGTCACTACTGTAAAATTTATAATGACGGTGTGGTGAAAGTGTGATGACCATACTTTTTTGATCATCCAGTGCGTCAGTTTCCACTCTTCGTCGTTCATTTCCCACATAGGATATATACCAATAAGACTTTGCCTATTACCATTTATTCCATTGAAGTATCGAGCATAACTATACCAACTATAGGCCAAACCGATTACAACAAAACAAATTAAAATAAAATGAAGGATGTGTTTCTTAGGTAATTTAATATTTGATGTCCATTTAAAAGGAAACTGCCCTATTATAACCAGACAAATAATAGCTACAAAACTTATTGCTTCTGAAGCTTTTATCAGGCTCGCTAAAGCCATAAATACTCCCATAATATACAACCATTTTACTTGCCGGAGCTGAGATTGTACATAACGAAAAAACGCATACCATCCAATAATAACAAAACCAATAGCAGGAACATTTGGCAAAAAATTATTGGCATAGTAATAGTAAAAGGGGGTTGTACTAAGTATTACGACTGGAAAGAGAGCCAGGTATTCATTGCCTATGAGCATAGCTCCAATTCGAAATAAAAACCACCAACTAATTATGGCTATTAAAAGATGTAAACCACGATGCAAATACTCATGGAATCCAAAAGTATCATAGAGCTTAGCGGTTATATAGTACAGAATTGGTAACTCAGCTGCTGCATAACCGTTTTTACCTGCCTGATTATGCAACTGAGGGGTCCAGAGGCTTATATCATTTTGATGATAATTTAAAGATTGGGAAGCACAATCTGCCTGTCTCCACTGATGCACGCTTTGAGGGCGTAGAAAAATGGTTTTATGTGTTGAGGAGGCAAGAAGTAAAACTATTATATACATAGAGAAAGTGCTCCTTGCCAGAAGCTTGGAAAAATGAGAGTTGAGCACGTTAGAGAGAGTTTAGAGTTTAAGTATTAAATTTTAAATTTACGGATTATTTTTTTCAGCGTAAGCCTTACATCTATCCCAGTCTTCTTGAAAGTATTCTTTTACTTTTTCCAATTCTGCCGGCTCAATTAAAGGATCTTTACTTAGCCAGGAATCAGGCAGGAGTAAAGATGGATATAAGATCGCATAGCAGGCTAGTAAACGGCCACGGCGTTGAAGCCAGTGTAATATCGGTTGCTGGGAAAAAGTAGGTTGTTTTTTGCCAAATATACCCGCTGCCAGTTTACGCATTACTTTAAGCTGCTTCGTATTATACGAACGATGGACTTTAGCCAGAGACACATCTTCTTTGTTGTAATAAGTATTCGAATAGGTCGTAATTTTATCAAAAAACGCCCAGGGATCTGCTCTTAGTTCATCATAGAAGAGCACTAGTGGTTTGTGATTGAAATAACGTTCTAGATGCTCCAGATTCGTATAAAAGGTTACATGTTTACGTTTCCATAAACCATTATCCTCTTTAACGTCAAAAAAACCAGTAAAGGGCAAGTGCCCACCGTTTTTAACATATCTTCTATATTGGGAAGCTATCCAGCTGTCATGCCTGCGAAATATGATAATGGGGTGAGCATCCGGATACTGAGAAGAAAACCACCGCACTTCATCTTCTAGTTGCTGATCAAATTCACGTGATACAAAGTATCTTTCATAATCTCTTTTAGCAATTATATCAGGAGACTTACGGTAACGGTTTGTTTTGATATAGTGTATATTCTGAAGCTTTGGGAAAAAGCTGTGTTGAAGATATGTGGATGCTACTTTACCCAAACCTACGTGGAAATATATTTCTGGTGACGTCATTAAAATACCTTTATTTATAGGGCAAAGATAAGACGTAAACTATTTATCTCCACTCAATCTTTAATTTTCATGCGATACCTGTTTATTAAATCAGATAATCGAGCTTCATTAGCATATTGGTTATATGGAGCCTCATTAATATTTATAGCATTAGTATTCATGCCTAATTGAAAAGACTTTTCCAGGTAGAGGTAAAAACTATCGACTTGGCCTGTATAGGCAAAAGTTTCAGCCAGAGTAGAGTAGGGGTATCCCACAGAATGATCAATTTCTATCGCCATGCGGATGGTATTAAAAGCATCATTATGTTGCTCCAATTGATTATATGCCATAGCTGTATAGTTGAGCATCTGCTGTTGAGGTTGAGACAACTTACCATCTAGATCGGCTTTTCGATAAATGCTAATCACTTTTTTATATTCTCCCTTTTCATAATGCCATTTTGTCAAAGACCTCATAATAAAACCTTCTGAAGGATCGATTTCAAAAGCGGTGTATGCATGCTTCAACCCAGTTACTGTATCTCCTTTAGCTAATGCTCCCATTGCTTTGATCGCATATTTAAGGGCACTTTCACCAGCTTTTTTTTCAGCCTCTTCAGCAAGTTCTAGTGCTTCCTCTATTTCTCCTCTCGATAGTTTACTATCTGCCCAGTTGGTCCAGAGGTAGGCTTCATTAGGAGCTAGTGCAATTGCTTGTTGGAAAGCACTATCTGCTCCTTCATAATCTTTCATCCAATGTAAAAGCCATGCTAAATTATTAATACGATCAATATTGTCAGGAGAATACTTAACGGATTGTCGCATATTATGAACGGCATCAGGATATAAACCTAAATGTTGCTGTATCCAGGCTAATCGGAGATATGCTAATGCAAAATCAGGCTTTACATAAGCTGCTTTTTGAAATTTGTGAGCAGCTTCTTCTCTCTTACCCTGTTTTTCCAAAATACTTCCCCAGGCCAAATAAGCCCAGTGCATTTCCTGGGGGCGTTTTTGTATAATGTATCTGGTGAGTGCCAGGGCTTCATCAAAATGTTCTCTCCTGTATTTCACCACTGCTAGTCTATAAGGATCGGTATTTTTTATAACCCCCTCTGCTCCCAAATTAATAAGTTGTTTTATTGTAGCTGCCTCATTATCACCTCCTTCAGATAAATAGAAATGTTGGGGAGGATAACCACTCATTCTTAATACCAGTTCATAGTGATTGTCCACTTTGGTTATTTCGCCCCCTATGGTTTTGTTGTCTTTACCAAATAATGAACGTAGGTGAAAGGTAACAGATCGAAGGGACATACCTACACCCATGACGGCAAGATTAAGTTCTGGCTCATTGTGATTATGTAAAAAGATAGAATCTTCTTTTACAGAACTAGCTTCTCCTTTTAGCCTGTCTACCTGGTCGGAGATACGTTGGGCAACAATACTGCCTGTAAATCCACTTGTCTCCAATTGCTGAGGTACACTGAAAGCTTCAATGATATATCCCTGATCTTTGAAAGTACGATAGGCAAAAAGTACAATCACTATGGCTAAGAATAATACAGCCGTCCTCACCAGAATGTGCGAGATATCTTCTAATGCAGAAGCAATGCGAGAAAGGCTTAAGTACTTCTTTCCTAGCCTGAAGAAAGGGCGTTTTTGAATACCCCTGATCAGTTTTTTTACCATGATTGCTGGGATGATTGATTGATTGTCAAGCTTTACTGGGCTAAATAACTGCCTAAGTAAAGTTAACAAAATAATCAAACATCAAGCTTATTTGATATCTACTGTGGCTGCTTGTTTATCTCCCTTCATACCTCCAATATGGAAAAGCCATGCAAAAAACATAACAAGAGCACAACCGATCAAATTAAGCCACAAATACGCAATTTGAATGTATTCAAATGCATTGAGCGTAAAGATGATTAAGACAATTACCTCTGCAATCATAGCTCCCATAAAAACAGCTCGGCCACCTACCTTTTTCATAAAAAAGGCAACAAGGAAAATCCCCAGGATAGCTCCATAAAATAGTGACCCGACAATATTTACTGCCTGAATAAGATTTTCGAATAAATCAGCAGTAGCTGCAAAAATAAGGGCGATACATCCCCAGAGAATGGTAAATGACTTGGAAGCATTTAAATAATGACGATCACTCTTTTCTCTCACGAGGCTACGCCGATAAAGGTCGATTACAGTAGTTGTAGCCAAAGCATTCAATTCAGAAGAAGTAGAAGACATTGCTGCTGAAAAAATCACAGCAAGTAACAAACCCACAAGCCCAATGGGCAGATAGTCCGTAACAAAAGTAATGAAGACATAATCAGAGTCTTTTACCTTTGAGCCAGGATCTGCTTCCAGTATAAGAGCTCTGGCTTCTTCTCGTAAATCATGGTGGGTGCTTCGGAGTGCTGTTATCCGTTCTTGTGATGCACTAATCGCAGCCTCATCTTCATTTCTGATAGATTGAATGAGCGTTCCTGCTTCCAGGCGCTGTTGCAGAAATAAGGTATTATGTTGAGCCTCTAGATCATTATAAGTCGATTCATATTGTGTGCCTTCGAGTTTCTCTACATTGGCCTGATTGAAGTGCAAGGGCGGTTGCTGGAATTGGAAAAAGACAAATACCAATATCCCAACAAATAACACCAAAAACTGCATGGGGACTTTTAGAATACCATTAAACAGTAATCCAAGTCTACTTTCAGTAAGAGATTTACCACTCAGGTATCTCTGTACCTGTGACTGGTCTGTACCAAAATAGGATAGAAACAAAAAGACACCTCCTAACATACCCGACCAGAAATTATATCGGTTGGATAAATTAAACTCAAAATCAACAACATTGAGTTTTCCCATCTTTCCAGCTAATCCAACAGCATCTCCAAAAGAAACATCCGGAGGTAGTTTAAATACCAATATAATCGCTGCAATAAACATACCTGATAAGATGACTATCATTTGCTGTTTTTGCGTAACACTTACAGCTTTGGTTCCCCCCATTACGGTGTAAAAAATAACAATGACACCAATGAATAATACCGTCCACCTTAAACTCCAACCTAGTATAGTAGATAATATGATAGCAGGAGCATATATAGTTAGCCCTGCAGCCAATCCACGCTGTATCAGAAATAAGATTGCAGTAAGTGTGCGAGTTCGTAGATCAAACCTCCCTTCAAGATACTCATAGGCCGTATACACCTTGAGGCGATAATAAATAGGAAGGACAAATACGCATAAAAATACCATCGCTACTGGTAAGCCAAAGTAGAATTGGGCAAATCGCATGCCATCTTCATAGGCTTGTCCAGGGGTAGATAGAAAGGTAATAGCACTAGCTTGAGTAGCCATTACTGATAGTCCAATTGTCCACCAGGGCAAATCCCGATCGCCCATTAGGTAGCTCTGTACGTTGTCAACGCTGCGGGTTTTCCATACTCCGTAGGCTACTATGCCCAGGAGGGTACCCATCATAATTATCCAGTCGAGGGTGCTCATGCCAGTTTCAGGTATTCAGTCAGGAATAGAATTGGGTGAAAAAATAAAACAAGATGATGATGATGGCATGAAGGATTAACACAAATGCATACATTTGCTTCCAGGTCTTAAAGATTGGAGGAGGTGGCTCCTCTTGTAGTGGATTGGGCGTGTTCATCTTTCAGGCGTGTCTCGGTTACTTTAACACAAAGTGTGTATGAGTGCTCTAAAATCTAATTAAAGAAGATAGATTTACTCTGATGAGCTAAAAATAGTGTATGAACACAGAAAGAAAGAAATTTTAACGATTCTTAACGCTTAAGGCCCTTATCTGTGAAGTAGCTTAAAAATTGCTATTAAATAAAAACAGGGGTAGAATGAAAATTCTAAACCCCTGTTTTATGTTTTGTCAATAGTTTGAATAAGCGACCTCTTGAGTAGCTTTTAACTAATCTAGGTACACCAGGCAACTATTATTTATTTTCGTCTACCATTTCAAACACCTTGGGGTTCATTCCCATACTGGAGAAGCCACCATCGTGGTATAGGTTTTGCATGGTAACCATACGTGTGAAGTCAGAAAACATAGTAACACAATAGTCTGCACAAGAATCAGCGGATGCGTTGCCTAGCGGAGACATTTTGTCGGCATAGGTGAAAAAGTCGCCAAAGCCTTTTACTCCACTCCCTGCTGTAGTCATGGTAGGAGACTGAGAAATGGTATTAACACGTACTCCGTTCTTCTCACCAAAATGGAAACCAAAACTACGAGCAAATGATTCTAGCAGTGCTTTGGATTCAGCCATCTCGCTATAATCAGGAAAAGTACGCTGGGCTGCCATGTATGTTAGTGCCAGGATAGAACCGTTTTCGTTCATTGCATCCATTTTCCATAGCGTTTGCATGACTTTATGGAAAGAAATTGCAGAAATATCGAAAGTTTTAAGCATCCAATCGTACTTCAAATTAGTATAATCTCTCTTCTTGCGTACATTAAGAGACATACCAATAGAATGCAATACAAAGTCAAGCTTGCCTCCAAGGTGCTCCATCGACTCCTGAAAGAGGTTTTGCAAATCTTCTTCACTAGTAGCATCTGCTGGAATAACCGGAGCATTAAGTTGTTCTCCTAATTTTTGAATAACTCCCATACGCATCGCTACAGGAGCATTCGTAAGCGTAATTTGCGCTCCTTCTGCTACACAACGCTCTGCTACCTTCCACGCAATTGAATTCTCGTCCAATGCGCCGAAGATGACGCCTTTTTTTCCTGCTAATAAATTGTGACTCATTACAATTATGGATTTCTTGTTTTAACACCGGGTTTCCCCAAATGCTCTTTGAATTAGTTTGATGTCTTATTTCTGTGCGGTCTTCTAATCGCTAATTCTTAATTTCCCTACACCCTACACCCTACACCCTACACCCTACACCCTACACCCTACACCTTCAACAACTCCTTTGCATTATTAATAGCGGATTCACTGGGAGGGTCCTGGCTAAGCATGGTCGCAATCGCATATACCCGGCCATCTATTTCCAATTCTCGTACATTTGTAATGGTACGATCTTCGGTTACTTTTTTATAAACAAAATAGTGTTTATTAGCTTTTGATGCGATCTGGGGAGAGTGAGTGATCGATACAACCTGATGATGACTACTTAGCTTTTGTAAAATATTTCCCATTTTAAGGGCAACATCACCAGATATGCCCGTATCTATTTCATCAAAGATTAGGGTAGGTAGAGGAATGGCACTTGCTACGAGTGATTTTACAACAAGAGTCAATCTGGAAACTTCACCACCGGAAGCAACATCTTTGATCAATTGAAGCCTGCTACCTTTATTAGCAGCAAAGAGATAATTTACTTCATCATATCCGGTAGGCCCCAATTTTTCAAGCCGCGCAATATCTACTTTTAGTTTTGCATGTTCCATCGACAACTGCCCCAGCATTTTTTCGACTTTATTTTCGAAGCTGGCAACTACCTGATGGCGTCCATGACTTAGCGCCTCTGCCCGCTGCTCTAGTTTGAGGCGTTGCTCTTCTACTGATTTTTCTAGAGTTGTTATTTCATTACTCAGATCTCCTATTCCATCAAGCTGTTTTTGTAAATCTTCCTGTATTTGGATTAACTCATTGATAGAAGCAACCTGATGTTTATTTTGTAACCGATAAATCATGTCCAGCCGCTGCTGTGCCTCTAGGATACGCTCAGGATTATGTTCTGTAGCTTCAGCTATCACTTCGCATTCTTTCGAAAGATCGTTAAGCTCAACTAAAAGGCTACCCATTCGATCATAAAATTGCTCAAGTTGAGGGCTGAACTTGCTTACCTGTGCAATAGACTGATTCAACTCCTGCATTTGTCCAACTATAGAAAGCTCACTTTCACTTAAATGTTGAAAAGCAGCAGCCATCGTTCTTTTAATATCTTCGGCATTGGTGAGCCGGTTTAGCTCTTCTTCCAGGTCTTCTTGCTCATCGGCCTCAAGTTCTGCCTTATTGAGCTCTTCCAACTGAAATTCTAAAAAGGCCAATTCCTTGCTGCTATCTGCATTTTTTTGAATCAGTTCAGCTAGTCGACGCCGATCAGAAAGATAGCTGGAATAAGCTTCCTGATATTTGCGTAATTTTTTCTTGTTGTCGGCAAGTGCATCAAGTAAACGTAATTGGAAAGAAACCTTGTGTATATCGAAATTGTCAAATTGTTGATGAAGATCAATTAAAGCAGCGCTAAGCTCTTGCAATACATTTAGAGTAACTGGTGTATCATTCACAAAAGCTCTTGACTTCCCGGAAGGAGTAATTTCACGCCGAACAACCAAGGTTGGTTCATAGTCGAGATCATGATTTTCAAAAAATGATTGAATATCATAATGTCCCACCTCGAAGTCAGCTTCGATAACACATTTATTTTCCAGATTATATAGAGACTTGATGTCTGCCCGTTTTCCCATAATCAAGCCCAGAGCACCAAGTAATATAGATTTACCAGCACCCGTTTCTCCGGTGATAATGGTCAGCCCTTCGGAGAAGTCGATCGTTAGTTCATCGATGAGGGCGTAATTTCGGATCTGAAGACTTTTTATCATAGAGTTCTTTCTCCAAAGATTTTCGCAAAGTTAAACGTTTTGTTTTTCTGATCACACAAAATGTACACTAATATCGAATTGAGCCATTTAATAATTTGATTAATTTTGCCACATCACAAAATTTATGATTTCCTATGAACCACTTTTGGATACTTTTTACTGGCGTGGCATTGATATTGACAAGTTGTCAGAGTGATACTAATAGTAATATGAAGGAAAAGGATTTGTTGTCATCTGGTATCCCCGTTACAATTATGGCTCCTGATAGCATAAATGTTAAAACAAATGATATGGCAGGAGGGCTTATCAAAGATATAGTAGTAGATGGAGGCCCGGGCTATAACCTACAGATCATTGTTTCTCCTGCTGAAACTAATGACATCGCTAAAATAAAAGCAGATCAGATAGCTAATGTGAAGATTAATCGCTATTTCTCAAAAATAGTGGAAGAAGAAGAAAGTGGCTTTATCTATGAAACTGCTATTGACAGCAACCATATAAATTATGGCTTTCGCTATATTCTTATCCAGGGAGCAGAGGAATTTATTTTCCAATCTGGCCTGGCAGGAACATTTTCTCAGGAAGAGGCAAAAGCCATGTATGAAGCGGTGAAGCAGTAAATTATGGCTACTGGGTCGCAGCTTTCCGCTGCCACCCAGTTTAGATTTAGATTCGATTTGAATTTTACTCCCATATTGTATCAGCCCTTGCTACCATTTCTCCACTCTTTATATTAACCAGTTGGTGTTGATATTTTCCATCTTCTACTTTTGCTATTTGTGAGGATAGCTGATCTTGCCAATAACATTCTGCTTTGTAATGGATGTCCAGTTGTCGCAGCTTTCCATTTTCAAGTAGTGTACGTGGCAGGGGTTCGAGCATCCAGCTAATATAATGTACATTATTAAGATGCTGGTTGAAATCCAGATCATGCCAGCCTACGCTAAACTCTTTTATAGATTGGGCTTCTTTAAATGGAGCTAGTTTTCCTTTTATTCGGGGTAAGCACTCTGAAGTAGGAGGACAATCCTTTTCAATAACCAAAATGAAATCGCGAATAGGGGTGGCTACGCGTTCTTTCAAATCCATCAGCAGCCAGGTGGTTGATGCAGATGCTAGTACATTTCCATCCATATCAATCATCCAATAATCTCGATAGGCAAAAAATCGCTGGAAACCGGAAGGGTAGGTCATCACTCTTACCTGTTCTCCTAATTTCGGGAAACGATTAATCTTCATTCGTTTCTTTAATAAGACCCAATTGATATCCATTCCTTCAAAATCCCAAATAGAGAAACGGAGCTCAATCGCATTTTGCATGGCGGCTTCTTGTAGAGCTCTAACTAATGCCGGGACCGTCATTCTACTATGATTATCTACTTCATAAGTGCGCAATTGATGGATTGCTTCAAAGCCAATTGATGGTAGCTGCATGCCTGTTTTTTCTTCTTTTGCATGCAGTATAGCAAAAAAGTTCAATAATTAAGAGTATTAACATTTTACCAGTAAAATTAAAAGAGCCCGGCCAAGAATTGGTTTATGACTCAATAGGCATTAAAAAAAATTGTGTTTGTTGGCCTGGGGCATACAATTATTGGTCAAGAGGGGACTTTTTGCCTGAATAAGAACATAAGGGATAGCAAAAGAAAAAGAATGCTTCCATTATTTTTTTTTATGCCTTTGTATTTCAGTAAAAAAGCCATACCTTTGCAATCGCTTTTGAGCAAGGTATATCTCATTCATTTAGAATGGTATTGTGTTACAGTATAAATTAGGATTAGGAAATGCCTACAATTAATCAGTTAGTACGCAAAGGCAGAACGCAAGTTATAACGAAGAGCAAATCACGTGCTTTGGACGGTTGTCCACAGAAACGTGGAGTGTGTACTCGTGTATATACTACGACGCCAAAGAAGCCTAACTCCGCACTGCGTAAAGTAGCAAAAGTTCGCCTCACTAATGGTATTGAGGTGATCGCATATATCCCGGGCGAAGGGCACAACCTGCAGGAACACTCTATCGTGCTTGTGCGCGGTGGTCGTGTAAAAGACCTTCCAGGTGTGCGTTACACCATCGTTCGTGGTGCTTTAGATACAGCAGGCGTAGAAGGGAGACTACAAGCTCGTTCGCGTTATGGTGCTAAGCGTCCTAAGAAGTAATTATGTTTCAAACCAATTTAGAAACCTCTAATTAAGAGTAATGAGAAAAAGAAAACCTAAAGTACGAGTAATCGCTCCAGATCCCCGTTACGGCGATCCTATGGTTACTCAGTTCGTGAATAACATGATGTGGCAGGGAAAGAAGACTGCTGCTTATCGCATCTTTTACGATGCAATGGATATTGTAAAAGAGCGTACTAAGCTAGACGAGCATGCTACGTGGAAGAAAGGACTCAATAATGTGATTCCTCAGGTAGAAGTGCGCAGTCGCCGTATTGGTGGTGCTACATTCCAGATTCCAACAGAAATTCGCGCTAAGCGCAAGCTTTCCATTGGGATGAAGTGGATGATCAAGTTTGCTCGTCAGCGTAGCGGGAAAGGCATGGCTGAAAAATTAGCTGCAGAAATCATAGCAGCTAGTAAGGGTGAAGGTGCTGCTGTGAAGCGTAAAGAAGATACGCACAAGATGGCAGAATCTAACCGTGCATTTGCTCATTTCCGTGTATAATCAGCTATCATTCTTAAAATATATTCTCTAATTTAA
>JAKSDI010000211.1 GCA_022360175.1 Chitinophagales bacterium
AATTTGGTTGTTGGATAAGTTAAGCGATTTTAGGTTGTTGAGTTTAGCTAATGGAGCCGTATCTACAATTTGGTTGTTGTCTAAGTTAAGCGAATATAGGTTGTTGAGTTTAGCTAATGGAGCCGTATCTACAATTTGGTTGTTGTCTAAGTTAAGCGAGTTTAGATTTAGGAGTTGGCCAATTTCATTTGGATCAATCCAGGATAATTGCTTTGCTTTTAAAAATACTGCCTGATCTAAATATTTTATAAGGTGGTTAAGGTTAGTCGTTGTAGTTATCTTAACCCATCGAAAGTGATTATCCTTAGAAAGGTAACTATCATCGTTTAGCTCAAGGTAGTGGCCATTTTTGAGACCCCAACTCTTTAATATTTCATGGGTAGATAAAAATGAATATTGACCATCTTTAATCCAAATGTGATCCAGAATTGCTAAACGTTGATTATTGTCGAAATTTTTACTGACGTATTCGTTGGTCAAAATTTTGGAAGCAGCCAGGAATAAGCCCTCATCAATAGTTCCTTTGTCAGCATCCCAGTTGAAAATCTTTTTGAAAGCATAATTGGCTTCCTGTATGCCACCACTTCTGTAAAGTATAAAACCTTCAAAGAACAATACAAGGGTCTCATGCCAGGCAGCGTGTTGGGCTAGCGTTTTTATTTTATTCCAGAATTTCTCCTGCTCGTCTGGATTGGCACCCCAGCCCATGACTTGCTGCATTTCTGCCTGTAGGGCATCAGCGGCAAAGTACTCCTGATAAGAGAGGTGTAAAAAGCCATAATCGTTATTGGTCTTGGGGATCAGGATAGCACTATATTGGTGCAGACTCTGAAAATATTGCTCTAGTATGTCTTTCAGCTCTTCTTGGGGAATACTTTGGCGCAATTGCAGTAAGCGTTCCAGGCTTATTTTTTTTGCTTCCTCTCTGGATATGGTCAAATGCACAGCTTTTACTTCACTATTTTCAATACGCATTTCCTGCATTTTAAAAGCGATATTTCTTAAGCAGGCCATTTCTTCACGAATCTCCAGTGTATGTTTTTTTTCCAGGTCGCGTTGAGTGAATATTTTGTCGAGATAGAGCTTTACAACGGTTTCGTACAACTCTATTCTACCATCAGGAAAGCGTTTATTAAAATTGTGGAAGAGCGCCATCATGCTCAGCATATTAGGTATGCGAGCGAGATGCTGGATGCTGGGGTGAGCATTTAAATCTTCCAGAAAGCGCATGATTTTCTTTTCCCTTAAAGGTTTTCTTTGTTCATAATTTTCAAACCATAATTGAGTAAAATAGGCTATTTGCTTATCAGAAAAAGGAGCCAGGTAGACTTCTTTGAATGGTTTCTTTCCATCTTTAAGGGAGATATCAGAAAAGATATCGACCAGTGTTCCAACAAGGCCCAATTCAGGTACCAATGCTCCACCTATTTTGCTAAATATTTTTAATCCTGCTTTAAAATTGGTAATCTTCTTTTCTCTTGCTTCATCTACAGGTTTACCCTCATTAGGAGGAAGTCCCCAAAACTCAAATTGATTGAAGCCTACAATTCTGGAAGTACACCACCAGTAATTATGTTGGTATTGAGTGATCCCGGAAAGTATAACACCCGCAAGTATTCTTCTTAAATTATTATCACTTATTTCATCCAGGCCGTCCAGTATGATGAGTACTTGTCCATTTTTGAATAGTGTCTGTATGACTTCCCAATTATTTTCATCCTTCAATTGCTCTCTGAAGCCATCAAATTTATCTTGTTTAAAATAGGCTCTTAATAAATCTTCCCAATTGTTTACTTCACTATAATCTAGTGCCCTCAGAGTAAAAGTAAAAGGGATGAGCTCTCCATAATTTGAGAAAGCTTGCCTTTTGTCAAGATCACTTAGAACATAAGTGATTCTGTCTGTAAGTGTAGTTTTCCCCATGCCGGGATCTCCCAGCAAAAAAAGCCATTTGAATTTATTTAAAAGATCAGATAGATCGTAAACACCTTTCTGTTTTTGCCAGCTTGATATAGATGTACCAGGATCAATATAGTCATCGCTAAAATTGGGTAGTACAAAGAGGCGATTACTGGTTGATTGATCTGCGGCCTGTACTTTGGTATCTACGCCCGTACCAACATGCCCCATGTATTGATGGTGTTCTTTTAGGCATAAAAGATAATCGAGTAAAAATCTGCTCTTAAGAGGGTCAATGATTTGAGAAACTTTCGCAGGCATAACTTATATTTCTAGCAGTCGTAGTTCTTCAAAGGTAATAACTCCTGGTATAATATCTTTTACCAATTTTCCAATCCACAGTACTTGTCTTAGATTTTCATGAGGATAAGAACTGACGCTATCTGGACTGGATGGCTCTTCAGATTTGCCTGACATCGCGTGCTGTATTTGAGAGCTGCTATCCAGAGACGGGGTATATACCCGAACACGTCTTAATTCAGGATGAATTCCATCCTTTTTTTCGGCAGGCGGCTTACGACAATAATCATAGAAGGCATAGTAAAATCCCTTAAAATTAACGCAAAGGTGGTATAGTTCGAGGTGAAAAGCATATAAGTAGGTGAGCATCAAAAAATGTTTCCTGCCTTCTTCCGATTCGCTGGCGTATTTTTTTATGCTATCCTGATTTAGGAAAGTGATGATAATATTGGCATAAATCTTTACAGAGCGGGGAAAAGGAGGTAATATAGAGTAGGATGATACGATTTGCATCAATCCATCAACTAATGCTGTATCACCTGTCAGTTTATCATTCAGGAGATTTTTAAAAAATTGTTCTCTTATATCTGAGGAAGGGACGGGTAAGAAATATATATCCTGGCATATCTTTTCCAGGTATAATCTGGCATGATGCTTCACCTGGCTGATAATTCTTTCTGCTCTTCGATCCTCATCTCCTTCAAACTTTTCAAAGATTTCAAGATCATCTTTATGTTGCCTGACGATGATCTTGTCCATAGCATTGATATCCATTCCCAATACAAAAACACAATTATTGAGGTTGAGGTATACTTTTATGGCTTCTAGTATTCGGTAGGCTACTTCAGGCTCGCATCGATCCAGGTCATCAATAAAAATGACGGCTTTCTTGATTTTATCTTTTTCCTGGTTTTTTTTGCGGAAGCGATAACGGATATTTAAAAGCTTTGTAATCGCATCCTGTAGTTGCTTTTTCAGTTGAACAGAATCCATAGGAGTATAAAACCTTTCCCTCTGGTATTCTTTCATATTGCTTTTGAACTTGCTGGCAAATCCTTTTGAACCACCTGCTGTTGCTCCAAATATACCTGCAAAATTGCTAAAGGTAAGTTCTATGCTTTCAAGAGCAGACATGGCCCCAACTACCATTGTTTCATCTATCTCTTTCCATATTTTATGAGGTAGGGATAATTGGTCTCGTATTTCTTTTAATAAAGCAGCTAAAATATTGGGCTCGTGTTGATATTGCCAGGCTTCAAACCAGACAGATTTAACAGTTTCCGGAATAGTATCTTTATTGGGAGTGTTATTATCTGCTTCATCAGTAAGCTGAAAAGGTTGCTGCTCCCCGCCTAATTCTTTATAGAGCTGCCAGAGTACACTGGTTTTTCCCATTCCCCAGGTACCATGAATAGCAATTACCTTTGGAGGCTGAGATTCAATTATTTGTTGACGGATTGCATTCCTCCATTGATCTCTTCCTAAAGAACAATTCAGAGTAGGGGCGTCATTATAGGTTGAATTGTGTTTTTCTGCCATTGGTGTATAATGGGGTAAGTGGTTTCTAATATTATACTTCTGGTATGAAGTAAATATAAGAATTTCTATACACTTGTCAGAGAGCTAATGACACATCGGCGCGTTCTGCATGTCTTCCCAAAAGCGGAATTCTATAGGTACATCAAAATTTAATCCGCGGAAAATGAATAGTAAAGCAAAGGCGATTAGAAATAGAGGGATGAGTTTGCGCATACGCACCCGCCATTCCAGTTTGATGAATTGACCTGCCAGAGCAGTAGCCATCATGAGTGGAAGTGTACCCAGTCCAAAGCTTGCCATGTAAAGAGCACTATCGAGAATAGTGCCTGAAGTTACAGCACCTACTATGCCCATATAAACGAGGCCGCAGGGGAGGAGGCCATTGAGCAGGCCTATGAAGAATAATTTATCAGGGCCTCCTTTTCGAAGCAGGCGGCCAAGTTGTTGTTGTACCCAGGTATTGAGCGATTGGAAACCGCGAATTTTTAGTAACTGGCTTTCTACATTAATAGAAAAGAGAGCGACTAAAAGTAGAAAGACACCCAATAGGATGGAAACATAAGACTGGAAACCAGCAAGAAAGAAACCTCGACCAAATAAACCTATGATTACTCCCAGAAAGGAATAAGTCACAACGCGCCCCATATTATAGAGCAGGACGTTAGCAGCTGCTACAAAACGATGCTTGCCCTGATAGGGTAGTGAAAGCGCTATAGGGCCACACATGCCTACGCAGTGTAAGCTACCAACCAATCCCATCATAAAAGCAGTCCAGAGTGCCATAGCTTACATGTTGATAGTTGTTTCTTTATAGTACTCTTTGCCAGCCGCTTCCCAGTTGACCTTGATTCGCCATAAGCCGGGGCGGAGGCCTTCTGTAGAGATGCGTTGTATATTACTGTCACCAGTTTCGATAGCAAGCTTAAAATCACTGCTTTTATCAGAAGGGCAGAAGAAATAAACCTGGCCATTTACTTGGTCAAAAGCTTCAGGAAAGTGTAGTTCTACCTCACTTTTAGTAGTAGATTTATTGATTTCCAGGTCTTTATCCAGTTTTTGGGAATTGACCAATTTATTATAATGCTCCTGATAGGCAATGTCATCGGCATAATACTGGTCAGAAACAAGGCTGTGGTCATATTGTGTGGATCGGTACACCTGATATACCAGCGATAGTACAAATATGCTGAAGAATATTGCTATTCCTGTTCCCCAATTAAATTTCATGGCTTTTGATTTTTGCTTTTGGACTAAAAACATGGAGAATAATTGCCTGATTTTTCTGGCAATCATTCTCCATATAAAAGAATCTATTGCACAGGCCCCAAGAAATTAGTTTTGGCCTTGTCAATTAACTCTCCATTGGAATATACTTCAATATATATTTTTGTTTTGCGATCTTTCAAGTCGTTGCGATTCAGGTCGATAAATAATGCACCTTCTGCTACCTCCCCAGCGGCAGCGGCTGGAGATTCTCCTACTAAGCGTATGCGTCCATCTATATCTCCTACCAATTTAAACTCTACGGGTAGTTCTTCAGTGGTTTTATTAATGACCTGATAATTGTATAGATTACTAATGTATGTTTCGTCAACCTCCTGGTATAACATACCTGGAGTACGGAGTAGTAATGTCTCTACATCTGTACGCATGCCTAGCAATACAACATTTACAATAATAAGGACCGCTAGTACTGCTGTATAGGCAATAACCCGGGGAGTAAACAATTTCTTACGCCCTTCAGAAATACCATTATGGCTATCGTATCGAATCAATCCTCGTGGACGATCAATTTTATCCATTACCTCGTCACAAGCATCGATACAGGCGGTACAGTTAACGCATTCCAACTGAGTACCATCTCTGATATCAATACCAGTAGGGCATACTTTTATACATAGCTTACAATCGATACAGTCACCCAATGCTTGCTTCATCGCTAAAGTGGGATCTGAAGCTTTTTGACCGTCTGTTTTGCTATGTGGCCCTATTGTAGGTTCTGCAACATTTGCGGTTGCGATGTCCTGTTGTATTTTGCTCAGTGGATTGTTTGCTTTGCCAGCTGTTTTGGCCTTGCGATTTTTTTTGATTTTTCCTCTTGGTTCACCTCGCACAAAATCATAGGCTACAACGATGGAGTTTTTGTCCAGCATTACACCCTGCAAGCGGCCATAAGGACAAATGGCTATACATACTTGCTCTCGCAAATAAGAAAATACAAAATAGAATGCAAAAGAGAATATGATCATCGAGATGAACCCACTTAGATTTTGGGTAACGGGCTCGCTCGCAATTCTTAATACATCGTCAATACCTATGATGTATGCAAGGAAAGTATTGGCTACCAGGACTGCAATTATAAAGAAAATGATCTGTTTGCCAGCTTTTTTTATAATCTTGCCAGTGGTCCATGGAGCTTTGTTGAGCCTGCGTTGTGCATTGGCATCTCCTTCTATCAGGTATTCTATCTTCCGGAATACCATTTCCATGAAAATGGTCTGCGGACAAACCCATCCACAAAAAATCCGCCCCCAGACGACCGTAAATAAAACAATGAAAATGACCAGAGTTAGCATGGCCAGAACGAAAAGATGAAAATCCTGTGGCATGAAAACAATACCAAACAGGATAAATTTGCGTTCGAGGACATTAAATAGCAGGAAAGGTTCTCCGTTTACCTTTATAAAAGGCATCCCAAAAAGGAAGGCAAGAAGTACCCAACTAAGATAAGTACGGGCATTAGTAAAACGCCCCTTAGGTTTTTTAGGGTAGATCCAGAGTCGTTTACCGCTTTGGTCTACCGTCGCAATTTTATCGCGATATTCTTCTGTGTCTTGTATTGGCTTTGTTGCGCTCATGCCTTAAAATTTACATTAGTGGTGATTGGTAGGCATTTATTCGGGTAATGTTGTGGCTATGGTTAGAGGCTGCCTCAGGAATAACAATATTATCCGGTGAGACAGCCTCTTATCTTGTATGATCTATTTTATTGGAAGAAACAGCAAAACTTCTTCCGTTTTATTCTAGTTACTGGCAGCTTGGTATAGTTCACCTTGTGCTTCCTTTGCATTTGGTGGATTAGTACCTTGCATCGTCATAATGTAACTGGAAACTGCGTGGATGTCAGATGCATTCAATTGGGATTTCCAGGCAATCATACCTTTTTCAGGTACACCATACTTGACCGTTTTGAATACATCTTTGATATCTCCACCATGTATCCAGTAGGAATCTGTAAGGTTGGGGCCTACGCCACCTTCTCCCAGCATACCATGGCATGCAGCACAATTGGCATCATAAATGGATTTACCACCAGCCAATGATTGCTCATCAGTAAGCAATTCGGCATTCGTCTCATCAACCAGATTCGCTTGTGTAGCAAGATACGCTTTTACAGCTTTATCTGCTTGTGCCATTTCAATTTCATATTGCTCTGCAGAGCTTGGCCCTGCGCCTGTAATGTGATAGTACGCCATATATACAACAGCAAAACCAATGGTAATATAGAACATAGCAACCCACCATGGAGGAAGGCTGTTGTCGAGTTCTTTGATGCCGTCGTAGTCGTGGTCTAGCATTACATCTCTTTCCTTTTCTACAGGTACCGCATCTGTCAGGCGCTTGTATATACGGTTCCAGAAAGGTTCTTTAGACTTTTCAACTTCCTCTAGCATTGCTTCCAGCCCTGCTTCTTGGTAAACCTTGATTTGCTGAACCTTTACCATTACATTCAGCAGATGTAGCAGTGCTATAAATGCAGCAACTACAATTACGATGGTAGCAGCGACCATGCCATTAGAAAACAGCCGGTCATAAAAATAGGGATCTGCTGCTTCTTCGGCTTGTGCCCAAAGGCCTGAACTAATAGTCAGGAGGGGCAGCAGTATGGGGAAAATTCTTTTCAATTTATTTTTCATGACGATCATTTTCAGTGTTTACAGGATAAGAATCATCGAGCGGCATGTTGGCCATTTTATTGATGTAGCCAGGGCTACTTTTGAATGCCATGATTGCACTGACAACGAATATTACGATGAAGGTAATTAACGCTGAAATCGCCATCCAGTTGATATTGCCTGCTCCCTCAAGAATATATTTAAACATGTCTTTGCTTTTAATAGGCTGGCAGCATTGAAAATGGCTGCCAGCAATTAGAGTTTTTATTCAGTTCCGCCAGCCTGAGGTTTTGGCTTAATATCCGTACCCAGGCGTTGGAGATAGGCAATCAATGCTACGATCTCTTTCTCTGCAAGATCATCTCCTGTGATACCGTCCTCATTAAGGCTTTTAGCAATTATAGCGGCTTGCTTTTCAAGGTCCTGAACAGCAATTTGCTCATAACCATCAGGATAAGGAGTACCTAGTTTACGCAAGGTGCTGATCTTTTTAGCCGTTAGGCGAGTATCCAGCTCATCACGTACCAACCATGGATATGGAGGCATGATAGATCCAGGCGACATACTCTCTGGGTCCAGCATGTGGTTGTAGTGCCAGCTATCTGGATATTTACCACCAAGACGCTGTAAATCTGGTCCGGTACGCTTAGAACCCCAAAGGAACGGACGGTCATAGATGTATTCTCCAGATTTGGAGTACTCACCGTAGCGTTCTGTTTCTGAGCGGAATGGGCGCACCATCTGAGAGTGACATGCCAAACATCCTTCTCTAATATAGATATCACGTCCTTCTAATTCTAGAGGAGTATATGGCTGTACAGAAGCAATCTTAGGAACTTGATCGTCGATCATTAGCATTGGGAAGATCTCTACCAAACCACCAATTAGGATAGCAATAGTAGCACCAATCAATAGCTGTACTGGACGACGCTCGATCCAACGGTGCCAGTGTTCTCCTTTATGAGCTCCGGCTGTTGCAACACGTGCAGGTGCTTCAGCAGGTTCTTCTGCAATGAAGTTACCAGATTTGATCGTCTTAACAAGGTTGTGAACCATGATGATGTAACCAACAAGGTAAAGTGCGCCACCTAATGCACGTAGCCCGTACATAGGGATAATCTGAGTCACTGTTTCCAGGAAGTTACCATACTGAAGGTATCCATCAGGAGTAAATTGTTGCCACATCAAACTCTGAGTCCATCCTGCCCAGTATAATGGAATAGCATAAAACAGAATACCCAATGTGCCGATCCAGAAGTGCATATTGGCAAGCCTCTGAGAGTATAGCTTAGTATCAAAAATTCTTGGTATCAACCAGTAAAGCACACCAAAGGTAAGGAAGCCGTTCCAACCTAATGTACCGATGTGTACGTGGCCAATCGTCCAGTCAGTAAAGTGACTGATCGCGTTTACAGACTTTATAGAAAGCATAGGCCCTTCAAAAGTAGCCATACCATAAGCCGTTACCGCAACTACCATGAATTTAAGAATAGGATCTTGACGTACACGGTCCCATGCGCCTCTTAATGTCAGTAGTCCGTTTAGCATACCACCCCAGGAAGGAGCAATCAGCATGATAGAAAATACAGTACCTAATGACTGTGCCCAGTCAGGTAGAGAAGTATATAACAAATGGTGAGGGCCTGCCCAGATATAAATGAATATCAATGCCCAGAAGTGAATAATCGATAGTTTATAAGAATAAACGGGACGATTGGCAGCTTTAGGTAGGAAGTAATACATCAACCCCAGATAAGGAGTCGTCAGGAAGAATGCTACTGCATTGTGTCCATACCACCACTGAATTAATGCATCTTGAACACCAGCAAAAACAGGATAACTTTTCCACAAACTTACAGGAAGCTCCAGGTTGTTACCAATGTGGAGCACTGTTACGGTCACCCAGGTTGCGATGTAAAACCAAACGGCTACATATAGGTGGTTTTCACGACGCTTGAGAATGGTACCCATCATATTGATACCAAACACAACCCATACAACTGCGATGGCAAGGTCAATAGGCCATTCTAATTCAGCGTATTCGTGTGCACTGGTAATACCTAAGGGTAAAGTGATTGCTGCAGCCAGGATAATAATTTGCCAGCCCCAGAAGTGAAATTCGCTCAAAAAATTACTGTACATCCGGGTTTTCAGCAGTCGCTGCATGGAGTAATATACCCCCATAAAAATACCGTTGCCTACAAACGCAAAAATCGCTGCATTGGTGTGCAACGGGCGTATGCGGCCAAATGTCGTCTCGGGAATACCAAAGTTAAGAGAGGGGAAAACAAGCTGTAGGGCAGCTATCAGTCCCACTAAAATACCTACCACCCCAAAAATAATGGTCGCATAGGCAAATTTCCTAACGATGGCATTGTCGTAACTAAACTTCTCTACTTGTGCCATTGGGTCAAGATTTTTGTGAATTTTTATGATTGTTTTTTGTTTGTTGCGTTTCATCCTCGAAGAGCATCCTGATAGCAGGACTTACATCATCATCGTATTGCCCATCCTTTACCGCCCATAAAAAGGCCCCCAGGAAACCTAGTGCCACTATCAGGCTGATGATGATTAAGAGGAAAATGATTTTCATATCTTGTTGTAATTATTGCAATTTTGGCACAAGTTAGACTTAGGCGCAGCCCCATCAGATGACCTTTATCAAAGCGGCAGGATGACTTTTGTCATCTTTTGGTCATGAGGCAGTACAGCTATGGGTTGGAGCGCTATTTTTTATGATGAAATGGTGAGATAGAAAACGGATTTTTGAATAAGTACTGACTTCTCGTTTTGTAGAATGATCAAATTAATGTTTATGAAACTATCTATATATCAGGCAGTAGTGTTTTTGAGCCTGTGTTGTTTTGCATGCCAGCCTGGGGAAACTGCTCGTCAGTTTTTGTTCCTTGGGCATCCTTATGACTGGCATCACCCTTATGAAGTTGATCCGCGCCTGGAAAAGAAAGATTACAATAAATATGATGAAATCTGGTTGGGAGGTGATGTTTGTAGCCGAACAGCAGAACGGCCGGAGAATATGGTTTACCTGGATAGCATTTTTGATTTCAAGAAGGTTAGGTGGGCCTTAGGCAATCATGATGTAGATTATGGCGACCCTGAGAATGTACTTAGCCAACTTCCTCACGCTCCATTCTTTACAGAGTGGAAAGAGGGCTTCTGCCTTACTGTGCTTAATACCAATTTTTTCTGGCCTTACCCATCCAATCCACCACAGAAAAATTGTGAAGAGAAAGATACCCAGTGGGAAATGATGAAAGTCGTAGCAGATACAATTGATCAGGCTTCTCATTGGATTATTCTCCATCATCATGCCTTATTTAGTGATTTGAAAGCAGATGAGGAAGGAGAGATAATGCAAGCTTTTAATGTAAATGCAATGACACTGACAGGTACTTGTGATAGCACCACCAGTATTACCCCTGAATGGTACCCCAAGCTGGTAGAAGTACAAAAAAGAGGGGTGCAGGTCGTACTAATTGGAGGAGATGTAGGTATGCAATCCAAGCAATCAGAATATCGAACTGAAGAAGGTATATGGTTATTGGGGTCGGGCATTAATAATTCAGTGCCCAGAGAACACGCTCCTGAATATGTGACTGATTTTGGGCCAGATAAAGTACTGGAATTGACTTATACAGAAGGAAAACTTAGTTGGGAATTTGTTGAACTTGGAATAATTAAAGAATAAAGCTTCAAAATGGTGACTTTAGTTTTGGGATAAGGTCTAATGGATAGAACAAAACTCAATACAATGGACTTATTAATTTTCTTATTAGTTGGTGCTGTAGCTGGTTGGCTTGCCGGCCAAATTATGAAAGGAGGCGGATTTGGCCTGCTTTGGAACATCATCTTAGGGATTGTCGGTGGAGTAGTGGGTGGATGGTTATTTGGAAAGCTCGGTATTTCCGCAGGAGGAGGGCTGACAGGATCTCTTATTACAGCCGTGGTAGGTGCTGTTGTGGTAGTATTTGTCGCAGGCCTATTTAAAAAATAGTTATAAAATTATGTTTAGTTAGCTTCGATTCATCCAAAGTATCGAAGCTAACTAGTTTGTTAAATGTGAAATGAGAAACAAAGACTTCGGAGAAGTCGGAAGTTTCTTGAAAACGCTCATGATTAGATGTTTCGACTTCGGAAGAAGTCGCATGTATGAGGCACTTCATCTGAGCTTGTTTATACACAATGAATCATCCTAGCGCTTTACTACCTGCTTCAATTCTGCCAGCATTTGCTCCGCTGTTTTATAGCCAGGAGATACATGTATTCTATTCATATTCTCATCCAGATAAGCAAAAGAAGGATAACCCAGGCGACCATTAAGCAGTACTACTGCTAATTGATGGACCCCTCTGCGCCCTCCCGGCCTGAAATTCATCGTTTGCCCCATGTAAGTTGCAGGTTCTTTTTGTTCTGCATCAAACTTGACCGCATAATAATGATCGTTCATATAGGCAGCAACCTTAGGATCGGTAAAAGTTTGTCGATCCATTTTTTTACACCAGCCACACCAATCTGTATAAACATCTACAAAAACCATTTTAGGGTTTTCCTTCATCTTTTCCTGAGCTTCTTCCCAACTGAGCCAGGTAATCTTATCACTTTCCGAACTAGAAGGCTCTGTATTACATGAAAATGCCAAAAGGCCAACAAAAAAAAGGATGCCAATCTGCTTGAACATAGTTTTGAAATTTCTGTAAATAATTAAGTGTATGTTTTACTGGTTTTACCAGAACGGGTTAAGTAAGTTCCAACTATAATAACCTTTTTTTAAAAAGACTGTTCTAAAACGCAAAAGTACAACTCAATGATGAAGGTAGCAATAGGTGTAGGAGGCTCTAGTGGGAGTATATATGCCAAGGTATTACTGGATAAGCTTCTTGGACTGGAAGCGCAACTGGGCGCCGTAGGAGTAGTGATGAGTGATAATGCTAAGTTTAATTGGGAGTACGAATTAGGTAATCGTGATTTTGAAAAATATCCTTTTACTTTTTATGAGAAATCAGATTTTATGGCTCCTTTTGCTTCTGGATCTGCTCATTATCAAGCGGTGATTATTTGTCCGTGTTCTATGGGTTTGATGGGGCGAATCGCTCATGGTATTTCTAATGACCTGATTACAAGGGCCGCTGATGTAGCATTAAAAGAACGCCGTAAACTGATTGTAGTGCCCGCGATACTCCATACAACCTGATACATATCAATAATATGAAGTTGATTACAGAAGCAGGGGGAATTATATGTCCAGCAAGCCCTTCATTTTACAGCAGGCCTGAGAGTTTTGAAGACTTGGCAGCTACCGTAGTGGATCGAATATTAGACTTGGCAGGATTTGAATTAGATGCCTATAGGTGGGGAGAGGAAAAGGCTGGTGGTTCTAAATAGGTTTAGTGGAGCGGATATATCATTGAAGCACCTTCTTAGGAATTTTGGTTTATAAAATATTTTAAGTCGCTCATGGAATTTGAGATTTTAAAATGTCATGGTTCGGGAAATGATTTCATCTTAATCGATGAAAGAAAATTACAACGCCTTTTTACAAGCAGCGAACGTTGTGAAATGGCGAAGGTTTTATGTGATCGCACCAAAGGTATAGGAGCAGATGGGATTCTATATGTTCAGGACAGCCCACCACAAGATGGTAGAATGGTCATTTACAATGCAGATGGTAGTGAGGCAAGCATGTGTGGAAATGGCTTGCGATGTGTGGTACGGATGGTAGCAGATTCACTGAATAAGACGGAATTGTTATTAGCTACTAAAGGGGGCGTTTATGAAACAAGGGTTGTTGACGGCTTTTTTGAGGAAATGAAGGGTTATTCTGTAAAGATAGATACAGTTGATTTTGATGTCAGAAAAATGCTACCAGCTTTTGAAAATGAAAGGCTGGAAAAAGAATCATTATCTTTTTTGCCCCAACAACTTCAATTCTCGGCTGTTAATGTGCCCAATCCACATATTATAGCGCCCTTAAAGGAACCGAATACAAGGGTACTAGTGCAAGTAGGAGAACGCTGTAATCTGCAAAGAGATCATTTTATAGATGGTGTAAACATTAATTTTTTTACTCCTATCAGTGAGACAGAATTGTTTGTCGAAACTTATGAGAGGGGAGTAGGCCTTACAAATGCCTGTGGTACTGGAATGCTCGCATCAACCTTGATAGCCAGTAGGTTAGGTTATATCCCAGTAAAGGAGTGGATAAGTATATACAATAAAGGAGGTTTTGTCCGAACCAGAGTTCTTCAATCTGATGAAGGAAGCTATTCGGTAGAACTGTTAGGCAATGCTACCTGGGTTTTCACAGGCGCTGTCTCTTATAATTTTGATGATAACAGCTTCTCTTTTAATAAAACAAAGGAGTATACAAAAGAAGTAGAAATGTATCAGCAAATAGCAGAATATGCTCAAAAGCAGATGGTTTAATCTGAAATTCGTTTCTACATAAAGAAAATCCCCATCACTCACTTGATTGTTGTGATGAGGATTTTTGGTTATGCAATAATACGTTTATCTTGTCTCAAGATGGAATTTTACTGGCAAGTTGAACATCACTCTTACGGCACGTCCTCTTTGCTTACCAGGTGTCCATTTTTCTTGCATATGATTCATCTTCTCTACAATTCTTAGTGCTTCTGCACCGCAACCACCACCGATCTCACGTACAACCTTTGCATCTGCAATTCTACCATCTTTTTCTACTACAAAGCTGATGACTACGGTACCAGAGATACCATTGTCTCTTGCAATAGAAGGATAGCTGATGTTTTCATATATAAATTCAAGCATTTTCCGGTTAGAGCACATTCTCTTATCATCCATAGATGCTTCTAAGTCTTCACATCCAGGAAATCTCGGCATTTCTTCCACTATCTTAAATATCTCTTCTACTTCCTGTTTGGGAGGAGGAGGTGGTGGAGGTGGAGGTGGAGGTGGTGCATCCTCGGTGCTGGCTTCATAGACCGGTGCTTCTATATAAGTATCCGCATCTACAGATTGGTCCACAAACTCTATATCTTCCTCTTCTAGCAATTCGACTTCCGCTACGGCTTCAATCGTTGGCGGCGGAGGAGGAGGAGGGGGAGGAGGAGGCTCTGCGCTACGAGGGGTTTCTATTTCAACATCTACGTCCATGACTAAGGCATCATCGGGAATGAAAACCTCTTTTTCGTATACCGTCCAGTTGAAAGCAGCTATAATAAAAACCAATACTGCAACCATACTGAACTTCCAGATCATCGGGCTATAACGGAAGATGTCCGCTTGAGGATATTTATTCATAGCCCGGCTAAGTGTATTTTGTTTTTTTTCCTGGTTTAGCTTGGTGTTTGATAAATTACTGAAATAATATCGCCCCAGGAAAATAAGGATCGCAACAGCCGCTATTCCGATTGCAAGTCCTGTGATTAAAGCACTGCCTGTCAATTCAAAATTAGCATTCATGAGTGAGGAGTTTAGTACCCTTGGGCGTTAACTAATTTATTTACATTCTCAAGATCAGTTTAATTACAGTGTTTCCGAATGACAATTAGCAATTATGCGAGATGACTTTTATCAATTTCATTAGATTTGTGTAGAATGGAATTATATGCCTGTAGAATGTTGTGGCAGAGAATGGCGTACTTAAGAGAAGTGGTTTATGAATAGTAAATGGTGAATAGTGATTTATAAGTGGTGATTTGTAGATGGAGCGTATTTCCCAATCCCCAATCACTTCTCACTACTCCCCCCCCAACTTCTCACCCAGCATACAGATTAAATACAAATGAAGTCAAATAAAAGCCTACATACACAGAAAATTTACCAGGAAGCTCAGCGTCTGGGATTCAGCTTTATCGGTTTTGCGAAAGCGGAAAAAATGGATGAGGAAACACGTTTGTTGGAAGAATGGCTAAATAAAGGAAGGCATGGCAAAATGGCCTATATGGCCAACCACTTTGAAAAAAGAACAGATCCTACCAAGTTAGTACCTGGAGCAAAATCAGTGATCAGCTTAATGTATAATTATTATACCCCTGAAACACAGGAAGATGGTGAAGCGCCCAAAATAGCCCGCTATGCATATGGAAAAGATTATCATTTTATAGTAAAAGATAAGCTGCGCACCTTATTCAATTTTATAGAGGAAGAAATCGGAGCGATAAGCGGTCGTTATTTTGTTGATTCTGCACCGGTTTTGGAAAGAGATTGGGCTCGTAGGTCGGGCATCGGCTGGTTGGGTAAAAATACGATGCTCATACATCCAAAAGCCGGCTCTTACTTTTTTTTAGCAGAATTGATTATAGATTTAGAACTAGCGTATACTCATCCAATAAAAGATTATTGTGGCACCTGTAGGCGCTGTATAGAAGCATGCCCTACGGATGCTATATCAGATGAAGGCTACTGGATGGATGGCAGTAAATGTATTTCGTACTTTACGATTGAATTAAAGGATGCTATTCCAGACGATTATAAGGGGAAATTCAGTAATTGGATGTTTGGCTGTGATATTTGCCAGGAAGTATGTCCATGGAATCGCTTTTCAAAGCCCCATCAGGAACCTGGTTTTGAAGCTCACCCTGATTTGCTGAAAATGACTAAAAAAGAATGGGAAAACCTGAGCGTGGAAACTTTTCAAAAAGTGTTTCAAAAATCTGCTGTCAAAAGAACGAAGTATAGTGGCCTAATGCGTAATATCACCTTTTTAAAAGATAGCGATGAGATGTAAATGTTTAATTTTCCTGAGCTTTATTTTAATACTTTCCTGTAGCCGTGATAGCGAACCACAGGCAATAGAAAAGGATAGAAGTGAAACAACTAAAGTTTCAGATGAAAAAGAAAAGGAAGTAATAAAAGATCAACTGGCCCCCCTGATTTTTGCTCATTGTATCTTAATTGTAGGTGGTTCACCCTCTCTTAGTCCTGAATTGCCTATAGATAGTATTTACTCCTCCCAATTACAATACGAACTAGGTAGTCGGTATCAAGTCCTGAATGCTGCTGTAATGGATGAGGATTATGAGGCATTATCAGATCGACTACATAATTTACCTCCACATCAATTAGAATTACTCCTTTTGGAAATTGGCCATGACGAATCCCAACTTTCAGAAACTGATCAGGTATTTGAAGAAAAATTAGCTAGGGTGTTGGCTTTCGCCAATTCACTAAATGATCAGGTACCAGTCATTCTAATTCCTTCTGATTTCAATGAAAAGAGGCTTGAAAGCTTAGGAAAGGCAGCAAAGGCTTCCCCTTATATAAATATACTTGAAAGCAGTAAGCACACTCTCCATTCCATAGCCTGGCACAGAACGATAACTAATGAAGTCGTGTCCTATTTAGATCAAAGTAAATAATTAACGCAAGTTGTATTGCAAATGCTGAATGTAAAATGAAAAGCGGAGGAATATAAAATGTAAAGGGGAACTGCTAGGCTTTGCCCTTTACATTTTACATTAAACGTTTTACATTTTGCAGTTTCAAGTTAAGAATATCGCAACTTGAATTAAGTAATTTAGTGCACACAAAATCACCTCTAAAGCCAGGCCTATTGCAATGCTAGCCTGGACATATATCTTACCGCTTGCTGGCTAGCCATCTGATGGCGTTCTTGTAAGGCATTCAATCGAGCCGTTTCATCCGTTTCAATATGAGCATTTTGGTAGATGACTTTAAGCTTGCTAGGACTTTCTTTTTTGAAAATAATTTGTTCGGGAAAATCAACTCCCTTATTTTCAAAAATAGCTTCTCTCTGATTTAGAATCTTCAGTTGATATTGTAAGGGAGTGCCTGTACCAAAATCACTAATAAATA
This sequence comes from Chitinophagales bacterium, assembly GCA_022360175.1. Lineage (GTDB taxonomy): Bacteria > Bacteroidota > Bacteroidia > Chitinophagales > Saprospiraceae > JAKSDI01. The sequence continues at coordinate 17,451 of JAKSDI010000211.1, forward strand.
TTAAACCTTTACTACTAGCCTTTAGCTGCATTCGTTCAATGATCTGGCCATCTTTGGTCGCTACGCCATTGATTTGTCTTTGACCAAGTTGGGACCATTCTTCTAAAATAGCGGTTTGGCCATCACTACTCAATGATTGCCACTTACCTCTTAGCCAATCGAACTGTTGAAGATGGGAAAGGGAAGTGGTATTACCCTGGCCTTTTGGTACTAGTTTTTGTTGAGCAGTGCCTTCCGAAATCGTATTTTTCCGTTCTTGTTGAGCATGCTGAGCTACCATGATCAATTGAATATCTCCTTCATCGGCTGCCGCATCTGTATAGGTGAGTTGTTCTAAGGAAGCTTGAGAGCTATTATTGAATGCAAACAAGCGATTGCGTTGCTCTCCAAAACCTATAGTGATCAGAAACGTAAATACAGCAAGCAATGCAATAGCCGCCACCATAGCTAGAGGCCTAAAAATAGAATTTTGCTGACGATGGCGATGATTGTCCAGTCTGCGCTCCAGCCTACGCCAGCTATGTGCGGAAGGAGGAGATGTGAGCTTGTGCTCATTTTCACGGAATAAATCGAATATATCTTTTCGCTTAGTCATAATCGGTGTGTATATGTTAACCAACGTATCCTTCGGCTCCAGGATATCCTGATTTGCCAAGTAATTGTTGTAACCTTTTTTTAGCAAGAATTAACTGAGATTTGGAAGTATTAATACTAATGCCAAGCATTTCAGCAATCTCTCTATGTTTATACCCTTCTAATACATATAAGTTGAAAATGGTCCGGTAGCCAGTGGGAAGTTGGTCTAATAAATTAAGTATATCCTGAGCTGCCAACTCATCAACTACCTTCGCTGTAGCCTTAATATCTATATTACTGATTTCAACAGTCATTTTGAAGTTGTGTTTTCTTCGTAAAAACATCAATGCTTCATTTACTACAATGCGGCGAATCCATCCTTCGAAACTACCATTTCCTTTAAATTGTCGAATGTTAGTGAGCACCTTAAAAAACGCTTCCACTAATACATCTTCAGCATCTTCTCTGCTCTTAACATAACGCCTGCAAACTCCTACCATTACAGGCGAATAACGGTCGTAGAGGAGCTTTTGGGCGCGACGGTCCTCTTTCTTGCAAGCTTCTATAAGCGCTTCTTCAGTCAAAAGGCGGTGTTTCGAATTAATAATTTTCATAATGGCATGTTTGCAATGGCTGAAGGAAGAGTAAATTTGATATTAGAAGGCTTCTTCAACCTTTTTCAAAACATGCTTCATTTAAGCTAGATGCAATATAAATGTCTTTTGGTGTATCATTGGCACTGAACGTGCAAAAAGTCTATCTTTGCAAGTTCTATTTATTAACATTTTAATTTTTAGTAATGATATTGGAAAACAACCGCTATTTGTTAGGCGGAGGCGTAGATCCGCTAGTATTAGCAGAGCAGTATGACTGCCCCCTTTATGTGTATGACAGTGCAATAATGGAGAAGCAGTACAAACGCATGGTAAATGCTTTCAATGTTAAGAGCCTGAAAATTAACTACGCATGTAAAGCGCTATCCAATATCAATATACTTAAACTGTTTAAATCTTATGGAGCAGGCCTGGATACTGTTTCTATTCAGGAAGTTAAGTTAGGACTTAAGGCGGGGTTCGCTCCTCAAGATATTATTTATACCCCTAATTGCGTAAGCATAGATGAGATAGAGGAAGCCTTGAATCTGGGAGTACGGATCAATATTGATAATATTTCTATCCTGGAGCAGTTTGGAGATCTGGATGCCAATGTACCTGTTTGTATTCGTGTGAATCCTCATATTATGGCAGGTGGGAATAATAAGATATCTGTAGGCCATATTGATTCGAAATTTGGTATATCTATTCATCAGATGCCTTTAGTCCATCGTGTTTTGGATGCTACTGGATTAAAGGTTGAAGGTGTACACATGCACACTGGGTCGGATATATTAGATCCCGAAGTATTTTTAGCTGGAGCTGAAATATTATTAAATATTGCTACCGAATTTAAAGAGCTAGAATTTATAGATTTTGGTAGCGGTTTTAAGGTTCCTTATAAAGAAGGGGATATTGCTACCGATCTTGAAGAACTGGGCATTCGTCTTTCCGAGCGTTTTAATAAGTTCTGTGAGGAATACGGCAAGGATTTGACACTGATGTTCGAACCAGGTAAATTTCTGGTAAGTGAATCGGGGTATTTTTTGGCAAGAGTAAATGTAGTTAAGCAAACTACTTCTACGGTATTTGCAGGAATTGATTCTGGTTTAAATCACTTGATTCGCCCAATGTTGTATAATGCCTATCACAAGATTACAAATATTTCCAGGCCTACAGGTAAAAATAGGATCTATACAGTAGTGGGATATATCTGCGAAACAGATACCTTTGGTATCAACCGGCGGATGAATGAAATCCAGGAAGGGGATATATTGTGTATTCATAATGCAGGGGCTTATTGTTATTCAATGGCTTCTAATTATAACTCCCGCTTCCGCCCCGCAGAGGTCTTGGTACATCAGGGACAAGCTCACCTGATTCGCAGACGTGAAACAATGGATGATTTGTTGAAAACACAAGTTATGGCAGAATTATTTGAGCCAGAAGCTACTATATGATATAAACAGCCTGTCTCAAGAATAAAGAGTTAGAAGCGATAGCTAAATATTATTCTTTTCTCTCTCTTGATCCGGCACCGTAACCAATTATGGCGTAGGCGCTAATTTCTACACGGAGCAAGGGAGAGAATTTGAAACTTTCTGATCAGTTCGTCGTAATCTCCATACTACGATGCTGTGCGTTTAATTTAGATAATCATATGGCATCAATGTAGGGCCAGATGGCTCGTAACGTAGCACCTATAAGCTAATGAAATAATTCTACCATGCTTTTGTTGCTAGCATACGAAATAGACTCAATTTTAAACAAACATACTAATCATGAAACCCATTTTTCATCTTCTGATTCTATTCTTCTTAGGAGTATCCATTAATTCATTTAGTCAAGCTTTTCCCGAAAATGATGTCACCTGGCAAGGAGTCACTTATGGTATAGCAGGCCCTGTCCCATATCGACAGGCATTGTGTGGAGATACTTTGATCAATGGACAATCTTATAATAAACTCTATAGCTATTATTATACTATAGAAGGGGAATTAATCGAAGAATACTTTGCTGGTACAAGAGTGTCAGGCCCCAGAGTCTGGTGTCTTGAATCTGGAGCTACTGAAGAAAAATTATTGTACGATTTTTCCCTAGAAGCAGGAGATCAAATTACATTAGAATACATAGGCTTACCGGGAGGAGTAACTATTAAGGTAGCGGAAGTATCGACTATAGATGTAGGAGGGCATGATGTAAAAGTATTACATTTTGTACCTACTCAGGGGATAGAGGAATCCTGGATTGAAGGAATTGGAAGCACAAAAGGGCCTTTGTTTAGAGCTTTTACCGCAATAGATGCTAATTCGAACTTAAACTGTTTCCGCAGAGAAGGGGATTTAACCTATCGGACAGTACCTGAAAATGAATGCAATTTTACCAATAATTGTCATGTAATTAATAGTTTGAATGGGGAACCAAATAGTAGTCCTTATGTGTTATTTCCCACAATTATTAGCAATGAATTTCAGTTGGTGAATCCCAACGACAATCGTGTAGAATTAGAAATTTTTTCAGCAGAAGGGCAAATGGTAAAAGCATATCCTCAATTGAGTAAAGGAATGCATCAGCTGTCTATTGGAAATTTGCCGTCAGGCTTCTACTTTGCAACCTTGAGAGAATCGAATAAAAACATATATTTGCAGCACTTTAAAATAATCTTAGAATAGTAAGACATGGAGCTGTCCACAAGATACAACCCACAGGAAACGGAAAAAAGGTGGTATGACCACTGGATGAATAAGAAATACTTTGAATCTACTCCTGATGAGCGGGAGCCTTATTCAATTGTTATTCCGCCACCCAATGTCACAGGATTCCTGCATATGGGGCATATGTTGAATAATACTATTCAGGATATATTGATTCGCCGGGCGCGCTTACAGGGGAAAAATGCCTGCTGGGTACCTGGTACGGATCATGCCAGTATCGCTACGGAAGCAAAAGTCGTAAATATGCTCCGCGAAAGAGGTATAAAAAAAGGAGACTTATCTCGTGATGAGTTTTTGAAATATGCCTGGGAGTGGAAAGATAAGTATGGTGGAATTATTCTGGACCAGCTGCAACGCCTGGGAGCAAGCTGCGATTGGTCGCGTACTGCTTTCACAATGGATGAAGACTATTCAGAAGGGGTACTGAAGGTTTTTGTTGACCTGTATAAGAAAAAGAAAATATATCGCGGACTTAGAATGACCAATTGGGACCCCGCAGCCCAAACTGTACTGAGTAATGAAGAGGTAATACATAGTGACGAACCTGGGCATCTATATCATATCCGATATGAAATAGAAGGAGAGGAGACACATTTTGTGATTGCAACTCAGCGCCCCGAGACAATCATGGCAGATGCTGCTGTAGCGGTGCATCCTAATGATGAACGTTACAAGCACCTGATCGGAAAAAATGCCATTATCCCGCTTATTGATAGGCCTATCCCTATTATTGCTGATTCCTATGTTGATCTGGAGTTTGGAACGGGTGCGTTGAAAGTAACCCCTGCTCATGATCAAAATGACTACGATATAGGCCTGCGTCATAAGCTTGAAGTGATTGATATTCTTACTCCGGATGGTAAGCTCAATGAAAAGGCCCAAATACTGATTGGCGAAGATCGTTTTGAAGCGCGTAAGAAGATTAAACAACTGCTGAAAGAAAGCGGGCACCTGGTTGAATTAGAAAACTATACAACCAGTATAGGACGCTCTGAGCGGACAGGGTCAGTTGTAGAGCCTCGCCTTACAGAGCAGTGGTTTATCAAAATGGATGAATTTGCAGCAACCGCCTTAAAGGCAGTAGAAAGTGATGAGGTTAGTTTCTTCCCTCCTCACTTCTTCAATATGTTCAATAGCTGGTTGCGTCCTGAAAATATTAGAGATTGGTGTATTTCTCGCCAGTTGTGGTGGGGGCATCGTATACCTGCATGGTATTATGAAGAGCATGTATTTGTAGCCGAAACAGCAGAGAAAGCACTGGCAAATGCTCGCAAAGAACTGGGCAATCCCGACCTGAAAATGGAAGACCTCCGACAAGACGAGGATGTACTCGATACATGGGCTAGTTCATGGTTGTGGCCAATCCAGGTATTCAATGGATTTCAGGATACAAAGGAATTAGAATATTATTATCCGACATCTGTATTGGTTACAGCCTGGGATATTATTTTCTTCTGGGTAGCACGTATGGTGATCTCAGGGTATGAATATTCTGAGGAATTGTTAGGTAAGGAGTTTATAGAAAAGAATGGGCGCCAGCCATTCAACGATGTATATTTCACGGGTATGGTACGTGATAATAAGCGTCGTAAGATGAGCAAGTCTTTAGGTAATAGCCCCGATGCATTGACACTCATTGATAAATACGGAGCAGATGGTATTCGCTTTGGTATGATGAGTACAACTTCGGCAGGTAATGATATCATCTTTGACGCGCCTATTGATCAGGAAACAGGCAAAGTTCTTAATGAGAGTAAGCTATGCGAACAGGGCCGAAATTTCTGCAATAAAATGTGGAATGCCCTGCGTTTGCTGAAAGGTTGGGAGCTGGGAGATGATGCACCAGATGCTATCAGTGAATTGGCTGCCAATTGGATGGAACAGAAGGTAGAGGAAGCAATAGAGCAGATGGAAGGGCATTTTGAAAACTACCGCCTCAACGATGCACTAAAAGTATTGTATAAGCTGATTTGGGATAATTATTGTAGCTGGTTCCTGGAGATGATAAAACCAGACTATGGAGCACCTATCAGCCGACATACCTATGAACGTGCGATTTCGATTATGGAACGCATGATGGTTTTATTACATCCATTCATGCCTTTCGTTACCGAAGAAATTTGGCACCACCTGCGTGAGCGTAAGGATGGAGATGATTGCGTTATCAGTGAATATCCTAAACTGCAGTCTTATGATCAGGAATTGATCAATAATGTTGATGCGGCAAAGGATATCGTTTCAAACATCCGCGATATACGCAATACCAAGGGGATTAAAATGAAAGAAGAGCTGAAACTCTTCGCTCAGGATACGGATAAGGCTAAAAAACTGCTTAGTATTAATGGTTTAAAGGAGATGGTTGTTAAAATGGCCAATCTGGAAAGCCTTGAACTGACAAGCGATGAAATTGCCAATAGTGTAAACTTCCTTTCAGGTACGGAGAAATTCTACCTTGAAATCAATCAGGAAATTGATACAGAGGCAGAGTGTGCCCGCCTGAAAAAAGAACTGGAATATTATGAAGGCTTCGTGAAAAGTTGTGAGAAGAAATTAAGTAACGAACGCTTCGTAAACAACGCTCCAGAGCAGGTCGTAGCCAATGAACGTAAGAAATTGGCTGACGGACAGTCGAAAATTGTAACACTGAAGGAAGCAATGGCACAATATGGATGCCAGTAACTGATATCAGATATAGAAAAAATAGGAGGGCTTGCTTATTGAAGCAAGCCCTTTTTATTTGGGGGCACCTGAAAAAATGCTTAATAATGCTATCTTTATAATAATGGCAAATGCAGTAAAGATGCTACTCATTTTATTAAAAATAATAGCCATGCGTTGTTCCCTCTTCCTTTGTTTGCTGCTGTGCAGTTCGTATGTTGTCCATTCTCAAAGCTTTTACGTGGATAAAAACCATCCCAGTGCCAGCGATTCAAATCCTGGTACAGAAGGACTTCCCTGGGCAAGTATACAGCATGCTGCTAATTCAGCAACGGCTGGAAGTACAGTCTATATTAAGGCAGGTACTTATTATGAGACTATTTGGTTGAATGTGAGTGGTTCGGCAGGCAATTATATAACTTTCACTAATCATGCCACAGATGTAGTGACTATTGATGGCGGGAGTACAGGAGCACAGACATTGCTTTTCGCTATTTTCGATAAAGATTATATCAAGATTGATGGATTAAACTTTCAAAATGCTACAGGCAATTTTTCTTCTGGCATTTACATTGCGCAAGGGGCTGATTATGTAGAGATCACCAACAATACCATTTCTAACATACATTTTTCTAATAACCCTGCCGACCCGGTCACCTCCTCTACTAATGTGAATCCCTTCGTTGTATACAATGAGTATGGCAATGATGCTTGTTCGAATATTCTGGTGGATGGCAATGAAATTTATAATTGCCGGACAGGATTCTCAGAAGCTTTAACACTTAGTGGAAATGTAGAAAGCTTTGTTGTTTCGAATAATACAGTTCATGATATTACCAATATTGGAATAGATATAGCCGGAGGTTATGGCGTGAGTTCGAATGCTGCAACAGATATGGCTCGCAACGGTACTGTAACAGAAAACACAACCTATAATTGTGTGAGTAACTATGCAGTATCTGCGGGTATTTATGTTGATGGCGGGCATAATATATTAATTGAGAATAATGTTTCGTATGCTAATGGGCGTGGCTTTGAAGTGGGGTGCGAACCCCTGGGGCATACAACAAGCGGTATCACTGTTCGCAATAATTTGGCTTATAATAATCTGGAGGCAGGGATTGGAATTGGCGGCTATGATTTCACAGGAGGGAATACAGGGAAAGTAACAGATTCACAAATATTCAACAATACTTTCTACAACAACAACACTACCAATATCTGGAATGGAGAATTACTGGTTGAGTACACGGAGAATTGTACTATCAAGAACAACATTTTTAGTGCCCAAAACACTCAAAATATGTTGGTAGTGACACGCGAAAATTCTATAGGGCTTACAATTGATTATAATCTATATTCCCATCCGTCGGGGACTGCTTCAGTGAAAATAGACTATGAAGGGGCGGTGTATACAGGTTTTTCAACTTATCAGTCAGGTTCAGGTTTAGATGCCAATTCCATTTTCGGGACCCCCGGCTTTATCGCTCCTGGCAGTCAGAATTTTGATATCTCTTCCAGCTCTTCTGCTATTGATGCTGGTGATCCTGCTTTTTCTGTAGGGCCAAGTGATACGGATTATGCTGGTAATCCTCGTTTGGTGGGTACTATCATAGACATAGGTGCCTATGAATACCAATCAATATTGCCTGTTGAATTTGTTGACTTTTATGCAAGGCAGGAAGGAAGCGGTACTATATTAAAATGGATTACGACAATAGAAGAAAACAGTAATTTATTTGAAGTGGAAAGGAGAGGAGCCGAGCATAACTTTCAAAAAATAGGTGAAGCACCTGCTCAAAATAAAGGAGCTACCTACTACTTTTTTGATGATCAGCCGCTGAATGGGATCAATTATTATCGCTTGCGCCAGCTGGATTTTGATGGTACGACAAGCTATTCACCAACGCTTGCAGTTACTTTTAAAGGGAACAATTTTAGTGTTTATCCCAATCCTTTTTCATCAGAGCTTATTATTGACCAGCTGACATATCCTACTTCGATGGCAATTATATCTTCTGATGGGAAAATAGTTTATGAAGCTGTTGCTGAAAATGCCAGGCCGATAAATCTATCTTTTCTTGAAAAGGGCAGTTATATACTATTGCTATATAAGGAAGAATTGGTTGAGGCAAAAAGAATTTTTAAGCATTAAGGAATGCTAATACAATAAAAAAAGCCTGTTTTCGAATACGCTCGAAAACAGGCTTTTTTTATTGTTCATCAACGAAATCTTATCGCTGGATCATGAACGGCTTAGAGCGAATACCTTCATCTGTTTGCAGACGTAGGTAGTAGCTACCAGTAGGTAGGTTGTTCAAATCAAACTTTAGCTTCTCCTGGCGTACATTTTCCAGAGAAGTAGACTGGATAAGTTGACCGTCATTAGAGAACATATCAATTCTCAAATTCTCAGTTGGATTGTCCAGGTTGATTTCTGCCCATACCTGCTCATTAGCTACAGTAGGATAAACATTGATCGTATTAGCAGATAGTAAGTCAACAGAGTTAACCACTTCTTCTACACCAATAGACAAGCGTACTACAGGTACAACATCCAAACCAAAACCTACTAGGCTGTAATCACCAGTGTTACCAACATCTAGAGCTACTGCCCACTTATCAGCATTCATTACAGAATCCTGGTAGAAATTCATCGCCTGATAGTCAACATCACTAGTAACCACCATGAAGTTATCAGTATCTTCATCACCAGGAGCAAATTCTACTACGATGATATAGTAAGTATCATCCTTCAACTGAATGAAATCACCATCAAGGCCTACAGGAATAGTAGTCAAGCCATTTTCACTTCCGTTAATATTGTAGAAGTTGAAAGCAATAGGACCAACATATTCACCTTCAGTAAGTTCGAAATCTTCACCTCCTTCACCATTCCACTCGTACAAGTAAGTAGTTACACTGCTACCAGCCAAGTCATCTGCATTACCAAGGTAGAAAGAAACATAACGTGCATATAGCTGCTCTCCATCCATGTCAGAACCATTAGCTACGTAGAAGATGTTACCAAAACGGTAGTCATTATCATCAGCAGGCTGCGTAGCGTATAAGCCAGTACCATTTTCTTTTGCAAACAAAGTATCTGTTACTGCAAAGATGAAATCCTGAGTGTTGTCAACAGGATTCGCATCATCATTGCCTTCCAGGCTTAGTGTATAAGTACCTGTGTATACTGTACCTGCTTCAGCTACAGGGATAAACTCATTTTGGAAGAATACGTTTTCTGCTACTGAATCAGGGCCTACCATTGCGTAAGTCAATTCTTCAGTGAAAACATCAGAGCTACCATCATTGATATCGATTGATAGTGTAGCATTCAACTGTTCCATTGCACCCATGTTTTGGATATCAGCCATGAAACCAAATGTTGATACCTGGCTAGCAGGTACAGCTGAGTTTGGAGCAATTGCGTGGAACTGGTTAACACGCATATCGTGATCAGGACGTGGATCGCTATCTACCAGCTTCACATCATCAATTTTCCAAGTGTACTCGTAGAATCCTTGCCAGCGGAACTGGATATATACTTCTGCCTGGTTAGCAGCTTCAGGAAGCTCTATATTTACTGGGTTTACAGCAGAAGTCAAATCGTTTTGCTCTACATCAGTGTGGATCTGGTAATAAATGAATGAGTTACCACCATCCGTACTAACACCTACTTCTGCAATAGAGAAAGTAGCTGCAGAGAAGAAAGCATATTGGTTTTCAGCTGTCAAATATACCTGTCCATATGCAGAACAGTCAATTGCAGAAGAAGTAACAGTAACATCATGGCTGTTTTCGCCATTTGCATCAGAGTTAAACATGATGTAACCATTGCTGGCTGTGGTAGAACCATAATCAGGCTGAGAGCCAAAATTGATAAAACCAGGGTCATTTAACCAAACCCAGTCTTCATTACCACCATTGGTACCACCAGTGGTCCATTCGTTGTAAAATGCATCTTCGTCAGAGAAGTCATCTTCCCAGATAATATTCTGGGCTGTAGTTGTTGCTGCAAATGCTAAGATGCATAGCAGGCTTAAAATAGATTTTGTAAACAATTGCACACTCATAATTTTGATTGAATTTATTAATTAACAGTATGGGTGAATCCTTTCATAATGCTATTGAACAATCAAAGTTGCAGTAGCAACCTTGTCTGTACTTTCTAGTTTTATTGTATAGCTTCCAGGGACAAAATTTCGGGCATCAAAGGTAATATGTTTTTGCGTAACAGGTAAAAGCTTTTTGTTAAATACGTTTCTGCCCGACATATCTGCAATGCTAAGACGTTGTGGCTGCATGCCTTCCGGGATATCCAGGTAGATTTTATCTCCTTCCCTGCAGGGGTTAGGATATACACTAAGTGGATAAATATTTTCTTTCGATATATTAGTCGTATTAGTTGTTCTACTGATGTGAAGCCGGATGAGCGGTACAATATTATATCCAAATCCCAAAGGGTTAAAATTGTCGGGTTCTCCTATATCCAGGAAGCTACTAAATTGCTCCGTTCCTGTTTGTTCATATGAATAATTAGTAGCTAAATAATCCAGGGTGTCATTAACCAAGACCAATAAAGGAGGGCCTGTATTATAGTTATAGCGAATTGCTACTAAATAATAGGAGTTATCTTCCAAAGGATAGCCTTCAGCATCAAAATCTATATTAGTAGTAATAATAGCTAAGTCTTCTTCATCATTGAGAGGATAATAATTGTGAACAAGTTCGTCCATTTCACTATCAATATTTGCTAATCCATCATCATTTAGATCACCATGCCATTTATATAAAAAAATATCTACTCCACGGTTGGAAATATTGCTAACTCGATTAAGGCCAAAGGTTATTTCTTTTGCAAACCACCCATCTCCATTAGGCACATAAAAAAGGTTACCATATGAATACTTAAAGGCTTCTTGTGGAAAAATATCCCTTGTGTAACCATTCTCTTTGGCAAAAGTAGTATCTGATACCGTGAAGTGCCATTTTAATGTATCATCCTCGGGACGATCATCTGGCATATCGTGATGAACCGTATAAAACCCATGATAAAGTCCTTCTTCATTTATACTTGAGATAGGCATTGGCTCTTCAAAAACAATATTTTCTACCAACACATCAACATCTATATCTCCCAGATTTTGTGTAGATCGATGTATTTCTTCTCCATCTGATGCCCTGATAACAAAGGCCTCCTGAATAACATTTTCAGCTTCCATACTACCATTATTGACGACATCTGCCAGGAAAGGAATATCCACCAATTGAGAAGAAGGAGTGATAAGGCTAGGCGCCATAGAAAAGAAATTTCGATTAACACGCATATCCCATGCAGGGCGTTCCACTATCGCAACATCATCAATACCCCAGAAATAGTAATCACCACCCCAGGTAAATTTCACTTTAAATTCAGAACTTCCTGCAGCTTCTGCTGGCAATGGAATATAGAAGTAGTTATTTTCAAATGTATAACCACTTATGTTGGTAGCTGGCGTAGTATAGGGGGCTGTATTAAAGGGATCACTCCAAGTGCTTCCTCCATCTGTACTATAGGACATTGACGTAGTAAATCGAGCTCCATATAGTGTAGCTGGAGCAGAAGGGGAGGTATTTAATATTCGTAATATTTGGGCAAACTGTATCGCTATAGGGGCATTCGAATTAGAAAGATTAATAGTAGGGGAGATCAATTCGTGCGTGTAAAATACAGTATTGGTGGGATCACCATCCAGCAGGTTAAAATAATCAGCAGTAAAAACCATTGCGCCATCAGCAGCTGTCAGGCTATGAATAAAAGCAGATTGAATTGGATCTGGTTCTGGGTAGAGATTGAATCCATTGCTGATCCTGCCACCAGGCATCCATTCCCATATTCCATCACCTCCCTGATTACCAATGTTTTGCGAGACCCATCCATTAGCTCCAAATGGAAAAGATTCAAACCATAGTGAATTTTCAGGTTCTGCCGGGTTTTCAGTTGTTATAATGAGGTCATCAATTGCCCAAAAATATTCATCATTGCCTTCCCATTTCCAGGTGATTTGTACATTCTCCTGATCTCCTGCTATAGCACTAATATCAAGCGTAACATAATATGGACTATTGGCTTCTATCACTTCAATAGGAGCATATTGATCTTCATCGTCAAGTATTAATGCCGGAAAAGCAGAGAATTCTTTAGTTGAAGTCCCATTAGAGATAATTAATAGAGCATTATCACTTGGATTGTTGTTTTCGGAGGCAATGGCAGTCTGAAATTGAATATATACCTTATCCTCGCCCGTACAATCAATGGAAGGAGTCGTAAGAGTACTGAGGTGATTGCTATTGAGATTGCTAAATGCATTTGAGTTGAGAAAGGCAAAACCATTATTGGCTGTTGCTGCATAGAAGTGACCAATCGGTCCGCTGAAATTACAATTGTTATTGTCTGAACAATAAGACCATAATACATTTTGTCCTGAACTATCTTCGTTTATCCAGGTATCAGGAATTCCATTAGAAAAATCTTCTTCCCAAAAAATTTGCGCATTAGCTGCAAATACGCAACACAGGATGGCCAGTGTAAGCATTTGTTTCATAGCAATATATTTTATAATTGTCTAGTTAAGTGTAAAACATATAATTTGGCCAGTAATTAATATACATCATTCAACTTGGATGAGTTGTCGGAAAGCGCCAATTCGTAATCTAGCTTGCCAACTATACTGGCTTTACATAAAATTAATCTAATCTGTGTACACAACTTGTCAATTAACTCGAAACCCTCCTCAAAACCAATCAAAAATAAATTATTCTCTTATACTTTGCCTAAAATAGAGCCCGTCTCCTTTACCAATTGATACTCCTTTTTTAATTGTGGCTGATTTACAGGCACCACCCCCACTTTTTCGCATACCTGGCCGCCAGCTAAATTGGCTAATAAAGCAATTTCAGATAAGGGCATATTCAAAGATAAGCCTAAACCCGCTATTGAAAAAACAGTATCACCAGCACCACACACATCCGCAATGGTACGAGGATGGGTGCCCAATATCGCTTCCTGTTCTTTATTTTCGAAATATATTCCTTTTTCTGATAAAGTGATTAAAGTATGTTCGTTGCCCAGCTGTGAGCGAATATAATGAGCAGCTTCTTTTAGGGAAGATGCGTTTGCTTCTATTGAAAATGGGGTTTGTTCCTGAATTTCTTTTAGGTTGGGCTTAAATAATGAAACACGCTTATAGGCCCAGAAATTTTTATTTTTAGGATCAACAGCAGTTGGAATATTTCTCTTAATTGCTTCAGATATTAGTTCATCAATAAGCTGTTGCGATAAAACCCCTTTATTATAATCCTGAAGCAGGATAGCATGTATCTCGTTTTGATCTAGAATATTTACTATCGCCTGCATTAACTCCTTACATTCCTGTGGAGACAATGCATGTTGGTCTTCTGTATCCACTCGGAGTAAATGCTGATTGCTGGCAATTACCCTGGTTTTTACAGTTGTCCTGCGTTCTGCTGATTGTATGATACCTTGTACGGATAACTCATTCTCAGGCATCAATTCCAAAAAAGTAGCAGCATTTTCATCTTTTCCAATAATACTACAAAGATAGGGCTTAGCGCCTAATGCTCGAATATTGAGTGCTACATTGGCTGCTCCTCCCAATCGATTTTCCCTTTTGTGTAAGTGCACAACGGGAACAGGAGCCTCTGGTGAAATTCGATCAGCAGAACCAGTAAGGTAGCGATCGATCATGACATCACCAACGATAAGAATGTTTTGATTAGAGAAAGATTCGAAGATGTTGCTGTATTGATTCATTAGTCCCTCGTGAATGTATCGGGCAAATATATTAAGACGATCACTTGTTAAGCAGATATTTTGAGATTTTCTTACTCGCTCCCCGATTATTTTGAATATAAGTAATTGCTTTGGCTGAAGCTGCTTTGTTTTTATCAGGCTGACTCAGTTCATGAAAAACTGTAAAAAGGCTTTCTTCATTTTCTATGGAATAGCCACCACCACTTTCTACCAGATAGCGAGCCTCCTCAAATTTATGATATTTAGGGCCAAAAATAACAGGCAGGCCAAAAGCAATAGGTTCCAATGTATTGTGTAAGCCAGTACGGAAAGCTCCTCCTATATAAGCTATTTTCCCAAATTGATAAAGCGAAGATAACATGCCAATATTATCTATGACCAGTACTTTTATATCCTGTAAATCATCCTTTGTCGATAACTCAGAATACCGGATAGCTGCTAAATCCAACTGATCGATGAATTGGCTTATCTGTTTGTTATTAATGTTGTGAGGTGCGATGATCGCCTTCCAGTCTTTTTGCCAATGCTTGTTTAACAAAGGGAGCAATATAGTTTCATCTTCAGGCCAGGTGCTTCCAGCCACTATAATATTACTTCCTTCAACAAAAGTTGCCAGTTCTGGAAAATGTCGAGCACTATCGGCAATATCTGCTACCCGGTCTACTCGTGGGTCTCCACAAACTGTCCAGTTTTGAACTCCGATGTCAGAAAGCCGATTTGCTGATTCCTGATTCTGAACAAATATATGATCCAGCCAGCTCAACATTTCCCGAAAGGGAGTTCCATACCATTTAAAAAATAGCTGATTAGGCCGGAAAAGAGCAGCTACCAATAAGGTCGGTATATTTTGTATATAGAGCGCCTTAAAATGATAATACCAAAATTCATACTTCACAAAAATTGCCATATCTGGCTTCCATATATCCAGAAATGCTTTTGCATTGGAAGGGGTATCCAAAGGCAAATAAACTACCGCATCAGCAGCTTCATAGTTTTTGCGTATCTCATAACCAGAAGGAGAAAAAAAACTAAGCAATATCTGACAATCGGGCTGCTCTTTTTTTAATAACTCTATGATTGGCCGCCCCTGTTCGAATTCACCCAATGAAGCGCAGTGTATCCATATTAAAGAAAATTGACGATTTATGGATGTGCTAAGTTGGAGATGTCGTTTCTTCCAGTGTCGTCTCCCTTTTAGCCACAAACTAGCTTTCTTGGAAAAAAGACTCGCAAGGCGTATCGCCATGTAATAGAGTAGTATCGCAAATCGATATAATAGCATATTTTCAGTGGTCAGTGGTCAGTTTTTCAGTGTTTAGTATGTAGTTGGCAGTGTTCAGTCGAGCATGCCTTGAATTGGGAAAACCAGTATATATTGGATGTCAGGTTTCGTGTATTGCTAAGAAGGACTGCCTTTATTCCACCCTTATGATAAATTTCGGTATACCATACTTCCAAAACATGATATGCAATAAATCGCCTACCTTCTCACCACATCACCCTTCGCCCGACGTAGCTGATAAGCGTAGTCGGGATATCACTCCTCACTTCTCATTATCATAGCATTCTTAAATACCAAAAAACCATCCCCACATAACTATATGGTCCTCTAGCCACATCACAATATCCCACATCTAATAATATATCTCATCCGCATCTTTACCAAAGTAGAAAGGAAGAATCCAGCCTACTCGGAATCCCATATCCAGGTCTACTCGTTTAGTTTCATCCTTGGACATAGTCGCAAAATCATAGTCGCGACGACTTTGAGTAAAGGCTTGTGTGAATTCAAAACCCAAGTAGACATTTATCCTTTTATCACGGCTTAGCACCTGATAGCCGATAAATTCTGTAAAAGCCAGGCCATTGGTGAGCCGATCATATCCTTTTTTATATTCTTTGCTTAGCTGTGGAACTTCCTTGACGGGGTCATCCTGTATACGAATTTTGTGTTGAAACAGTCCACTACCCACTGTTACTCGTATACCTGAACGAGGATTTGCCAGTCCCAGGCTAATTAACTTTCCTACGTGTGCTCCTATAAAATAAGCCCGCATGCGTAGCTGAATGTCAGCATAGGTACGATCATTACCGATAATGGCCTCCTGATCATTGACAATATTGCTTAATACCTTGTCATTGACTCGATTTCCAAAGTAGTAATTCATGTCGATGCCGCCAATCCAGTTATTCTCAGAAGTGATGATCTCCAATCCTGAACCAACGCTAAAGTGTGATCCGAATCGATCCGCAAGGTCCCCTGCTGGGGTATGGCCTGCATAGCTGAGCTTAAAAAGTAATCCATTTCCCTTGTTGCGGGAGTAGTAATCATCCTGGGAAAAAGCAGAAAAGGAAATGCTCAGAATAAATAAGGTAAATAATAGTTTTTGCATAGCTCTATCGAATTTTCATAATTATCCGGGCTCAAAAGTAAATAAAAACCCTTCTTTGACAAAAAGTCCTAAGAATAGTAATCACGAATCACCCTTTGTCTGACGAAGCTGATAAACAAATCACCACTCACCACTCACCACTCACCATTCACCATTCACCATTCACCATTCACTAATTACTAATCACCATTTAAAAGAGTAAACTTATACCCGATTCGTTTGCTTCCGATTACATTTTTTATCAAAAAGGGAGAAAATGCTTTTATTTTTTGTCTTAATAGGGCTCTCATCATAAAATGTATCGATTATTTGTGCGCACCTATCTTAACTTGTTTAGTTTTGCGCTAGCAAATAACCAATAGCAATGAAGAAAACAATTTTGATTACAGGCGGCGCAGGATTTATAGGCTCTCACCTTGTACGCCTGATGGTTAATAAGTATCCCGACTATCGCATTATTAATCTTGATAAATTAACATATGCGGGAAATTTGGAAAACCTTAAGGATGTAGAAAATAAAGACAACTATACTTTTGTCAAAGCAGATATCACGGATGCGGAGGCTATGCAGAAGCTTTTTCAGGAATATCAATTTGATAGTGTAATCCATTTGGCTGCAGAGTCTCACGTAGATCGTTCTATATCCAACCCAATGAGTTTTATAGAAACGAATATTGTCGGTACGGTTGTTTTATTAAATGCAGCTCGAAATACCTGGAAAGGCAATTGGGAAGGCAAGAGGTTTTATCAGGTATCTACAGATGAAGTATATGGTACCCTTGGTGAAACTGGCCTGTTTACAGAAGAGACATCTTATGATCCAAGATCTCCTTATTCGGCATCTAAGGCCAGTTCTGATCATTTGGTAAGAGCTTATTACCACACCTATGGGATGCCAATAGTAATCTCCAATTGTTCTAATAACTATGGGCCTTATCAGTTTCCTGAGAAGTTATTGCCATTAATGATCAATAATATTCGTCATAACAAAACTTTACCGGTATATGGCGATGGAAAATATACTCGTGATTGGCTATGGGTGGAAGATCATGCCAAGGCAATAGATATGGTATTCCATAAGGGAGAAAATGGAGAGACTTACAATATAGGAGGCAATAATGAATGGAAAAATATTGATTTGGTGCATCAGCTTTGTGATGTAATGGATGAGTTGTTAGGACGTGAAAAAGGAGCTTCTCGCCAACTAATTACTTTTGTGAAAGACCGTCCGGGGCATGATCGTCGTTATGCTATTGATGCTACCAAAATCAAAAATGAATTGGGTTGGGAACCTGAAATCCAGGCAGAAGAAGGCTTGATTCGTACAGCTAAATGGTACCTGGAAAATACAGATTGGTTAGAAAATGTCACTTCGGGAGCTTACCAACAATATTATAAGGAGCAATATGCTTCCTGAATAGATTATACTATATGAAATCATTACGGTTTTTGGCGTTCTTGCGCCGATTGCGAAAATTCTTTTTTACCACGCTGATTGGTGGGGTAGTGGTTATACTACCTATTACCCTGTTGATCTTCATGCTCAGGGCAGTAGTGAGATTTACCTCCAATCTATTGTCTCCAATGAGGGCTCTTTTCCCATTTTCGGATGGAGTATCAGTTTGGTTGATAGATTTGATTTCTCTAGCATTGGTAATTACTGTGTTTTTTTTAGTAGGTTTAGTAATACAAACCCGTTTTGGTAATCAGCTATTTAAAGGGATTGAAAATAAATGGCTGATGAACCTACCGTTTTACCCGACATTACGGGATATGGTGCGGCAATTTTTTGGGATGAAGAAAGCGCCATTTTCTCAAGTTGTACTAATAGATGCCTTTGGTAGTGGTGTAATGATGACAGGCTTTATTTCAGACGATACGCCAGAAAATGGATATATCACTGTTTTTGTCCCGACAGGCCCTAATCCTACTAACGGTTTTGTATTTCATGCAAAAAAAGAAAAGCTTGTATACCTGGATGTCCGGCCGGAAGATGCGATGCGTACAATTATAGGAGTAGGAACGGGATCTTCAGTATTATTTCAAGCACCCAAAAGCGAAGAATAAAGATGGAAGGATTAAAAGTTTTATTTGAAGATAATCACCTGATAGCAGTAAGTAAACCTGCAGGAGTGCTCGTTCAGGCCGATGATACAGAAGACCGGCCATTGAGCGACTATGTGAAATTTTATATCAAGGAACGCTATAATAAACCTGGGGATGTTTTTCTTGGGACCATCCATCGTTTGGATCGGCCAGTGAGTGGCGTAACAATTTTTGCACGTACCAGCAAAGCGTTGACGCGCATGAATAAACTTTTCCAGCAAAGAGAAGTGCAAAAAACATATTGGGCCGTTACAAAAGAAAGGCCAGAACCTTTGGAGGGGCATTTAGTACATTATATTGATAAAGACAGACAACGTAATGTGGCACATGCTTCTATACGTCCTCGTCATAAAGATGCAAAAAAAGCAGAACTGGATTATAGGTTGATAGCAGAAGTAGGGGATCAATACCTTGTAGAAGTAAATCCCAAAACAGGACGCCCGCATCAAATTAGAGTACAATTGGCTAGAATAGGCTGCCCAATTAGAGGCGATGTGAAGTATGGTTATCCTAGGCCCAATCAGTTTGGCAATATTCACTTACATAGCCGATCATTATCGTTTATACACCCAGTGAAAAAAGAGCCGGTTACTATTCAGGCTGATCCTCCTGAAGATGAAGTATGGAGCCTTTTTTCTCAAATTTGGGAGTAATTTAACCACTTGAAAAATACAGGCCTAATGGGTTGCTTTTCAAATACCCAACTGGCCACTTCAATATGGGAAAAACCTGGAAGGTATAAGACTTCGGTAGATGCTTTATTGATCGTTTTTAGCCTTTCAGCAAATGGGAGTACAGCTCCGGTTGGTACCATACCGTCTTTACCACCATATACTATCAGTGTAGGCAATGCAATCGCTTTTTCATCAGATAGATAATTGATGGGGTTGGCTGCTTTAAATATTTCACTCTTAGGCCTGCCGGCATAGCTTTGTACATACAGGGAGTTTTTCATAGCATTTAGAGCTAATGGAGCTCCAAATAAGAAAAGGCCTCCGATAGAAAAGGGAATAGGGTATTCTTTTGTACCAAATGCTAGTAATGCAGCAAGATTGCCTCCGGCTGACATTCCCCCTACGATAATAGGAAGTGCTTCCTTTTTCTGTTGAGATAGTTCCTGATGAAAATGAATGCAAAAATTGTTGAGGTCTTCTCTAATTTCGGGAAACCTGGAAAATGGAATTCGCCTATAGGAAGGGAGTACCACATCAAATCCTAATTCACTTAACAAGCGAGCATGCCTGAAAAACTGGCCAGGCTTACCAAATTTCCAGCCTCCTCCATGAAAGTAGATGATGATGCCTCGTTTAGTATTAGGCTGTTTTTCAGATTGACAATAGATGTAATACTGCCTTTTATGTTGGCCAAAGCGATGTTGTTTGATGCTGATACCTTGAGTAGAAGCAGAGAGAGCTTTCCACCAAAAAGCAGGCAGGCTCAGAATTTCTCTCGCCAAATTGCGAAAGCACCACAGCAAGAAAACCACCAATAAAGCTAGAGCTAGGTAAATCATAGTATCTTTGAAAGTACTGATAGAAGTTGTTTTTAGCAAAAACTTTAAGCAACTTCATCAAATGTATCAAATTCTAGAGGGTTTTGCTCGCCACTATAATACTAAATTGGTATTTTCCGCCTTGGAAAGAATCTTTCCCATAGTGATAGCTTAAATATAAATCTCAGGTATGGGTTTCAGAATGATATTTTTCGTTCTATGTTACCTGACTTCTGCTATGCTGCTTGCGCAAACTTCTTCCTATAGTTTCGCAGTTTCAAATGTAGAAGCAGGTGATCGTCATGTGCAATCAGAGCAATATGAAGAAGCTGAGGAGGCCTACCAAAAAGCACTTTCCTATTTTGAAAAAGCAACAGATTATAATTATTTAGCACGTATCTACCTGGGATTAAGTGAAGTAGACTATATAAGGGGCGCATTTAAGGAAGGGCTGGAGAAAGTCGAACATTGTTATTCACTCGTCCATGAGCATCTTGATAAGGATACGCTTGATTACTACAGGATGGTTTTACAAAACCTGGGAGCTTTTAATTCCAGACTAGGCAATTTTGATGCCCAGATGCGATGGTATGAACAGGCACATCAGGCTGCTATTGCATACCATGGTTATCACAGCGAAGCGGTTGCCGATGCTTATTTGAGTTTGGGATATGCTTTTGGCAGAAGAGGTGATTGGTCGCAATGTATTAACCTAATGGATACGTCTTTGACCATTTCTAAACATATTCAATATAGGGATGGAATATCTTCTGCCTATCTAAATCTCGGTTACAGTTTTGCAGAAAAAGGAGATTATCAAAAAGCGGCTGAATACCAAAAGGAAGGCCTAAAGTATTGTGTTCGCGAAAGTGAACGAGCAAAGGGTTTACACAATTTGGGTACTTATTATATTGATCTGGGAGATTTGGATAAGGCGCTGGAGAGTTTACAAAAAGGGCTCGATATTTATGAAAATGAAGCAGAGGAGTTCCAATACAGGAAAAAGCGAATATTACTAAATATTGCTCGTGTATATACAGAAATGGGGGAGGTAAACAAAGCCCTGCCTATATTCAATGAGCAAATTGCAGAGCTACAAAATATACCTGGATATGCTTTCTTAGTGCAGACTACCCAAAATTATAAGGCCGAATTGCTCAGAGAAATGGGCGCTTTGGATGATGCACAAGCACTCATAGAAAGAGCAATGTCTGCTAATGAACATGATTATATCGATGTTAAGGGGGCTAGTTGCATGACCGCTGCTAAAATATATTTACAGACAAAGCAATATGAAAAAGCTATTGAGATTGTAAATGAGGGGCTATCATATACTGTTGCTGGTTTTGACCCTGAAAAGCCTGATGATAATCCAGACTGGCAGGCAATAGAGCATCTGGAACTAGGATGGAAGTTATTTAAAATTAAAGGAGATATACAAAGAGAAATGGGAGTGAGCTTGAACTCACTGACACACCTTTTGGCATCTCGTGCCACTTTGTTGCGAGGTGATTCCCTTGTGATGTGGACCCGGAGTACCTTTAGAAATCAGCGCTCTAAAGATGTATTGGCCGCCAGTGCCAACGAGATGTACTCTAGTTTATTAAACACTTTGCATCATCTGTATCAATCTACAGGAGAGGCTCAGTATTTTGAGGAAGCAGTGACTTGTGTAGAAAAAAATAAGGCATTATCGATTCTTGAAAACCTCAATAGTATACATGCACGTTCTTTTAGCGGAGTGCCCGACAAGCTTGTTGAAAAAGAACAGGCATTGATTAAGCATATTCAAAATTATTCAATGCTGCTGAAATTTTCGAAAGGAGGAGCAAGCCCTACACAGATAGAAGCCTGGGAAGCCGCCTTATTTAAAGATCGCCGTACGCTGGATAGCCTGTTGGCAGTTATTAAAGTAGAATATCCCCGGTATTATCAAATGAAGCATGAATATACCATGGGAGGGGTCAATAATATTGTTAAGGATTTGCTGCAGCCAGATGAGGTGATATTGGAATATTTTGTTCAGGAAGATGAAGTTTTTGTACTCTATCTGTCAGAGACAGAACGCTTGTTTTATAAACTGGATTGTCAGGGACTATCATCTCAGGTAGAACAATTGCGCCATGCTGCTGTATATCGGGAAAATGAGTTTTATGATTTAGGGCATCATTTATACCAATGTCTATTGCAGCCAATAGAACCCAAATTAGCCGGTAAGTCATTGGTCATTATTCCTGATGGCATTTTAAATTATATCCCCTTTGAAATGTTATTAATGGCTCCTGTAGATACGAGCCGTTCTATTGTGCATGCTGAATTACCTTATTTGATAAAAGAGTTTCCTGTTCGTTATTTGTTTTCAGCCAATACCGCTTTACAATTCAGGCGTACTCGGGAAATGAATAAGAAAGGTACTATTCTTGCGATGGCTCCACTATTTGGATCGCCACAATCATTCCCTGATGCAGAGCGTGACGGCTTGATTAGCCTGCCCGGTGCCCAATTGGAATTAGATAGCCTGGAAGCTTTTTTTAGAGGGCAATATCTGAGAGGAGCAAATGCTTCAGAACATCGCTTTAAGCAGTATTGTATGCAGCCGGGTATTTTCCATATTGCAACCCATACTATTATCGATGAAGCATTGGTGCGTGGCCCCTACCTGATACTAGAGCCTGAAGGAGCCGATGATGGCTTTTTGCATGCTTATGAAATGTATGGACTGGAGCTTGGTGCCGACTTATCTGTACTGAGTGGATGTAATACAGGGGTGGGAGAATTGAAAAAAGGAGAAGGGAGCGCTAGTCTGGCTCATGCTTTTGCCTATGCTGGTTGCCCCAATCTCGTGATGTCTTTATGGCCAGTTAGAGATCAGACTACGCCTATTCTTATGTCTCGTTTTTATAGAAACATGGATAAAGGAATGGGGAAATCAGAAGCTCTGAGAGAGGCAAAGCTTTATTGCCTGAAATACGATAATCTTTTTGCTCATCCGTATTATTGGAGTGGTTTCCTATATGTAGGAGGAGCAGAATCTATAGACATTGCCAATCGAATATCAACTGGAAATGTAGGATTGATCATTGCCGTTTTGCTGATTGGTATTATTGCATTCCTTTTAGCAAGGCGCGTGCGCTCATAGCATATCTGTCTTCTCCCTGAGCAATTTGCTCAAAATGGTACTGAGCATCCTCTATAGCTCCCTGTTTTAAATAAGCTAATCCTAAGTACCAATTGGCAGGACGTTTAAAATTATCTTTATTCCCGGCAGATAACATCTGCTTGAATAATGGAATGGCTACATTAGTATTACCTTTCCCCAATTGAATGATACCATAGTAGAAAGCTTTTTCAATATCAGCAGGATGTTCTTCAAGGTATACTCGAAGTAGGCCCTCTGCTTGCAGAAAATCCTTTTCTTCATAAGCACTAATCGCTGCCATTTCTAGTGATGCATTTTCAGGCTGATTATTCGTGCGTGATCTGGCTTGATCATCTACCACCATTGGTATGTGGCTAAAATGCTCCGAAAATAATGCTTCATTATCAGGAGTTTGCAAATAGAGAAAGTAGATACCAGCAACCAGAATCATAAAACCTGCCGCTATGCTCATTAAGCGGCGAATAGGGAACTGTTTATTAGGCCGATGCTGCTTTCCGATCTGATGGCGCAGCCTGTTGAGCGTATTATTTAAAGGCTCATCTTTTGAATGGTATTGTAAACCTTCAATAGCCTTTTGCGAAAACTGATCAAATTCGTTCTGTTCCTCAGACCAAGCTTCATCCCGATGCTTCTCCAGGAAATCTTTTAGTGCAATTGGTTTTTTGTGCCGGCTCATGTTAGTTTAAGTATTATTTTTTTGAGGTTTTTCTTGCCATTTTGAATATGGCTTTTGACTTCATTGGCCGAATAAGATGTCATCTCCTCTATTTCTTTATAAGATTTGTGCTCTAGATAAAAGAGGATAATGCATCTTTTTTGATGATCCTTCAATTGATTGATAGCATCACTCAAAACTTCTAAACGAAGTTCTTCTATATTAAGAGTATCATCTTGCCCATTTTCCACAAAATGATCTTCGTTAATTTCATCAATCCATTCTATTCTAAGCTTGGCACGTTCTTTTAGCAACTTCAAGCAGTGGTTTCGGGCTACTAAAAAGAGCCACCCATCGAATTTTTGAATATCATAAGCCAGGAATTTCTGAGGTAGGTCACTACAGATATCCATCACTGCATCTTCTGCATCTGCCTGGTTTTTTAGATAATTAAGGCATACCCCGTATAATTTGTGTAGATGCCTATTGAGCAATATATTCAAAAGGCTGGAACGCGGATTCTTTTTGTAGGAATTGATTAATTCTTCGTCGCTAAGTGTATTGACTTTTTTCAAACTCCGGAGCATGAACTGTTCAATTTGTGGAGTATTCAGTACCACAATATAATACTTTTTATTCCTTCTTTGTCAAAAAGGGTGGGAAATAGAGAAGGGCCTATTACCTACACCGCTAATGAGTTGGGTATAATAATTCTTTCTATTCAGGCATTCTTTGAAAGAATACAAAACCATTTTTCTCTCCTATCACTTCCATTCCTGGTACTGCTTTAAGCTTGTCCGCTTTATGGACTTTTGTTACAATATAGGCGGGTTTATCAATCGGTCCATATAACAAACCATCTAGGCAACCTTCTTCCTGAAAGCAAGCATCTCCTTTTTGCATAGGGCGCCCATAAAATAGAGGAACATAGGATTTGTAACCATCTACTGCCAAATGGCAGGATTCACTTGCCTTCTCTTTGAAAAACTCAACAGATGCTCTTTGGGAATAACCCTCTATACGTTTGATGAAGAAAATGAGGGTAAGCATGACAAAAATAGCAGTACCTCCAAACAGATAGCGAAGAGCCTTTTTTAACTGCTGTCGCTTTAACTGCTGATTAAAAAGAATCAGTACTACCAGGAGAAATATACCGGCTATTGCTTCAAAGCCACTCCAGTGTACGCTGGCTTCCATATTACCTCGGGCAAAAGGATCATCAACATAAGGTACTAAGGCCGTCAATTGCTTTGCTGCGAAAGGTAAAACAGTAGTAGCTAATATATAGAGGCCTCCAATACTGAACAGGCCGGCTTTCATCCATTTATTCCATTTTACATTGCCTTCCAGCATCTGCTCTATACTATACGCCGCCAGATAAGTCAGCGGGAAGTAGCACATAGAAGAATAGTGTACAATTTTTGAGCGTACGATTGTAAATAGTATCAATACAACCCAAAAGAGATACTTCATCCATCTTCTGAAATCCTGCTGTTGAGCAGTTTCCTGTACATTCTGGATATTGAAAAACGCTCTTATGGCAAAGATAGAAGCTGGAAAGCAACCAATTAGTAAAACAATAAAATGGTAGCCTGGAAATCCTTTATGCCCGGCATCCGGAGTGCTGAAGAGCCGGTATTGATATTTGTTGAATTCATAGACAAACTGAGGCCCATTTTTTAAGGTTTCAAAACCATACCAGGCCAGCGTTACAAGCGTGGCTGCCAATGTGAAGAATAAAAATTGAGGAATACTGATATAGAGCCGAAATCGTTGATAAATCCAGTATACACCCATTGTAAGCACTGCTATAATATAAGCAGCCTGGCCTTTTGTAAGAACAGCCATTCCAATCCAAAAGCCTCCAAGGAAAAGATACCAATACTTGTTTTTAGTAAGTTGGTGTTTGCCTTCTACCTTTTCTTTTGACCAATAAAAAAGAACAAAGAAATAAAGGCCCAAAAAGATAAAGAGATTAAACCAGGGATCTATAATACCGGATTTGAAATACAGAAATGGTAATACGGAACCAAAATAAACCCCAGCCCATATGATTCCAAACTGTTTGCCATTAATACGCCTGCCCATCTGATACAATAATGGAAGGCAAACAATACCACATACTGCATTGGGAAATCTTGCCGCATATTCACCTATACCAAAAATAGCCATTGCGATAGCCTGAAGCCAGAAAAAGAAAGGAGGCTTCTGGAAGAAAGGTTCAAAATTGACATAGATACGAGTGTAATCCTTGAGGATCAGCATCTCTCTACTGATTTCCGCAAAGTTGATCTCGTCCCAGTCAAATAAATGAACACCGCCCAGGAAGGGTAAAAAAAACGAAGCCCCTAATAAGGCGTAACCCAATGTGATATGCTTATTCTCCAACTGCACTTAATATATTATTTAATTCTCCAACAAATCTCGTGATTCTATACAAATAATTGCCCAAGAAAGGTATTATTTTAATTAAGCCAGGGAGAAGAAGACTCCCATTCTGTAATGAGCCGGTCACGCCACTTCGAAGGATTGACTGGTGCCCCATGAATGTCAATGCTCATTATTTCTACCAATTTGAAGGTAGCCTGTGTCGCATTCCAGCGATAGCGTACTCGGATGGTTGCCTTGTCATTTTTACCGTCATTGTCATAGTCATGGCGAGGGAATTCGACATGCAAATATACCAAATCAGGTACTCCTCTGTGAGTAGTTATCGCTTTCTCAAAAAAACCAAATATATGCGCTATCTCACGGTAAGTGTTTCCTTGTTTAGCATAGACGGTACCAGTACAACCTCCAGAGCCACAATGAGCAGGGGAGCTGGCTTCCATAAAAAATAAGTGGTCTTTGCCTTTGTCAGGAGCCAATGCCACAAAGTTAAGTTTACACTGAGTACAGGGAGGATAAGAGTAATTATTACTTCTGTTGTTCTGATCATTACAAATACCAATCTTAGAGGCCAAATCCCGTTCAAAAGATCCTGTTTGGCTAAAACCAGTAACAAATGATATCAACAATATAATAATCCCGATTGTCTGCCGCATTTCCTTCTTCCAAAATGTGAGTAAAAAAGCAGGGTAGAGGTGCCTTTTCAATTTCCCTGTAAAGGTATCGGATGTTTTGCAATGGTGCTAATTTATTAGCCTTATTTTTTATCCATCTATACTATTACCGGCTTATTTTCCCCACTTTCGCAACTGATTGACTACTGCTCGCATATCTTTTGGGAAATTTGCTTCAAATTTTAGCGTTTCTGCCGTAATGGGATGAGTGATTTCCAACTGCCAGGCATGTAGTGGTTGCCGCAGTAAAAGAGGGCGCTCTGTTTGATCTTTCGATAAATTAAAACGCTTCTGCTTGATTTCTGAAAGGAAGAATTCACTGCGCTTGCCGTATAATGTATCTACTACCAAAGGATGGCCGATTGATTCAAGATGTACGCGAATCTGGTGCGTTCTACCCGTTTCTATCTGTGCTTCTACCAGGGTGAAATATCGAAATCTTTCTACCACCTTATAATGGGTAATGGCTTTTTTTCCCCTGGCAGAAGCGACCATTTTTCCAGAAATACTGGAATGAGGAGCTATAGGACGATCGATCGTGCCGGTATCCTTTGGGAAATTACCATCGGTAAGTACGAGATAGGATTTTCTAACCTGCCGCTTCTCAAATTGCTGAGATAAATTTCGATGGGCTTGTTCGTTTAATGCAAAACAGATAAGTCCGCTGGTGTCTTTATCCAGTCGATGGACTACCCATATTTTTCCTCTTTCCTGGCTGAGGATATGTTGTAAATTAGGCCGCTCAGGCACAAAGCGATCAGGGATAGACAGCATGCCTGCAGGTTTATTGATAAGTAGTATATCTGTATCCTCAAAAATGATTTCGGGTTTGTATTTTGGCATGGCTTAGAGTATGTTTAGACTTCGCTTTTGATCATAAATGTGTCGAAGTGTGAACTTTAAACATAGAACTTTTCTTATTTAGGTGCTGAAAATCAGGATGTTAAATTTTATTTCTTAGCACCTTAATATGTATTCCTCCTCCGGCTTTCAGCCGACCCCCTCCAATCGTAAGACCCGTCTGGGAGGGGTATAAGTGCTGTGCTCCCTCGGGGGAGCTGCCCGCAGGGCTGAGGGGGATGATCTATATGTTTAAATCGATTCATACTCTTATAAATTTTTGAAATGCCTTAATCCACGGGCATAATATTGCCATACAATGCTTCCCTTGTATCTGGCTGTAAGATTAGGCTCTGTACTGATACTGACTTTTTGTACCAACTCTTTCATGTGCCGCCGCTTGTGTAGCATGTTTTTAAAGTTGGGAAAGAAGCTCCAATGGGCTTTTACAATAGCCACGATGTGCCGAAACTTGCCCTGCGATAGGAATAAAGCAGCAGCAAGCGCATCTAATAAAAGCCGTAATGGTATAATCCATAATAGCCGACTTTTTTCTTCGTTTTTCAGGATGGTATATAAGCTGTTGCGAAAATTGAGGAATGTTTTACGAGGGGTATTGTAGGTAAGCGTACCTCCTCCTACATGATACACAACTGATCGGGGGCGAACCATTACCTTATATCCCGCTCTTTTAATGCGCCAGCAAAGGTCAATTTCTTCTGAATGCGCAAAGTAGTCAGCATCAAATCCTTCCAGGCTATGGTATAGTTGGCTGCGAATGAATAAAGCAGCACCACTCGCCCAAAATATTTCCTGCAAGTCATCATATTGCCCTTCGTCTTTTTCAGTTACAGCGAAGATGCGGCCACGACAAAATGGATACCCCAGATTGTCAAGCCAGCCACCCGATGCTCCCGCGTATTCAAAGCTTTCTTTTTGATGATAAGAAAGAATCTTAGGCTGGCAGGCTCCCACACTGGCATCTCTTTCCATTAGTTCTATGATCGGCTCAATCCATCCCGGACTCACTTCGACATCAGAATTAAGCAACACATAATAAGGAGCATCTATTTGCTGGAGCGCCAGATTATATCCCTGTGCAAATCCGTGATTGGCTTTTAAATCAATCGTTTTTACCTGAGGGAAATGTTTGGCCATAAAGGCTAAGGATTCATCCGTAGAACCATTATCAGCTACAATGACTTCATAATTTGAATAAGTGCTAGCCAGGACACTAGGTAAAAATTGCTGCAAATAATCCTTACCATTATAATTCAATATAACAATAGCCGTAAGCGGCCTTGATTGCTCAATAGCTGCCGGTTTTTCCTGCAATTGGCTAATAACTGCCTGAGCGTCGTGACGGTCTTGCTCTAGTTGATCTTTTAATGCCTGTAAATCATTAAATTCCTGATCATCACGGATATGGCTGATGAGTTCTAATTGTAATTTATCACCATAAATCTCTTTGTCAAAATCAAAGATATTGACCTCAATGGTTTGATTGCTGTATTCGTGCAGGGTAGGGCGGTCGCCTATATATAACATCCCCCCATAGCGTTGTCCTTTATGGTTGACATATACTGCATATATGCCATAAGGAGGAATGAGCTTGTGCTTTTGATTAATCTTCAGATTAGCTGTTGGAAAGCCAAGTTGATTGCCAATCTTATTGCCGTGTTCTACGGTACCAGTAAGCATAAAATAATGCCCCAGTAAATGATTAGCTGTTGATATATTACCATCATTAAGTGCGTTCCGTATTTTGGTAGAACTCACTGCAATATCTGCAACTTCCTGCTTCTCTATTTCCTTTACCTTGTAATTGTAAGTCTCACCATGCCACTTCAGATAATTGATATCTCCTTGTCGGTTAAGCCCAAAACGATGGTCATATCCTATAACAATATAGCTGGGGTGGAATTTGTCAACCAGAAATTTGGCGATGTATTCATCTGCACTTTGCTGAGAGAAAGCCACGGTAAAAGGAACAACGACTAAATTATCGATGCCGTATTTTTCCATCAAAGCAACCTTCTCGTCAATGCTGTTGATTAGCTGCAAGCTATTGTCATTAGGATAAACGATCAAACGGGGGTGTGGGTGAAAAGTAATGACTATACTTTCTCCATTGATGCTGTTTGCAAGAGACTTTAGCTGTTCTAAAATCTCCTGATGGCCGCAATGCACACCGTCAAATGAACCAATCGTCACAACCGCGTTGTGAAATTTTGGTAAGTCGTTCAAATCGTTAAACACTCTCATGGCAGGTGCAAATGTAGTTTTGCTAATTAAATTATTACAGTCATTTGCAATAAAAGTTATCAGAGTTGGCCGAAAGTAATGAAAATTGTTTTTTTGATCAGAGAGAAGAGCAAAGATTCAAAACAATTATCAAAACTGTTCTATAGTCCTTATTGTTTGTACCTTTGTACGCCTGATAATAATCTGCAGGATATTATGAGGATTTGTCAAAAAGGATGAAGTTGTTTAAGAATGCCTGATGAGTCAATTGAGATCAGATTTTTGCACTCATTGAATTTTTTTAAATGACTTCGATAATAGATAAAAGCATTTTTGAGTGAGCATAGATAAAAGTAAAGTATTCAAGGCATTAAGAGAAGTGCTGGACCCTCAGAGTGGGCAAAGCATTATTCTCAAGAATATGGTGCGAGATTTGGATGTAGAGGGAAATAATATCAATTTCTCTCTAGAACTACCCTCAGCATTCGAAGGGAAAGATAAGTCTGCCCTTAACTTTGCCTGTATGGAAGCCGTTCAAAAGGTATATCCGGAAGCGAATGTTAATGTACATATGATTTCCACTATGCCAGGAGCTGCTACTCCGGCAAGCCCTTTATCCCACGTGAAAAATATTATAGCAGTAGCATCGGGAAAAGGAGGCGTAGGAAAATCTACCGTTTCCGTCAACCTGGCACTAGGCTTAAAGCAATTGGGAGCTAAAGTAGGGTTGATTGATGCGGATTTGTACGGTCCTTCTATCCCAACAATGCTGGATTTAAAAGGACAGCGCCCCAAGATACAGCAGATATACGATCAGCCTAAAATAGTACCTCTGCAGGCCTATGGAATGCCTGTAATGTCTATTGGCTTCATCATTGAACCTGAACAGGCAGTTGTGTTACGCGGCCCAAGGCTTGCTGGTATTATACAACAGTTTTTTAATGATACCATCTGGCCAGAATTGGATTACCTGATCGTAGACCTCCCTCCAGGAACGGGAGATATACAACTGACATTGGTCCAAACTGTACCTGTAACAGGGGCTGTACTGGTAACAACTCCACAGGAAGTAGCAGTAGCAGATGCTGTAAAGGCCATGAATATGTTTTTACTGCCTTCTGTAAACGTACCTATCCTGGGAGTGGTGGAAAATATGTCCTGGTTTACGCCAGCAGAATTGCCCGACAATAAATACTATTTGTTTGGCGAAGGAGGAGGTAAGCAAATGGCTCAAATGAGTGAATCTGTCTTACTCGGACAAGTACCTATTGTGCAAAGTATTCGCGAATCTGGTGATGAAGGGAAACCCGCTATTATGAAGGATATACCTCAGGCAACCAGCGCATTAAAAGAAGTAGCAGAAAATGTAGCCCGACAGGTAGCTATCCGAAATGAAACAATGGATCCTACCCAGGTTGTAAAAGTCCAGGGCTAAAACTAATGACCAAATATTCAGCCATGTCAGATATAGATAAGCAGCAATTGATTCATAGAATAGACGAAGCACTGAACGATGTTCGCCCTCATCTTGCTGTAGATGGCGGTAATGTGGAAGTCGTTGACCTTACAGAAGATAAAATAGTAAAGATAAAATGGCTCGGAACCTGCGAAGGCTGCAGCATGTCTTTCATGACCCTGAAAGCCGGAATCGAACAGGCCATCATCTCTCGAGTACCTGAAGTAACAGGCATAGAAGCGGTGAATGGGGTGAGGAGTTAGGAGAGAAAGTGAGTTGGTGATGTAGTGATATAGTGGAGTTCGTCAAAAAAGTGGACAGAAATCTAAGCTACGCTTGCGATTTGAACTTGAGTTTGCACTTGCACTTGATGAAGTAACAGGGTACGGTGGTTAGGAAAGTTTAGAGGGGTTAAGAAGGTTTAAAAGATAAGCGATTGCAAACATATTTTTAGTATTTTGATTGCCTGCCTTGAATGCGATAATCCCAATACTGGATTATTTGAAGTAGGCAGGGTTTAAAGCCCGAAGAGTTTAGCCAATAGGCTGTTCTTCGGGCTTTATTTATAGGATAAAGACTGCTCTCTGCCAATTTAAAACACAATAAATGAGGTACTCTTATAGTGCTTTGTTACATTCTAGAAAGTGACTCCTACTGTCATGGGCGAACTGCAATTCGCCCACACATGGTCGCAATCCAAGCCAAAGCTGGAGGCTACTCCTACAAAACGGTGGATGGTCAGACCGTTCGGCGTGGTGTCGCAATCCAAGCCTAAGCCGGAGGCTAATCCTACCCTATTTTGTGTGGTGGCAATTTTCAGCATATTTTTGTCGCAATCCAAGCCTAAGCTGGAGGCTACTCCTACCTTGGGTGATGACTTTGCTAGTTTTGTATATAAACGTCGCAATCCAAGCCTAAGCCGGAGGCTACTCCTACATACAGGACGGAACCTTTAAAGAAGTAGATGTAAACGTCGCAATCGTAAGTTTGTAAAAACCTCGAAAGGCGAAAAAAAGTAAAAGAACTAAATTACAGCAATTGAGCATTGGGCGGGACAAGCCGAGTCGCAGTAGGTACTCGCGATACCGTATTGGATGTTGAGCTGCTCGCC
>JAKSDI010000222.1 GCA_022360175.1 Chitinophagales bacterium
GGCGAGCAGCTCAACATCCAATACGGTATCGCGAGTACCTACTGCGACTCGGCTTGTCCCGCCCAATGCTCAATTGCTGTAATTTAGTTCTTTTACTTTTTTTCGCCTTTCGAGGTTTTTACAAACTTACGATTGCGACGTAACTCGTACAAAACCATCTTTCTCATTTACTTCAAGTAGGAGTCATCTCCGGTACGTACTTGGATTGCGACCATCTACGTTCAATTGTATTACTTGCCAGCCTAGGTAGGAGTCACCTCCGGTATATACTTGGACTACGCGATTAGAAAGGCTTATCAATAGGCTACTTTTATTTACAAAAAAGCCCTGGCGAAATTCGTCAGGGCTTTTTTAGTTTTCATAGCTCATTGTATCTTTTTATACTGATTGTTACGCTTTGGTTTGTCTTGCGATATGAAATCAAATGGGGATTTAAATTTCCAATAGGAAAGAAGATAAAGGGATGATTTCATGATCCCTGAGGTGGGAGTTGCAAAGCTTATAAAAGGCGATCCATTTGGATCGCCTTTTATAAGCTTTGCGGAGGAGGAGGGATTTGACGAACAATTTTAGACAAACACAAAATCCTCCATATCAAATAATTACAAATTAACAATTATTGTAAATCGATTACGACTGACACACTTTTGACACTATTATAAGTAAAAATTTAGTATTTGAGAAGTGGCATATAAAATTGATAATCATTGCATTAAATGACTACCAAATAATATTTCGTAGCAACTGACACAGAACTGACACACTTTTAGCAGCTTACATATTGAAAATATCACTCAATAATGAACCCTCTTTTTAAATATTTCATCTCATTATAAACCACATTAGTATTATCACCTGAAAATCCCAAATTTGAATAATAATCTAAGTCAGTTTCATTAAAAGCAACTATCCAATAATGTGCATGTTCTGCAATTAGCTTATTGTAATTATCAACAAAATCATCATCCAAATCTATAAATTGATAATCCATACTACCAATTACAGGCTTAATCGATAAAAGTAAATTAGCTGATATTGGTAAAAAACTAGTGTTATTAAATAGGTTGTTTATAAATGGTGTATCTGACATTAACAGTGTCTTATTATTTGTTCTTCCAATTGTTACTTCGAATCCTTCATAGTATTGGTGTGCATCATCATAGGACGCATTAACAACATTTTCTAATACAATCAACTCTAATTTCCTTTCATCGTATCCGCTTACTTTATACTTATATTCTGGGTTATTTTGCAGATATTTTTTTATAGCCTCAATGTTAAATTTCGTTCTATGCTTCAATGAAACAATAGCAAGTATAAACTTTTCTATTTCATCAATTCTCTTGAATATAGGCTTAGAGATATCACCTTTAAATGTTTTAATGGCCTTAGCTATTGTATTTTCAATTTCTTTGAACCACTCTTCCATATTTATTTTACGTTCACCATCTACGTCAGGGACATAAAAATATTTTGCCATAGCAAACTTATATTGGCTGCACCTATTGTTACTCCTAGTATTAGAAAATATTTTTTTATTTTCTTTAATCAGAAAGGTGTGCACTCCATATCTATGACCATTATGTGTCTCCCAATTCTTAAGCAAACATATAGGTATGTAATGATTACATTTTTTCTTAGCCATATTAATATTGAATACTTTATTCATACCCTCTATTATATTCTACTTTAGCTTTCGAATAATATTTTAAAGTGGAATTAGAGTTATCTAAGGATTACAATAGAATAAAATGTCAATTAATTTTTTGTATATTTTTTCATTGATTCTTCTATTTCTTTTAAAGAAACAGAAGCAGTTTTTTGATCATACTTTGCTATTTTAATTAAATCTCTAGTTTCATAATAACCAGATAGCTGTTGTATCAAATTATGATCAACATCCCAGTGCATAAATTCTACATTATAATATGTTTCAAAGAGCCTTCCAGCCAAAGTTTGAAATATTTCTATTAACTCTTTTATCATCTTCATTACTTCATCATGAAGCACTTCTTCTAAATCAGTTTTGTCTCTATTCTTATCCAGATGGGCATAATGTCTATTTCTAATATGAAGTAGAACTTTGTAAGCAAGAGAACTCTTAATCGTTTCTATTCCTTTTTGTGATACATGAAGTTCTTCAATAGTAATAAGTTCCTTCCAATCAGAATTACTATGGTTTATCAGTAAATAACTGATGAAGGAACAAATATTAGAATCTTCTTTATGAGATAGAAAAGTGCAGACTTTTAAAGCGAAATTTACTTTCAAGCCCTCAATCAATCTTTCTAAAAGTTTTGAGGTAAATACATGTCTATGATAAGTAGACTCATCCTTAGGAAATAGATAGACCAAATCCTCTCCCAACAAATTGATCATTGCAAGTTGTTCATGCAGTTGATCACATTTGTTCTTCACTTCTTCACGCTTATACATATTCGCCAATTTTTGAAAATATTTATTGAATTTATGCTTCTACATACTAAGCCATTTATAGCGAATAAAAGTTCCCTTTCTCAAGCATCAACCCAATCAAGGTAAGTCAATATTTAATTCCAAAAAAAAACATAAAACAC
Organism: Chitinophagales bacterium; assembly: GCA_022360175.1. Lineage (GTDB taxonomy): Bacteria > Bacteroidota > Bacteroidia > Chitinophagales > Saprospiraceae > JAKSDI01. The sequence continues at coordinate 2,577 of JAKSDI010000222.1, forward strand.
AAAATAATAACTCAAATTAAACCCTAAAAAAATGTAATATTTTGCGCAAAAATCAAACTGTGTCAGTTCTGTGTCAGGAGGTACAAAACAAAAAAGCGCAACTATTTGATTATCAATTAGTTACGCTTTAATTCTGCGGAGGAGGAGGGATTCGAACCCCCGGTACGCGTTAACGTACGCCGGTTTTCAAGACCGGTGCATTAAACCAGCTCTGCCACTCCTCCGGGCTAGTAATTATCGCTCTCTTTTGTTGAGCGGTTGCAAAGGTAATTTCCTTTTTTAAAAAACAAAAGCATTAGGGAGAAAAAATTTCAATTTGTGTTTTTTTTCTGTTTTAACGATGATAGAGTAATAAAAAGTTCAGATGGAATCATATTTTATTGGTAGACATGATTTAGAGGTGAAAGTGTACTGCTAGTAGTGACGTTGAAGGATGAAAACCGGACTTAGAAAATTATCCGTATTTTCCGCTCATGATCTCAAACAAAAAAACACTTTGGTACCGCTTTATGCGTACACTAATGTACGTGACCACTCGATTGTTCTACAAACAGATTGCGGTTAAGTATTTAGAGCCTTTGCCGCGAGATAAACCTATCATCTTTGTGGGTAATCACCTTAGTACATTTATTGATCCGATACTTATTTCTGTGAATACCGGTTTGTATCCGGCTTTTTTGACCAAGTCAGACGTATTTCAGCATCCGCTGGTTCGGCGGTTCTTGTTTTCGATACGTATGTTGCCCATTTATCGGCGTCGTGATGGAGAAGATTTTATCCAGCGCAATGAAGAAGTTTTTGATGTTTCTATACAGCAACTGGAAGCCAAACTTCAATTTGTCATTTTTGCAGAAGGCAGTCATTCTTCCTTTCGTCGTTTGCGTGAACTAAAAAAAGGCTTTGCTCGAATCGGTTTTGAAGCACTGGAAAGAAATAAGGGAGAACTTGATGTACAGATTGTACCAGTAGGGGTGGAGTATAGTGATTTTCGGAAAATGCATCAAACCGTTACCCAGACTTATGGTGTGCCTATTCCATTAAAAAAGTACCTGGCAGACTATCGACAAAATCCACAACTTAGCCTGAATATCATAAAAGCAGATGTATATCAGGCATTGCAAAAACTGGTCGTCCACATCCCAACAGAAGAATACTATGATGAGGTGGAGGCACTTCGACGAATCGCCGGCCCCTGGCTGTACGGATACCTGAAGATAGATCAAACAGATCCACATCAACGCATGGCTGCCGAACAGCAAATGATCGATGCACAAACTGCTTTAGAAGCGAATGATCCAACTGCGATGCAGCGCCTGGCTAAGTTGGTTAATATTTATCAGGGCGAATTAGAAAAAAATAACATTCGGCCCTGGCTTATACACAGCCCTTCTCCTTCTCTGATATTTTTGTTAGCAAAGCTATTGTTATTAATTCTTCTTTCTCCGCTTTATCTATTAGGTGTTTTGACCAGTTATTTGCCTTATAAATTGCCTGTATGGTTTACGGAAAGAACCTTTAAAGATTTTATGTACCATCCCGCAGTTAATATGACGGGGGGCATGGTGCTTTTTCCCTTGTTTTGGCTAGTGGAAACGGTTTTAGTACATGCTATTTGGGGTAATGGAATGCTTACCCTGGCCTTTGCTTTGATTATGCCAATTGCTGCGTGGTTTTCTTTACGCTACTGGATTTGGTTGAAGAAGTGGTGGGGGAGATGGCGGTTTCTTCGATTTACCAGAAATAAAAGGGCTGAGTGGAAAGGATTAAAACAGCAGTATGAAGAAATTATCACCAGCATAAGACAGATGCTGGAGAAAAGCAAGGTACCTCGGACGCTATCTGTCAAAATGAAATGATAACAAATTTTAGTCCAACCTCCAATTAGAATGGTCTTGGCACTTACTTATATTGCTATTTTGCATTCTCCCCAATAATTCCGATAATTAAGGTTTCAAACTAAACCCATTATGAACAGCCAGGAGTCTACCTTATTTTGGATATTCGTTATTATTTTCTCAATTACTGCTATCATTACACTGCTGGGCATTACGGGTGTAATCAAAACTATAAAGGAGAGATACCTTAATGCTTTATTCACCGCCTTAATTTTGGAGGTGGTCGGAGCAGTTGTTCTTCTTTTTCGGCAGGTAGATGTCAATGAGGATATTAATAATGGCCCTTGCCTGGAAAATGTAATCAATAGAGCAGGGCTGGCTGCCAAGCTTCCCGAAGGTGTAGACCTGGATGATTTTTTAGTAGAACAACTCAAAAGGGGAGGGAATCTTGCTTCCTATCAGGCAATGAAAGATTCCTTAAGCACGGTACTTTCTTCTACGCAGGCTTCTCTCACCGAGAAAGATGCCAAAATCAAGCAATTGGAATCAGATATGAATAAAATGGGGCAGCGTGTATATGCTAAAATAACTCGCCTGCACGAAATTATTCCTACTTATGGCAGTACAATCAACCTCAATTGGAATTTTGAAGATGGCTCCAAAGATGAAGTGTATAAACTACTGATTGATGTCTTTGGTGAAATGGGCCTCATTGCCAGTACTTCGGATGTGTATAATGACGAAGCTAAAAGCCAGATCAAGTATAAAGCGGTACAAAAAGTATACCTTGATTATCGCCAAAATTGGGGATTCCCCGCATTTCCTGATAATGGCGTTTATCTGGATGAAGCAAGTGTGGTACATTTCTTGCAGACGTATCTGAAGAAGCATTAAGAATTATATAGCCAGAGGCTTATGTAGTTAGGGGGCTATTATAAGAAGGGTTTAGGGTGGTTTATGAAAGTTTAAAATGTTTAGCTAGCTAAGGCTAAAAAATATTCCATATAAAACCATTAGTAAAAAAGGGAAATTTATGTTTAATTCCATACGCCTTTGAGTACGCTTGTGATTTGAGCCTGCATTTGAGCTTGAACTTGTGTTTGATATGATAAGAAAGTTATTTTCCACCAATCACCAATCACCAATCACCAATCACCAATCACCAATCACCAATCACCCGACGAAGCTTATAAGCGCATTTGAAATACTACCATTCATGCCCCCTGCCGACTGAACAACTGCCCACTGAATCACTGCTTACTGCTAACTGAATTACTGCCCACAGAGTGACTGCCCCTGCCTCTTGAATCACTGCTTACTACCGTCCTGCCCCCTGAACGACTGATCACTGAATTACTGCCCACTGAACAACTGCTCACTGAGTTACTCTCTACTCTCCCCCTGCCAACTAAAATTCCAGGTCACTGAAGGAATAATTGGAAATAGAGATACTCGATAAGCATTAGCTTCTGCGGTGCCTGCTGCCGGGTCAGACTGAAAATCATAATAAATGAAGAAGGGATTTTGGCGACTATACACATTGTAGATGGAGAAATTCCAGTGGGATGTAAATCGCTTTTCGCTTTCTGGCTTTGGATAATAGGTTACGGATAAATCAAGGCGATGGTAATCGCGCAGGCGAGCACTATTGCGAGGGCCGTATTGTTGTACAGGATATTGCTCAATGAAATAAAGGCTTTCTATAGGCGTATAGGCATTGCCAGAACCGTATACAAAAGCACCACCAATTTCCCATTTTTTGTTTAGTTCATAATTGGCAACAACTGATAAATCATGGCGGCGATCATAGACGGTAGGATACACTTTCCCTTCATTGATATCAGGAAAAATACGCTCTGTACGGGCAAGGGTATATCCAATCCAGCCATTGAGTTTCCCTTTACTGCGACTGATAAACCATTCTACACCATAAGCCCTGCCTTTACCAAAAACGAACTCACTCTCCAGTTCACTAGAGATATCATCGACATAATCTTCTCTATAGTCAATTTGATTACGCAAGTCTTTATAATAAACTTCAACTGAGGCCTCCCAGGTATTGTCAGAAAAATTGCGGAAATAGCCTAATGCATATTGTATGCCTAGCTGTGGACGTACAATTTCTGAACTGGGCACCCATACATCAGTAGGTAATGTGCTAGTAGAGTTGCTCACCAAGTGAAGGTATTGATTGGCCATGGTAACACCTGCTTTGACAGAAGAAACAGGGCTGAGGTTGAAAGTCATGGCTAATCGCGGCTCTAGCCCATAATAGGTTTTTACTGTCTCTCCAGCTCCATATACAGTAGAATCGATGCTTGATACATAGGTCCCTAATTGGCTAAAGGAAGATAAACGAAGCCCCGCATTTATATTCCAGCGTTTGCCCAAAGAAAAGTTATCCAGCAAATAGAGGGCTGCTTCGTGTGCATAGCGTGGTTTGAGATCATTGCCAAAGTCTTGCTCCCCATTAGAGGCGTTCACTACATTTGGCGTAAGCTTGTGGTAGGTATAATTAGCTCCAAACTTGATGTTGTGATTAGGAATAGGGAAATAGTCAAAATCGACCTTTGCATTCCAATCTCTTACTCCTGAAACTACATCCACTGTAAATTCACCCTGCCCGCCATCGAACTCAAAGTCATAGTCGTTATAAATAGCAGAGACATTCATGAATAACTTATTGTTGAAGAGGTGGTTCCAGCGTAGGGTAGCGGTAGCATTCCCGTAAGGAAGGTCAAAATAAAAATTCTGCTGGCGACTCCTAAATTCTAATACATCACGACCAAAGTAAGCACTAAAATATAGCCGGTCATTATCAGAGAAACGATAATTGGCTTTTGCATTTAAATCGTAAAAGTAGTAGTTAGTGCCTTCAAAAGAAGTGCCTTTGATGAGAGGTTGAGCAAGGTCTACCGCATAAGTTCTTCGAGCTGAAACTATAAATGAACTTCTGTCTTTCACTATTGGCCCCTGGACAGTCAGGCGAGATGCAACCAGGCCAATTCCTCCTTCAATTGCATAGTGTTTATCATTGCCTTCTTTCATCTGAATATCTACTACAGAAGAGAGGCGGCTACCATAATTCGCGGGCATTCCTCCCTTAATTAGCGTGGTGTTTTTGATAGCATCTGCATTAAAAACAGAAAAAAACCCAAGCATGTGCCCCGAATTGTATACAACTGCTTCATCCAACAATACCAGGTTTTGATCTGGGCCTCCTCCTCTAACATAAAAGCCCGCATTGCCTTCGCCCGATGATAATACGCCTGGTAAAAGTTGCAGGGTTTTTAGTACATCTACTTCTCCCATTAGAGCAGGAAGCTTTTTTACATTGTCCATCGCCAGGCCTACTGTTCCCATCTCCGTGCTTTTTATGTTTTCATCTTCAGCACGGGCAGAGACAACCACTTCTTCTAATGCAAGTCCCTCTTCTTTCAGATCAATATTCAGTCTTATGTCATTGTTTAAGCGTATCTCTTTCTTTATACTTTTATATCCGAGATAGGACACTACTACCTGGTAATTGCCTTCGAGCACATTTAAAGAATAAAAGCCATAGGCATTGGTTATTGCTCCCAAGCCTTCAGAAAGAGAAACACTTGCTCCTATTAGCGTTTCACCAGTGCCAGCATCTTTTATGTAGCCACTAATAGTGTATTTATCCTGTGCGAGTGCAGTGAAAGGAATGAAAATAATCAGAAAGAGAAAAATCGGAAACCTCTGCATTTTATCAGTTTCAAATACTAACATCTATAGAGCGTAATTGCTTAATGAATATCGACTTTTTTTATGCTGGCCCCTTGATGTTTTAATAAGCGAAGTACTCCTTTGCCTCCTGCCAGATGGCCTGCACCAACAGCAAAAAAAACAGGGCGATTTTCGGCTAGCTCAAACATTCTGGAAGCCATTACTTTATTCCTTTTGTATAAGAGGAGTTCGCGGGCGCCGGATGCACTTCTTTTTGCTGATTTATATATTTTATAGATGTTTCCTTCCTTGTATAGGTCAGCCATTTTCCGAATGCTACGCCTGTAGTTTCCAATATGTCGGATAGCGTCTGTCATATTCTTGAGTTGTTGCTCAAGGGGAATACTATGTAATATTCGCAATTGTTCTTCATACGTTTCCAATCCAAATCCAGGCATGCCATGTCTTTTTGCATATTGCCATAAATGCTGATCCAATGCCAGGGGCATATCTTTAGCCAGGATTTGATTAGTAATAGTATTGGTAATAAAAAAAGGAGTGTAAAAGCGTAGTTGTAAGAGGTCTATCTGAGTCGTTTTAGACAGGAAATTCCTCATTTTTTTGAATTTACGAGGAGGGATTAAATCTTCGAGGCTTTGGCCTTTCGGCAAATGTAAAAGCGATACATCAAGTCCCCTTGGGGCTTCATCCAGATCGAATTCCAGGGCAATAGCTTCACATTGTAATAGCTTGTCATAAGCTTGCTCTATAAAAGTGAAAGCGCGAAAATCCCGCACATGCATAGTACCAAACAGATAGGATGGGGTAGCGGCCCCCTCGAAACGAATTTCCCACAATAAAGATTTTTCTTGCTCCTTCATACATTGCGCGATGCTTGCCCTTTTAAGGAAGCCCTATAGCTAAAGAATTAAAAGGTAATGACATAAAATTAGTCTTTCCTCTCCCTTGTTTTGGTGCTGCAACCAATCTCCTTCAAAGTAAGGAAACATTTAAGTGAATATCCCCCTTTGGAGGGGGCTAGGGGGAGGATCTTGTTTTATGATCAATTGGCGTAATACTTCTTTATGAGGCGTCTTCCTGAAATAGAGACAGGATAAACGAACGAAGCCGCTGCTGAGTATATTAGCTTTCAGCAACGGCGCATTAGTTGATAGTTATTAAGACCTATACTTCTTTATTCGTACTTGTATGGGAGTACTTTAGAATCTTTGACTGTAGATAGGGTCATGAGCGTTTTAAGGCGCTCAATTTCATCAATCTGAGATAAGGTCTTGAACAATAATTTCTCGTAAGTAGGAATATCCTTACATACGATCTTGATTAGGAAATCTGCTTCACCTGTGATGATGTAGCATTCTGTAATTTCCTCTATTTCCTTAATTTTCTCAAGAAAATGATTTAGTGCATTTTCCTTTTGCCATGCCAATGACACTAGAACAAAAGTTTTCACATTAAGGCCTATCGATTGGGGATTGACTTTAGCGTGATAGCTCTCGATTACATTGGAATTTTCCAATTTTTTCACACGTTCCAATGTAGGCGCAGGAGATAAACCAATACGCTTGGAAAGATCAAGGTTCGTAATTTTACTGCTGTCTTGCAGTATTCTTAAAATTTTAAGATCAATCTTGTCTAATTTTTCGGACATTGCTCGTTTGATTAGGCTATTTCTAAAAACCGGTGTAAGATATTGAGTTAAAGAACAAAATACAAATGAAAACCCATATAAACCCTTCAAAATTCTTTGGTTGACTCAAATTGCAAAACAATTTGCAACATAATTTTGAAATTGTGAGTTTTAAGGCGGATTGTGATTGACCATTTGGTATTGGGAACAATCACCGGTTGTTTTACAGTACCTTGCCCTTTTTCAAAAGCAAGGTACTGTAAAACATATAAGAGCGTGTTTGGGAATTTGTTCTTTGAGGCGATTTTGCCACTAATTAGATTAGATGAGGAGGGAGGTTGCGATTTTAGCCTAAGCTAAATGAGCGTTCTTCCAACAAAATATAAGCTGATTAGTGACGAAATAAGCCCGATTAATAAATCCCAAACATGCTCTAAGATATCAATCCCTATGGGAAAATACCAAGAGATAGATAATCGCTACTAATCTTGTTGATCGCGCTTACAAAAGCAGCAGTACGCAAATCTTCGATCTTACGCTTACGCTTTTTAATTTCACGTATTTGCTGATAAGCAGTAATCATCGTTTCTTCAAGGCCAGAACGTACCAGGTCAATCTCTTCAGCTCCTCTTGCAATCATCTTCTTTTCCTGCTCGCTGATAGACTTACCTGTCAATTTCTCAACCATTTCAACTAATCCCTGGTAGGTACGCTGATTAAAGCGTTTTTCCATACGGCCAAAGCGCATATGCGATAAGTTCTTTAGCCATTCAAAGTAAGAAACGGTTACCCCTCCTGCATTTAGATATAAATCAGGAAGAATCATCACGCCATTCTTAAGCAGCACTTCTTCCGCCATGGAAGTAATCGGGCCATTGGCAGCTTCTGCTATAATCTTGGCTTTGATCTTATGTGCGTTCGCCATAGTGATCTGATTTTCCAAAGCGGCAGGAACCAGAATATCACATTCCATTTCCAATACTTTAGAACGCTCATTCTTATCAAGAGAAGTAGCACCAGGGAATCCTAGGATTGAACCATGTTCTTTGCGATATTTCAGTAATTCGTGAATATCAATGCCATTTTCGCTGTAAATAGCACCTTCCACTTCACCAACACCTACAATAATCGCATCTCCTTCGTCTTGAGAAATGATAGCAGAGTAAGAACCAACATTACCTAGGCCCTGAACAACGATCTTTTTACCTGCAATACCAGGAGTCAGGCCTAATTTCTTCATGTCATCCGCCTGATTACAAGCTTCACGCATGCCATAGAATACCCCTCTACCGGTAGCTTCTGTTCTTCCTCTAATACCGTGCTGATTAACAGGTTTACCCGTCACACAACCAGCGGCATCAATATCATCACCATTAAAAGTGCGATAGGTGTCATAAATCCATGCCATCTCACGAGAACCTGTTCCATAATCAGGAGCTGGTACATCAACAGATGGGCCGATCATGTTACGGCGAATTAGTTCTGAAGTGTAGCGGCGTGTAAGTTTTTCCAATTGCCCGGGAGTAAATTCCCATGGGTTGACTTTTACACCACCTTTTGCTCCACCAAAAGGTACATCAACAATAGCGCATTTGTAAGTCATCAAGGTAGCAAGCGCCATTACCTCTTCCCGATTTACGTGGTTGCTAAATCGAATACCACCTTTTGTCGGAGTACGGTGATGACTGTGTTGTACCCTGTATGCTTCAATTACACGATACTCATTTCCTACTTTTACAGGGAAGTGAACCTGGTAAACTGCATTACAGGCCTTAATTTGTTCCAGCAGGCCAGGGTGCAGATTCGTGTGCTGAGCTGCTTTATCAAAGTAATCTTGAACACTCTGATAAAAACTGGTCTGGGATTTTGGCTCGAGATCAATCATTATCTTTAATTTGGTTCTCTAATTTGGTTAGCTTCCTATCCAGGTATATCAGAAATAATACGATACCCAGAAAAATAGCAATAATAACGGCCACCACGACATAAATCTTGCCAATACTACGCATAAAATCAGGACTATCAGATTGCCCCATCAGTACAGTACTGAATAATAGTAAGATGCTAGTCAGGATGGTCGTTTTATTCATGTTAAGGCGTATAATTTTAATTCAAGTTACAATCTCGCAACTTGCGTTAAATTTTATTATCCGGGGGCTAAAGTCGTGCTTATTTTTAATATTGCAAAATAAAATTTGGTAATAATTCTTTCTTCGTCTTCATGCGCTTATAAAAGTAAAGCCCGAACTCAGGTTTTAACCTGAATTCGGGCTAAATGTAATCGATCTTACTTACTGTTTTATTTTTGAAAAGCTCTGGTTTTAGATGCTTACCGTTTCCAAAGCTTTTACAGGAACAATCCAGTTGTGTGTATCAGCAATAGTGCCTGCTCTTAAGCCATCAATTTCGCGCTTGGCCAATACGCCTACTTCGCGTTCTTCCATTGCAGGTAGTTCCAGGTCACGGCCTCTGATAGACATTTTGGAAACATGAGCTACCACCGCAGCAGTACCCGTACCAAAGACTTCCTGTAATTTACCAGCATCATGTGCTTCTATCAACTCATCAACTGAAATGGCTCTTTCTGTGACCGTATATCCTTTATCTCGTAAAATAGTAATGATGCTATCACGAGTGATACCTGCCAGGATACCACCGTTCAATTCTGGTGTAATCACTTCTCCGTCAATAACGAAGAAAATATTCATCGTACCTACTTCCTGAACATATTTAAACTCATCAGAATCCAGCCACATCACCTGATCATATCCCTTTTCATTAGCTTTTCTAGCAGGAAGTAAAGAAGCAGCATAATTACCTGCCACTTTAGCATCACCAGTACCACCTCTAACAGCACAACGCACATACTCTTCTTCGGCAATAAGGCTTACAGGTTTTGGATAATAAGGGCCAACAGGGCCTGTGAAAATGACGAATTTATAATTTTGGGATGGTTTTACCCCGATAAATTCATCATTGGCAAACATGTACGGGCGAATGTAAAGTGCACTACCTTCCTGAGGAGGAATCCAGGCGCTGTCCAAAGCTACTAAGTTGTGTAAAGCTTCTACAAAGAGGTCTTCCGGAATTTCAGGCATACACATGCGGCGTGCAGATGCATTAATACGCTGAGCATGCATTTCCGGACGGAGGAATAAAGGCGCTCCATCAACACTTTTGGATGCTTTCATGCCTTCAAAAATTGCTTGCCCATAATGTAATGCCATAGCAGCAGGGTGAATAGAAAAATGACCAAAAGGAATAATCTGAGGGTCTTTCCATTCGCCTTCACTATAATCTACGACAAACATGTGATCAGAAAAAACTCTGCCAAAGGGAATATTGTTAAAGTCTACTTCTGATAGGCGAGAATTTTGTGTCTTTGTGATTCTTATGTTAAATTTCATAGGCAAGATTTTATACAAAATTAACGGGTTTTTCTCGAATATTCTATATTTATGGAATATTTAGTATGAAATCGAAATTAAATTTGAATTAATCATTTTTATAAAAAATATAATTTTGAATAACCTTTTTTTTGATTTTCCTTTATTTCCCGCTTCAAATGAGCTTCCTGCCTCAAAATTCTGCTCAGGAGAGAATCAGAAGAACATATTGATTGTCTTGAAGTGGGAATCCGCCATTGACGAACTTAAGCCTTTTTTGTCTAAAGTACTAACTGCTGTCAAACTTGATATTGAAAAAGATGTGCTCATAGTGGATAAAACACCAGAAAATAATATTGGTTTTAATGCGCTGCTCAAAGCGTATACTTTCCGACATATACTAATTTTTGGTATATTACCCCAGGAATTAGGCCTCCACTTTAAATTATCGACTTATGAGGCGATATCTCATAGAGGGCAGCTTTACTTATTGGCTGATGGAATTGAAGATATATATAAAGAACGGCAATCTGGTGGGAAGCAAAAAGCTGGAGCACTCTGGAACAGTTTGAAATCCATATTTGTTAACCAATAATCATATATCATTACACCCTATGCGCACACTTGTTTTTGCTACCGGAAATCCCAATAAGGTGGCTGAAGCTAATCAAATGCTGGAAGTCCCTTTTCAAATTCTAAGCCTTCAGGATATTGATTGCACCGAAGATATACCCGAAACCAGTGCTACTATTGAAGGCAATGCTTTGCAAAAAGCCCGCTATGTTAGTCAGAACTATGATGTTGATTGCTTTGCTGAAGATACAGGCCTGGTAGTAGATGCTCTGGATGGAGACCCTGGTGTCTATTCTGCTCGTTATGCTGGCCCTGCAAGAGATGCTGAAGCCAATATGAATTTGCTTCTGAATAATCTCAAAGGAGAAAGCGATCGATCTGCTCGTTTTGTTACGGTAATAGCACTCATTATTGATGGAAAAGAGTATACTTTCGAAGGAATTGCAGAAGGTACTATTATTCATCAAAAGAAAGGACAACAGGGGTTTGGTTATGATCCCGTTTTTCAGCCAGAAGGGTATAAGCGTACTTTTGCTCAGATGAACGCAGAGGAAAAAAATAAAATCAGCCATAGGGCAAAGGCAGTCCAGCTACTCAACACTTTTCTGCAAAGCTACTAAGTACACTGTAATCTAAATTACTTATCGTTTTGAAGGCATCTTTTCCTCCTATCGGTGTTACGTACTCGCTTTCGTAGCTAAGGCTACGAAGCTCCGCCGCGCCTAGATAGTAGAAAAAATCTGCTGTTCAAAATGCCAATAAACTTATGTTACAGTGTACTAAGAGCATATATGTTAGAGAATTTGTTCTTCAAGCTGACTTACATAATAGAATAAGCTTGAATAATAAATCTCAAACACACTCTTGTTTGTAATAGTCTTACTTTTTGAGTATATTGCTGGGCTATTGGAGCTTGTTTGAAACTAATTTGAACAAGCTCTTAATCCCTAAAATAAAAGCAGGATATGAATACAGATAGCTTCTTGCGCTATTTGAAGGACGCTACCTTTCTTCATCAAATAACTTATGAAGAGCTAAAGACGCTGTCTTTGCAGTATCCCTATTGCCAAAATCTACACTTACTTCTTCTCAAGAAAAGCTATCTGGACAACCATAAAGAGTTAGATCAAAATTTAACAAAAGCTGCAACTTATAGTGTTGACCGGACTCAATTATATCATCAGATTCAGTTATTGGAACAATCTCTTGTAGTAGAAGATAATTTCTTGTTATCAGAAGATTACCTTGAGCTAAAAGAGCTCAACGAATTTGAAGAACCCGCAGCTATATCTGCTCCTCCTACCGCTTCTGAGGATTTGAAAATGAACGAACTTCCATTAATCAACCTGGAGGAAGAACTTGAAGAAGAAGATAGCAGCTATCTGAACGAGATTTTTTCAGAACCTGCACTATCGGAAGCCTTGGCATCTAGTGATCATGATCAGCCACAGCAGGAAACAGCTATTGAGCACAGAGTAGAAGCTGTTCCTTCAGGCGATAGTGATTTGTCTGCCCAGACAATGGATACAACCGCTTATTTGACCAATGAACTGATGAGCGACTTGATTGCTATAGATAAGTTGTTATCTAAGCCAATGACGATACCTTCTGATTCTGTAGAGAAAATAAGTATAACTTCTGTTAAAACTAAACAGCTTCGTCCTAAAATATCGGCACCTGTATTACCAAAATTGAAACAACGTGATAAAGAACAGGTAAAACAGTCTCGTGCTGCTTTGGAAAAACCTAAGCCCGCGCCAGAATCGACCAATCTTCATCCTAAGCCCAAGAAATCATTTAATAGCTGGTTGCGACAGTTCCAGGATCAGGCCTCAAAGATGCACCTGGATGAAATTATGGAACATAAGAAGCTGGAAGCCATTAAAAAGAAAAAAAAGAAGAAGAAAAAGAAAAAACATCTGATGCCTCCTATTGCTGTGCAAAGTATTACGGAGCACAATGATGTAGCTTCAGAAACATTGGCTGTTGTACTCGTTAATCAGGGGCGTTATGATAAAGCAATAGAAATGTATGAGCGGCTTATTTTGCTTTTTCCAGAAAAAAATGATTACTTTGCAGCCAAAATTGACAACCTTAAAAGTTCATAGTATATGTTGACTGCGATGACCGTTTTAATTGCCCTTGTGTGTGTGCTGCTGATGGGCGCGGTATTGATTCAAAACCCAAAGGGCGGCGGTGTAGATTCCACTTTTGGGGGTACACAGGCTAACCAGATGTTTGGTGCTGCTAAATCTACGGATTTTATTGAAAAAGCTACCTGGTATCTGGCAGCTGCTTTGATCATTCTTTGTATTATTACCAGCTTGATGGTTGGTGGTGGTACTGGTGGCGGAGAGCAATTGCTGACTCAATAATTGACGCACCACTACTGGCTGTAATAGCCCTTAGTAATCATAACACAAAAAAATCCTGAATTCTGGCAAAGCTGGAGTTCGGGATTTTTTTGTTTATTGCTACTACAGTGATTGTAGGTTTGCTTATATTGTATCAGTTTTCACTGAAAACAAAGAATTTGTCTATTGAGGAAGCACAAGTGACACTTTCGAAATTATCTCAAAAGTTTGCCTAAACTTATTCGTAACTCATTTAATTATGGCTATTTACAAGCTAAATATTAACGGAAAAGAACACCAGGTTGATGTAGATGCTGATACCCCTTTGCTTTGGATACTTCGTGATCATGTACAACTCACGGGTACTAAGTATGGTTGTGGAGTAGGCCAATGCGGCGCCTGTACCGTACATGTTGGCGGATATGCAATGCGGTCTTGTTCTTTGCCTATAAGTCAGCTTGGCGATCAGGCTGTCGTTACAATAGAAGGACTTGCTGAAAATGGAGATCATCCATTGCAGGAAGCATGGTTAGAACACGATGTACCACAGTGTGGTTATTGCCAGGCAGGGCAAATTATGCAGGCTGCTGCCTTGCTTCAAAGCAATTCTGCTCCTTCTGATGAAGAAATTGCCGCTACAATGAATGGCAATATATGCCGTTGTGGGACCTATACCCGCATCAAAGCAGCAATCAAAACAGCTGCCGATAAAATGAACTAGCTTTCTGTAAATGTTAGCAGTTTGATGAAAATGGTGAGCTTGAATGATCTTCTAATAACACAGATCGAACGAACCTACTCCGAATAATTAGAATTTGTGGATTAGTGGCAGTCTCAAATAAATTGGCTCCAATCAACTTTCAAATATCCCTTGGATTTATCTGATGATAGGTAGGGATTCAAACCGTGTTACCACTAATATAATACAACACCAAAGTCATGACACTTATAAAAACATCCTATAATCGCCGGTCATTTTTGAAAGCCTCCGTATTAGGTGGGGGAGGAATGATGTTAGGGTTTAGCTGGCTGGTATCTTGTGAAGCAGATGTAGCAGATGTGGTTGAACCAACCAAAGGCATACCCAAGGAATGGTTTGATATCAATGCATTCTTAAAAATTGGAGATAATGGGTTGGTAACGATTATGTCGCCTAATCCTGAAATAGGGCAGAATGTTAAGACCTCTATGCCTATGATTGTCGCAGAAGAGCTGGATGTTGATTGGAAAGATGTTGTAGTAGAACAAGCACCATTAAACACCGATATTTATACTCGACAATTAGCAGGAGGGAGCCAAAGTATTCGTCAGGGATGGCAGGGACTTCGAATGGCAGGGGCAACCGCACGCCATATGCTCCTGGCTGCTGCTGCACAACAATTGGAGGTCCGGATCGAGGAATTAAAAACAGAGAATGGAGTCATTAAACATGAGGAAAGTGACAGAACGCTCACTTATGGAGAAGTTGCCTCTTTAGCAGGGAGCATGGATGTGCCAGAAGAAGTGAGCCTAAAAGACCCTAAGGACTTTAAAATCATCGGGACAGGTAGAAATAATGTAGATGGGCAAAAAATTGTGAGGGGAGTACCTATGTACGGATTGGATATAAAGAGGGAGGGAATGTTGTATGCAACGGTGATACATCCGCCTGCTTTTGGGATGAAACCTGGGAATGTGAAAAATGAGGAGGAGATCAAAGCATTAGCTGGGATTAAGGATGTTTTCATGATCAATACTATGCCAGAAGGTATAGAATTGCAGTGGTCTGATAGAAATAATGTGTTTCCCGAATTGATCGCTATTGTAGGAGAATCTACCTGGCAGGTAATAAAAGCCGCTAAACAGCTGGATGTTGATTGGAAGGCCGAGAGTGAACTGGAGAGTTCTGAAATGCACGAAGCACAATTGACAAACATACTGAATCAAACGGCTGATGAACCTGGTAGAATAGATGGTAACCCTGAAGCTGCTTTTCAACAGGCTACTAAAACGATAGAACGTACTTATGATGCTCCATTTTTAGCGCATAACACAATGGAGCCTATGAATTTCTTTGCAAATGTAACGGCAGATCATGCCGAACTGATCGGCCCTATACAAACTCCAGAATTTGCTGAAAAAACCGTAGCTAAATTATTGGGAATGGATCTGGAGCAGGTAGATATCATGATGACTCGTATGGGAGGAGGTTTTGGCCGTCGGCTGTATGGAAATTTTGTAATGGAGGCTTCCTTGATTTCCCAAAAAGTAGCAGCGCCCGTTAAACTGTTTTACACCCGAGAGTCGGATATGACACAAGGGACGTATCGCCCTGCTTATAAGGTAAAATACCGAGCTGGTTTTGACGAAAACAATCAGCTGATAGCTTTCCATGTGAAAGGAGCTGGAATACACGGAGGGCCCGTTTTTGCCAATCGCTTTCCTGCCGGCGCCGTTGATAATTACCTGGCAGAAAACCTGGGGATGCAATCTAATATATCTACCGGAGCCTGGCGTGCACCACGTTCAAATTTCATGGCTTTTGCAGAGCAATGCTTTCTTGATGAATGCGCAGCAGCAGTTGGCCAGGACCCAATAGAATTTCGCCTACAGTTATTAGAACGTGCTATCAATAAACCAGTTGGAGATAATAATGATTATGATGCTGAAAGATATGCAGGAGTATTGAAATTGGTAAAGGAAAAATCGGACTGGGCAAACCCTCCTTCGGGTATACATCGTGGAGTATCAGCTTATTTTTGTCATAATTCCTATGTTGCACAGGTGGTAGATGTAGAATTGGTAAAAGGCCGCCCTAAGGTTAAAGATGTGCACTGTGCTGTAGATTGTGGAATAGTGATCAATCCTTTGGCTGCAAAAAATCAGATAGAAGGGGGAATAGTTGATGGTATTGGGCATGCTATGTATAGCCAAATTACATTTAAGGAAGGGAAACCAGAACAGCAAAACTTTGATGAATATCGCCTGATTCGCCATAGTGAGGCTCCGGAAAATATTTACACCTATTTCGTAGACAATGGCATTGATCCTACTGGATTGGGAGAGCCTTCTCTACCACCTATTATGGCAGCAGTAGCTAATGCGATAGCAGCAGCTAAAGGAGAACGATTGTATCAACAACCATTTATAAGCAGTGAGGCTGTATTAGGGTAGAATACAGTAAAATGAGGTCGTTGTGTAATCTTTATATGAAGCAGCATTAAAAACTAAGAGGTGTCATCATAACATCTCTTAGTTTGAGACCCTACTCAAAAACTTTTCTTTATTATCTCCACATAACCAGCGTACGACATTATCATACCAAATTTCCTGGTGTTGCTGTGGGCTTATGACTCCTTCTTCAACTGCCAGATCCAGCAGTTTGCCAGGATAGGAAGATTGTCTTTCGCTTTCCATTTCACCTAATGGATAGGGATCATCTAATCCTAAAATGATTTGATCAGTGCCTTTCTGACGGCGCACCATCAAATCTAGTGAAAAGGTATCGTGAACCAAGGTGTCGAAATAGATATTAGGATGGCCTATGGCTTTTCGTGGCCGAGTCATACCTTCAAAGAGATCGGGCCTTCCGTCGAAGCCTTGTGTTCGACGGCCAATATTGAGGTGATTCAACTGGCCTCCATGAGCGAAACAAACCCGTATATTTGGATACTTCTCATACATGCCTTCCAGTGTGTAAAAGTGATAAGCATCGGCACATTGCGCAAGCATCCATATCAAATGAAATCGCCAGGCTTTATTCTGTAGCTGAATAAATTTTTCACCATCGTAGGGATGAATCTCTATTGCCAGTTTATACTTGTCTGCCAACTCAAAAATAGGAGCCGTTTCTTTATCAAAAATACCTCTCCAGGTTCCAATAGAATCCATATAATGAGTAGGCAAACAGAGCACCTGCAAGCCCAGTTTTTCCACACAGCGTTCAATTTCCCAACAGGCACCATCTATAAAACCAGCGTGTACTACAAAGCCACAGGTGAATTTATCGGGATGGTCGTGTTGTACTTGTGCATTAAAATCATTCTGAAACCGCAGGGCGTATTTCATATCTCTGATCCGTAGCCCATTGCCATATAATTGAGATAGATTGAGTACTACAGCATGATCTATGCGGTTGCGTTCCATCCATTCCAGCTTCTCATTAAGGAAAAAACTGGAATCAGTAACAGGACGCTTCCAGTTTTTTTGAAGCATGTACTGTCTGTCATCATCAATCCAGAAAATTTCCTTTTCTTTCAGATAAGAAGGTATTTGTTCTGGATATGGTAGTAGATGAGAATGTCCATTGATTCGTAAAGTGCTCATTGTTATGGTTTTAAATGGAAGGCTTGGAATTGTTAGGATATTTCCGCAGCGAATATAAGCATAAGCTGTTATTATATATTAAGGCTTATTAATGAATACCTCAAGAGTATATTACTTAATTTTTTTAATTCGGTAATAAATAATAGCCTTGATAGAGTAACTCTATCAAGGCTATTGTATACTTCCAATTCTTAATCTTTATTCTCAGCGGAGAATATTCAATTTTTGACTATGAAGTAAAGTTCCGTTTGATACACTACGGAATTGTAAAAAATAAACTCCGGAAGATAACTGGCTAAGATTGATAGTTTGCTCACTTTTAGGTAATAATAGGACATTTATATTTGGTATTATTCGCCCCTGTATATCGTAGATTTGAATAAATATACTTTCCTTCCAATCGGATTTTATATAGACGATATCTTGAGTAGGATTTGGGAAGACCTGGAGCAGGGTAGGGGCTATGATCTGATCTAAGCTGCTTGGAGTAAGCATTTGTTCCTCACCAACAAAACTGGATGGAGGATTTGTAGTATGTTGGCGCACCCTGATGTTTTCCATTTCTATGATGAAACTGGGTGAAAAACTACTCATGATGAAGTGAAAACCTGGCATATTAATATTTTGAACAATAAGTGTATCTGTGTTTTCATCACCCAGGCCTTCATTGGCAAAACGAGTAAAAACAAACTCATTTTGATCATTGATGTGAGGAGTAATAGAAACGGTATTAAACTCATGACGGTCAAACCGTAATAATGGATAGGTAAGTTGGGTGGCTGTACCATTGCTTATCGTATCAAGCATAATAGCGATTTGATTGAGCGTATCAAAACCAAATCCTGAATCTCGGATGATAAAACGGCTTATAGGCTCTTCTGAACTGCTGAATCCATAACCATCAGCATTTGTTCGCTCTATCACAAAATCAAAAGTAACATCCTCAGCAAAATTTGCTTTACTTCTCACGAATTTGAAGCGAGGCCCTGGATTCATAGAAGTACTGGAATAGCGGAGCCGGCCATCGTTGACTTCAAAAGTAGCGTATTCTCCTACTGCTTCCCATTTATCAGTATCTACCTCTGTACCTTCAAAATCATCAAATAAAATAAAAGTGTTTTCTCCATCTATGACAGACTCAGCATCAGGATTGCCGTAGTAAACTTGTAGGTTAAGACTGGCTCCAGCATTAATAGCAGGTACTTTAACCCATATACGAGTTTGACTACTGATCCCCAGGCTATCTCCCCAAAAAGGTAGGGGAGTACAGTCATCAGTAAATACGCGCAAGTCAGCACCATCTGCCTGCAATTTGCCAGCAGCCACCCATTCAGCAGTATTCAATGTGAAGCTGACTTGATAATCGGTGAGGCTTTCGCCATCAGCATTATCTATAGTAATAGAAAGATAATAAGACCAGTCACTAACACAATCCTGAGCATATAGGAAAATACTCATAGTAACCAGCATTGATAAGAGGGTAAAACGTTTCATAGTATGAATGTTGTGATGAACAAATAAGTACCAGTATAGGGCAGGGAAGCTTTAAAACAGTATAGTATAAAAAGCCTTTCAAGTCAATATATGACCTGGATTATCTTGATACATAATTATTTATATCGCCAAAAGTAGTAGAATGCATTTAGCAGAATACCCCTGAAAACTGTTTGATTTCCTCTCTATGAATTCCGGTAGTTTTGATTTTTTAATGAAGCTTCTAAAGTGGTTTTCTTATCTTTTCCGGAAATGCGACCAATTCATGTTTGAAACGATAATTTATTACTCGGGCATCACTTTCTGGCTTGCTATCATTGTATTGACAATATTGTGCTTGTTCTTTGGGAAAGCCTGGATGCTTCCATTAGGTAGTTTCTTTTTTGGGGAGGCTAATTCAATACAATCTGCTAAGAAACTTAAAGATGAAATGAAAAAAGACAATCATACTGAAGGAGTAGTCAAAGCATACTGGAGGTTTACCATTTTAGGACTGATAGGCCTGGTTATAGGTATAGCTGTGTGCTTGCTTTTCCAGCAAAGTCAACTTATACAAGCCCAAAATAAGTTGTTCCAGTATCAGAATGAAAAAATAACACAACAGACTGATATATTGAAAAGTCAAGACGAAAAGCTGGACTTGCAAAACCATTTATTGTCTTCTCAAAACAGTCTATTCACTGACCATAACCAAAAGAAGGGCCTCCAATCTGAATTATTGCAAAATCAAAACTACTTGATTGGTTTAGAAAAACTTCAAATAGATTCTCAGATTGCTCTACTGGCTATGCAGAATAGTAAGATTGATACTCTAAACTACTATCTTAATATTCAACACAATTTACTGGGAACTTCTCACAGAGAAGCTTCAGTCATTTTACTGAATAGCATTATAAGCCAGGTCAATGAAGAAATTGAGATGCAAAAACCAAAAGGTGCATTTGTTGATACGTTGAGATACAAATTAAGTGATCCACTTATAGGCCGTATAGGCTTATTAAGCCAGGGTTTAATGCCTTATCATTTTTTTATCGGAGATACTTTATCAAAGAAAAAAATGAGTATTGAAAGGGGGATGTTATTATTGGCACTTGCAAAAAGTAACCTTGATTCTCTTACTTATTTGAAAATATACAATTATTCGAATTTTAAGAATGCCTATCTTGATAAGGCTGATTTGAAAGGAGCTTATCTGAGAGGTGTTAACTTAAGAGAAGCTAGCTTAAGAGGAGCCAATCTGAAAAATACTAACCTTATGAGAGCTAATCTTATAAGAGCCGATCTTTTGGGTGCTGATCTTACTAGAGCTGACCTTCGGAAAGCAAATCTTGGTGGTGCTAACTTTAGAGGTGCTTTTCTAATAGAAGCAGATTTAAGAGGAGCCTTTTTTGATAAAGCCAACTTTAGTTTTGCAAATCTTAAAAAATCTAACCTTAAGAGGGCTTTATCTGGTGGTGCTAATTTTCGAAAAGCTAATCTTTCCAGTGCTTGCCTATATAAAACAAGCATTTCTTCTTCAGACCTTTATAGAGCTGGTTTCACCGAAGCAGATTTAAGAGGAGCTTATCTAAGAGGATCTGACTTTACTGGAGCAAACTTTAAGAGAGCGGACTTAAGAAGAGCCAATTTAAGTGAGGCTAATCTTAGTTGGGCAAACTTTGCTAAAGCAGATCTTTCTAATGCTAATCTGGAAAAATCCAGAGGCCTTATAGTTCATAATTTCAGAAAAGCTAAATGCTTATATCATTGTACTGGGCTCGAAAGTATTGAAGATGGACTAAGAAAGGCAAATCCCTGTGCATTCTTTGTAGAAGGCTGCCAGGATTAAAATACAACAGCCTAAGTAATCTTAAATGATAATACGAAATAGCAAAAGACCATTCCGACATATAAGAATGGCCTTTTGCTGACCTATCGGGTGTCGATAGCTTTTTCAGGTTTTAATGCTAGCACAAACATCAATCGTCCAACGGCAAATTATAAACCAATCTGGCAGAAATAAATGGGCCATCATTAAAAGGAACACTTAGGATAGGTCTTTCGTCATTAACTCGGACAGTAGGTATTCCCCAATCTACCATTTGATTTTCTGCAAACTGCTCATAACTGCGCGATAAAGAATAGCCTGCTCTTAGTTCGGCATGTATATTACCCTTGACACGGTGGCGTGCAAACAAGCTTAGCTCTATTGCATTTCTTTCGATATAATCGTGCTTATAATCTTCGTTGAGAGGGAAGGTCATCACCAGAGCAAATTCATGAAATCCTACACTGAAATCTTCATTGATTTGCTTTTTTACTTTCATATATATAGGTAGCAAACCTTCTATACTCCAATCCTCCCCAAACTGCCAATTGAGAAATACAAGCGGGACAAAGAACGGGCCAAACAGCTCCTGATTATAAGAAGCCCCAAAGCGCATTAATAATCTGTCATGAAAACGTTTTTCATACATAGCAATACCTCCAAACTGAAAGCTTGATCCTCCGTCAAAATCACTCATCAATCGTGGCATAGCCAATAACATGAATCCTTTATCTTCACTGAAATGATGATACAGGCCTGTCTGCAAAATGATAGCATGTAGGCCCAGTGGATTGGCCATCATCTCTGGTATATCACTATCGGTATCTACATTAAAATTGTAGTAAGATAAATTGCTGTACCAGATATCGTTTTCCCCAATAGGTATGGGAAGTTTGGCATTAAGGCTATAAATTGTTTCCAGAGCCTGCCCATCTATAGGGGCTTCATAATCGCTGGGGATCCCATATTGGGCACCAATAGTGAAGAGGTCTATACTATTTTGAGCAAAAGTTAAAGCTCCGGTGTATACCAGAAAAAGAAAAGCTAATAGGTGTCTCATAATTTATGAATGCAGAGTTAGAATGCTAAATGTTAAAGGTGATAAATATAGACAACTTCCTTTAGTTAGTTTTATTAGGTCAGATTTTATTGCTAAAAAATTATGTATAACATGAAAATATTGTACAGCGGAGATTAGTATAAATGATAGTGAGAAGTTTGAAGAGTTCCTGCATCATTTCAAACCGTTAAACAATATATTAAGAACATCAACGCTTCTAATTGTCTGTTTAGCGTTTTTTGCATTACTTCTTTATCATTGTGGATGCTGTAAAAACATAGAATTTCCTATCTTTCTTGTAAATTCAGCTTAGTTCATGCTAGAAACGGTATTTTATTACTCAGGGATAGTCTTATGGATAGTGATCATTGTATGGACAATACTTCGTTTGGCTTTCGGCGAAGCTTGGATGCTTAAAGTAGGTGGTTTCCTTTTTCTAGGATCAGGTTTGATGCAGTCTGCTAAGAAGCTAAAGAATGAAATAAAGGAGAAGGATATAAAAGATGATACCCTTACAGAAGTAGCAGTAAGGATATTCTGGAGGCTTACTCGATTGGGCTTAATAGGTTTAATAATTGCAGGTATACCCGTATGGTTACTTTTGCAACAAAATCAACTCATAGAAGCTCAAAATAAGTTGTTTCAATACCAGAATGAAAAGGTAACACAGCAAACACATCTTTTAAATAGTCAAGATGAAAAGCTTGGACTTCAAAATAAACTATTCGCCTCTCAGAATGATCTTTTTACTGATCAAAACCAAAAAATAGATACACAAACATCACTTTTTGAGGATCAAAATTTAAAGATTGATATACAGTCTGAGTTATTCCGGGATCAGAACTATTTGATAGAATTGCAAAAGATTCAGATAGATTCACAGATCAATTTATTAGCAGGTCAGAATAGTCGGATAGACACTCAAAATTATAGAGTCAACATACAAAATAATTTACTTGAAGCCGATAGGAGAAGCTCCTTAGTCTTTTTGATGAGTAATATTTTAGATGAAGTTGCAAATGAGCTAGTTATACAAGGTAAAGACAGTAAAAAGGAATTAAGCCAGCCCTTGATCAATAGGATTATTGCACTAAGTAGAGCATTTACACCTTATAGAGTTTTGCAAGGAGATAGTCTTAGTTTAGAACTAGTAAGCCCTGAGAGGGGGCAATTATTTATTGCTCTACTAGCAAACCATTTAGATAGCTTAACACAAAACTCAATTGTTTCAAATGGGAATTTTTCTAATGCAGTTATTGGAAATATTGCTATTCCTAAAGGTCAATTTGAAAATGCAAAGCTTAATCAAGCTTCATTCAATACATCTTTAAATGATTATTATAGCCAGATATTAGAAGATTCTTTAAGTATTTTAGAATTTACTCGGATGTTTAACGGTGCTATTGGAAGTAATATTGATTTGCCTTTGAATAAGGAAGATGTTGTAATAACAAATATCTATGGAGAATCATATCCAATAAATATAGAAGGATTGATAGGGCCAGATTTTAGAAGAGCTAACTTTAAAAATGCAAACTTGGAAAACTCGAAGTTAAATTTTGCTTTCCTAAATTATGCTATATTAAAACGAGCTAATATGTCTGGTGCAAAGTTGCGGGGTGCTATATTAAGTAATGCTAATTTGGATTTAGCAGTATTAGATAATGCTGATTTACTTCATGCCTTTTTATTTAAGGCAACATATAATGATGCTATATTCAATCAAGCGAATTTAAAGGGGGGAGATTTGAGGTACTCAAATGCTTTCGGAGCTAAATTTATAAATGCAAACCTGACTAATGCGAATTTTAAAAAAGCAAATTTACGCCATAGTGACTTCAGTAACGCAAATATGGAAAGTGCTAATTTGGAGGATACTGTTCTTGACTATGTGATTTTTGAAAACACAATTTTACGAAATTGTAGTTTGAAAAGGGCTAAAGGATTGACTTATAATCAACTCTTATTGTCGAGGTCACTCTACAACTGTGAGGGGCTAGATAATAAGATCAGAACCCAACTCACAATAGTGAAACCATGCCTTTTTACCCCAGAGGGCTGTCCTAAAGAATAGTATATAAAATAAATAGCCAATCATGCCCCTAAAACGTCCAAACATCAACTTCAAAGTCATCTTCGGTGTCCTGCTAGGAGCTGCGGGAGGAAGCATTCTTACCTTTTATTGGAATGATCTTTCCCAGTTTTATGCCAGTGAAGTAGGCTTTGGAATAATAGCCATTTTAGTACTGGTTGCTTTGTATTTAATCACCAGGATCATTGGAAAGTACCTCAATAGCAAAGTAGATCAATCTATAGAGCGTATTGGCGTAAAAGCGCAAGAAGCTATCCGTAACCCTGACCAAGTTCCCCAAAAGCTAAAAGATATTACTAATGATATAAAGCCTTTCCTATCCTTATGGACATTGAATAAACTGTTGTCACTGGTTATTTTGGCTATGGCTACAGTATTGGGAGGTATTATTGCCATACAAGCCAATAAGCTCATAGATAATCAGAATAAAATTGTACAAGATCAAAACAGACTTTTTGGTACGCAAAATAGGTATGTAGCACAAGAGCTGGAGAAAATTACTGAACAGACTAACTTTTTTAAAAAGCAAACGGATTTGCTGGATAGTCAGCTTGTGCAGATGGGGGCTCAAAATGATTTGATCTTGGATCAAAATGAACGAATAGGTATTCAAACAGGCTTACTTCAGGATCAAAACTATTTGATAGGACTACAACAAATTCAGACAGATTCTCAAATCAGTCTACTGGCTGGACAAAATAGTAGAATTGATACTCAAAACTATAGAATTAACATACAGAATAATTTATTAGAAGCAGACAGGAGGAGCGCTTTGATATTTTTGATGAGTAACATTTTAGACAAGGTAGATGAAGAGATTCAAGTTCAAAAACAAAAGATAAATAAGGAATCCCAAATTAATGATAGTACAAAATTTTCATTGAGTAATAATTTAATTAATCGCATAACAGCTTTAAGTAAGGCTTTAATGCCTTACAGATTACTTGAAGGAGATACTCTTTCTGCTAAATTGGTAAGTCCTGAACGAGGACAATTATTTATAGCATTAATGCAAAATAACTTTGATAGCTTGACACAAAAAGCTATTGTTAAATATAGTAATTTTTCTTACGCAACTGTAAGTGGTATAGATTTACGTTCTTCATTTTTAGAGAGAGCAGGATTAAGTGCTTCTAATATTGTGGGGATTGACTTTCGTGGAGGTTCTTATACCGGTATTCATTTTTTGGGTTCGTATATGCAAAGTGCTTTTTTTACTGATTCTAAACTTGATTATAGTAATTTCGATGAATCAACTATTAGCGAGTCCTATTTTAGAAATGCAGATTTAAGTAATGCTTCTTTCAAGAAGGTGCATATCAGATTATCCTACTTTGATAATTCTAACTTGAGAGGAGCCGACTTTTCCCAGGCTTATTTATCATTTACAACCTTTTATGGTGCCGATTTTAGTGAAGCCGACCTCAGTGGCACGAGACTATATGGTTCTAGTTTTGTTGACGCAATTTTTAATAATGCGAATCTTAGTAACGTCAATTTCAAAGGGGCAAAAGGCTTAACTTTTCTAAGTCTATCATATGCAAAGACTCTGTATCAAAGTGAAGGGTTGGACTATAGAATCAAAAAAGCATTGCTAAACACAAAGCCCTGTCTATTCAAAGAAAAGGGGTGCCCAAATAATTAAAAAACGACAACCTAAATGACACATAAATAAAAAAGCCCACTGTAACTAATTGATAGACAGTGAGCTTTTAAAAAAGATTGTCGGGGCGGCAGGATTCGAACCTGCGGCCCCCTGCTCCCAAAGCAGGTGCGCTAACCGGACTGCGCTACGCCCCGAACATATATATCTTGATCCGATGAAGAGCGGTGACGGGGGGATTCGAACCCCCGATACCCCGTTAAGAGTATGCCAGTTTAGCAAACTGGTGGTTTCAGCCACTCACCCACGTCACCGGGTAAATTTCTGAGTTTCAGATTCAAGATTTTCACTTGAGAAGAACAATCGTTATTGCTCTTATTTTTAAAGCGATGCAAAGATAAATGCGCAAATGATAAAATCAAATATTTGGTGTAGGTTTTTTTTGTTTTTTTTTCTCGTTTGCTGCTATCGCTTTGTAAATCAAGGAGTACAACGCAAAGATTTTTTTTTGAGTTCCTTCAATTTATTGCTCGTGTAAGCTCAACTTGATTTTTTTCTCCAGTTCTGCTACCGTATCGTGGAAAATGGCATCAGTTTCCATCAGGTCCTGAACTGTTTTACAGGAATAGATAACCGTACTGTGATCTCTTCCAAAATTCTCTCCAATGGCCTTTAAAGAGCGATCAGTAAGATTTTTTGCAAGATACATGGATAACTGCCGAGCAATTACTACTTGTCGCTTACGGGTCTTTCCTTGCAGCTTTTCTACAGGAAGGCTGAAATGTTCGGCAACGAGCTTTTGAATATACTCGACTGTGATTTCTTTATTGATTTGTTTTACGAAGTTGCGAATTACATTCTTCGCCAAGCCCATATCAATTTCCTGCCGATTAAG
This sequence comes from Chitinophagales bacterium, assembly GCA_022360175.1. Lineage (GTDB taxonomy): Bacteria > Bacteroidota > Bacteroidia > Chitinophagales > Saprospiraceae > JAKSDI01. The sequence goes on from JAKSDI010000222.1 coordinate 29,319, forward strand.
AGAGGATTGAGCAATAAGAGAAACCAAAACACCTTCCAATTCGCGGATGTTGTTCTTTATATTATAACAGATAAACTCCGTCACATTTTGAGGCAACTCAACACCTTCCTCATTCATTTTGGCTTCAAGGATCGCCATACGGGTTTCCAGATCTGGAGCTTGCAGATCGGCAGACAGTCCCCATTTGAAACGAGATAACAGGCGTTCTTCCATGCCATCCAAATCTTTTGGTGGGCGATCAGAAGTGATAATGATTTGCTTGCCGTTTTGATGGAGTTGATTGAAGATGTGGAAGAATATTTCCTGGGTCTTTTGCTTATTGGCTAAAAACTGGATATCATCAACGATTAATACATCAATTAGTTGGTAGAAGTTTACAAAATCATTAACGGCGTTGTTTTTGATAGACTGGATGATCTGATTGGTAAATTTCTCTGAAGAAACGTATAAAACGGTCTTGCTTGGTATTTTTCTCAGTACTTCATTTCCAATAGCATGTGCGAGGTGCGTTTTGCCCAATCCCACGTCTCCAAAAATAACTAGAGGATTGAAAGAAGTACCTCCTGGCTTTTTAGCAATTGCGAGACCTGCAGAACGAGCCAAACGATTACAATCTCCTTCTATATAGTTATCAAATATATAAGTTGGATTTAGCTGAGGATCTACCTTTACTTTTTTGATGCCAGGAATGACAAAAGGATTCTTGATACTTTGAGTATCTACCATGCCAGGAGTATAACCTTCATTAGCAGGGCGGCCATTACCGTGTACACGCTCACGCTTTACATGCTCACGTTTACCATACCCATTACTGCTCATTAGTATTTGGTACTCCAGGCGCCCTTTGTCGCCTAGTTCTCTCCTGATAGTTGTCTTCAACAGATTTACATAATGTTCTTCCAGCCATTCATAGAAAAACTTATTAGGTACCTGAATAGTTAAGGCATTATTGTCCAGGCGCACCGGCTTGATTGGTTCAAACCAGGTCCTGTAACTCTGTTGGTTGACGTTTTTTTGGATAGTCTGTAAACAGTTACCCCAGACTGTAGCGTGATCTCTTGTCATCTCCAGTGAATGATAGCCGTAGTTAAAAAATAATGTTAAAAGTCTAGAGTATCAGCAAGTTATGAAAACAAAAAAGATTGACTGCGCTTTTGTGGATATAAGTCCTTGCAAAAGCAATGTCACGAATTTTTCTGTGCCCTTCTTAATTACGGAGGAATACAAAGTTGAGAAAAATTATTCAAAGAAAAAACTGCTGTTGATAAGTTTAATGCCAAAATAGATGCCTACAATTGTGTAAACACTTTGCTAAGGCTTGTGCTACTTCATGTTAGCAAACTGAAAAAAAAAAATCTCTTTCTTAATAAGGCTGTTAATAACCTTGAAATAAATGTTAGTTACTGTGTTAATCGGTTGGTTGTTAATGTGTTTTGTGTTTTTCAATTTGCTGGATTAGCCAACTTCTATCACTCAGAGCTTTTGTAGCTGCAATCTCCTCACGTATCTGGCTAGTAGCGTTATTTTTTATCTTAGATATCTTATATAAAATGCTCACAAAATTTAGATAGGATGCTTTGACGTGTTTGGTCAAAGATTTTTGCCTTTGTAGGAATATCTTAAAAGAAGAGATTAGTGATAAGAAAGCCTCTATTTCTTCAGTTTCATAGTATATTTTAAGTAAAGTAGCCTTTGCATCCAAATTATAGTGAATATCTGAAAATTCTACTTTATTTAATTCAGATAAAGCGTTGCCATATGCCTTTTTATGAAAGTAAATATCGGCTAAACTGAAATGGTAAGCATCTTTTCTTAGTGCTTCTGTCAGATAATGACTGTATCTTTTTACGAAGCTTTCAACCCATTCCAGGCGTTGTAAGCCTAGTCCAAGTTTGACTACGTTTTTATAAATCCACGGAGATAACTTTCCTTTTTCTAATAAAAGGCCCTTTTCAATACCTTCAGAATAGAAGTGCATCAACTCGGCGGCGTAATCTCGTTCGCCAATCCGTATCTTATGTACACAAAAATTAATGGCAAGCAGGAATAATTGACGGGCTTCCGTTTCAGTGAAAACGGAGAGATGTTCGCTAAGGTAATTTCTAAATTGTTCAAAATTGGCTTTGTCGTTTTTTTGCGTTAGGGCAAGCATTAGGTAATGATAGACTATAATAGAAGGCTCTGATTCAAAGGACTGCAATTCGAGCATTTTTTCTATCAATGGTAAGAATGGTATGTCATACTGGATAGGTAAGAACTTTTGCCGATCGAGCATGATACAAGAGTATTGAAGCTTTTGAGCGAGATAATATCGATCGAATTGATTGGCTGCTAATTGAAGATTAGTACTGGTCCTGTGTATTTTCTTACTGGAAAAATGTTGCTCTTCCAGTTCCTCCAGAATGGTAGACTGGTAAAAATATTGACAGTCTCTATAGCTGATGTCATCCAATAATTTTCTTGCTTTACGAGCTTGATGCAAATAAGCTTTTTCTTGTTGCTTTTTTAAATGAGCTCTTGCTGTGTACAAATAGGGGAGTGCTCTGTCCTGCTCGAATTCCTGAATACCAAGATATTGTTCTGCAAGCCGAAATACTTCACTGATTAGATGATTGAGTTTGCGTTCGTCGTATTTTTCATTGGGAAATAATTTACAAAACAAGACTTCTCTTTTTATTTTTTCTTCGGGGAACCCATACTTAGCTAATGGTTTCAAAATTTTATATAACTCAAGATTGATTTCTTTTTTATTGAAATAAGGAGAGGATAAAAAATCCTTAAACGCTCGTAGCTCACTACTGCTAAAGGATTCCAATAAGCTAATGAGTTTGCTTTGCTTCATGATTTAATTAGTTAGCCATCTGTAAGACGAATAAAAAAGCAAAAAAGGTTAAAATGCTTGTTTCTTAAATTTTGATAAATGTATTGTTTTTTTTGTATTAAATTACTGGTAATTAATATTTTATGTTTTATTGTGATGTTTTTTTTTGCGATAAAATAACAAAAATGTAATTGTCTCTCAACTGGAAGGGCTGTACTTTTGAGTAAAATATTGCAATAACCCTATGAAACATATCTTTTCCGTACTATTATTTTTTGTTGTGTTTGTGAGTGCCAAAGGCCAGGATGTTGTGTCAGGAGATGCTAATAATAATGGTATCGTAGATCATTTTGATATACTGAATATTGGTTATGCATTTGGTACGGTAGGGCCCGCTCTTATGGAACATGGTGAGGATGGGGTATTTGAAATTGCTGTCTTTTGGGAAGAATATTTTCCAGATGGCCTGAATTATGCGTTTGCAGATACGAATGGAGATGGATTGGTAGACTGGCTGGATTTTATATCCGTATTTACCTATTATGGTGAGGAGCATATGCCTGTACAACCAGTAGGCTCAGATGATGGGATACCTGGAGTAGATATACCATTATATTTCGGAGCACCTCAGGGAGGCTTGCCGCTTACTGCTGGTTCGCAAATATCCGTTCCTGTTTACTTAGGCACAGCAGATATCCCGGTATCTGAATTACATGGATTGGCACTTACACTAGAATTCAACAGTGATTTCTGTGCATCCGTAGATTTTGAATTTGATGATAGCTGGCTGAAACTAAATAGCGCTTTCCTGTTTGAAGCCCCTCAGGTCATTAATGAAGATGGATCAGAAGGCATTGGAAAAATGGATTTGGCAATGACCCATTTTGGACCAGATTCGACTTCCAGTGGTTACGGACAGATTGGCACTATGAACATTATTATAGAGGACGTGCTGGTGGGACTCCTTCCGGTAAAAGATAGCATAGATGTTCTATTTAGCGTAAAGGAAGTGCTATTATTGAATGGAGATCCATTAGCTGTCCCAGTTGTAAAAGACACTTTAGAAGTTATGGTATATCATCCGGAAGCCCTGGTGGCTAATTCGGATGATATTCCCATGGAAACAGATGTACACATCTTTCCTAATCCCTCTTCTTCCTCTTATCGTATTTATTCGAATAAACCTATTGAAAAAATTGAAGTATATGGCCTACTTGGAAATCTGATTTCAGTCAGAGATTTAAATGGCAAAGAGACTTGCATGCTGGATGCTACTTCTATGCAATTAAAACAGGGGACTTATATTCTGATTGTATACACAGGCGAAGAGATTATTAAAAAGAAGGTGGTGTATATGTCGGATTAAAAATAGGAGGTCTGGAGGGTTTAAACGGTTACATTTTTAAGCTCTCTGAACCTTTTTGAACCCCAAAAAACCAATGCCCAGCATACGAGCTGCCAGGCATTGATAAAATGAAAATTCTTATTTCACATTACAAATATACAAACAATGAAGCGAATTAGCCTTATTTTATTGGCGCTCTGTTGTCAGATCACATTTATGATGGCAACTGAAGTTACCGTAAGTGGCACGATTTTCTTTGCTGAAGATTCGCAGCCCATCCCAGGTTATGAGGTTAGCCTGATGTTATTAGACCCCGTACCTGATGCTCAGACAGCAGCGACAAATGAAGACGGTGTCTTTGAATTTACACTAGACCTCGACTTTGCTGCCAATCCGGTTCATCAAGCAATAATTGAGTATTTTGACATGTGTACTGGCGAGGTGCATGCAATTGATATTCCAATTACTGAAGATGAAAATATTGACCTGACATTCATCGTTTGTGCGGGCATCAACCCACCACCGCCACCGGCTGGCTGTGAGGCTTTCTTTGCATGGGAACAAACAAGTAGTGATCCCTATGAGATGAAATTTTATGATTTATCCTACAACAGTTTAGATGTAGCACCTGATAGCTGGCATTGGGATTTCGGTGATGGTAGTACTCCTAGCTCTGTTCAAAATCCAGTTCATACATATGCTGAAGAGGGAGATTATGAAGTAACCCTTACTATTGTAGCTGATACCTGTACTAGCACAATTGTGATGCCAGTACATGTAATTGATTTTGATTTTTGCAATTGCGAATGGATATACGATCCTATATGTGTAGTACTACCCGATGGAGAAATCATTCCTTTTATCAATGAGTGTGAGGCTATTTGCGCTGGCTTTGAAGATGCAGAAATGACTGACTGTGAAGGAGGTGGTCCTTGTGGCTGTCCGGAAATATTCTTCCCGGTATGTGTATTAACAGAAGCTGGTGATACTTTAAACTTTGATAATCCTTGCCTGGCAGAATGTGAAGGCTATGGCGAAGATAGCTACATTGACTGTGGAGGTGATGGCCCTTGCGGATGTGACCTGGAGTTTGATCCAGTATGTGTAGTTACTGAAGAAGGTATCATCGAATTTTTCCCTAATCCTTGTACGGCAGAATGTGCCGGTTATGGACCAGATACTTATACTGACTGTGAAGGTTTCAACTGTTTCGCAGCATTTGATTATTATGTACTAGATGACGGATTTACGGTTGAATTTATGGATGTATCAGGTACTTTTTCTACTCCAGCAGTAGAATGGTCCTGGGATATGGGTGATGGTACTACTTACAATGAACCACATGTTATTCATACCTATGCTGAAGAAGGAAATTATATAGTAACACTTACAATAGTTACAGAGGATGGTTGTACTTCAACCTACTCTCAAAACATATGTATAGGAGAAGATTGCATTGGCAATTGTGATTGTGATGACGAATTTGATCCAGTATGCGTACTTACAGATGAAGGAGTAATCATCACTTTGCCAAATCCATGTTTCGCACTTTGCCTTGGTTTCCCGGAAGATACCTGGGTTGAATGTGAAGATGATTGTGAGTGCGATGATATCTTTGATCCTGTATGTGTATTGACACAATGGGGAGATATAGAATGGTTTGTAAATGCATGTGAAGCCGAATGCGCTGGTTATGGAGAAGAAGATTTCACAGAATGTGATGGTGCTTGTCCATGTCCTGATTACTACGATCCAGTATGTGTTGTGACAGAAGCTGGAGATACCTTACAATTTGACAATCCATGTTTTGCAGAGTGTGATGGTTATGGCCCGGATCAGTATTTCCCATGTGGTATTATCGACCCATGCGATTGTTATGAGATTTTTGACCCTGTTTGTGTAGAATTGCCAGATGGAACTACGATTCTGTTTGCTAATGATTGCTTCGCTATGTGTGAAGGATACACAGAAGCAGACTTTGTAGAATGTGAAGACTGGGGCTTTGACGATTGTGTAGCTAGCTTCTATTATGAATTCAATGAAATAGGAGAGGCACACTTCATTGATGCATCCTATGCATTAGAAGGTACTATCGTGAGTTGGGAATGGGACTTTGGCGATGGTAATACCAGCACAGAACAAAACCCTGTACATCAGTATGCAGAAGGCGGTATTTATGATATTACCCTGACCATCACTACTGATGAAGGTTGTGTAAGTACAATGGTTGAGCATATTTGCATTGCTGATGGAGGTATATTCGACGGGCCTGATTGCCAGGCAATGTTCTTCTTTGAGCAATCTACAGATATTCCTTATACATTCCAGTTTACTGACTTCTCCTGGGGCGAAGCTGATAGCTGGTCGTGGGATTTTGGTGATGGTAACTCAAGCACAGAACAAAACCCTGTACATACCTTCCAGGAAGAAGGAGTATATCTTGTTACCCTGACGATTACAGCAGGTGACTGTCAGAGCAGCATGCCAATGTTAGTATTTACAGATGACAACATCTGGTATCCTAATGAATGTATGGCATTGTTCTTGCCATTAATTGATCCAAATGCCAATGAAGTATTCTTCCTGAATTTGTCTTCTCCGGATGCAGTAAGTTATGCATGGGATTTCGGTGACGGTACTACAAGTACTGATCCAGTAGCTACACATACTTATGCAGAAGATGGTACTTATGAAGTGACCTTAACCATCACTACTGCTGATGGTTGTGAGAATACATACTCAGTGAGCCTGAATATGGAATCAAATGGATTCACAGGCAATCCAACATATCTGTTATTGAATGATACAGAAGCTGAACTACCATCGCTAAACCGTATTAATATATTCCCGAATCCTGCTACCAGTATCCTTAATGTAGATATGGAAATAGCAAAGGCTGGTGAGTATCAATTACAACTAATTGGGTTGGATGGTAAAATACATCAGCTGCAGGCTCATGAATTAGCGATTGGTAAGCATAATATTTCGCTTGCGGTATCTAATCTGGCTTCAGGAATGTATCTATTGCGTATTCAATCTACAAATGGTGTGCAAAGCCTAAAAGTAGTGATCCAATAATGTGCCTAAAAGTAGTTAAATCGTAGAGTTTTTGGTGCGGGTTGATCCTTCACCTCAAAGTTGTAAGCATTTGTACTGGGCGAGTTCCTTAGGGAATTCGCCCTTTTTTATTTAACAAGGAAATATCCATAACGCCTTTGCTATCCATCATCTAAGCTTTCCTACACCTTTTTTAGAGCGTGGCACACATCACTTCATGTCCCTTTAACTATATCACCCTTTGATTCTCTATCCATAAAACGGAAACACCCGATACTCCATATTTAAAACCTTATAAACTTTCTCTAAACTATTCTAAACCACATCACCTTTTACCCGACATAACTGATAAGCGTAGTTAGAACATCTCTACTCACCTCTTACCAACTCACCTCTCACTTCTCACCACATAAGCACATCTCCATCGACTTTCCATCCTGGAATATCGAAAATATAGTTTCGTTTTAGTTCAATTTCTATTATTTTGTGGCTGTAACATAATTAAAAGACGTAAACGAGCATGCAAAAAGATATCAAAGCTTTTTTTGGAGACCATCATGGGCTGGACGAAAGAAGTTTGAATTCACTAACCAAAGCACTAGAGAAACACAATCTACCTGGATTTGATTATATCGAATTTAAGCAGGCATTAGGACGACTGTTGGAGTTGGATATGGATGAGGCAACTGCCTTTAAATCTGCTTATGCTACAGCTTCTACAATGGGGCTTACCAAGGAAAAACTATTAAAAACGACAGCACATTATAAGAGTGTATTGCTCAAGGAAAAGCAGCAGTTTGACCAGGCTTTAAAGAAGCAAATGGAGCAGCGCGTTAATTCCAAAATGTCGGAAGTAGCTAAGCTGAAAAAACAAATCGAGGAGTACAAGCAGAAAATTCAGGAATTAGAACAAAAAATTGCTAAATCTCAGGAAACTATTGACCATGCTGATGAGCACATCCAGGCTGCTAAAGAAAAGTTAAGTGGTACTCAGGAAGCTTTTGAGCATACTTTACAAAGCATCGTTAATCAAATAGATAAAGATATTGAGAATATCAATCTCTATTTGTAGTGTTTAATTATTTATCAAACGAAAAATACCATATTGAATTATGGCTGATATACATCCTATAGATAATTCAGAATTTAAGAAAAAATCCTTTTGGAAACGCCCAGAAGGAATGACAGGAGCTATATTCCTGGCAGCTTTAATAGGCGGTGGTGCCTACTTAATAGCTACCAATATGGCATTTATTATAGGCCTGATACAGAATACATTATACCTGGGGATTTTACTTGCCGTTTTGGCTGCTATTGTTTACATGGTGCTTGATCCGCGTATGCGTAATCTGGTTTGGTATGGCTATAAGAGCGTCATGCGCTGGGTGACGGGAATATTCGTTCAGCTAGATCCTATAGGCATTTTAAAAAGCTATGTAGAAGATCTACAGAAAAACCTGGTAAAAATGCGTAAACAAATTGGCGTGTTAAAAGGCCAAATGCGCAAGCTTCAAACTTTGATGGAAGAAAACGAACGGACCATCAATGAACAAATGAAACTGGCCAGCGCTGCCAAGCAGAAAGGGATGGACAATCAGGTGATGCTTTCAACACGTAAAGCCGCCCGTTTGAAAGATAGTAATGAAAAGTATAGTGCATTACACAACAAGATGCAGGTAATGTACCGCATTCTTACCAAAATGCATTCCAACTCAGAGATACTGCTGGAAGATACCAAAGACCAGGTGGCTCTTAAGGAACAAGAGCGCAAAGCGATTCGTACTTCTCACTCTGCTATGAAATCAGCTATGAGTGTGATCTCCGGCGATCCTGATAAGCGCGCCATGTTTGATGCTGCTATGGAATCTATTGCTGATGATGTAGCCAATAAGGTAGGCGAAATGGAACGCTTCATGGAAATGTCTGCCAATCTAATGAATTCTATCGATCTACAGCAAGGTGTATTTGAAGACGAAGGTTTGCAAATGTTGGAGAAATGGGAAAAGGAAAGCACTCTTATGTTAATGGAGGGTGGCCAGTCTTCTAATGATACTCTTGACCTGAATACTCCTGTACGACGGGCTGAAAAGCGTACACAAGGCAGAGGAGGAGATAATTCTTACGAGAATTTCTTTGAATAAAGAATCTCGAGAATTAGAATTAGTGTAGAAAAATTCAATGCAACTTATACATTTGATAGTTGCTATATCATATCCGCTTACAGGCAATTATAGTTGTTTGTAGGCGGATAAATATTTTTAGGAAGGAGGTAAGTATCGAGACAAATTGAATCACATATTATATTGATTCAATTTGTCTTGACACTTAGATAAAATCAAAAAAAATGATGAGGTTAGGAATATTTTTATTGGTGGGAATTTTGGTTGTAGGATGCTACAATAGTACAAAGAATTCTTCTGAAAAAAAGGTAGATGATATACAGCTTGCCATTGAAAAAAATGCAGACTCTCTGCTTCAAGATCCTAAGATAAGTGCTATTTCAATTGGTATTTATAAAGATGGAAACACACACATCGGACATTTTGGAGAGTTAGATAAGGGCAATAAAAACAGCCCTACTAATTCAACTATTTACGAAATAGCTTCTGTCAGTAAATCTTTTACGGGAACATTGGTCGCTCAGGCGGTTCTGGATAATAAGTTAAGTTTAGAAGATGATATTCGGAAGTATCTTGAAGGAGACTTTTCGAATCTGGAATATGAAAGCCATCCAATAACAATAAAACATCTTATTACTCATACTGCAGGATTGCCAAGGTTTCTGCCAACAGAGATAAATGGCCTCTTTAGCAATATAGATGAAAATCTGCCATTCAGAATTTACAATATTGAAAAAGAATACAGTAAACAAGCCTTCCTTGAAGATTTACAATCTGTAAATATTGATGTAATGCCAGGGACAAGCTATTCCTATTCTAATGCAGATACAGAATTAGTGGCTCATATATTAGAGAATGCTTATGGATTGACATATGAGCAATTATTGCAGCAATATATTTTTGAAATAGCTGGGATGGGAGATACAAAAGTTCATCTGTCAAATGAAGATATAAACAGATTAGCAAATGGATATGGAGAAACTAATAAGCAAGTTCCACACTTCGCAAATACTCTATGGGGAGCTGGTAGTGGGTTGAAATCTACTACTGTTGATTTGCTGAACTATATAGCGTTCCAGCTTGAAAATAAAAGCCAGGCGGTAGAAGAATCCCATAAATTACTTTATTCAGATGGCGATGTACAAATGGGATACTTATGGCCAATTCTTGAAGATGCTGATGATGGAGTTTATTACAGTATTCATGGTGGAGCATTTGGTACACAGAATTTTTTGTTAATTCTTCCAAAGCATAATTTGGGAATATCTATAATTACTAATCAAAGTGGGCCTGAAACTCAGGGTAAACTGTTGAATACATTAAATAATCTATTGATTGATATAAAGAGCATATAAGATTTATAAAATCCGAAATAAGAAAAGTAATGTATTTATTATAAGAAGTATAGATGATAAAATACCTAATCGGAATAATGAATAGAACAGCCAGATATAGTGCTGAATCCTGAAAACCTGGATGAAAGTCCATTAAACTAATAGAAATATGACAACAGTAAACGTTTATTTAACCTTTGATGGTGATTGTCGACAAGCTTTTGAATTCTACCAATCTGTGTTTGGCGGAGCATTTTCCTATGTAGGAACATTTGGTGAAATGCCTCCGCAAGAAGGCATGCCTCCTATTTCAGAGGAAATGAAAAATCGAATCATGCACATTAGCCTCCCGATTAGCAAAGAAACAGTACTAATGGGAAGTGATGCTGGTGGAGAATGGGCTCCAAATCTGAGAATCGGAAATAATTTTTCCATCTCCGTCAATACAAATGCTATTGAAAAAGCAGACAAAATATTTAATGCACTGGCTGAAGGCGGTACGATTACCATGCCACTTGCCAAAACCTTTTGGGAAGCCTACTTTGGAATGCTCACTGATAAATTTGGAATCAATTGGATGATAAATTGTGATTTGGCATCTCATAAGAAGTTCGAAGAAGAAAAGTAAAACATATCAGTTTTAATTGCCTGATTTTGAAATAATTGGACAAAGGTTTCCATTATTCTGATAAATACTACAAGAATATATAAACATGCAAGACAAGAAAAACAGTGTATTCATTGCAACGAGTATAGACGGTTTTATTGCAGATAAAAACGGTGGTATTGAATGGTTGAACATGATCCCCAATCCTGAGCATATAGATGCAGGTTATGCTGCATTTACTAAAAGGATAGATGCCTTGGTTATGGGGCGTGTGACCTTTGAAACAGTTTGCGGATTTGATATTGACTGGCCCTATAATAAACCGGTTTATGTTTTGAGTAATTCTTTAAAGGAAGTACCAGAAAACTATCAGGATAAAGTAGAATTGGTAAATGGAAGTTTAACCGATGTGCTGGATCACATACATACAAATGGACATTTCCGCCTTTATATTGATGGAGGTACGACCATACAAAATTTTTTGAAGGAAGACTTGATTGATGAGATAGTCTTAACAACTATTCCTATACTGCTAGGGGAGGGGTACCCACTATTTGCATCTCTTTCAAAAGCATTGAAATTTGAACTTGTCGAGACAAAGGTATTTTTAAATCAGTTGGTCCAGCGTCACTATATACGTATAAGGTAGTTATGATATAGCGTATTTTTCTTATCTCTTTCGGAAGAAAATGGATACATCAATTTCTTTTACAATCGTACAGAGCTTACTGGTTTTTACACTATTGGTTTTAGCTCTTTTGTTGTTGCTACTACCACAGGGCAAGAGATCACAAAATCTGCCTTTAAGTGTGTTTTTGGGTATTATCTCATTACATATACTGATTGACCTTACAATTAACCAACCCATTTTTAATAATATTAGGATACACCTGTTTCCGAGTGTTTTTATCTTTCTCTATGCACCACTACTTTTTTTTTATACAAATAAATGTATTAATAATGTAGTACAACAAAAATGGAGACACTTGGCTCTATTCCTTATTTTCGGGATTTATTATTGGGTAGATGGCTTCTCCAGTATGCTGTATTTTCCCGTTTATGGCATTCAATATTTGATTTATGGGATATGGATAAGCCACTTAATCCGTAAGCATAAGTGGGACAAAGCCATTAATAAGATATGGCTACTATTTTTGGTTTATTCTTTTGGGCTAATATGGTTTTTTGTTTTGTTGGCCAATGGATTTTCCTGGGGAGGATTGCCTTATTGGGCAGATCAGCTTGAGTTAATTTCCTATTTAGTTGCTACGCTATTTTTTGTTGGCTTGCTGTATTTTATGATGTCAAGGCCATCCTTATTTATGAATGTTCGTATATCTACATCTAATCAAGATCGTGCTCCTGAAAATGTATCCGATATAGAGAGAAAGAGAATAAGAAAAATTAGATTGCTTTTTGAGGAAGAAAAGATATTTAAAAATCCGGATTTGAATCGAACCGCCCTGGCGGATAGATTAGGAATTAATCAGCAACAACTCTCCAAAGAGATTAATCAACATTTTAAAATGAACCTTTCTGAGCTATTGAATTTTTATAGAATTAAGGAAGCACAAGCCTTGCTTAAAAATAAAAACTATAATATCAAAGAGGTATATTATGAAGTAGGATACAACTCCCGCTCGGCATTTAATAATGCATTTAAGAAAATCGTCAAAAAAACGCCAACCCAGTTTAGAAATGAAGAATAAATTGTCCTGATTTCTAAATAAGAACAGCCCAAAATACCTGAATTACTTGATTTGTAGCAAAAATTAAAGCCAATGAAAGTAATTTGCATTATTACACTACTTATTTTATGTTTTCCATGTTTTGCTCAACAAGTAGAAGGACAAAACGAAGAGCAGACACCTAAGTTGATTCTTGATTTTATGCTGGTAGATGCACCCTATATCAAATATGGGGCACAGGCCACTGCAAATTATCAAGCCAGCGTAGCTGTTTCTCAATCCGTTGACCCCAAGCTTGGCCATTACCTGGGAGCACCTTTTATTTCACCTAGTATGAGCGGGGTGATATCTTATGCCTCTTCTTTTTATAATACAATGAATTATGGTGTCGCTAGAGGATGGGACCGTATCTTGAATCCTGATAAAAGTAAATCTGCCAAAATTTTCAATGATATTGGTACAGAATTTACAGCTGGTATCGCATTTGTATTGACTACAAAAATTCCATTTGCTGGTGGCTGGGCACATGAAGAGTTTCATCGCAACACCTGGGCTCCTTTAGGAATAGGAAGTTACAATCAGATTTGGGGTTTTGATCTTGCTCCAGATGCACTGACCTATGTCGGTTCTATTTATGACGAAGACCTCATTGAATTTAAAAAGAAAGATCCTGCCGGATTTGTTAGAATGGGCTCAGCAGGTATCGAAGCACATTATTTGATGAGTGAAAGGGTGCAGTCTCAGGATTTTCTATACGATACGCACCTTCCAAATTTAGCTCTTTACTGGGCAGATTTTTTGGCTGCATTAGATTATGTCAACCGAGCACATACCACAAAAACTATTGATGAACATGCAACGCAGTACAATGACGAGCCAGATCAGTTAAAAAGAGATTTTACAGGTAATGATTTTACTGCCTGGGTATATGATTTGTATAATGGTGATGAAGCCTATACAGATCGTGGAATCCACCCAAGCGGTATAGGGATAGACCGCTATCGGGATTATAATGATCTGAGTGTAGAAATGCTTGATTATGTGAAGAAGATAGGAAACCGCCAATGGTTGAATGTTATTAGTCCTTTTATGTTTCGTGTCAGAGAGATAAAGCTAAATGAGTCTCTGTCTTTCAATTTTGCATTGAGGCATTATCTTACTTCATTTGGTGATGATACACAGCTGGATATTTTTATCAATAAGAATAATAAAAAAAGCATTCTAAGCCTTCACAAGTACAGCAATCATGATACCGAATGGCTGCCGGGAATAGAGCTAACAAAATACATGGATTTTTTGTCCCTTGATAAGGAAAAAACATTACAGGGGTCTATTCGTGGAATGATTTGGATGCAACCAGAAGATCAGCTATTCTTTACAAAAAATAGCCAGGCTGGTGGATTACTTTCCTGTAGGCTACATCTCCTAAACAGAAGTATTTTTCAACCTTATCTGGAAATAGAATCCAAAACAAAAGGCTGGGTTGCTGGTGTAACCTATTTAGATGGAAAAACCAGTGTTCGCTTTGGAGTTCAGGCCGTTTTGTAAAAAAGTATTATTATCACACCAATCACCAATCACCAATCACCCTTTGCCCGACGAAGCTGATAAGCGAAGTTGGGATATCACTATTCCACGAATACATATTAGCATGATTCGTGGAATTAGTGATTTTAAACAAAATAAGTAAATGAGTAAGAATGAGGAGTTGTATTATAACTAACTTACGGCTTTATAAGAGACTTACTATGTTGACGGACCTGTTACATAGTAGCTTTCTGATTGATATAATGAATTTTAAAGCCAATGCCATCTATTGTCGGATTTTCAATTTCCCTCTTTATATTCATCATTCTATTGTTGAAAAAAGAGAAAGAACTATCCGATAAAATTCTTACTTCCTGGATCGGTTATATCGCTTTACATATATTGCTTTATCATTTTCTTGATTCTGGTTTTATATTTAAGGTACCTTTTCTAATAGGAGTACTCTTGCCTTTGCCCATTTTGCATAGTGTATTTTTGTATTTTTATACCAGAGAGCTGACCTATAAAAATGCATTTAAAGCAAAGTATTGGTACATCCATCTGGTCCCTTTTTTGCTTCTATATGTATTATTGATTCCTTTTTTTTCCTTGCCAGCTGTAGAAAAAATTGAGGTATTTCAAAGTGGTGGTGCAGGATATGAATGGTTTATGCGTATTCAAATTGTCTTATTTATCCTTAGTGCAATTATTTATAACCTTGCTGCATTTAGAGTCGTCAGAAAGTATAAAAAAGAAGTACTTAATTATATTTCTAATAGTGATCAGCAAATGCTAAAATGGGTAGAAAGCCTGATTATAGGCCTGAGTATTATCTGGGTAATAGTTGTTCTTTCAGAAGGAGATGACTGGATATTTATAGCGGTCTCTGCTTTCGTATGCTTCATAGGAATCTATGGATTTAAACAAGTTCCTGTTTATTTTATTCAATCAACTAGTACTCTGCAGGAGAACGTAGATAACCAGCCCCAGTTTGAAAAACGATCTGCTCAACCAATATCCAAAGAGAAATATAAAAAATCAGGCTTGAGTAATGAAGGGGAAAAAATACTCTTCGAAAGACTTGAAGAAAAAATGCGATTGGAGCATTTATATGAAAAAAACGATTTGACACTGGCAGAGGTAGCCATACTCATAAATGAACCTACTAATCATCTTTCCCAGGCAATTAATTCTCAGGCTGGAGCTACTTTTTATAATTATATCAATAAGTATCGCATTGAAGCATTTATTGAAAAACTCGATTCCGAAAAAAGCCAACAGTATACTTACCTGGCACTAGCAATGGAATGTGGATTCAATTCCAAGTCGACTTTTAATAAATATTTCAAAAAATACACAGGGAAAACGCCAACAGAGTATTTGAAGTCAAAAGTTTGATAGTTAGTGATTTAGGTGTTGGTGCGTTTGCTTTTTTTCTCAAAATTTGTCTCTCCTTACACGCTCGCACGCTTTACAAGCCGAATATCTTTTCATTTGTGGCCTAAAGTTTAAACACCGTAATTTTATGAAAAATCTATTTTATTGGATGCCCTTAATGGTATTCTGTTTTATTGCTTGTGAAGAAGATAAAAGCATTGAAGAATCGGGAAACCTGGTTCCACCAACTGTTGATGAAGCCCCAAATCTTCCTTCTATTTTTATCAATGGCACATTACTCCATGCAGAAGCTTATGGTAATCCTGAAGACCCTATGCTAGTGTTTTTGCACGGTGGTCCCGGAGGAGATTATCTGAACGGGATGAATGTCAAACACCTGGCTAATAATGGGTACTACGTTATCTTTTATGATCAGAGAGGCTCCGGCCTATCACAGAGACATGATAAGGATACTTATAGCATTCAGATAATGCTCGATGATTTGACGGCAGTGATTGCACATTATCGTATCTCAGATTCACAAAAAGTCTTTTTATTCGGACACTCATGGGGAGGAATGCTGGCTGCAGCTTATATTAATGAGTATCCAGACAGAATAAATGGAGCCATCTTTGCAGAGCCAGGAGGACTCAATAAGGATTTATTGGATGAATACGGCGAATCAAGCAGAAAACTTGAATTGTTCTCTGAAGCAACCAATGACGTATTGTATGGTGACCAATTTATCACCGGAGGGGAAAATGATCATGCTATCCTTGACTATAAAGTAGCTATGATCTCCAGCTTTCAATATCACGAAGGCAATAATGAAGGTGTTGAAGGACCTTCTCCTTTTAGTCGTTATGGTGCAGTTACACTCAATAGCTTTGTAGACATAGCAGAGAATGATGGTTTTGACTTTACTCTCAACCTAAATCAATTTTCTACAAAGGTCTTGTTTTTATATGGTGAGTTGAATCTATCCTATGGGCTTTCCTTTGCTGAAAAAGAAGCAGCTTTCTTTCCTGAAGCTGATATAAGACAGGTAGATGGCACTGGCCATGAAATGATTCACTTCAAATGGGATAATGTTTATCCTCCTGTACTTGATTATCTAAACTCTATCAACTAAAATAAACATGAATATCATAAAGATTTTATTAGTCGTTTGTTATTGTTTTCTTGCTCATGTCGTTTTTGGACAAGCAGTAAATTGGGCAAATAACAGCCTTGAAAATAAGCATACTGTTCATTTAAACATAGGCTGGGATTATGGATTAATCTATGAATTAGGATATAGTTATCAGCTAGATTCGGAGATGCCAATTATATTGAATGCATTGTATTCTTTTCCATCAGGTGAGGATTTTTTTGATGATTTTAAAATCAAACTGGGTGGGCAGATGAGCGTATTAGAGCATGGGCCTATAGGTCTTAGCCTGGCAGTAAATGGGATTTATCGAAGATATGAAAACCCATTAACTACCTTGCAAAATTTTGGCGGCGAAATTGCTACTGCAATTGGCTATTACAAGCCTCGATGGTTTATTGCTGCTGAATTGGGATTTGATAAAGCAATCGCCACTCATTTTAATCATACCGATGCATATAGGGAAAATATTTATTCAGAAGTAAAAGATGGTTGGTACAATCCATCAACAGGAGGCAATTTCCATTTTGGTGTACAAACAGCTTTGTCTTTCAGCCAAAACGCATTTGTTTTCAGAATAGGGCGGATGGCTACAGAAAATTTCAATACAACTCCAACTATTCCGTATTATATGCGATTGGGATATCAGCGAAAGTTTTAGCAGCAGCAAAAGCAAATTTTGATCCACGAATTATGAATAGCCTTTTAATGGATGTTCGTGAAAAGATTCGTGGATCACTTCAAATCCATATATTTGGTTTCAGAATAAGTAGTAAAAATAATAAGATTGCTCTAAGCTACTTGAGAAGTATCATTCCAAAAAATGTCAGATAAACCAATACATATAAAGTTTAGAAATCAGCATAATCCATATGCTGGATTTGATATGATAAAACTGGATGAGTTGTTTCAACGGCAAGGCCTGGATCATTCACCATTCCAGCTCCATTTAGTAGAGTTTTATATGATTATCCTTGTTGAACAAGGGCAGGGCTTGCACACAATCGACTTTACTGATTATGAATATGAGAAAGGCACATTGCTCACGATAAGAAAGGACCAAATCCATAAGTTTGTGAAGAGCAATACTGGAAAAGGGACCCTGCTGCTTTTTAGGGATGATTTCCTGGCGAGTTATCTTGAAAAATTAGAAGCGCTAAAATCTCTACGGCTTTTTAATGAATTTTTAGGTGCCCCAAAAATCCAGCTGTCAGGAAAAGAACTGGAAGCAGTTTGTAATTCCGTGGCACGTATCGAAGCAGAATACTTTAATGTAAATGATGAATATTCATTAGGGATTATTCGGAGTGAATTGCACATCCTTATAGCGAAATTAT
Source organism: Chitinophagales bacterium (assembly GCA_022360175.1). Taxonomy (GTDB): domain Bacteria; phylum Bacteroidota; class Bacteroidia; order Chitinophagales; family Saprospiraceae; genus JAKSDI01. The sequence goes on from JAKSDI010000222.1 coordinate 47,682, forward strand.
ACAGGATAAAATCACATAATAATCAAATAGTCAATAATCGTAAATATCTAAGCGAGTTTATTGAATTTCAAAATTTAGTTGAAAAACATGCCACTGAATACAAGAAAGTCAAGGACTATGCGAGGATAATGGGCATTAGTACTAAAACCATAAATACAGTTACAAAAACAATAGTAAATAAGTCAGCTAAAGAATTTGTTGATGATATCTGTACTCAGCAAATTAAACGCCTGCTCATCAATACAGACCTGTCTGTCAAAGAAATTGCCTACGCTTCAGGTTTTGAGGAAACCACCAACTTTTTTAAATACTTCAAACGGCAAACCACACTTACTCCAGAACAATTCAGAGGTAGCTTTCAGTAACTTTCCCATTTTTACAGTCTATAGGCTTTTTCTGATATCCATTTAGGCTGATAATGACTCCATCTTTGCAGTGTAATAATTAGACAAACTTTTACACGAATCAAGATGAACTCAATATCGTTTTACAGTCTATTTGTCTTTGCAGTTGTACTAGTTAGCTGTGGGACAAATAATAACTCCAATTCTCAATTTAAAGAAACCGCAAAAATGGAATTAACGAAAAAGGAAAAGGCAGTAGCTTTAATCGAAAGCCTTGAAACAGGTGCTCCAGAACCTGTATCTTATATTAATCCTGGAAAGTACATTCAACATAATCTGGCAGTAGGTGATGGCTTGGAAGGCTTTGGAGCAATTGTTGCCAATGCTCCTGAAGGAGGTTTTAAATCTGAGGTTATCAGAGCCTTTGAAGATGAAGAGTATGTATTCTTACATGTGAAGTATGATTTTTTTGGCCCCAAAGCGGCATTTGATGTTTTTAGATTTGAAGATGGAAAAATTGTAGAGCATTGGGATAACCTGGCAGAAATTACACCACCTAATCCAAGTGGCAGAACTCAGTTCGATGGTACTACGACGATTACGGATGTGGACAAAACTGCAGCCAATAAAGTACTGGTGGAAGGCTTTGTTACAGATGTCCTTCTGAATGGCAAAGTAGATAAAATAGCAGATTATATTAATCCTGAAAAATACTTACAACACAATTCTAGTATTGGTGATGGACTAGATGGCTTGGGAGCTGCCCTGAAGTATTTTGAAGAAAATGGCTTGGTTTTACAGTATGATAAAGTACACAAAGTATTAGGAGAAGGTAATTTTGTTTTGACGATGAGTGAAGGCAAGTTTGGCAAAGGGGAGCATGTGGCTTATTATGACCTATTCCGTGTAGAGAATGGAAAAATCGTTGAGCATTGGGATATCATTGAAGCAATTCCTGCTCAGTCTAGCTGGAAGAATAGCAATGGAAAATTCTAATCAAAAAATATGGAATTATTAGAGGCTGTCCTAAGCAGGGCAGCCTTTTTTATTTGTAGCGTATTGGAGGTTCTAATGATTACATTAAAAAAGTATCTTAGAGGCATATGGATAAAACTATTGATCATGCCAAAACGAAGATGGATCACTTCAATAATTTGCCTGATTGCGATAAATAATAGTTGGTAGCTTCCGTAAACAATAGATGTACGAACTAATTTTAGCAAAAGAGA
>JAKSDI010000250.1 GCA_022360175.1 Chitinophagales bacterium
GATATAAACGGTGATGGTAATATGGATGTGTTAGTAGCTTCTGCAATTGGTACTAATATTTCATGGTTTAGAAATGAGGATGGGCAAGGAAATTTTGGCTTCATCCGTACGATCACTACTCAAGCTAGTTGGGCACAATCTGTTCATGCAGCCGATCTAGATGGGGATGGTGATATGGATGTATTATCTGCTTCACGGACTGACGATAAAATCGCATGGTATGAAAACGAGGATAGCAATGGTAATTTTGGAGACCAAATTATCATTAGTACGCTTGCAGAAGATGCCCAATCCGTTTATGCAGCAGATTTAGATGGGGATGGTGATATGGATGTATTATCTGCTTCGGAGGATGACAGTAAAATTGCATGGTATGAAAACGAGGATGGTATTGGAAATTTTGGAGAGCAAAATATTATTAATGATCAGGCTACAGAAGCCAGAGATGTTTATGCTGCTGACCTAGATGGGGATGGTGATATGGATGTGATATCCGCTTCAAATGGAATGTACAAGGTAGCATGGTATGAAAATGAGGATAGCAATGGTAACTTTTCTACTCCAATCGATATCAGCAGTGAAGTAGATAAAGCAGTTGCCGTTTCATCTGCCGATCTAGATGGTGATGGTGATATGGATGTGATATCTGTTTCTACTTTTGATAGTAGAGTCGCATGGTATGAAAATGAAAACGGTAACGCCCATTTTGGAAACCCGATAATTATCAGTACCCAAGCTGTAGGTGCGACTTCGGTGTATGCTGGTGACCTTGACAACGATGGCGATATCGATGCTTTATCTGCTTCTCGATCTGACAATAGGATTGCATGGTATGAAAATGAGGATGGAAACGGTACTTTTGGAAATCAAAAAATTATAAATACGGAACTAATAGGACCTAGAGCAGTTCATGCTGCTGATCTAGATGGTGATGGCGACCTAGATGTCTTATCCGCTTCAAAGTATGATGATAAAATCATGTGGTATGAAAATGAGGATGGCAATGGAGGTTTCGGGAATGGACAGGTGATTACTATTGAAGCTGAAGGAGCACGTGATGTTTATACTGCTGACCTGGATGGTGATAACGACCTTGATGTCCTTTCAGCTTCTATGGATGATAATAAAATAGCATGGTATGAAAATGAAGATGGAAACGGCAATTTTAGTGATCCACATGTGATTACTACACTTGCCGAAGGAGCGAGGGCTGTTTATGCAGCCGATTTGGACGGTGATGGCGATATGGATGTATTATCCGCTTCAAGGGATGACGATAAAATAGCATGGTATGAAAATGAAGATGGAAACGGTACTTTCGGAAGTTCACAAATTATTAGCACGCTAGCTACAAGTGCATATGATGTTTATGCTGCTGACCTAGATGGCGATAATGATATAGATGTTATATCCAGTTCATTAGGAAGTCAAAAAATAGCATGGTATAGGAATGAAGATGGTAATGGTAGCTTTAGCAATTCTATACCCGTTCATGAAGAGTTATATAGAGCATCTGCTGTTTATGCAACAGATATAGATATTGACGGCGATCTTGATATTTTAGTTGCCATAGGAGATAGAATCGTATGGCATAAAAATGAAGATGGCAATGGAAATTTTGGAGACCAATTGGTCATTAGCAATCAGGCAGAAGATGCTATTTCCGTCTTCGCAGCAAATATAGATGGAGCTGGAGGAATAGATGTGTTATCTGCTTCTTCAACAGACAACAAAATAGCATGGTATAGAAATCTATACGATTTGCCAACCCTTTCTGGTACTTGTTTCTATGACGCCAATGAAAACCAGATAAAAGACCAGAGTGAAGTAGGACTATTTAATCATGTGCTCAATCTAGAGCCTGAAGCCTTGCTAAGGTTTACGAATGCCAATGGAGATTTTACGCTTTTTGTTGACAACGGAACCTATCTACTCCAACCCGACACCCCGGAAAATTGGTCAATTACAACAGACTCTACTAGCTATACCATTGATATATCAGACAATATATTTCAAGACCTCAATTTTGGTTTTTTCCCGGATACCCTTGTTACAGCAATACAACCATTTGCTAACTCCTCTGCTACTCGTTGTGGTTTTGAAGTTCCTTTTTGGATAAACTACGAAAATGTAGGTACTACAGTAGCCACTGGATATGTTGCTTTTGCATTAGATACTTTGACTTCATTAGTTTCGGTTTCTCCCCAACCAGATTCTATTGAAAACAATACACTTTTTTGGTCCCTTAATCAATTCTCTCCTTTCAGTCATGATCTTATACAATTGCTCATTCAAATGCCTGGGGTAGAATATATCGGAACCTCCTTATCCTTTCAAACAATCATTTACCTAGAAGATGAGAATGGCAACCTTCTAAGACATACTATACATTCATATGAACCCACTCTCAATTGTGCTTATGACCCCAATGACAAACTAGTTTTTCCTGAAGGCATTGATGAAGAACATTATACTCTTTTGGGAGAAGAATTGATATACACTGTACGCTTTCAGAACACTGGCACCGACACAGCTTTCACGGTGCGTATAGAGGACCAATTGGACGAAAACCTGGATTGGGCAACATTTCGACCTATAACGGCAAGCCATCCATTTGAAGCTACACTATTGGGTAACGGGAAAGTAGAATTTTTATTTAAAAACATCTTATTACCAGATAGCACAACCAATGAACCCGAAAGCCATGGTTTTATTACCTATAAAATAAAACATCGAGAAGGCCTGCCCGATGATACCCAAATATTTAATACAGCAGATATCTTTTTTGATTTTAATCCACCTATTCAAACGAACACTACATTAAATACTTTTGTCACCGAATTGCCAACAAATAGTTCAAGTTTTACTTCTCCTATATACATCAAGACATACCCTAACCCATTTTCAGCAATTACTTATTTTGAGTTTGGAGATTTACCCTTTAGAGGAGAAAAACACGAGCTAATTATTCGAGATGTTCATGGCAAAGCACTACTGTTGACTCCAGTTCATGCTCATCAACAAGTAACAGTAAAGGGAGATAAGTGGAGTCCAGGAATTTACTTTTACCAATTAAAAACAGGAAATACTATTTTGACTAATGGTAAAATAGTGAAAATAAACTAGGGTAGAATCAACCATAGCTCATAGCAATTCAGAGTATGTAGGGATATTCAGGGGTGGAAATAACAGTGGTTGCTCTCTCGCCAGATTTTCTGGCATCAATGGATACTTACCCAACAATTCAATTTCGGTTTTGAGTACCAAATCTATCGATCCCCTAAGATAAGTATTGTATTCAACACCATGCTTTTTATAGAATGCCTTGTCGTATCGACTTGTTGTGTTTACGGTAGTACCAATCTTTGCGATTTCTCCTTCCTTAATCCAAACACGGCCACCAGGACAAGGCAGACATTCGATGTAATGATCGTAAATGAAGATTAAAAGATAGACTTCTGCCCGATCCAATCTGTCTTTAGCTTTTTCAATTTCTGCTTCTCTTTCGGGCGTTAATCGAGCATTGCCCTTATCGTCATACTCGATTACATCATCAAAACCACGTTTAGCCAGTATCACTCCCCCAACGGTCACCAGTGCAAGAATCAAAAGAACTAAAAGGTTATTTGGCATTTTCCTTTGGCTACCAGGCAGGTCTTTGGCAGTAGGAGTATAATCAGATGTAGCATGAGCATTTAAGTAAAGTGTTTTCATATGATCGGCGTTAATGTGTAGGGGTATCTACATTCACCACGCCAAATTATCTAAAATAAAAACTATTAAATATCCAAAATATTAGAACAGGGCAATCAAGGGTATCTTTCTGAAAAAAGAATTGGGGCAAGATCAATTTGATATACCACGAAAATTAAACCGGATAAGGGAAGAGCTTGAGCAGCAAGAACGATCTATTTTATGGCTATCTAAAAAAACTGGGATTTCATACCAGACTGTGTATGATTACGCCCAAAATATCCGGCAACCTAATCTGGTGAAATTGCGAATGATAGCAATTGTACTCAAAGTGAAATCGGCGGACTTAGTAATAGGGTAAGTTTATCCGAATCCATCCGGGACTAACTTCAAATTATTGATGCTCTGGTTCACAAACTCTAAACTTTGATGAACCTTGATAACTTCCTTGTAGTTCCAAAATTTTAAATTCTCCAGACCGCGAACAGTTGCAGAATGCTTTCTTATTTTTTCGATCTGTTTTTGATCCGAGACAGCAACAATGCCCTGCACTGCTGGATTATTTTTGGATTTAAGCAGATTCATCATTAGACTATCTATATTGCCTTTGGTCTGTACCTCAAAAACATAAATGGCTCTTCCCATATTACCGATGGTAACTTCCCAAACCGTATCTACTACTGATCCATCAGCAACTTTTTTTTCTGTGAATGCTTTGAACCCCAACATCTCTCCTATACGCATGATGGAATCCCTAATTTCGTTATGGATAAACTGCTCTTTGTCTCCTGCTAACTCCTCCAATCCGTCGGGTAACTTTTCTTCCTTCGTTCCTTTTCCGGTAAAAATTTTACTCAAGTTGTCCTCTACCTGAAGTTCTTCCCAAATAAAGTAGTCTACAGCAAGCAAGGTTGTATCAGGAAATCCGACTTCCTTCATTTCGGTTGCAATCAATTTTCCAATGGAAGATAATTCCTTGTACCTCTTTCCAGTTAGCTGATAATTATATTTCGGTAGTTTAGGAACACCAAGATAGTTAAGCCCAGCATAGGCTCTCCGATTCCATACCATGCAATCATCTGGATGGACGTGACAAAGTAGCTCACTATACATGGCTGGGCCCATATGCTTGATATTTTTCATAGCTCGATCCCACCTTGCTTCAATACCAGTACTACCCCAAAGTAATTCGGATAATTCTTGCTTGAACTTTTCGAAACCATTGTCAGAAATCATTTGATCGACTACATACTGCTTATTACCCCAAATGAGCATGGCCCACAATTTGGAAATGAATTCAAGTACATCCTCTTCCGTCATTTTAAGGATTCGGTCTTTCGTCCCGTTCTTCTTTGCCACTCCTTAATCGGTCGGGCTCCTTATTCAGTTTTTTCTTGAAATTATCGAGGTGCTTTCTTAATAGTTCGAAATCAATATTGGTTTTTGTAGGCATAATTGTTTTTTTACTCCTTCTGTATTAAATATCTCTCAACCCTCTATTTATTATTTCCTTCACTACTCCGAACATCATAGCTGAAAACTCTTCCTTGAACTCTTTATTATCGGAATACAGCTTATACAAATCAAAATTTGTTGTGATATGCTTAAGTAGTTCTTCGCCAACAATTTTATCACTAGTAATTCTTGCATTCTGCTCATCTGAGTATTTGATAGAGTTAATCACCTCTTCACTCTTAGCAACATCTTTTGCTATGTTTTCTGCCATCTGTCGAACCTTATCTGCATCTTCAAATTCAGTTCCATAACGATCATTGAAGGTTTGGATAATATTTGATAATCGGTCAATCTCGGGCTCATTCATCCCCCCTCTCATTTCAGTAGGGATTGGCTTCAAATCATCCCCTTGCTCTAATACAATATTCGAAGTAGATTCCAATTGTAGACGATAACTATCCATGTCAATGTTGTCTAATATTCCTTGTGCTAAATCTACTGAATTGTCATTTCCTAATTTGTTTTGCAGATGGTTCAAGAATATATACAACCTTTCCAAATATGCATTTTCAAAGGATACAATTTGAGATAAGAAAATATATAATCGAACATAAGTTTTGACTTTCGCCCTAAAGTCTACTTGATTCTCTTTTTCTAGATCATTTCGAAAGATGTCACTTGACTCATCTAATAAGGCATGTAACTCATCGACTGAAACATTGGCTAATATCTTATTGGAAAATTCCTCTACTTGCTCTCTAGTGTAAACTTGATAATTATCCAAAGCATCTTGCAAGTCGAATAATTTATTGGGGTCGGTAGCTTCCCCTAAAATAGTACTTTCAAAATACGGCTTGAATGCTTTCTCGATATCCTCCGATGAATTGGCAAAGTCCAGTACAAAAGTATCTTTCTTTAAAGGGTGACTTCGATTTAACCGAGATAAGGTTTGAACAGCATTGACTCCTCCTAATTTTTTATCAACGAACATAGTATGAAGTAATGGCTGATCAAATCCAGTCTGGAACTTATTGGCCACTAATAAAAACCGGTATTCATCCTTTTCAAATTCATCAGGAATATTAGAACTAGGAAACCCATTTAAACTCGCTTCAGTCTGTCCCTCTATTTCGCCAGAGAATCCTACAATTGCTTTGTAGGGACTATTGATAGATTGTAAATACTTATCGAAAGCATGTTTGTACTTCACCGCATTTTTTCGACTACTTGTAACCATCATAGCCTTTGCCTTCCCACCCATTTTCCTTTTCTGGATTACTTCATCAACAAAATGGTCAACCATTAATGCAGCTTTCTTTTTAATGGCATGTTCATGACTTTCGACATAACGTCTTAATTTCTTTTGAGCTTTCTTTTTGTCGTATTCAGGGTCGTCTTCTATTTTTTTGAGGAGAGCATAATAGCTTTGATAGGTCGTATAGTTTTGC
>JAKSDI010000137.1 GCA_022360175.1 Chitinophagales bacterium
AATATTCGCGCATGTGAAGTATCACTGGATTCTGTAAAATTTATCAATATCACAGAAGTTGTCAACCTTGGCTCTAACATTAATACCAAAGCGGATGACTATTTTCCTTTCCTGACCAATGATCAAAACACTATCTATTTTACCCGAAAAACGGATAAAGGAGATGAAGATTTATTCATTAGCAAAGGAGATAACGCCAGTTGGAATCGAGCAGCAGCCCTTCGACCACTCAACACCTCAAAGGATGAAGGCATGTCTACTATGGTGCGAGATGGCCGTTTAATGTTTTTTACAGCATGTGGAAGAGATGGTGTGCTTGGGCCATGCGATATATGGCAAGCCACTTTTGATGGTGATGGCAATCCAATTGAAGTATTTCCTTTACAAGGTTTTGCCAATTCAGAAAAATGGGAATCACAAGCAGCTATTAGCTGCGATGGCACTACCCTCTTTTTTGCGAGTAAGCGCCCCGGAGGACTAGGAGGAACCGATCTATGGACCAGTAGTTTACAGGCAGATGGACGCTGGAGCATGCCTAAAAATCTTGGCCCTAATATCAATACAGAATTAGATGAAGAAGCTCCTTACATTACAAATGATGGTAATGTTTTATACTTTTCTTCTACGGGCCATCCAGGCATGGGAGATCAGGATATTTTTATGAGTTGGAAAGATCAAGATGACAATTGGACGCTCCCTATCAACCTTGGCCCTCCCGTAAATAGTCCCTTCCGGGAATTGGGTTTCTTTTTAACTGCTGATGGCCAAACAGGTTATTTCGCTTCAGATCGGCCTGACAATAGTAAAGGCGGATTAGATATTTTCAAATTCAAGCTCAATGAACAGTTACACAGCACTCCTATTACCTTCGTAGAAGGTATTGTTTTAGACAGTATATTAGATTTCCCTGTGCAAGCTACTGTAAAATTTGCCGACAGGCATCCGATCACCACAGGAAATGATGGTCGTTTCTTTTTATGTGTACCAGCATGGGATACCCTTAATATCAATGTAGAAAAGGCATACTTCCATCCTTATGAAGCCCCCTTTATTATTCCTGACTGGACCAATCGTCAATATTATACCATTGAAATCCGATTGAGGTCCACTTTTGAAATTGCACCACCTGAACCACGGGATACAACGGTAGTAACAGTACCCAAAAAGCGGAAACCCGTCATATATAGCCATACCGTATATTTTGGTTTTGATGAAACAGCACTTAGCCTTGAAGAAAAAGAAAACATCATTCAGTTTATGACTCCAATTAAAAGTAAAAAGGCGGAGCGTATTGAAATCATAGGCTTTTCAGATGAAATTGGTACAGATGATTATAACCTCCGCCTATCAGGAGAACGAGCCAAAAGTATTGGCAAGATCATCAGAGAAAATAATATGGAGGTCAGTCAAATCTATATGGAAGGGCGAGGAGAAATGAAAGGGGATGATCCTAATGAAAAGAAGCGGAAAGTAGAAATTAGAATCACTGTAATGGAATAAAGGGAAGTGGGAGTGGGAAATCGGAAGACATAACTTTACCGATTTCCCACTTTGTATTTTACTTCTTACTCTTCTTCGTTTTTTCCTTGTCTTTTTCTTCTGTTTCCAGTTTGAATTCTTTACGTGGCAACTGCTCATCACGCATAGAAGTATGCATAACAAAAGAAGCAATAACGGTTGCTGCCTGGCTTAGGTCTTCTTCTACGAGATGGTCCAGATTATCCATGTTAGAATGGTGAGTGCGGGTAAAATAAGCCATTGGGTCCTGAATAAACTGGAAGCCAGGAATACCACAAGCATCAAAAGCCAGGTGATCGGTACCTCCAGTATTAGACAAAGTTAATGTACCTGCATCCAAGTCTTTAAATGGTTCTAACCATGCCCGGAAGATAGGAGCTACATCGTGATTACCCTGTAGGTGTACCCCTCTGATTTTACCAGTACCATTATCCAAATTGTAGTACCCTGCTATTTTTTCCTGACCAGGTTTTAACGATTGAGGGTTATAAGTTCCTTCTGGGAAATCAGCAAAATGTTCTCCTGCATACGCTATGCTTCCCAATAGTCCTTGCTCCTCCCCTGTCCAAAGAGCAATTCGAAGGGTCCGGCGTGGGCGAATGCCTGTTTCTTTAATAACTTCTTGCAGTATTCGAGCAGCTTCCATCATTACTGCTGTGCCAGCCCCATTATCGGTCGCCCCTGTGGCAGCATGCCAGGAATCGAGATGTGCTCCAAACATAACAACCTCATCTTTCAGATCCGTCCCGGGAATTTCAGCTATTACATTGCGCTCCATGCTTTTATCCGGATTGTAGTAACGGGCCTTCAGGTCCATAGTAAGTTTAACAGGAATTCCTCTTTGCAATAAGCGGAAAATACGATTATAGTGTTCTACAGCTAAAGTAGCCTGAGGCACTACGTTCTGTCCTTCCTGACGGTTACTCCCCCAATCGCCTGAAGTACGGGCACCAGATACAAAAACAGTACCGAGATCTCCTTTATAACTGCGATCCAATACAGCTAGTGGGCCTTCTTCTTCCAATACTTCCCATAGATATTTATTGAAAGAAAATCCTGTACGATCGTAATTACGGCGTGGGCGGGGAGTTGGCGCAGGAGCATTGGCCATATCCAATAAATCGTCACTTTCGTAGCGACGGGCAGGGGCATCAAACCATTCTTCGGTAGCGCGTAAAGTATCCAGCAAAACAAATTTCCCTTTCAGTTTTCCTTTATATTTATCCAGCTCCTCTTTGGTATTAGCTTCTAGATAAATCACTTCACCTTCTACTGCTCCATTAGTAGATGCAGACCAGGCTTTAGGTACTGCCAAAACAGTCCAGTAATTAGGGTTATGAGCATGCATTTCAAAATGTTGCAACTCCCATCCTCTACCAAAGGGGCCCCATTCTTCAGTATGGACACTTTCCAGTCCCCATTCTTTCAATTGACCAACCGCCCAATCAGTAGCTTTGTCCAACATGGGAGAGCCTGTAAGTCGTGGACCATATACATCCGTAATCATTTCAGCGATATTCATCACCTCACTCTTGTCTAGTCCGTGCTTTCTGATGGATTCAACCAATTCCTCATTAACAGGTTCCTGGCTCCATCCTGCTAGCGCAAATAACACAAAAAGAAACATCAGCAATTTTTTCATAGTCTTGAGTCTTTATTTTTTTTTCATAAATTTAGCCGACGCCATCGTTGTAGATGGGTTAATAAGTGCTAAAAGTTTTAAAAAAGTTGTCTAAAGCTTTTTCATCTCTTACAAACACTTTTAGGCAACTTCAAAAATAAGGAATAGATGGTGCAAGGAATAGAAAGTTTTTTTCATTTACCAATTAGTTTATCAAAATTAGAATTATTATTAATAGATCTTCCACAAAAAAGTAGCTTCCGCTCTGCAATAGGTATTAGAAAATCAAGACAGGCTCTGATCGTCCGCTGGACGAATAAAGATGGGCTGCAAGGGTATGGAGAATGCTCCTGTCGTCCTGATCCATTTTATTCTGCTGAATTTCTGGAAGGGGTCGCCCTGGTGATCCAGCGCTTTTTATTCCCGCTGATAAAAGAAGCAAAGAATTATGGTGAGGTGATCAATAATATGTCGAAAGTAAGAGGTTGGCCATTCGCAAAGGCCAGTATAGAATTTGCAGCACATCACCTCCTTTCCCAACAGCATGGAAAAACAATTTATGACTATTGGGATCGCCCTGTATTAAATAAGGTTCCGGTAGGCATATCAATTGGGATACAGGAAAATCTGGCACAGCTAAAACTGACTATCCAAAAAGGAATAGAAGCGAATTATCATAGACTGAAGTTCAAAATTCATCCTCAATTCCCACCAGATCAAATACATACTCTTAGCAAATACATAGGTGAAGCCTACCTATCATTTGATGCAAATGGGTCTTTTGCTTCAGATAATCCAAAAGCATTGGCTCCATTTCTAGATTTTAATACTCCTATTGAACAACCATTTCCTCCCCACCGCATTGATCTTTACAGAAAAGCGATTCAGGAATTACCCAATTTAACGGTCTGCCTGGATGAAGAAGTAAAGAGCCTTGGTCATTTAATCCAGGCCCATCAGCTCAATAGTATAGACGAATTAAATATAAAACCAGGTCGTGTTGGAGGAATTGTAAACAGCATTCGGATAGCTGATTATTGTTTTAATAATGGTATCCCCTGTTGGGTAGGCGGTATGTTTGAAACTGGCATTGGCAGATCACAAAACCTTCAATTTGCCGCAAGGCTCAATGCTCCTGCTCATGACCTTAGTCCTTCTAGTCGATATTTTGAAAGGGACTTATTGGAAAATCCCCTACAAATGGATGCTGAAGGGTATATTCTATTAAAGGATGCCCAAAATGCTACGGTCAATACCAATACATTAGACGAAGTCACTACTCAAAAAATAGAACTAATCAACTCATAGGATGTACGATACCTTAATAAAAAATGCTACTCTTATCAATGGGTTAAAAGAACCCGCTCAACAGATGGATGTAGCTATTAAAGCCAACCGTATTGCAGCTATTGAAAAAGACATAGCGGTTGAACAGGCGAGCGAAGTAATCGATGCAAAAGGTTTGTTGCTTACTCCTGGTTTTGTTGACCCCCATGCGTCTACTGGCTTTGGATATTTTTTCCCAAATGCTGCTGATCATAAACTTTTTCAGGGAATTACTACTGAAATTTTTGGCAACTGTGGCACCTCTCCTGCTCCTATTGGCAATGGTCTTGTACCAACAATGGAACGCTTATCAGACAACATAGGCTTTCCATTTAAATGGCACAGCCTAAAAGAATATTTTGATTCGATAAAAGACGACCTTCAGTTTAATATCGCAACATTAATAGGGCATAGTACACTCCGCGGTGGTTACATGAATGATATCAAAGATCCAGAGCCAGAGGCATTGCCAAAGATGAAAGCTGCTCTGGCCAAAGCGATGGATGAAGGGGCTTTAGGATTATCCACCGGACTCATTTATGAACCTGGATGCTTTGCAGATATAGAAGAGGTAATAGAACTAGCAAAAACTTCAAAAGAAAAAGGTGGTTTATATGCTTCCCATATTAGAAATGAACGCGATCAACTGGAAGAGGCGATCGATGAAGCACTGACGATTGGAAAAGCCGCTGGTTCTAATGTACTGGTAAGCCACCTTAAAGCTGCTGAACGCTCTAATTGGGGTAAAATTCCTGGAGTACTGGAAAAGTTGGAAGCGTTTAATAGAGACAATGAGGATATTCAGGCAAGAATTGATGTATATCCTTATACCGCTGTTTCTACAAAGCTTAAGGCCTTCATTCCAAAATATTTGCTGAATGATGGCCCTGCTGCTTTACCAGAAAAGCTAAAAAATCCTCAGGCTATAAAAGACATAGAGGAATGGATACATAGCAAAGGTTATGACTTAAGTCAAATGCTAATTATTTCGAACGATATCGCAGATTATCACGCTAAAACAATAAGTGTTATTGCAGAGGAAAAATCATGGAGTTTAGCAGAAACAGTAGCTCGCATCATACAGAGCAATTACGAAACCTGGATCGTTTACCACTGTATTGATGAAAAAGATATGGATACGGCTATTCTTTGGGAAAATGCGATGATCTGTACCGACTCCTGGAGTTACCCAATTAATGCTCCTAAAATTATTGGCCAGCCTCATCCTCGTTCCTATGGAGCGTTTACAACTTATCTAGAGCGTTACGTACTACAATTGAAAGCACTTGACTGGCCAGAAGCTATTTATAAAATCACTCATCTTCCTGCCAGTTTCTTTGGACTGAAAGAAAGGGGCAGTATACAAAAAGGGTTTTATGCCGATTTAGTTTTATTAAACCCTGATAGAGTTAAAGCTAATGCCAATTATCTCGAACCCAAAAGGCTATCAGAAGGAGTAGAATATGTTTGGATAAATGGTGAGAAGACAATTGCAGAAGCAAAACTGGTTGAAACTGCCAGAGGTGGTGAAGTACTAACTCATTAATTTATATAAAGTGACACCTGAAATTAACTTTTTACCTTGTTCACCAAATGATTATGGTGCAATTGCAGAAATCTATAATGAATACATTCGCCAGGGTGGACAAACGATGACAGAACGCACCCATGCTGCTGAAGATATAGCAGCCTGGGTTGATAATTTTAATGATCGAGAACAATTGCTGGTATTAAAGCAATCTGAAAAAATACTTGGCTGGGGAATCATTAAAAAGTATAGCCCTCGACAAGGTTATCGTTATGCTTGCGAAACAGCTATCTATTTACGCTCTGAAGAATGTAGAAAAGGCTATGGTTCTAAAATGAAGCAGGAACTCATTAGACGTTGTAAGGAATTGGGGTATCATCACCTCGTAGCGAAAATTTTTGCTACCAATACGGCCAGTATTGAATACAACCTAAAACTAGGGTATGAAATAGTGGGCCGGCAAAAAGAAATTGGTTTCAAAAATGGTGAGTGGATGGATGTAGTTATTATGCAATACATCATTCGATAAGACGACAATTTTGTAAAGTATCAAATGAGGGATAGAGACTTCGCAGGAGCCGCATATTCTATTATTTGTGCGACTCCATCCCAAGTCGAAAGGTTTTTTGCCTAGGCAAAAAAGGTATAATTCCTTCGCAATCAATACTCTAACCGAACTCTTGATATTAAACATAGGGCATCGCGGAAACATTCCACGACGAATAGAGATTTGCTTGCGCAAACTATCGTTTTTATCCACTAAATACACAGATGACACGAATGCCAGGGTTTGATGAGAGTAATTCGAGCAATTACTCAGTCAGGCGTAGCCTACTTCGTGAAAAAGGTTCGTGTAATTTACTCGGACAGCCTCGTGAAAAAAGTGGTGGATAATACAGCCCCACCCACCACTTTAGTGGCTAAAGAAAAATGACCGATATGCTACTAGAAAGCGGAAATAGAATTAAAGATTATACCGAAAATGGCAGGGTAGCGTTTCGACTCTACCTGGCGGAAGACAGGTTCGAGTGAAATCGCAACTTCTATTATTGCCTGATATCTCCGAAATCATTCCTCTGGTATCCCTCGACCTTTAATGCTTAACAGCATACAAAAATGTGGAGAAATAAAAAAGCCGCTGTCTTTGCAGCGGCTCCACGTTTTTCTCATAATACGTTTGTCAAACGAAGATAATCGGTTTGGGAAAAGTGTTGTGTTGTGTTTACCTGTTTTTGTTAGAACCGCTATAAATCATTGAGGCGTTTTTCTACTGCTTTAATCGCAGCCTCCTGTTCCTCTATTGTTTTTAACATTTGCTCTTGCTCTTTCTCATTATCAACGATATCCTGCTCTGCTTTCTTGATAGCTTCTTTAGCTCGCTCTATTTCTTTGTGATAACGTTCGTTATAAGATTTTAAGCGAGATAATTCCTTTTGTAATTCTTTGAGTTGATCCTGTTCATCTTCCAGCTCATCTTCCGTTTTCACACGTGCGACTTCCAAGCCAAAGCGCATCAGCATCTTCTCAGCTTCTGTATAACGTTCGCGATGATCTTTGGAGTTGAGATATGCACCTCCCAAATTCACCCACATATTCAATACTACATTTTCCTTTCTTTCCTCGACAGTAGCATAAATATCTACTGTATTTCCTAATCCTAATGCCGCAATGTCTGCATCATCAGCAAACCACTCATCTGTTTTGCGATTCCATTTGGGTTTAGAATCGTAGAAATCTTTCAAATAATCTTTCCAGACGTCATTCACCAGCTTATCTGAAACATTGGGTATTTCCAGAGAAAGGGCATTATTATTCCCTTCACTCATTTTGATAGTTTGCTCTTTAATCTGCGCATTTAAAGTTAATCCAGCGCTTAAAGCAAAAAAGATAAGAAGTATATGGGCTTTCATATTTATATATGATTTTGATTAAAATCACTCTTAAGACGGGGCTAAAAAGAAAAGTCACATCCTATATTGAAAAAAAATCAATATTTATACAGAAGCTCTATTTAAGTAGCCTATTACTGACAAATACAAAGTATGAATTCTAGGGTATGATATGCTTTAAAGCAGCGGGTAATATCTCAAACTTAACAGGGGT
The DNA here is from genome assembly GCA_022360175.1 of Chitinophagales bacterium. Classification (GTDB taxonomy): domain Bacteria; phylum Bacteroidota; class Bacteroidia; order Chitinophagales; family Saprospiraceae; genus JAKSDI01. The sequence goes on from JAKSDI010000137.1 coordinate 8,097, forward strand.
CTCTCCTAAAAATTCCCCATCTGCTTCCACCAGTGTAGGTTGATCATCAATAGCCACTACATCTATTTTTTTTCCAAATAAAGTAGTCACTTTTGGATGCCGGCCAATGGAACCATTATAAAAACGATAAGTATTGAGCAAAACGCCCAGCTTAGTAAGATTTCCCGCAAGGGTAATAGCGAATTGCCCTGCATTAGGCGAAGCATGTGGCACTAATTGCATTCCTCCTCCTGAGTATTTACCAATACCAAGATTGATTGTATAAAATTTCCCAGAATAGTTTTTCCCATCAATATTCACACTGGCTTTCCTCAACTTATACTTAAATAGACATTTAACTACCAGCCACATATAAGACATATGATTTTTTAATACCGATGGATTTCGAACCGTGATCTCGCAAATATATCCATCATAAGCCATCCCTGCTACATTGACAAAATAGCGCTCCTTAGATGCTCCTCCATTCGTATATTGTATCAATCCTATGTCCTGATAGGCAGTATTTCCTGCTTGTATAATTTTCAGTATTGCTTCTAGTTTCTGAGGTAAGGCATGTGTTTTTATCCAATCATTTCCCGTACCGACAGGCAATAAAGCATAGGTAATTTCAGAAGAAGGAAAACGTTCTTGCTGAAGTATTCCATTCACCACTTCGTGATTAGTACCATCACCTCCCACGGCCAGAATTTTTTTATGACCACTTTCTACTGCCTGCTTAGCCAACTCTATAGCATGTCCTCTACTTTCGGTAAAAGCTATCCCACCAATGGGTAGAGCATTCATTAATTGTGATTCTATATCACTCCAATTGTTTTGTACTTCTCCTTTTCCAGCAGCAGGATTTGCAATAACATACCATTCATCGATCATTCTTACCAAAGGCTTATTACTCTAAATATACTATTTCCTGCCGAAAGTAGAATTTTTTCTACTTTATGCCGATAGAATCATAGTTTTATCACTCTTTCAAATGGTTCTTTGTGTGGCCTTAAACCGAAAGATACTGAAGAAGATAAAATACCTTCTTGGGCAATCCGATAGAAAGTAATTTAAGAGGAAGCAATATGGCTACAAAAGCATTACTTTTTTCAAAGTCATTTACTACAAATTACAGGATTGCTAAAGAATCATAAAATAAATAACAAGTGATAGAAAGTGTACTTTCATTAAGAGGTGTTGTAAAATCTTATGACAAGAAACTAGCCGTTGATAATGTAAGCTTTGAAGTTCCTAAGGGTAGTATTTTTGGACTGCTAGGACCTAACGGTGCCGGCAAAACATCTATTATACGCATTATTACAGGCATTACTCGAGCAGATACAGGCGAAATTTTCATGGATGGAGTTCCATTGAATAACCGACATCCAGAATTAATAGGATATATGCCAGAAGAAAGAGGCCTTTATAAAAAGATGAAGGTGGGTGAACATCTCCTCTATTTGGCTCGCCTTAAAGGGCTTAGTGCAAAACAGGCAAAAGAACGTATCCTCCACTGGATGGAAAAATTTGAAATAAGCAACTGGTGGAACAAAAAAGTAGAAGAGCTTTCTAAAGGAATGCAGCAAAAGATACAGTTCATTGCTACGATCATTCACGCACCTCCCCTTCTCATTCTGGACGAACCTTTCTCTGGACTCGACCCTGTAAATACGAACTTAATAAAAGATGAAATTTATCAACTTAAAGAACAAGGGACCAGCATCATATTTTCAACCCACCGTATGGAACAGGTAGAAGAAATATGCGAACACATCGTATTGATCAATGGAGGACAAAATGTATTAGAAGGAAGAGTAAATGACATCAAAGAACAGTTTAAAGAACACTACTTTAAAATAGACTATACAGGCACCCTGGCTGAGGGAATAGGTGATCATTTTAATATTATTCAATCAGAAGACAAAAGCATAATGCTTAAGGCAATTGAAGGCCAGTCGTCCAGTGAATTACTACGTTCTCTTCTGAATTATGGGTTAGAAATCAATGCTTTCCACGAAGTACTCCCGACTCTTAATCAAATTTTCATCCGACAGGTAAAACAGTAAAAGAGAAGTTCTAAATACACTTATCAGTTTTGATTGGTGATTGGTGATTGGTGATTGGTGATTGGTGATTGGTGATTGGTGAAAATAAATACAATACTAACAGCTAAAAGCAAAATATTAGTTGCAACATGAATAAACTTTGGCTTATCATAAAAAGAGAATATCTCACTCGTGTTAAAAGGCGTTCTTTTATCATAGCGACCCTATTAACTCCTCTGGCATTTGCTATTTTCTTCATAGTAGTTGGTTTCATTTTTCAGTATGAAAGTGATGAGGTGAGACGCATAGCCGTCATTGACAAAGGTAACGTATTACAAAAAAGCATTAAAGACGAAACAAATCTATATTTCAAATTTGTAGATACAGACCTGGAAACCTTGCGTTCCAGTTTTGATGAGTTGGACTATAATGGCATTCTAGTGATCCCACCTATCAATGAGATACTTTCGAAAAGCCATACCGTTTATTATTATTCCAATCAGTCTCCCAGCCTTGACCTTGAATCTCTCATTAAAAGTAGGATACGAGAGCGTATTCGCAATTATAAAATTGAAGCTTTACAATTGGATCGCCGACAATTAGACGCTCTTGCTACTACTATAGAATTAGATCCAGAGCCTATTGTCAAAGGCAATCAGGATGGCAGCAAAATGACAGGCGCAATCGCCGCTGGAATAGGAGGCCTTATGGGAATGATCATGTATATAGTGGTGTTTATATATGGTATGATGGTAATGCGTAGTGTGATGGAAGAAAAGACCAATCGAATCGTAGAAGTTATGATTTCATCAGTGCGCCCTTTTCAGATGATGTTGGGTAAAATAGTTGGAGTAGGAGCAGTTGGCCTAACACAAGTAGCCATATGGGCCATTCTCATTCCTGCCGTTATTTTTGTCACTTCTCTTGTATTCGGATTTGATGCAAATACTCAAATGGAAATGGCACAAAATACTCCAGGAGGAGCTGCAGCAATGAATCCTGATGAAGCAGAAGCAATGGCCATTCAAATCATCCATGAAATCAAAAATCTTAATTGGTGGTCCATTATTCCACTTTTTATATTCTATTTCATTGGTGGCTATTTCATGTATGCTTCTCTTTTTGCAGCTGTAGGCTCCGCAGTAGGTGATGACCTTGGAGAAAGTCAGTCCCTAACCATCCCAATTACTATACCAGTTGTGATTGCATTTTATATCATGATTGTTGCCATAGAATCCCCCACCTCCAATTTGGCGACATGGTCTTCCATTTTCCCACTATTTTCGCCCATTGTCATGCCTGCCAGGCTAGCATTCTCTCCTCCACTTTGGGAAGTAGCAGTTTCCATGCTAGTCTTAGCTACTTCTTCTATATTCTTTGTTTGGCTGGCGGGTAGAATATACAGAGTAGGTATCTTGATGTATGGCAAAAAAACAAGCATCAAAGAACTGGGCAAGTGGTTGTTCTATCGAGGGTAAAGGAAATTATTAATAAAGTAGTCGCTTTTCATGTAAAAAGGATCAATAATAATTCCCATATCATGATTTGCCACGATTTTTTCAAAACATATGGAGACATTAGTTCAAAATTTAATTATAAAAATTATTAAAAATCCTACAAATGAGATTTTTATTCTGTCTCCTAACTTTAAGTATTATTTTTCTTAGCTCTTGTAATAGTGATTCTTTTTTAGATGCTACTAAAGAAGAGCAAACCGCAATTGAGCCTAATATGGAAATCGTTCACGTCACCAATCACGATGGGCGTCCTTTTAGTACTCAGACAAATAGTGACGATATTGCTGCTCGTACTTTTAGTTCAGGCCCTGGAGGAGGTGTTATGATGCAAGCATTTTATTGGGACCCTCCTGCTGGTGGTGTTTGGTGGGATACTATTACAACCAAGCTAGAAGCCTGGTCAAGTGCTGGCATTGAATCCATATGGCTACCTCCCGTCTCCAAAGCACAAAGTGGTAGTTATTCGATGGGCTATGATCCTACTGATTATTTCGACCTTGGAGAATACAATCAAAATGGTACTATAGAAACGCGTTTTGGGTCAAAGACTGAGTTGACAAGTCTCATTAGCGAAGCGCATTCTCAAAATATGCAAGTATATGCCGATATTGTACTGAATCATAATAGTGGAGGCCAATTAGAGACCAATCAATATACAGGGACTCAAACCTGGACTGATTTCTCGGGAGTTGCCTCTGGTAAGTTTCTACGTTCCCAGCACGATTTCCATCCTAACTGGGTACAAAATAATGATGAGGGAATCTTCGGAGGTTTTCCAGATCTTTCTCATGCCAATCCTTACGTACAGGATTGGTTGTGGAAAAGAAGTGATGCCGTTGCCAAGTATTATAAAAATACCATTGGTTTTGACGGCTGGCGTTTTGATTACGTAAAAGGTTTTGGTCCCTGGGTGGTTAAAGAGTGGAATAATGAAGTAGGTGGCTTTTCTGTAGGAGAGCTCTGGGATTCCAATGTCAATTATCTGGATTGGTGGTCAAACGAAGCTAATAGTAGTGTTTTCGATTTTGCCTGTTACTACAAAATGAATGATGCTTTCGATGGCAATAATCTCAATGTGCTTAATGATGATATGATGTGGAAGAGAGATCCTTTCCAGGCTGTCACATTCGTTGCAAATCACGATACGGATGAAATATGGAATAAAATGCTTGCTTATGCCTATATTCTAACCCACGAAGGATATCCCACCATTTTTTATAGAGATTATGAAGAGTGGCTCAATAAAGAAAGGCTTAATAACTTAATCTGGATTCACAATAATAAAGCTACGGGTACGACCTCTATTTTATATACGGATAATGATGAATATGTAGCCAGAAGAAATGGCTGGAATGGCAATCCTGGCCTGATTGTTTATCTAAATAATTCCAATAATTGGGTACAAAGATGGGTACCTACGAATTGGTATAATACTCAAATTAAAGATTTTACGGGGCACTCTAGCTGGTATCCTACTACACAGAGTGGAGGCTGGGTGCAAATTCAAGCTCCACCAAACAGTTATACAGTCTGGTCGCCCAATATCTAAAGTTGTTCTTATCAGAAAAGAAAAACCCGAATTTCAGACAAAACTGAAATTCGGGTTTCTTTTATACTGTCAAGAAATAATCGCCTATTCCTCTTCTTCAGCAGCATTTGTTGCAGCTGTAGTAGCTGCAGCAGTTGTTGTTGCATCAGCAGCTTTCTTACCTCCACGGCGACGGCGACGACGGCTAGCACCTCCTTTGTTGCTATCAGCCTTGCCAGCAGTGTATATTTCATTGAAGTCCACGAATTCAATCATTGCCATTTCAGCACCATCTCCGCGACGGAATCCGGTTTTGATCACTCGAACATATCCTCCTGGACGATCACCAACTTTCGTAGCAATAGTAGAGAACAACTCATTTACAGCACCTTTATTTTGTAGGTAGCTGAAAACAACACGACGGCTATGAGTAGTGTTGCTTTTCGACTTGGTTACTAATGGTTCAACATACTTACGTAAAGCCTTAGCTTTAGCCAATGTAGTATTAATACGCTTGTGTTCAATCAGCGCAATTGCCAGGTTTGCCATCAATGCACGACGGTGTCCTTTCTGGCGGCCGAGATGGTTGAATTTTTTTCCGTGTCTCATTATTAAATTAATTTACTTCGCAACACGCAATACGGTTAAATGATAAGAATGACCGTATCAGGTTATTGCAGTTAAGTTTGATATAAAATATTAATTATCACCACTAGGGATGAATAATTAATCTTCGTCCAACTTGTATTTAGCAAGATCCATTCCAAAGGTCAAGCCTTTGTCCTGAAGCAATTCCTCAATTTCAACAAGTGATTTCTTACCAAAATTACGGAACTTAAGTAGTTCATGAGTATCATACTTCACCAATTCTGCCAAAGTATTAATCTTAGCAGCTTTCAAGCAATTGTATGCACGAACAGACAAGTCAAGATCTTCAAGAGAAGTCTTCAACAACTTGCGCATGTGAAGGATATGCTCATCAACGATATTCTCCTCACGGCTGGTCTCATCATCAAACTTAATGTTCTCATCAGTGATGAGCATTAAGTGTTGAATCAAAATACGAGAAGCTTCCTTGATTGCTTCTTCCGGGTGGATAGTACCATCCGTTTTCACATCAATAGTTAGTTTCTCATAATCCGTACGCTGCCCTACACGAGTGTTTTCAACACGATAAGCAACGTTTTTGATCGGAGTATAGATCGCATCTACAGGAATAACTCCAATAGGTGCATCCTTTGGCAGGTTATCATCCGCAGGAACGTACCCTCTACCTTTTGTAATGGTCAATTCCATTTCGAGATTAACGAATGGTTCCATCTGACAGATGAGTAGATCGGGGTTCATCACCTTGAATACGTTGGTATGCTCCTCAATGTCACCTGCACGGAATTCTTCTTTACCACTAATAGTAAGATAGACTTTTTCATTAGTGATATCTTCATCTGTCAACAACTGCTTCAGGCGTACCTGCTTCAGGTTTAGGATGATTTCAACAACGTCTTCTACTACGCCGCGAATGGTTGCAAACTCATGCTCAACACCTGCTATACGTACAGCAGAGATTGCAAAACCTTCCAGAGAGGAAAGCAGTACCCGGCGGAGTGAATTACCGACGGTTTGACCGAAACCTGGTTCAAGTGGTTTGAATTCAAAAAGCCCTTCATAATCATTGGCTTTTTGCATTACAATCTTGTCAGGCTTCTGAAAATTTAAAATGCTCATATATTCGAAAGGTGGTTAGCTTGTTGTCACAAAAAAAGAAAAGTCGCTTAGTACTTATTACTACGGCTAAAAGTGCTCCTGAAACAGAAGCACTCTTGCCATTATTCCTTATATGGTGTGTTCTAAGCAGCCAGGGTAAATGGCTTCCTAAAACAGTGTTGTCTTACTTAGAGTACAATTCAACAATCAACTGTTCGTTGATTTTTTCAGGAATTTGCTCTCTTTCAGGTTCTTGAAGGTAAACACCTTCCATCTTGTCTGGGTTGAATTCCAGCCAAGTAAACTTACGAACATCAGATTTGCTAGTCACACTGTCTTTAATCACTTCCATTCCTTGTGACTTTCCTCTTACTCCAACAATATCGCCTGCACGAAGGTGGAAAGATGGAATATTAGTTAATACACCATTGACGGTGATATGACGGTGTGTAACAAGCTGACGTGCCGCACGACGTGTAGGTGCAATACCCATACGGTAAACCGTGTTATCCAAGCGTGCTTCCAAGAGTTGTAGTAATACTTCACCAGTAACACCACTCTTGCTGCTTGCCTTTTCAAACAGGTTGCGGAACTGACGCTCCAGAACGCCATAAGTATACTTTGCCTTTTGCTTTTCCATCAACTGCAAAGCATAGTCAGACTTCTGACGGCGGCGACGGTTGTTGCCATGCTGCCCTGGAGGATACTTCTTGCGTTCAAAATATTTATCAGAGCCGTAGATTGCTTCTCCTAATGCTCTTGCCTTTTTTGTCTTTGGACCAGTATATCTCGCCATCTCAATAAACAGTTTTCAAATGATTAAACCCTTCTACGCTTAGGAGGACGACATCCGTTATGAGGAACTGGAGTAACGTCCTTAATGCGTGTTACCTTAATACCTGCTACGTCGATTGCTCTAATAGCAGCCTCACGGCCAGAACCAGGCCCTTTAACATATACTTCAGCAGAACGCATACCAGCATCAAATGCTTCGCGTGCCGCATCCGCAGCAGCTACCTGCGCAGCGTAGGGTGTATTCTTTTTAGAACCACGGAAGCCCGCTTTACCAGCAGAAGCCCAAGAGATTACCTGTCCCTTCTTGTTGGTCAGTGAGATGATGATATTGTTGAAAGTAGCCTGGATATAAACCAGTCCTTCCGACTCCACCTTCACATTTTTCTTCTTAACCTTCTTAGTGTTTCTTCCCTTAGCCATTTCTTGGAATAAGTTTAAGGTTTGTTTGCACAGCGGATAGTATTCGCTCTAGGAACCTATCGTGTTGCACAGCTTTTAATGAATGATTACTTGGTTGCTTTCTTCTTGTTAGCAACTGTCTTACGCTTACCTTTACGAGTACGGGCATTAGTCTGTGTACGCTGCCCACGTAATGGAAGCCCTCTACGGTGACGCAAGCCTCTGTAACAACCAATATCCATCAGGCGCTTAATATTCATTTGCACCTCGGAGCGCAATTCCCCCTCAACAGTGTATTCATTGGTAATGATACTAGCGATTTCGCGAACATTATCATCAGTCCAATCCTGAACTTTAATGCTCTCATCAATCCCTGCTTTGTAAAGAATTTCACTAGCCGATGATCTACCAATACCGTAGATATATGTCAGGCTAATAATACCGCGCTTATTCCTAGGTAAATCGACACCTACTATACGAGCCATCTTCAGCTTTTTAATTTATCAGTAAATAGCAGACAGGATTAGCCCTGGCGCTGCTTGAATTTCGGGTTCTTCTTGTTAATGATGTAGACCTTTCCTTTTCTACGCACAATCTTACAATCTGCAGAACGTTTTTTAACGGAAGCTCTAACCTTCATGACAATTGAGTTTCAAAATGATTAAATATAAATCAGCAATCCAAATTATTTGTAGCGATAAGTAATGCGCCCTCTTGATAAATCATAAGGAGACATTTCAACCGCAACTTTGTCACCCGGCAAAATCCGGATATAGTTCATACGCATCTTTCCAGAAATTGTCGCCACTATTTGGTGATCATTTTCCAGGCGTACCCGAAACATGGCATTTGACAAAGCTTCTTCAATAATTCCGTCTTGCTTAATTAGATTCTTTTTAGCCATAGTCTAATTTTCGGAGTGCAAAGATAAAGATATTTTATGATATTCCATAAAAATGATAAAAAAACAAGAACAGGAAGCACTCCTCTTTTGATTCTATCTAAATGTTTGTACTGAACAAGCATCAAAAATCAAAGTTCCGGTTCTATTTATTACACTATATTTAAGCTGTAGCTTCTTCTTCAAGCACTACAGTTTGTACATTATTATTGGAGCTCATAGCTTCTTCCACCATCTTATGATTTGAAAGAATGTCTGGCCCATTTTTCTTTACTGCTATTGTGTGTTCATAATGAGCGGATGGTTTTCTGTCTTTTGCATAAACGGTCCATCCATCTGCCGCTGTACGAACATGCTTTTTCCCCTGATTTACCATTGGCTCAATAGCAATAACCAGCCCTTCTTTAAGTACTGGCCCTTTCCCTCTTTTTCCATAATTAGGCACTTCAGGTGCTTCGTGAAGTTCTCTTCCTAAGCCATGCCCCACTAATTCTCTTACTATTCCATATTTCTTTTCCCGCTCTACATATTGCTGCACGGTATATCCAATATCACCAATACGTGCACCTACAATAGCAGCATCAATTGCTTTGTATAGGGATGTATTAGTTACCCTACACAGCTTCATCACTTCTTCATCTACTTCGCCAAGAGGAAAAGTATATGCAGAATCTCCATGAAAACCATTCATAAAGACGCCACAATCAACAGAAACGATATCTCCATCTTTAAAAACCTGAGTTTCTGAAGGAATGCCATGTACGACACTTTCATTAACAGACACGCAAAGTGTTGCAGGGAAGCCTCCATATCCTTTAAAGGAAGGAATTGCACCATGATCCCGAATCAATTCTTCTGCTGCTTTATCAATATCCGCACCAGATAAACCCGGACGGATTATAGAGCCGACATGAGCCAATGCTTTACAAACCAAAAGGCAACTTTGTCTTATTAGCTCAATCTCTTCGTCTGTTTTGTAAAATATCATTTATAATTACTTAGTCGCTCAAGTTATAATTTCACAAAGCGCTCTCTTTTAAAGGAAATAGCTTTGCTATGATAGATTCATCTAAGTACTGATGTAATGTGCTTTTATTAGCACCATACCGCCCCGAAGTACATGATGTCTTCGAGGCGGTATGTTCAATAGTATATTATGTAGACGTACTATTGGCTTTTGGCCACATAGTGACTATCATGATAATATTATTACATATTAGCACCAATGCCCTGCATTCTGCTACCACTGCTACGTCCCTGAATCTTTCCTGACTTCACCAATCCATCATAACGACGCATTAATAAGTGGCTTTCAATCTGCTGTAGTGTATCTAAAACTACAGCCACCAGGATAAGCAATGAAGTACCACCGAAGAACATAGCAAATGCAATGTTCACACCAAATGCTGCTGCAAATGCAGGCATGATAGAAATCAACCCTAGGAAGATAGAACCTGGTAAGGTGATTCTAGTGGTAACTGCATCGATGAAGTCGGCAGTAGGTTTACCTGGCTTTATACCAGGGATAAACGCATTCTGGCGCTTCAGGTATTCTGCATATTGTTGAGGATTTACCAATAAAGCGGTATATACATAAGTAAACAGAACTACCAGAATAAAATAGATAATATTATAAGGAGCAGATGTAAAGTCATTCAGTGCACGTAGAATTGGGCTTGAAGCCAAATCACTGCCATCGCCTGCCATAAACTGAGCAAGCGTTGCAGGCAAAAACATCAAAGCCTGTGCAAAGATGATAGGCATTACACCTGAAGCATTTACTTTCAATGGAATATAATCACGTACACCAGCGGCAGGCATAGCGTTAGAACCTCGTCCAACCATGCGCTTTGCAAACTGAATAGGAATACGACGTACACCTTGAACGATCAAGACAGTTGCCATTACAATTGCAAACAAAGCAGCCAATTCCAATACGAAGATGATCAAACCATTATTTTCCAACTGAGACTGGAATTCGAAGACCAGTGCCTGAGGAAGTGTTGCAATGATACCTACAGTGATCAACAATGAGATACCATTTCCTATACCTCTGTCAGTAATTCTTTCACCCAGCCACATTGCAAATACAGTACCTGTAGAAAGAATAATGATATTAGAAAGCCAGAATATTCCTGGAGGGATGCTAGGATCCACAGCACCCAGGCTATTAATATAAGTAAGATAACCACCTCCTTGTACCAAAGTAATCGCCACTGTAAGTAAACGAGTGATTTGGTTCAGTTTTTTACGGCCAGATTCTCCTTCTTTCTGCTGCAATCGCTGGAAATAAGGAACAGCAAAACCTAAAAGCTGAATAATGATGGAAGCAGTAATATAGGGCATGATACCCAAAGCAAAAATGGCGGCATTATTAAAAGCACCACCAGTAAATACATTGATAAGGCCTAAAAGGTCATTAGGCGTATTATTATTTTGTGTTGCAGATTCCAATACTGAAGGAATCACACCGGGAAGCACCACATAGGAACCAAAACGGAACACCAACAGCATCCCCAGGGTGAAGAGAATCCGGTTTCTCAGTTCCTTGATTTTCCAGATGTTCTTAAGAGTGGTGATTAACTTTTTCATCAGCGGTAATTTATTGCTTCTCTGCCACTTTTGGGTATTAAGAACGTTTGAGTTCTATCCCTTGGGCTCAACCTCTGTCCAAATGAACGTTCTATCGAGAACGCGTTGTTTACACTTTCTTATTCTTCAATAGTAGCAGATCCTCCTGCCGCTTCGATCGCCTGCTTAGCAGAAGCGGAGAAAGCATGTGCTTTAACTTCAAGCTTTGACTTTAGCTCGCCAGTACCTAATATCTTAACTAGTGTACCTTTTCTAACGATGCCATTATTGATCAATGCTTCAACATCAACTGTTGTCAATTGAAACTTATCAGCAATCGCTTGAAGACGATCCAAATTGATTGGTGCAAAAGCAGTACGATTAGGGTTTTTGAATCCGATCTTAGGAAGACGCATTTGAATAGGCATCTGACCACCTTCAAATCCACGCTTCTGCTTGTAACCGGAACGCGACTTGGCGCCTTTATGACCGCGAGTTGCAGTACGGCCATGTCCTGACCCTACACCACGAGCGATGCGCTTGCGGTTTTTTACCGCTCCTTTCGCCGGCTTTAAGCTATGTAATTCCATTTTCTCTTTTTATTAATTCTCTGATAATTTGAATTATCAAAGAAGTTGATAATTTTCTGCTCAATAATATTTGCAAAGATAGGAGCTTTACAAACTTATGCAACAATAATATTTAATCGACCTTTTCCACTTTAACTAAGTGGTTGATCTTTGCGATCATCCCCAGAATTTGTGGATTCTCCTCATGCACTACACTCTGGCGGATTTTTTTCAGCCCCAGAGCAGTCATTGTGTCTTTCTGCTTCTTAGAACGGTCGATGACGCTTTTGACTTGAGTTATTTTTACCTTACCCATCACATCAGGTTTATTCAGTACGCATTACAATAGAAATTTTTCTACTGTTGCGTCCTTTTATCCGTTAAATAATTTATCCATCGAGATATTACGCTGACGAGCCACTTCCATTGGGCTTCTCAATTTCGCCAGTGCATCAATGGTTGCTTTTACTACATTGTGTGGGTTAGGAGACCCCATAGACTTTGCCAATACGTTGTGTACACCTGCGCTTTCCAATACAGCACGCATTGCACCACCTGCAATTACTCCTGTACCATCTGCTGCTGGCTTAATCAAAACGCGACCAGCACCGTACTTCCCTTTTTGCTCATGAGGGATTGTTCCGTTGTGAATAGGCACTTTGATCAAGTTTTTCTTAGCATCATCTACAGCCTTAGAGATAGATTCAGATACATCTCTCGCCTTACCAAGTCCATGTCCTACAGTACCATTACCATCCCCTACTACAACAATTGCAGCAAAGCTAAAGGTACGTCCACCTTTCGTCACCTTGGCAACGCGGTTGAGGTTAACCAGCTTTTCTTTCAATTCTGTCTCTGCAGGCTTAACTCTATTTGCGGATTTCTTAGCCATTATTTCTCAGGTTGAACTTTTTTAAAATTTGATACCTGCTTCTCTGATACCGTCAGCAAGTGCCTTTACACGGCCGTGATATAGATAACCACCACGGTCAAAAACAAGAGCTTCGAAGTTTTCAGCTTTTAGGCGCTCGCCCATCAGCTTTCCAACCTGCTTCGCCTGCTCTACCTTAGGTACACTCTTGTCAACAGAGTCTTCTCGAGAAGAAGCAGAAAGCAAAGTATGCCCCTGAATATCATCAATCAACTGGCAGTAGATTTCTTTATTACTGCGATATACACTTAAGCGTGGGCGGCTAGCAGTACCTCTAAATTTCTTACGGATACGCCAGCGGATACGCTGTCTTCTATTTTCTTTATTAAAACTCATTACTCCTCACTTTTTGCTTTAGTGTATGGAAAATATGCCAAACCCAAAGCACATATATTATTAATTGAAGTGAAAATTCAAATTATTTCGCAGCAGTCTTACCTGCTTTACGGCGAATTACTTCACCTACAAAGCGTACACCTTTTCCTTTGTAAGGCTCAGGCTTACGGAATGAACGGATTTTTGCTGCTACCTGTCCAATCAACTGCTTGTCAATAGATTCTAAGCGTACGATAGGGTTCTTACCCTTTTCAGTCTTAGTTTCTACTTTAACCTCATTAGGTAAAGCAAACATAATTGGGTGAGAGTATCCAAGGCTCAACTCAAGCAACTGACCAGTGTTTGAGGCACGATAACCTACACCAACCAATTCTAATTCCTTCACATAACCGCTTGAAACCCCTTCTACCATATTATTGATCAACGAGCGATATAACCCATGCAGTGCACGATGACGTTGCTGTTCTGTAGGACGTTCCAGTGTAAGTACACCATCTTCTTCCTTAAGTGTCATATCTGGATCGATCTGCTGTTGCAGTGTACCTTTAGGCCCTTTTACGGTTATCAGGTTGCCCTTGCTTACTGAAACCTCTACACCTTTTGGCAATTCGATTGGAGCTTTTCCTATCCTTGACATGTTAATACTTTTTTAGAGCTTTCGAAAGCAAATTAGTAAACGTAGCAGATCAATTCTCCGCCAACATTATTCAAACGGGCTTCCTTATCAGTCATCAAACCACTTGATGTAGAAACCACACAAATACCCAAGCCGTTGATAATACGAGGTATTTCATTTGCCTTCGCATATTTACGAAGACCAGGCTTACTGATACGCCCTAGCTTGCGTATTACAGGAGATTTTGTTTTCGGGTCATATTTCAGTGCAATTTTGATTACTCCCTGCCCTTTATGAGCATCAGCATCAAACTTGTATTTTAGAATATATCCCTGGTTATACAGTATCTCCGTTAGGCGCTTCTTCATATTGGAAGCCGGAATATCTACTACGCGATGTCCTACTAACTGAGCATTCCGTATGCGTGTAAGATAATCTGCTATTGGATCTGTAACTGCCATTTTTTATAACAATTGCGGATGCCTTAAAGCCTAGCCTCTTAATTCTGGCTTCAGTTGCATCCATTTTAATGTATTGACTTTTTAAATTACCAGCTCGCTTTAGTTACTCCTGGGATTTTGCCATCCAGAGCCATCTGACGGAACTTCACACGACACAGGCCAAACTGACGCATATATCCCTTTGGGCGTCCAGTCAGCTTACAGCGGTTGTGCAAGCGGATTGGGTTAGAGTTACGAGGCAACTTATCTAGCTCATCCCAACGTCCTTCCTCTTTAAGCTGCTTACGCAAGTCTGCATACTTAGCAACCATGCGTTGTCTCTTCTTTTCGCGAGCAATAACTGATTTCCTAGCCATTATTAATTAAGTTGTATTAGTTGTTTCTCTGATTCTTGAAAGGCATTCCCAAATGCTTTAGAAGCGCAAGAGCTTCTGCATCTGTTTTAGCTGTCGTCACAAATGTGATATCCATGCCAGAAATCTTATTAACTTTATCCAAGTCAATTTCCGGGAAGATAATTTGTTCTGTGATACCCATAGAGTAATTACCGCGCCCATCAAAGCTCTTATCATTTACTCCGCGGAAGTCACGTACACGAGGAAGCGCCACTGAAATAAGGCGATCCAAAAATTCGTACATATAAACATTCCGTAAGGTAACACGTGTACCGATCGTCATGCCTTCACGCAACTTAAAGTTCGAAACAGACTTCTTTGCACGAGTAGGTACGGCATGCTGGCCAGCGATAGCAGACATTTCTTGAAGTGCACTATCAACCAGTTTCTTATCCTGAGTAGCATCACCAATACCCTGATTCAGGCATATTTTAACCAATCGAGGTACCTCCATGATAGAGCTGTATTGGAACTGCTCCATTAGTGCAGGTACGATCTCTTCTTTGTACTTCGTTTTAAGTCTTGGTATATAGCTCATTAGTCTATGATTTCACCAGATTTTTTAGAATAGCGTACCAGCTTGTCACCTTCTTTCTTGCGCCCTACACGTGTTGGTTCTCCTGATTTAGGATCAACCAGCATCAGATTTGAAATATGGATAGGAGCAGGCACTTCATTAATACCACCAGGATTGTCCTGAGTAGGGCGAGTGTGCTTCTTTACCATATTTGTATCTTCAACGATAACGCGGTTCTTATCAGGAAATACTTCAAGTACTTCGCGAACGCGCTCACGGTCCTTATAGGCACCAGCTATGACAACAACTCTGTCGCCTTTTTTAATCTTCAACTTGGGAGCAAAACGCTTTCCCTTATTCACTTTATTTCCCATTTTATTATGATCGCTTCAAGATGAAAAATATATTAAATTACCTCTGGCGCCAGAGATACGATACGCATATAATCACGTTCGCGCAATTCACGGGCTACAGGCCCAAAAATACGGGTACCTCTCGGCTCATCAGAAGCGTTAAGCAGTACAACTGCATTATCATCAAAGCGAATATAGGATCCATCGCGGCGGCGTATTTCTTTTTTCGTACGCACGATAACTGCTTTGGATACAGATCCTTTCTTAATGGCACCACCTGGAGAAGACTCTTTCACTGACACTACTATCTGGTCGCCTATTGAAGCATAGCGGCGCTTTGATCCTCCCAAAACGCGTATGCAGAGCACTTCTTTTGCTCCACTATTGTCTGCAACCTTTAGCCTAGACTCTTGCTGGATCATCGTTCTAAGGTTTAAAATGGTTAGTTTGGAATATATACTTCTCCAAACACTTTAAGTAATAAACTTACTTGGCACGCTCGACGATATCAACGAGCCTCCAACGCTTACGCTTACTCAGAGGACGAGTCTCCATGATACGTACAACATCACCGATATTGCAGTCATTATTCTCGTCGTGAGCTACAAATTTCTTTGATTTCTTTACAAACTTACCGTAAATCGGGTGGCGTAACTTACGCTCAACAGTAACAGTTATGGTTTTGTCCATCTTATTACTGATTACCTCGCCGATACGGGTCTTTCGTAGATTCCTTTCCGTCATTTTATTCTGGCTTTTAGAACCCTAAATTTATTATTTACCCCGACGCCTTCTGGCTCTTATTTTTGAACGCCCGGCTATTTTTTCCGCATCCATTTTAGCCAGCTCTCTACGGCGCATTTCCGTATTTAAGCGAGCAATATCCCTGCGTACTTCTCTGAGTACCAATGGATTGTCCAGACCTTTAATGGCGTGGTCAAACTTCAGCTTCTGGTACTGTGCCTCAGTGGACTCCAGTTCACTTGCCAGGTCTGCATCACTATAATCCTGAAGTTCCAGGTATTTTTTAGTAGCCATTGCTTAGCTGTTAATTATATCTAACAATTACCCTGCGTAATCAGGGCGGATTACAAACTTCGTTTTAACTGGTAGCTTTTGAGCTGCCAGTCGGAGTGCTTCCTGAGCAACCTCGATCGGCACACCGTCTAATTCAAAAAGAATACGGCCGGGTTTAATTTCGGCTACCCAATGGTCTAGTGCACCTTTACCCTTACCCATACGTACTTCCTGAGGCTTAGCTGTAATCGGTTTGTCCGGAAAAATGCGAATCCACACCTTACCTTCCCTTTTCATATAACGGGTCATCGCGATACGAGCTGCTTCAATCTGACGGTTGGTAATACGTCCACCATCCAAGGATTTCAAGCCGAAGGAACCGAAATCTACTCTGCTCCCCTTGTATGCCAGGCCTTTTAATGTGCCTTTCTGCTGCTTGCGGTACTTTGTCCTTTTTGGCTGTAGCATTTTACTATATATTTATGCGTCTAACAGTCAATTATAAAACCGTAATAATGCCCTTTTCAAAAAAGCTTGGCAAAGGTACGGCGTTTTTTCCAGATTTTCTAACGGCGGCGCTGATTTCTTCCACCTCCGCCACCACGGCGTCTGCGGTCTCCTCCACCTCCACGGCGATCTCCTCCTTTCTTTCCACCACGATCCTGAACACCAATGTGTGGAGACAAGTCACGCTTACCAAGTACTTCTCCTTTACAGATCCATACTTTGATTCCAATTTTACCGTATACCGTTAATGCTTCTTTCAAAGAGTAATCGATATCAGCACGGAAAGTATGCAGAGGAGTACGTCCTTCTTTGTATTCTTCGCGACGAGCCATATCAGAGCCATTCAAACGGCCTGCAATACGTACCTTAATGCCTTCTGCACCAGCACGCATCGTTGATTGAATTGCCATTTTGATTGCACGGCGGTAGTTGATACGCGCTTCAATCTGCTTAGCAATAGACTCCGCAACGATATTTGCATCCAGTTCAGGCTTGCGAATTTCTACAATATTGATTTGTACATCCTTACCAGTAAGCTTTTTAAGCTCTTCGCGGATGCGATCCACTTCGGCGCCACCTTTACCGATGATGATACCGGGGCGAGAAGTATGGATAGTAACAGTAATACGCTTTAGAGTACGCTCAATAATAATGCGGGCAATTCCTCCCTTAGAAATACGAGCGTTCAGATAGGTACGGATGTTTTCATCCTCAACCACTTTATCAGAGTAATTTTTTCCTCCAAACCAGTTGGACTCCCATCCTCTGATGATCCCTAAGCGATTACCTATTGGATTTGTCTTCTGACCCATATCTATGGTATATTAGAGATTTTTATTTATTCTTCAACTGATGTTTCCTCTTCGACATCTTCCACCTCAACTGCATCGTAATCTGCACCTTCTTGATCTGCATCTACTGCTGTACGATTTTCTACAATCAGTGTCACATGATTAGTGCGCTTACGAATACGGTGAGCACGACCATGAGGAGCTGGTTGAAAACGCTTCAACATGCTACCTTCATCCGAAAAGATTGTCTTAACGTATAGATCGTAGTCATCTGCATTCTCCATTCCACCGAGCTTGTATTCCCAGTTAGCAATGGCAGAAAGCAAACACTTCTCCAGCCATACGGCAGCTTCTTTTTTGGTGAAACGCAGGATATCCAGTGCTTCCTCCACACTTTTGCCTCTAATAAGATCTACGACCAGGCGCATCTTGCGGGCAGACATCGGTACGTTTTTGAGTTTAGCTACTGCTTCCATTTTGTTAGCTATTGTTAGTGATTGATACCAGGTATCAATCTCAGATCATACAATTGATTTACTTACGGTTACCAGTGTGCCCTTTGAAGTTGCGAGTCGGAGCAAATTCGCCAAGCTTGTGACCAACCATATTTTCCGTAACAAATACTGGAATAAAAGTTTTGCCATTGTGAACAGCAATCGTTTCTCCTACCATATCAGGAATGATCATAGAAGAACGAGACCAAGTTTTGATTACGGTCTTTTTATTCGATTCCTTTGCTTTTTCCACTTTAGCCATCAGCTTATGGAAAACGTAAGGTCCTTTTTTAATTGATCTTGCCATATTAAGCTAAATTTTTCAACAAGCCTTTTACTTACGCTTGCCAGACTTTCTTTTGGTAATAATCAACTTATTAGAGTGCTTCTTAGGCTTACGCGTCTTCGCACCTTTAGCCATTTGGCCATTGCGAGAACGTGGGTGTCCTCCTGAAGCTCTACCTTCACCACCACCCATTGGGTGATCAACAGGGTTCATTGCTACACCACGTGTGCGCGGACGACGTCCTAACCAACGCTTTCTACCTGCCTTACCAAGCACTTGCTGGTTGTGGTCAGGGTTAGAGGTTGTTCCTATTGTTGCTCTACAATCTAATAACACACGGCGTACTTCGCCAGAAGGCAATTTGATAGCTGCGTATCTGCCTTCACGTCCCATTAGAGTAACATAAGTACCCGCACTTCTTGCCATAGCAGCTCCGTGTCCTGGGCGTAGTTCTACTGCGTGGATAGTAGATCCTAAAGGAATTTCTCTCAAAGTCAGTGTATTACCTACATTTGGTGCAACACCTTCTCCTGAAATAATTTCATCACCTACTTTTAACCCATTAGGTGCGATGATGTAACGCTTTTCACCATCCTGGTACTCTACTAATGCAATATATGCAGAGCGGTTTGGATCATATTCAATGGTCTTAACCGTTGCAGGCATACCATCTTTGTTGCGCTTAAAGTCGATAATACGATAGCGACGCTTATGACCACCACCACGGTAGCGTACGGTACGGTGCCCTTCGTTATTACGTCCACCTGACTTCTTTAGAGGAGCCAATAGACTCTTTTCAGGCTTATCCGTAGTAATCTCTGTATATGCGTTTCCTACACGGGTACGCATACCTGGAGTAATCGGATTATACTTCTTAACAGGCATTGTTCTGTTTTTTCCACTTAGAGATACATGCTGCGTTGCTTGTACATTTCCGCTCATTAGAATGACCTACGGTAAACAGAACCCGAAAATCATAAGCGGCAATCAACAGCGAGCTTTGCCCCTAAGCTGTTTATAAATTAAATGTCACCAAAGAAATCAATCTCTTCGCCCTCAGTGAGGGTTACTACTGCTTTTTTGTACGCAGGCTTGTATCCTTCCAAGATACCAGAACGCGTAGAACGGTTCTTTGTCTTAGCAGGCATGATCATTGTATTGACAGAATCAACTGTCACCTGGAACATAGCTTCAACTGCTTTCTTTATCTCAATTTTATTAGCATCTTTTGCCACGATAAAGCTATACTTTCCTTTCTCTTCAGAAAGCATTTCTGCTTTTTCGGTAATCAGTGGCTTGATGAGAATCGTCTTAGCCATTGCTTAGTTGATTATCAGAGGTTGCCCTCTTATTAATTAGCAAATGTTTCTTTGATCTTCGCCAGAGCACCTTCAGAAAGGATAAGAGTATTGGTATTCAACACTTCATAAGTACCTAGGTCTGAAGCACGTAATACATTCGTTTTTGGAACGTTACGGCTAGACAAGTACACTTCCTTTTCGTAATCAGCTGTTACCAACAAAGCTTTATTACCATTTTGCTCAAGAGAGCTCAGGATATTAACAAATTCCTTTGTTTTCGGAGACTCAAAAGAGAAATCCTCAACAATTAGCAATTTGCCTTCGCTTGCTTTCGCTGATAGTGCAGATTTACGAGCCAGGCGACGAACCTTCTTATTCAACTTAATAGAATAAGTACGTGGACGAGGTCCGAATACACGACCACCGCCGCGGAATAGAGGGTTTTTGATATCACCAGCACGAGCTGTACCAGTACCCTTCTGACGCTTTAGCTTACGGGTAGAACCTTTTACTTCTCCTCGCTCTTTTGCAGAGTGAGTTCCTTGCCGTTTATTCGCAAGGTGCTGCTTCACCGCAAGGTATACAGCATGCTCATTCGGCTCAACGCCGAAGATGTCTTCCGGCAAATCTACTTCCCTGCCGGTCTTTTGACCTTGAATATTTAAAACTTCGAGTTTCATCTTCTTGTGTGTTTGTGTCGGAAGGAGCAACTATACGAATATAGTAGCACCATTCGCCGGACAATTACTTTTCAAGAATAACGTAAGAGCCTTTATGGCCGGGAACTGCGCCCTTTACCAAAACCAGGTTCTTTTCGGGAAATACCTTAAGCACGCGAAGGTTCTTAACTTGTACACGGTTGCCACCAGTACGACCTGCCATACGCATACCTTTGAATACACGCGCAGGATAAGAAGCTGCACCGATAGAACCAGGAGCACGCTGGCGGTTATGTTGTCCGTGAGTTGCATCATTCACACCACTAAAGTTGTGGCGCTTAACAACCCCCTGGAAACCTTTACCTTTGGTAGTACCTGTAGCACTTACCAGATCTCCTTCGTCAAAAACGTCTTCTACCTTAAGGATGTCGCCGACCGCTTTCTCGACTAAGTCGAAATTGCGAAACTCAACAACTTTTCTTTTAGGACCTGTCTTTGCTTTATCAAAATGCCCTAGGAGAGCTTGGGAGGTGTTCTTTGTTTTGGCGTCACCATACCCAAGTTGTAGGCTATTGTAACCGTCGGTCTCTACGGTTTTCACCTGTGTAACGACACAAGGGCCAGCTTCGATAACTGTACACGCTACATTGCGGCCAGATTCATCAAAAATGCTGGTCATGCCAATTTTCTTACCGATTATACCGTTCATCAGCACTTTGTGGTTTTAAAAGTCTTAGGTATTAGCGCTCAGACTTGGGTGCCCGAAGTGTGTCTATTATACTTCATTGCTCACCTCGAAATCAAATAAGCGGATGAGGCCAAACCCAGTTTCTGAGGGCAAATACCTTTTGTAAAAATGCTTTTTACGTCAGTTTCACCTGAATGTCAACTCCACTCGGCAGTTCCAGTTTAGACAGGGCATCGACCGTCTTCTGGGTGGGAGTATAGATTTCGATGAGGCGTTTATGGGTGCGTAGCTGGAACTGCTCCCGAGATTTCTTGTTGACGTGCGGAGAACGGAGCACGGTAAAGATTTTCTTCTCGGTGGGCAGCGGAATCGGGCCAGTTACTACAGCGCCACTGTTCCTCACCGTCTTAACAATCTTTTCAGTAGATTTATCTACTAAGTTATGATCGTAAGAACGGAGTTTGATTCTAATCTTCTGATTCATGCCAACGATTAATAATAATTGTTATTGACTTTTTGGAGGCGAACAAGTCCGCCTCCAAATAATGCTTCTCTTTATCTTTATACTTTAACTTCGCCCTTTGCTTTTTCGATGATTTCCTTAGAAATACCAGCAGGAGCCTCAGCATAGTGAGAGAATTCCATAGTAGAGCTAGCTCTTCCGGAAGTAATCGTACGAAGGGAAGTTACATATCCAAACATTTCTGACAGCGGAACATCTGCCTGAATGGCTACCGCACCACCTGAACGAGGCTCTTGTCCTTTCGGCAAGCCACGACGACGGTTAAGGTCACCAATAACAGATCCGGTAAATTCTTCTGGAGTAACTACCTCCAGTTTCATGATTGGCTCCAGGATCACAGGCTTTGCCTTAGGTGCTGCTGCACGGAAACCGTCTTTAGCACATAATTCGAAGGCTACAGGCTTAGAATCCACTGCGTGCATAGAACCGTCGTATACACGAACCTTCATGCTGTCTAGTGAATAACCTGCCAGGATACCTGAATCCATCATTGCAAGGAAACCATCTCTAATTGGTTTCTGATAGTTTTTATCGATCGCACCACCTACGATAGACCATACGAACTGAAGCTTCTCTTTTCCATCCTTGAATTCATCAGTATCAAGGAATTCCTGATCAGCAGGTCCGATTTCGAATTGCATATCTGCAAACAAACCAGAACCACCAGACTGCTTCTTCAAACGTTCGCGGTGATCAACAGTAGTAGTTAATGCTTCTTTGTAATTTACTTGAGGTGCACCTTGGTTAACTTCTACCTTAAATTCGCGACGTAGACGGTCAACGATGATTTCAAGGTGAAGCTCACCCATACCGCTAATCACGGTTTGGTTGGTGTCTTCATCATAACGTACGCGGAAAGTAGGATCTTCTTCTGACAATTTAGCCAGAGACATACCCAGTTTATCAAGGTCTTTTTGAGACTTAGGCTCAATAGCAAGACCAATCACTGGATCAGGGAAAGTCATACTTTCTAAAACGATTGGTGCATTCTCTGCACAGATAGTATCACCAGTACGAAGGTCTTTAAAACCTACCGCTGCTGCAATATCACCCGCTTCAACGCGATCAATCGGATTTTGCTTATTAGAGTGCATCTGGTAAAGACGAGAAATACGTTCTTTCTTACCAGAGCGAGTATTCAATACGTAAGAACCTGCATTTAGTGCACCTGAATAAGCGCGGAAGAATGCCAAGCGACCTACATATGGGTCAGTAGCAATCTTAAATGCAAGTGCTGCAAAAGGCTCATCTACACTTGGGCGACGTACTTCTTCTTCTTCTGTTTTAGGGTTGGTACCAGTAATGGCATCAACATCAACAGGAGAAGGCATGAAAGCACATACCGCATCCAGTACAGCCTGTACACCTTTATTTTTGAACGCAGAACCACACATCATTGGAATGATGCTCATATCAATCACTGCTGCACGAATCGCCGCACGGATTTCTTCAGGAGAAATGCTATTAGGATCCTCAAAGTACTTCTCCATCAATGATTCATCATACTCCGCTACTGCTTCTAGCAGTCCTTCGCGATACTCATCAACTGTATCCTGAAGATCTTCAGGAATAGGAATTACTTCGAAAGTCATCCCCATGTCTTCCTCATTCCAAACAATTGCCTGATTGGTGATAAGGTCAACAACTCCTTTAAATGTTTCTTCTGCTCCAATAGGTACTTGCAAAGGAACTGCATTTGCACCTAACTTCTCCTTAACGTCATTTACTACGTTGAAGAAGTCTGCACCAGAACGGTCCATTTTATTAACGAAACCGATACGTGGTACTTTATAACGATTAGCTTGACGCCAAACAGTTTCAGATTGAGGTTCTACACCAGATACTGCGCAGAAAAGAGCCACTACACCATCTAATATACGTAGGGAACGCTCTACCTCAACAGTAAAGTCAACGTGACCCGGAGTATCGATAATGTTTACGGCGTATTCCTTTTCTTTCCACTTCCAACTGGTTTTAGTAGCAGCAGAAGTAATCGTGATACCACGCTCCTGTTCCTGCTCCATCCAGTCCATAGTAGCAGCACCATCGTGTACCTCGCCAATTTTATGGCTTAGACCGGTATAGAATAGGACACGCTCGGTAGTAGTCGTTTTACCGGCATCAATATGCGCGGCAATACCAATATTTCGA
>JAKSDI010000085.1 GCA_022360175.1 Chitinophagales bacterium
ACCGGACTTTAGCTATTTTTCGGTACGTACTTTACAAGTATGCACCTCAAAATGAGCTTCGTGCGGCTTTGTAATGCATTTCATATTATTCAAAAAACTAAATTTAAACACGTTCTAAAAAATGGAAGCCCACTTTCCAGAAGCGGCTAAATTACGAAATACAATATAAAAGATGTACCTAAACAGGCAACAAGCCCTAATGAAAAAAGGTTGACTTACGATTCGTAAGCTTTAATTAAATTATATCCGGGATGAGCAATATCTCTTATAACTCCTACATTAGGAATAAAGCTTTGGAGATATCCCTAAACTCAATTACTTAATTGGGCATACCTTCCAAAAAGTAGTCATTTTCACTCTTCTAATACGTCTCTCACTATGGAAATTTTGGGCCGCCAGTAATCTGATTTAGAAATATTATCAACAACAACTCCTCTAGAAGTACTATGTATCACTTTTAAACCTTCTTTTTTATCATTATCAACGACTAAGGCCACATGAAATACTTTGCCAGCAGGAGTCTTTCTAAAGAAAACCAAATCTCCGGGACGGGCGTTCTTCATCTTAACTTTCTTACCTTCTTTAGCTTGTGAAGCAGAGACCGGGGGCAGTTTCACATCATATTTCTTCATTACGTGGCAGGTAAAGCCAGAGCAATCAAAACCATCAGGTGTTTTTCCTCCGTATACATAATCTGTACCGAGGTAATCATGTGCATAATCTACAATATCCTTGCGCAGTTTCTCTTCATCGGAAAAGTCAGCTGTTTCTTCTGTTACTACTTCTTCTTCCTTCGAGGTATTTTCTTCTATTACTTCATCCTTTACATCCTCTTCTTCCTCCTCGAAATCAACATAATCTTCTTGTTTATTATCTTCTGATTTAGGCTTAGTGGTTGGCTGAGTAGTAGGTTCTGGTTCTCCTGTTCCTCGTGAAGAATTGTAGGAATATTGACTACTTAGTACACTACATGAACTGAAAAATACTATAACCAGGCATAAAGTAACAACAGATGATAAAGAGTGGATTGTCATTTGAAAATCGGTTTCGGTAAACTTATAAATAAAGTGATAGGCTTCTGCCTTATCAGCTATGGACGAAGAATGTATATTTTATTTTTTTGGCTTTCCTTTAGCTTATGAACGGCACGAAAAGATAAATTATTTCTTAATAAGAATTAATCATTTTGTTTGTAAAATGTTAATCTTTCAATTCAATAGTAAACTGATCCCGATCTGCCAAGAAAGATAACTTCGAACGAAATCTCTGTTGAGCCTCCCTGTTCAATTCTATTGTGTAAACCCCTTCAATAGAGCGTGCCTGCAAAAGCGTTTCTCCTGAGTAATCGATTACAGAGGAATCTCCTGAATGGGGTACTCCATTTCCATCTTCACCTATTCTATTCACACCTATTGTATAGCTCTGATTTTCGATAGCACGGCCAGTCAATAATGCTTTCCATGCATGGCTTCGCACTTCCGGCCAATTAGCCACATATAATAACACATCATACCCCTGTGTGTTTCTACTCCATACAGGGAAACGTAAATCATAACAGATAAGAGGCATTATTCTCCAACCTTTGACCTCTACTGTTAGATGCTGATTGCCCGCCTGATAATGTTGATTTTCTTTACCTAATGTAAACAGATGACGCTTATCATAAGATTCATAGGCCCCATTTGGACGTACAAACAGGAATCGATTATAATAACTGCCTTCTTCCTCGATGATTAGGCTTCCGCAAATACAGGCATTCGTATTTGCTGCTTGTTCACGCATCCATTTTAATGTTTTTCCTTCCGTCATTTCTGCAAGGAGCTCTGGCCGCATGCTAAAACCAGTAGTAAACATTTCTGGCAATACTACCAGATCGGTATTTCCTTCCAGGCCTTTCATCAAATGCGTGAAGTGTTTTAAATTGGCTGCTTTGTCTTCCCATTGAAGAGATGTTTGAATAAGGCTGACTCGTAGATTTGTCATGAGGTATAGGTATAAAATGATCAGCGCTAAGATACAAGATGCTAAGTAGTATTTAAATAAAAATAGAGGCGTAGAGAAACAAACTCTCTACACCTCTATTTCAGAGCTTAAAAGACCTATGATATATTTGATAAAACCTTTGCTTAGGTTTTACTATCTAGTTTATCCTTCGCTTTGAGCCTCCTCTTTAGCAGCAGCCGTAGCAGCAGAACGCAATGCACGAGGCGTTTCTACCGTTCCTAGAGGAACACTTGGTGAATTGAGGATTTCTATATTATCCACTGCTTCTATATCACGTACTCGTACAGAATCGCCCAACTCAAGGCTAGAAATATCTACATGTAATTCATCAATCAGATTATCAGGAGTCGTCTTGATTTTTACACGTCTTAGTTTTTGCTGTAATTTACCCCCTACTTTAACACCGGGAGATACTCCTTTGAAGCGCACAGGCACCTCTACTTTGATTGGAGCGCCTTCTACCAGACGTAGGAAATCAATATGGCGGATATCATCACTTACCGGATGAAACTGCGCATCTTTCAAAATCGCCTTTTGAACTTTACCATCCAGGCTGATTTCTGCCAATTTAAAATCAGGAGTATAAATCAAGTCGCGTACATCATTGAACGCAACCGAAAAGTGTGTTACCTCATCACCTCCGTACAAAACGCAAGGAATTCTGCCTGCGTTACGAACTGCCTTCGATCCTTTTTTTCCCAATTCCGGGCGCAATTCGCCATTTACTGCTATAACTTCCATGATGTATAGACTTTGGTCTGTTATTTCTCTTTATAATAATAGAATGCTTCTCGGTAAACTTGCTGTCTTCCCGAAAAGGCACGCAAAGATAAATATAATCCTGGTAAAATAAAACCTAAGTACTTAAAAACTTGATCCTTAGGCAAATTTCTTATTCCGCATGACCGTAAACCTTCCAATTTGGAATAAACAAGCGGCCCAAGAAGCTACTATATAAATTTAGCCCCCTACAAATAGCGCTGAAATAGAACGATGCTCATGTGTATTACGAATCGCTCTGGCAAATAACTTAGAAGTAGTCAATACTTTTATTTTGCTGGATTCCTGCTTCAATGGAATCGTATCACAAACGATTAACTCTTCCAACATCGATTCTTCGATACGCTCGTAGGCATTACCTGATAACACAGGGTGTGTACACATAGCCCTTACGCTCTTTGCTCCCTTTTCTCTGAGAATTTTAGCTGCTCTGCACAAAGTACCGGCAGTATCTACCAAATCATCTACCAGTATAACATCTGCTCCTTCAACATCTCCGATTACGGTCATTTCAGCCACTTCATTAGCTTTCTTACGATATTTATCGCAGATTACCAGATTACAGTTGAAATGCTTTGCATAGGTCCGAGCTCTTTTAACCCCCCCTACATCAGGAGAAGCAAAGATTACATTTGACAAATCCTGCTCTTGCAGATAAGGTATGTATATCGCTTCGCTTTTCAAGTGGTCTACCGGAATGTCAAAAAAGCCCTGGATTTGGTCCGCATGGAAATCCATGGTCATAATTCGATTCGCTCCAGCAGTATGTAATAGATTTGCAATCAATTTTGCAGAAATCGGTACACGAGGTTTGTCTTTTCTATCCTGACGCGCATATCCAAAGTAAGGAATTACCGCAGTGATATAACCTGCTGATGCTCGTTTAGCAGCATCAATCATCAGCAATAATTCCATTAAATTTTCAACAGGTGTATACGTAGACTGGATAAAAAACACATAAGCACCACGGACAGACTCATTAATGACTGGCTGCATTTCACCATCACTGAATCGATTCAATTGTATATTTCCTAATGGATACCCGTAGTGATCTGCTATTATTTTCGCCAGGTACTCAGAAGTAGTACCAGAAAAAAGCTTTACTTCAACCATTTGGCCGCTCAACATTTTGTGTTTATGATAGTGATATAATAGATGGATTTTCCCCGGCACAAAGGTAGCCATTTATTCATGACTTCTCTGAAGACTATTCAACAAAAAGCTACAGACTATAAAAATTCGACGATTATCTCCCTGTATTTGTCGAATCAATCAGGCTACTGCGTATATATATGTTTTATTTGCAATAGAACTGTGTTTACACAATTTGGCTTTATGGTAGTATTGCAATTTTCAGATTGGTGGAAATCCTTTAATATAGGTATGCAAAGCTGTTGGATAACAGCAACCGTTTCCACTTTACTGCTATGCATTCTCCTCATAATGAGCCTTTTTGATATTGAAGATAACCAACCTATAGACTATAAAACCAGTTATTCATTTTATCTCAGCCCTCAAACCATTCTTTCTTTCATTGCTGCATTTAGTTGGACGATGCTCATCATATGGGATCAATTTCAACAACTAATAATAAGCCTGGGTATAGCCACTTTAGCTGGCTTCGCCGCCGCTTATTTGGCTATACGTATCGCAAAAAATATACGAACCAGCACTCCCCTGCCTGAAGTCTCCTCAGGACAAAATAGATACATAGCAAGTACCGGCCGGGTATTACATTCCATTCCTTCACATAGAAATGGTTTTGGCAAAGTTCATCTTGACATTAAAGGAGCTCCTTATGAATTGGAAGCGATGACAGCAGGTACCACATTAAAGCCTGGAGATGCAATCAAGGTAGTAGAAATTATAGATGGGCGTATTCTGGTAGTGGAACCCCTCGATAACAATGGATACCCCCACGAAGAACACAACATAAATAGGCGTTAATTATTTTTTTCTATCTGTAACAAAGGTAACTAAAGCCTCCAATGATTGGCGTACAGGAGATTCTGGGAACTCATGTAGAATTTTAAAAGCATCTGCCTTGTATTCATCCATTGCTTTTTTAGCATATTCCAGTCCGCCACTTCCCCTCACAAACGCTATTACTTCTTTTACTTTTTCTGGTTTATTACTATGCCTTCGAATAATATTGATGATCCGACGGCGCTCTTTCTTAGGCGCTTTGTCCAATGCATAGATCAAAGGAAGAGTCATTTTCTTTTCCTTAATATCTATACCCAACGGCTTACCAACATCCTCAGAGCCAAAGTCAAACAAGTCATCACGAATTTGGAAAGCGATACCAATCTTTTCACCAAATAAGCGCATTTTCTCTATAGTTACTTCATCTTCAGTAGAAGAAGCAGCTCCTGCACTACAGGCTGAAGCGATTAAAGAAGCGGTCTTTTGACGAATAATATCATAATAGACACTCTCCTGAATATCCAATCTACGGGCTTTTTCTATCTGTAATAGCTCTCCTTCGCTCATCGCCTTCACAGCATTAGACACAATTTCAAATAGGCGATATTCTTTTTGCTTTACTGCTAATAGCATTCCCTGAGAAAATAAAAAATCACCTACCAAGACAGCGATCTTATTCTTCCATAAAGCATTAACAGAAAAGAAACCACGTCGCTCCATAGAATCATCCACTACATCATCATGAACCAAGGTAGCAGTATGGAGTAGTTCTATAAGAGATGCCGCGGCATAGGTAGAATCTCCTACTGGACCACAAAGTTTAGCAGTAAGAAAGACAAACATTGGACGTACTTGTTTGCCTTTTCGGCGAACAATATAATAGGTGATATTATCCAGCAAAGAGACTTTGCTACGCATTGCGTCCCGAAAATGGGATTCGAACAGTTTTAGTTCTTCTCCGATTGGTTCCTTAATAGCATTCAGTGATGGTTTGACCATACATATGGTTTTGGCTGCCCAAAGCTACAAAAATCATCGCTTGAGAACCCGATAACGGCGCACGACTTCTCCTCCTCCTTTAATAACCAATAGATACCGCCCTTGGGGAACCCTGGACATGTTTATGCTTTTAACATTATTTCCCGACGGTTGTTTTTCAAAATGGAGTTCTGTTACCTTTTTCCAGCCAGGGCTAATAAGCTGCATGCTTACATCACATGTACTCTTTAGCGTGTATTTAAGCACAACATCTCCTTTGGGATTAGGCATCACCTTGGGAAATACGGACCAATCATTAGGGTCATTGGGGTTGGGCGATTCCGGAGTTATCGGAGTATTATTATTGGCAGTCTCCTCCTTTGGCGGTGGTGTTTGCTTATTATTA
>JAKSDI010000259.1 GCA_022360175.1 Chitinophagales bacterium
GAGTCCTGTATTGAATTTTTCCAACAAAGAGATCCTGAACAAATAGAACGGGCCCAAAATAACCCGCACCGAAAAATGGCCTTAATTTTTAGATGGTACCTTGGCTTATCTTCCAATTGGGCAAATGCAGGAGTGCCAGATCGAATTCTGGATTATCAGATTTGGTGTGGCCCGTCAATGGGAGCATTCAATGATTGGGTAAAAGGCACCTATTTAGAGCATTACGAAAACAGGAAAGCAGCAGATGTAGCAGAACAAATAATGGAAGGTGCTGCATACCTGTATCGCATTCAAAGTTTAAAAATGCAAGGTGTCAACTTTCCAATGGACTTGGAAAAAGCAGAGGTGCGTGATAAATCATATGTAGAAACAAGTAATTTCGGATTCCAGGATATTACAACCTAAAATACATATGAGCAATCTATACGGTGAGCTTGCAAGGGTATATGAAATCATGTACCCGTCCTTTATCAACTACCAGGAAGAATTGGAAATATATGGTGGTTATTTCAAAAAATACGGCAAGCGAAAAATACTGGAATTGGGTTGTGAAGCTAATGAATAGAAATTTTACCGGCCCGGGTCAGCGATTTCCCCGGGACCTAATGGCTCCATTTAAATTGGACGGGGTGACTCTGTTTAGACTGGATTATACACCGTACTCCTTCATTATCGAACAAGAAGTTATTTTTTCAAAATACGTTGCATAGGGCAGAATTATATAAGCCTATTGTTTTCGTCGGCAAATTCTCCCTTTTGGCTTTGTGTATGACCATCAAATTAGAATTCTCGTGTAGTCAATTGAAATTAACCAGTTCATTACAATTTATTAAAGTCTCTCATCCTCTTTTTTTTCACACATACACCTGATGGCAAATCTCCTGTCATTTAAATTTTCAATGGGATGGGCATGTAATACTTCATTGGTTTGATAATTTGATTTTTCAAAATACGTTCCTTCCCCACCAAAAATATGAGCATGAAAATATTCATCGTATTTATTCATTTGATTTATCCAGATGGTTGTTGCTTTTCCTTCGCCAACGAATAGATTTTTCTTCATCTGATAACCTGTGCCATGAAGTGAAAGCCCTGATGTGTTTAAGTGACCAATTGGGGTTTCCCAATTTATGGTATCGAGCAGGGCATATATAGAGTCATGTTGAAATTGGGCTTTCAGTATTTGCCAATCATTTAAATTGGGGATACGCCAACCTTTGGGGCATGCATTTTCCAGCTCGTCATAAGGGTACAACCTACCATAGTTGGTGCAGTTTTTTTCTCTTTTCCGGTAACATATAGATTTTGGGGTTTTGAATTTTAGATTTTCTGCAAACCATATTTGGTTGCCTAATTCTATGACACCGTATTTTATGCTATCCCTTGCATCTGTAATTGTCTTTTCAAAAAAGGGGGAGATGTATCTGCTTGTTTTTGTAGATGTACTACATGATAAAATGATAGCAACTAAACAAAGGTATAAGATTGCCTTTTTCATTAGAAAGAAGATACAATGGTTAGAGTAAGTAGCTGAATGAAAGTTCAAGAGGAATCCAAGTAAATTGTCGGTCGGCGTTTATGGTACTAAAACCGGTTTTGGTGATTTCACCCGTTCCGGGATTTTCCAAACGAAGCCCGAAAGCCGCATTTATGTTCAGGTTGGGTCTAAAAGAATAAGTGATACCTGTCTTTAATATTGCCCCGATTCTTATGTATGTGTTGTCCACTTCTACCTGATGGCGATTTTGGTTACTTACAAAAGTTCCTTGGTAAGAAGTCCAGCTTGAATATGTTATACCTTCGGTAAAGGGCTGGAACTTAGCATGGTTTCGCAGTTGGAAGGAAAAGCCTGCCTGTAATCTAAATTCTTTGAATTTTCCTTTACCCTCGTACGCATATTCATAGGAAGGTTTTTGGTCATTGATTTCTCTGTTCCCATATTCCAATCCTGTGAGTGCCGAAAAATATTTGCCAAAATATCTTTTATAGACAACTCCATTCATCCATTTGAACATGTGGATGTCGTTGATGCTTTCGGGGACTACTTCGAGCCTTAGCAAATTCAGGCGCAGCTCATTCTTGGTATAATGAGCATCTTGAGCCTTCATGGAAATATTCACAAAAACCAGTAAAAGTATTATGAAAACACAATCCCTGATGAGCATGTACTAAAGTATTTTTGATACTTTAAATAAAGATACGGCAGCCCCGCCGTCACTATCCAAACCAATGCTCAATAGCGGAGTGTTCAGTGTATCCAACAGAAACTCAAATTCTTCATTGACGAAAATTTTGCAGAAATTACTTTGTTCCCTTATGGTAAATTTATTTTTTTTGGTAAAATCAATATCCGGATGGTTTTTTTGATGTAACCGGTATGTTCTACCGTTTTCAATGATTCCTACAACAATTGTTTTATCTCTACCATGTATGTTTAAATAAGCTCCGTTTTCTTTAGTGCCCCATTGGAAATACAGATTTTCATTTAGGTTTTCTATTGATACTATAGACTCAAACTCAAATTGTTCTACAGTTTGCAACAGCTCAAAAATAGTATCAGATACAGCGGAAAAAGATGTCAGGGTTTCAGTCTGCAATTGTTGTATTTCGTCATACTCAAACTGAAGGGTAGTCCAAAAGGGAGAGGGTGTATCTGCATCAAAGAGTTCATCAATATAATACGGTTTTCTAAAACCGTAGAATGCTCGTGCAATACCCTCCTCATCTGACGCAAACGGCTGTCCCCTCATAATCGTCTTCCACATATTATTGACCAATCTGGTATTATCATGGGGTCTTGAAAGTTCACAATGCCCAAGTTCATGATAGACCCTTGAGGCATTATTGTCGGGCGTGCGGGAGTCCCATGCCTCCTTATCAAATATCATGTGGTGTAAACCTTCGTGGGCATTCCCCCTTCCCAAGCATGTTGCGGATGTCCCAGGTGGAGTCTCGCCAAATTCCATTATCAAACCTGTATCAGAAAAATCAACTACATATCCCCGTTTGGCTGCTTCTGCGACAAAGTCATCCAAGTAGGGCTGTATTTCCGGTTCTACGAAAATGGTATTGCTCAATTCCCTCTTTGTACAAGAAAGAATTAATATGAACATTGACATAAATAACATTTTTTTCATCGTCGCTTATTATTTAATATCAGTGAATAATCAATCAAGCTGTTTGGGTTGCAGTCTTTTAACCTGATTAATCCGAAGTGGGGCTTGCCCAAAAGTATTTTTAACTTGTCATCCGAAAATTTTAACCTTGAGGTTTCGCCTTTTTTGAATCTTTTGCCATAAATATTTTTTTCAAACCCGAAATACTCATATTGAATGAGTATTGGGTCGTTAAAAACTTGTGTATTCGCTTCCCGCAAAACGAGATTGGCAAACCGAGTGCCTTTTGTTTTTAAATGATTCAAAAAAAAAAAAAAAAAATACCTTTCCCTCCCTTTCCTTTCGTTTAATCCATGGTACTCCTTAAACCTTTCAAACATAAACTTATCCCGCTTTTGATAGGGCTTTTTGTTATATTCAAAATGTACCCCCCTGATTATCCCATTTAAAATAAAATCAAAATAATTCTGTGTACGGCTTAACTGTGCCTGCGTCTTACGGCTATTGAAAAAGCTATTGATTTCATTTTTCAAGTTTCTATTTGCCCCGTTTTTTTCTAAAAGGTCAATGAACTGCTCAGCTAAGTCGTTGATTAGTTTTCCAGCACTCTGATTTTTCTGTAGCTCTTTTAAAACTATCAATACACCCGCAATTCCTTGACGTTCAATATCCAAGGCGATTATTTTAATTTTTAAACTATCAGGTAGTTCTGAATTAAGTTGATGAACCTTTTTAAGTTTTTCCTTTCTTATTTTGTTTCTTTTATTGCTGACGGTTTTTTTAAATTCTTTGTAAACCTTATTCAAATAACTACTATCACCTGTTTCAAGGTATTTGTTGACGAGATAACCGTTGCTTATCGATTCTTCTAACAGCAGTACATTGGTACCGTTGCAGCCGTTCAAAAATTGAAGGAACTCAAACCGCAAATATTCTGAGGGCCATACCGTATGGATTTCACCTGACAACACAAAACCAGACTGTTTAAAATGATTTAAGTGCATTTCGTTCAATCCGGCAAAAGGTATTTCACCTCCAGTTTCAATGGCTTGGATGTCCATTGACGAGCAAATGTTAAAAGTATTTAGATTACATCCGCATATCGCAAATACTGAAAGTGAGTAAAGCAATATTCTTAGGTTCATCTATTGAAAGTTTTGGCTAAGTGTTGATTAGTTTTCCAGCACTCTGATTTTTCTGTAGCTCTTTTAAAACTATCAATACACCCGCAATTCCCTGACGTTCAATATCCAAGGCGATTATTTTAATTTTCAAACCATATAGGTTGATGCTTAATATGCTTTCCTCCTCCCCTGGGGTTATATCAGCATCTACTCAACCCATTAACTTTTAAAGCAATGTTCACCTTTTTAAAATCATTTATCCATACCGGATCAAAAGAAGAATTCGTGCAATTAGAAGCACATTATAATGTATATCCCAAAGATGCATTTAGAATTTGCCTTGATTTCGAAGCATTTTTGAAAATAAATCCTGGTTTATCTATTAATGCAAAAGGATATTTGTAATATGTCTCGGGCATTTTCTTAGCATTAATGCCTTTACTTTTGACTCAAACTGTTTGGCATGGATAAAATAGCCTTTATATTTTGGATATTTCTCAGTCTTATTTCAATTGAATGCCAGGGGCAAACTCACCTTACTTTATCTAAAAGCGGTAAAGCAAATGCTACAATTGTACTGCCCGAAAATTCAGATGAATGGGTGCAAAAAGCGGCTACAGAATTGCAGTCCTATCTCAAAGAAATCGGAAATGTAGATATTGCGATAAGCAAAACAGTGGAGGGTGAAACCAATATTTACATTGGGAAAAGAACGGAACTTGATTTGCCCCAACATGCTATTGCTTATTACGTTAAAGATCAGGATGTGTACATTGGAGGAGGTTCTTCTAAAGCTTCCCTCTATGCCGTATATGTATTTTTAGAACGAGAATTTGGATGTCGATTCTATAGTCCGGAGGTAGAAAAAATTCCAGAACAAAGCCATATCAGACTC
The DNA here is from genome assembly GCA_022360175.1 of Chitinophagales bacterium. Taxonomy (GTDB): domain Bacteria; phylum Bacteroidota; class Bacteroidia; order Chitinophagales; family Saprospiraceae; genus JAKSDI01. The sequence continues at coordinate 5,136 of JAKSDI010000259.1, forward strand.
CCCAAAGACCTAAATTACCACTATGTACCACCAGTTAGTACGCGTACCGTGCATTCCAGGCTGTTTTACGATCAAGCGGATTTTGCCCACAAACTTCGGGTAACAGAAGAAGCTTTTCCAACTTATGTACCAGATGCCAGAGTACATACTTTTCATCGGTTTCTACCTGCAGATGATTTTTACCAATCACATCCTGAGTATTATGCTTTGCGAAATGGTAAACGCATACCCACTCAACTTTGTCTAACCAATGAAACGGTTTTTGAACTTGTCAAAGATAGCGTGACTCAATACTTGGCTCGTTACCCTTCCGCAAAGGTAATTTCTGTTAGTCAGGATGACAATACCCAATATTGCCAGTGTGATAAGTGCGAGGCAATTCATCAGGCAGAAGAATCTCCATCGGGTTCCATGATTTATTTTGTCAATCGGATTGCCGAGCATTTTCCGGATAAACAGATTTCAACGCTTGCGTATCAATATACGCGCAAAGCACCAAAAAACATCCGCCCAAAAAGTAATGTATTAATCACTCTATGTTCTATTGAATGTGATCGTAGTGCACCAATTGATAAAAAATGCCAGGATTTCACTAATGACCTCAGGGAGTGGTCTAAAATCTCCGACAATATTCGAATCTGGGATTACACGACTCAATTCACCAATTTTCTTGCTCCTTTTCCTAATATCCATACGCTTCAACCGAACATAGATCTATTTGTAAACAATAATGCCAAATGGATATTTGAACAGCATAGTCGGCAGCCCAGTGAACTATTTGAACTCCGCTCCTATTTAACAGCTCAACTGCTTTGGCAGCCTGATGCGAATGCAACGGCTATTATGGATGATTTCTTAAATGGCTATTATGAAGCGGCAGCACCTTTTGTTCGATCTTATATTGAAACTGTCCATGAGGAAATTCAACAGGATAGTTCCTTTTTCTTATTTCTCTATGGCGATCCTTCACAGGGCTTTGAAAGTTTCTTGAGTGGCCCAATGCTGGCTTATTACGACAGCTTGTATAATGAGGCAGAAAAGGCAGTAGCTGGCCAGCCTGAATTATTAGACCGGCTAAATGCAGCACGTTTAAGTGTAGATTATGCCCTCCTGGAGCATGCTAGAAGAAATTTGAGCAAGGCTGCTCTATCACCGGATTTAAGCAAACGCCTGGCTCGTTTTGAAGCAACTACCCAGAAAGCAAACATTAGTATGATGAACGAAATGCGTTATAGTGTCTCAGAATATATTGAAGGGTATAAAAACACTATTGCCCGGGCGAAAAATCAAAATTTAGCTCATGGAAAAAAAGTAATCTTGAATACCAAGCCTAAAAAGTATGCCAGTGAAGATCCACAAACCTTAACTGATGGTGCCTTCGGAGGCGGAAATTTTTATGCCAACTGGCTTGGGTTTGAAGGAAACGACCTGGAGGCTGTTATTGATTTAGGAGCCCCCAACATGGTTAAGCAAATTTCTTCTGCCTTTCTGCAAGTGACCAACCATATTGTATTTTTCCCAAATTCGGTTGAGTATTGGTACAGCATGGATGGACAAAATTATAGCCGCTTTGAAACACTCCAAAATCAAAAACCATTAACGAAGGGCAGTAAGATTAATGATATTCAGTATTTTACGAGTCAATCACAAGCGGTGGAAGCGCGTTATATCAAAATCATAGGGAAGAATCAACAGCTTGCCCCTGTTTGGCATAATGCTGCTGGCTTGCCAGCGTGGGTATTTATTGATGAAGTGACTGTGAATTAGACTGGAGAATAAGTACTCCTGAAAAGAGTTATTAGAAAACGCTTACCAAAGAATAATAAAAAAGGGCGCAAAATCATCATTTGCGCCCTTCGTGTTATCTTAAATCGATTTTTTACGCATTCATGTAAAGCACTTCTTTAGCGGCTTTAATGATCTTATTTGCATTAGGCAAATAAGCATCTACCAATGTCGGTGCATATGGCAGGGATGTGTCTGCAGCATTTACACGTGTAACTGGTGCATCCAGATAGTCAAATGCATATTTCTGGATTTCATAAGCAATTTCAGCAGAGACACCCGCAAATGGCCATGATTCATCTACAACTACCAATCGATTCGTCTTTTTCACCGAATTTACAATTGTATGATGATCCAGAGGACGAATTGTTCTTAAATCAATAACTTCAGCAGATATCCCTTCTTTCTCTAGTGCTTCGGCAGCTTCAATAACCGGAAACATCATTTTATTGAAAGAAACCAATGTGATATCTGTTCCTTCACGTCTCACAGCAGCTTGTCCAATTGGAACCAGGTATTCTCCTTCAGGTACTTCAGCTTCATAGCCATATAATAACTCAGATTCCATCACACAAACAGGATCTTCGTCGCGAATGGCAGATTTAAGAAGTCCTTTCGCATCGGCAGGGTCTACACAAGAAATAACTTTCAGGCCTGGAGTATTAGCCATCCAGCTTTCAAAAGTCTGAGAGTGCTGTTGAGCCAATTGTCCAGCACTTCCGGAAGGGCCTCGAAAAACAATTGGACACTTGAATTGCCCGGCAGACTGAGATAAAGTCTTGGCAGCGTTATTTACAATCTGATCGAATGCAAGGACCGCAAAATTCCAGGTCATAAACTCAACGATAGGCCGTAAGCCATTCATTGCTGCTCCAACCCCAATTCCTGCAAAGCCAAGTTCAGCAATGGGTGTATCAATAACTCGCTTGGCACCGAACTCATCCAGCATGCCTTTGCTAACTTTATATGCCCCATTGTATTCAGCAACCTCCTCTCCCATTAAGAATACATTCTCATCTCGACGCATTTCCTCGGACATTGCCTCACGTAGAGCGTCTCTAAGTGCTATTTTTCTAGCCATTCTTCTTTGTTGTTAGGTTCAATCGTCTGCAAAAATATAAAAACTAGTCTTATTTTAAAGTATTAAGCACATCGTATGGTTCATACTTAAATTTGAGTTTGCACTTTAATTACTATTTTTGCATCAGAAATTATACTAATTGCTCAACCAGGGCGTTTGTGGAGTGTTTGCATATCCAAAAAAATGAATATACAATGAGAATCAAGAACCTCAGAAGAATTTGTACGATCGCTGCAGTACTGGCTATTGTTGGCCTTTCATCGTCTTGCAACCGCGGTTATGGTTGCCCTTCTAATTTTTCTATGAACGAAGTTGCTACTGATGTTGTTACTTGGGTATTTAATTACCTAAGGTAAACACTAATGAGTAAAGTAAACTGGTTTCCTCTAACCTCAATTAGCCAGCTATCATCTATCAATGAATCTTCCCATGAAGTGCCCTGTTTGATTTTCAAGCATAGTACTCGTTGTTCTATTAGTTCAGTAGCACTAAACAGGTTGGAGAAAACATGGAATATTTCCGAGAATAAGGTTGTTCCCTATTTTTTGGATTTAATCGCTTATAGAGACGTTTCGAATGCCGTAGCTGAAGAGTACGGCATTCGTCATGAATCTCCTCAAATGCTGATCATTAAGGAAGGGCGTGCTGTATATGATGCTTCCCATTTTGAAATCAGCATAAATACTTTAAGTGAGCAATTGACTTAGCATAGCGAATATGTGAGCCTGCAGGAAAATTTTTAACAGATGAAAACAGGAGAAATCTTCGAAACGCAAGACGGCTCCCACTCTATCCATTCCGAAAAATTTGGTGTTAGTTATCATTCAAAATACGGAGCTATTCAGGAATCAAGGCATGTATTTCTGGAGGCGGGTCTATATGCTCAACTAGAAGATAAAGAAGAGGTCGCTGTATTGGAAATTGGCTTCGGTACAGGTTTAAACGCTTTACTAACTTATCAGGAAGCCGAAGAAAAGAAGCTCAGAATTCGTTATGACACTTTCGAAGCATATCCGATTACATTAGCGGAAGCTATTACCTTAAATTACCCTTCTTTATTGGGAAAAGGTGTGATGGAAGAGGTCTTTAATGAAATGCATAAGGCAGCATGGAGCACTCCCATAAGACTAGGAGATTATTTTACCTTCACGAAGTATAATGAGCTATTTCAACGAATTGATTATCCTGAAACATTTAATGTTATCTACTTCGATGCTTTTGCGCCTAATGCACAACCAGAACTATGGGAAACTGAGTTGATGGAGAAAATGTATAATGCGCTAAAACCAGGGGGAATGCTGGTTACTTATTGTGCTAAAGGAGCTGTAAAAAGAGTAATGAAAGGCTTAGGCTTCACAGTGGAAGCTCTAAAGGGCCCTCCGGGAAAAAGAGAAATGACGCGAGCAGTAAAACCTAATGAAGTTTAAGCTTCTTCCTCGCTTTTCCTATTCTTGATAATATTTTGTTTGCCATCCTCTCCATAGAGCTCCTTTGATTTCTTATTATATGCAAGCGCTGCTTCTTCAGCAGTATCATACATTCCGATGTGTACAGATTTTCTATTGACTGAAATCACGGCTCGGTAGCGATTATTTTCTTTATAGACGCCGGTATATCCTATGCGGCTACTAGTTTTACGCTTCCTGCTGGCAACAGATCTGGAGCGATACACCAAATTATCAAGCCTACAATCCAGTTTATTACCATTTTTGGCGCCCACCAGGTTTTTTTCTGATGATTTGGTTTCATCAAGAAATTTTTCAGCGATCAGCTTATGCAAATAAATGGTTTCTGTTTTGTAATTGCCGTCTGCTTTTTTCCATGTTTTTTGAAAAACAGCACATCCACTTGAGTGTTTGCGCAGATTTTCGATAAATTTGACTCTTACCAGATAGGGTTCAGAGGTTAAGAATTCGTAAACCTTATCATCCAGTAATACATTGTCATCTGAGTTTTTAAGCTTGACCTTGTATAACACGATCTAAGGTTTCGTTTTGAAATTGTTGGTTCTACGTTTCAATTGACAAATAATGTTTTGATTACTTACGTTTGCGAGTAAACAAGTAGAAGTAATTGATATTTCAATAAAAATAAGGTTTTTCATAAGAAAGTTAAAACCTAAGCTAGAAAAACTGAAAAGCGGGTGATGAAAGAATTATTTATGCAACGCTGTTTTGATCTTGCTTTGCAAGGATTGCCATATGCAGCTCCCAATCCGATTGTAGGTGCAGTGATTGTTTATGAAGACAAGATTATAGGTGAAGGCTTTCACCAAAGGTATGGTGATTCACATGCTGAAGTAAATGCGGTAAATAGTGTTGCGCCAGAAAATAAACACCTGCTCCCCCACTCTACGCTATATGTCTCTTTAGAACCCTGCAATATTTTTGGCAATACTCCCCCTTGTACACATTTAATTATTAGAGAAAAAATACCGGAAGTTATCATTTCTTATATCGATCATACTCCTGGTGTGGATGGTACTGGCATTGATTATTTAAGGAGTAAGGGAGTAAAAGTTACCACCGGAGTACTTGAAACTAAAGGACGTCAAATCAGTGCTATTCGCAATACATTTGTCACAAAAAAAAGGCCTTACATTATATTAAAGTATGCACAATCTCTCAATAACATTTTTGCCCCGGATAATGATCAGCAACTGTGGTTAAGCAACTCTTTTTCTAAACGGCTGGTGCATCGCTGGCGATCTGAAATTGGTGCGATACTAGTAGGAACCAAAACGGCGATTATCGATAATCCTCAGCTTACTAATCGATTGTATAATGGGCCTTCTCCCTTAAGGCTTGCCATAGACCGGCATGGCCAACTCGATGATTCTTTATTTTTAAAAGACAAGACACAGCACACCTTAATTTTTACAAACCAGCAGAATTATAGAGCTTTTCCTGGAAAGCTAGAGTATATTTACTGCCCCCCAGAAGCTTCTATTGTAGATATATTGCTTAGTGAATTAGTAAAGCGGAAAATCAGCAGCATAATGGTAGAAGGTGGAATTCAGCTTTTAAAAACCTTTATTGAAGCAAATCTATGGGATGAGGCAAGAGTTTTTGTTAGCAACCTATATATAGAAAAAGGACGGCCGGCTCCTTTATTAAACGCTCAATTAGTTTCTGAGCACAATTTGCTTAACGATCGTTTACTAGTCTTTAACAATGAGTTTTCAAAATCGTTAAACTTACTTTAAAATAGGAGCCCTGTACCATAAGCCGGATTGAAAATTTGTTTGTTTGTTGTTTGATTTACTTAAATAAAAGCCTTTGAGGGTCAATAAAAATAAAAGAATGAATAGGATTAGTGTACTATTGATGATACTCATGACAGTGAGTAATTTATCATTCACCCCTATTGAATCAGTCAATTATACGCCATCAGCAAATACTATTAATTGGCTGAGTTGGGACGAGGCCATGCAATTGTCAGAACAAGAACCTAAAATGATTTTTCTTGATGTGTATACTGATTGGTGTGGCTGGTGCAAGCGTATGGACCAGATTACCTATCAGCAATCTTATATCGCTCAATATATCAACGATAACTTTTATGCTGTTCGCCTTGATGCAGAATGTAAAGAGGATTTGACCTATAAAGGAAATACTTATAGTTATGTTACAAAAGGTAAGAAAGGCTATCACGAATTAGCAGCCGAATTATTAAAGGGTCGTTTGAGCTATCCAACTGTTGTTTTTTTAGATGAAGAACAAAATACGCTTCAGTCAATTGTTGGATTCAAGAATCCTGAAGAATTTGAAAAAATAGCTACCTATTTCGCTGAAGGCCATTATATGGAAACACCATGGTCTATATACCAAAGAACTTATAAACCAGTTTTGGCCCGTGACCGAAATTGATGGCTATATAGACAATTGAGATGCCGCAGTATAGTATCCTTCTGTAGTAAAATCTGAACCCGGGAAGCAGCTTCAAGCTGCTTCCCGGGTTTATTTGATAGTGTAATTTACCTTACCTTCTTCTTCTCCTCCTTGTCGATGTAGAAATACCTAGTGCTCCCAATAGTCCCCGTGTTAACTCTCTGGCTACAGTTCGGCCTATTTGACGGGTAGTCGGATTGCTCATAATTTTTTCAATAGTACTCTTTTCCTTTCGGCGAGATACTTTGCGAGCTTTTTGCTGTTGTTGCTTTAATTCTTCCTGATGTGCATCTTCTTGCGCCTGTTTAATTTTTTCAGTTAAGATTTCATGTGCACTTTCAGGGTCAACTGTTCTATTGTATTTATTAATTAAGTCCGATTGGCTGAGCAGGTGATTTAATTCTTGTTCTTTTAGAACATCCATCCTTGATTGAGGAGCACGCAATAAAGTATGTGCTAATGGGGTTGGAATACCTTTTTCATTTAAGGCTGTAACAAGAGCTTCTCCTATTCCCAATTCTGTTACAACCTGAGATACATCATAGAAATCTGATAATGGATAATTTTGAGCGGCCAACTTGATTGCCTTCCTGTCTTTTGCCGTAAAGGCCCTTAAGGCATGTTGAATTTTCAAACCAAGCTGTCCCAGTACATCATCTGGAATATCAGCTGGATTTTGAGTTACAAAGAAAAGTCCAACGCCTTTAGAGCGAATCAGCTTGACAATCACCTCTATTTGATCCAATAAAGCATCTGAAGCCTCATCAAAAACGAGATGGGCTTCATCTATAAAAAGCACCAATTTAGGCTTATCCATATCTCCTGCTTCAGGAAAAGAAGCATAAATTTCTGCTAAAACCTGTAGCATGAAAGTAGAAAACAACTTTGGACGATCCTGTATATCTGTCAGGCGAATAATAGAGACTACACCTTTGCCTTCTTCATCTACCCGACACAAATCGTCTACATCAAAAGATGGTTCACCAAAAAACAAATTGGCATCTTGCTGTTCCAGTTCTACAATTTTACGCATTATTGCACCGGTAGAAGCCGTAGAAATTCGCCCATAGGCTGCTGTAATTTCTTCCTTGCCTTCATTGGTCATATAACGCAACACCTGTTTAAAGTCCTCAAGATCAACAAGTGGTAATTGGTTGTCATCACAATATTTAAAAAGTACAGCTACTATTCCGGATTGTGTGTCATTTAAGTCCAGCATTTTAGAGAATAACACAGGGCCAAACTCTGTAACGGTAGCTCTTAACCTTGCTCCTTTTTCTTCTGAAAGTGAAAGAAACTCTACAGGGCTACTTCCTGCGGCAAAAGGAAAACCAATTCGCTCATGTCTCTCATCTATTTTAGGATGGCCATCACTAGGTACAGCAATCCCACTCAGGTCACCCTTAATATCCATTAGCAAACTCGGCACGCCCTGTGTAGATAGTTGTTCTGCCAGTATCTGTAAAGTTTTTGTTTTACCCGAACCAGTAGCTCCTGCTATCAAACCATGACGGTTTAATGTTTTTAATGGTATTTTTACCAAGGTATCAGTCATGCATTCTTCACCCAACATCGCTCCCCCCAGGTCAATAGCTGGCCCTTTGAAAGTATAACCACTAATTATCTCTTCAATGAATTGCTCTTTCTTAGACATATTTACTGTTTATTCCACTTTTCAATACGTTTCTCATATTTAGACTTACTAAATGGCCAAAGGTCAATATTAACATTTCCTTCGATCTCCTTTTCCAAATCTTCAGGTATTAATTCTCCAAAAAAATCCAGCCCTGAAATTTCCTCTACATCATCAATAGAAAGTGCATAATCGAATAGAGGTTCGTAACTCACTTCATTAGGAATCACGAACCCGATTCCTTTTACCTGAGGCTCTTGCAAGTCTAGTAAAACTTTGAAAAAAGCACTTGGCACTGACACCTCATTGTCACCAATTCTACTCTTTTCTTCTAGCTTTAATACTGGACCACTTATAACGTATAGTTCTCCATTTCTTTTAGCCCAATATCTGGTTTGTTCTTCGAGTTCCCTCCAAATACCACCATTGAAATTTCTGGATTGTGGGCTGATATTGCTCATATAGAAAGTTTCAGACATAGCAGCCTCATTAAAAGACCTGTCTGCTACTGGTACCAGATGCCCGCGATCATAGCCGGAATGCTTATAATCTTCAGGAGATGCAGAACCAGACCGGATACTTGGATCTTCTTTGAAATCATCCATTCGGGCCAGCCACGGTTGTTCCAACTCTTCTTTTGTGAGTTGATAGGCTACCCATTCTGCCTGCTCGTGTTCTTCTATATAGGAAAGGCTATAATATTGATGATGGATTATTTGTCCGGAAGAAGTAGGCAGGTAATAGGTTTCCTGATTTTCATGCGAATTATCAGAAGAATCTCCTCCCGTAAACTGGTTAAACAGAAAAAAGAGGCCACCTAGAATGGCGCCAAACAGCCCTACTCTGACAATCATGCCGGAACTGTTTTTACCACCGTCCCCGTGGTTGGTCCTGAATTTGGCCATAAAAATTTTACTTTTCTAGGGTAAAAATAGAAAAGCAAAGTGATTAAAAGAAAATTTTCGATACTACAATGCCCTGCTTTCTATTAACTGTCGTACTGCCTGATAAGGCTGAATCAAATAACCCGTTTGAGGAGTGTTATTCGTTTCTGCACCTGTTTGTGAAAGCAATTGATGTATTGTTTGTGTATCTAGAGCAGGATCAAGGCTCTTTAATAAACCTACTAAGCCAGAAACATAAGGAGTTGCCATCGAAGTACCGCTAAAGGTAGCATATTGGCTATTTGGAATGGTAGAATATATATTGACTCCTGGAGCAGCAATTCCCATTTGTACATCATTCACATAATTGGAAAACACGGCTCTATTATGGCGTTCATCAATGGCACTGACTGTGATGACTCCAGGTACCCCGGCAGGAGCATATTTTTTAGCATTTCTATTAGAATTGCCCGCAGCGGCTACAACTACAGCACCTTTGTTATTGGCATAGGCAACTGCTTTTTGGTACGCACGTTCTTTCGTCTGATTGGAGAGTCCACCCAAACTCATGGATATAACATCAGCACCAGCATCAGATGCCTTAATAATACCGTCTATAATCATCTTTTGAGTTCCCATACCGGAAGAAGAAAGTACTTTGACACTACTCACCTGGACAAACTCATTTCCTCTTGAGAAAGAAGCAACCCCTACCCCATTATTTGAGACAGCAGCTGCGATGCCTGCACAATGAGTACCATGACCTCTAGGATCATTATCAGATTTAGCATCTATTGATACGAAGTTGTCTTTTAAATCTTCATGTTTTGCATCTACTCCTGTGTCCAGGATGGCAATTAGCGCTTTTTTCTGAGGTTTAAGAGAACGCTGATTCAAATAATCATATAACTTATCGACTCCCATTGACTCAAAGCCCCATAATTCACCTAAGTCAGGATCATTAATTCCAAATTTCTTTTTTATAGTAGATGGCTTACGTCCTTCAAGAGGGGAAACTGTAACTGTTTCATTCGGTTCTACCCAGTCTACCGCAGCCACAGATTGAAGGTCATTGATAATGTTTTGTATTTCGGCTTCGTGTTCTTCAGGTACATCAACTACATAATAATCATCCAATTCGGTAATTGCAGGATCAGCAGGATGAAAGGCAGGTGTAAATTGAAGGTTGTATTTATGTTGTACAGTAGCTACTGCATCGATGTCTGCATTTTCTGCAAGTTCCATTAGTAACTCACCAGAAGCATCATAGTGGACACTATCTTCTACCGGCATACTAAAAGAATAAGCCATAATTGTACGCTGGTAGACCATAAAAGTTAAAGCAGCCAGGATTCCTCCCATCATAAACCATCGTTTTTTAATGGAAAGAAGCTGAAAGAACAAGCCAAAACCTGCCATTACAGATAAATCTCTAAAGAGAATCTTCAGTTTTTGTTCAAAATCTACATCTGCAAACATTACTGCAACTGCAAAAATACCCAAGGAAGCAAAAAATGCAGTTTGGAACAAGTTGCTCTTTGAATCATTTGAACGATGTAGAAACCACGCTGCTAGGCTAGATATGGCACCTGCGAAAGCTATAGAATAAATCATCATATTACACCCGTTTTTCCTTCGGGAATGAGTAATTGGTTTTTTGTGCATTATTTGTGGGCTCATTCCTCTTTCCTAAAAATAGCCTTTTTTTCTTATACCCCAAAATTAAGAAGGCCAGCCCACTTGTTTTATCGGCGGTTGACTCTATTCAACTGATTAACGATTCGAGTTGTTTGGTAAGATGGTTGCTATTATTTGAGTGATCCTTATTACATGGATGAATAAGGATTATTTTTATTTTTGCCGCCTGAGAACTCATTTTAAAGATAAACCAACTTGGTTATTTAAAATGATCAAGTTCGGAAGATTATAAATTGACAAGTTTAAGTATTTTGTAAATGTAATTTGCTATGGCAGAAAATATTGAAAAAGTAAAATGTCTTATTATCGGATCAGGCCCTGCTGGTTATACAGCTGCTGTATACGCTGCTCGTGCTAATCTCGACCCAATTCTATATACAGGTAGTGAGCCTGGCGGCCAGTTGATGATTACTACTGATGTAGAAAACTATCCAGGTTATCCAGAAGGTATTATGGGGCCTCAAATGATGGATGATTTTCGTAAGCAGGCTGAGCGCTTTGGTACAGATATCCGTTATGAGATGATTACTAAAGTAGATTTCACAGGGCCTATTCATAAGGCATGGACTGAAGCGGGCGCTGAAATTCATGCTGACACGATTGTTATTTCTACAGGAGCAAGTGCAAAGTGGCTAGGATTAGAATCTGAACAACAACTCATGAATAAGGGAGTTTCTGCCTGTGCAGTATGTGATGGATTCTTTTACCGCGGTAAAGAAGTAGCTGTTGTAGGTGGTGGTGATACTGCTGCTGAAGAAGCATTATATCTTTCCAAATTATGTCCTCAGGTACATTTATTAGTACGCCGTGATGAGATGAGAGCATCAGCCATCATGCAGGAAAGAGTGCTTAAGACAGAAAATATTATTGTCCATTGGAATACAGAAACTAAAGAAATCCAGGGAGATGATTCTGTAGAATCTGTTAAGGTATTCAACAACAAAACAAATGAGGAAAGTGTCATTGATGTAAAAGGTTTCTTTGTAGCCATTGGCCATAAACCTAATACAGACATTTTCAAAGATTGGATTGATTTGGATGACACCGGATATATCATCACAAAAGGTAAAAGTACACAAACCAATAGAGAGGGTGTATTTGCCAGTGGAGATGCTCAAGACAATATATACCGTCAGGCTGTGACCGCAGCAGGAACAGGTTGCATGGCAGCACTGGATGCAGAGCGATATCTTACTGAAAAAGGAATCATATAAAATATCGTTTAAGAAGATTTAAAGGGTTTAATAGGCTTAATTTTTTGCCTGTTAAACCTTTTTTTTCTTACAATAATGCTATTTAAACTGCTAAACCACGCCTTAACCGTTTAAACTTCCCTAAACCCCCTTCTCCTTTACTACATTCTCACGGAAATCGCTATCTTTGGCCCCATTGAAAGGATTACATAATTAAACCTGATTTATGTCAACATCTACACGTTTCCGTCCAGGTGTTTTACACGGGCAGGAAGTAACAGATCTTCTGAATTACGCAAACGAAAATAACTTTGCATTGCCTGCTGTAAATGTAGTGGGTACTAACTCTGTAAATGCAGTATTGGAAACAGCTCGAGAAGTGAATTCTCCAGTAATTATTCAATTCTCTAATGGAGGAGCTCAGTTCTTTGCAGGTAAAGGGCTTTCAAATGAAAACCAGCAAGCTACTGTTTTAGGTGCAATTTCTGGTGCTATGCATGTACATGCAATGGCAAAGGCTTATGGTGTAACAGTGATCATGCATACTGACCACTGTGCGAAAAAGCTATTACCATGGGTAGATGGCATGTTGGATGCTGGTGAAAAATTCTATGAAAGCAGAGGCTATCCTTTATATAGTTCTCATATGCTTGATCTTTCTGAAGAATCTATTGAAGAGAATGTAGAAACCTGTGTCCGTTACCTTGAAAGAATGGCTAAAATAGGCATGACACTGGAAATAGAGTTGGGAGTAACAGGAGGAGAAGAAGACGGTGTAGATAATACGGATGTAGATAGTGCTCGCCTATACACTCAACCAGAAGAGGTAGCTTATGCGTATGAAGCATTGAGTAAAGTGAGTGATAAATTCACCATTGCTGCTGCTTTCGGTAATGTACATGGTGTTTACAAGCCAGGTAATGTAGAACTACGCCCTATTATTCTTAAGAATTCTCAGGATCACATTAAAGAAAAGTTCAATACGGGTGACAATCCAATTAACTTTGTATTCCATGGTGGTTCGGGCTCTTCTCGTGAGGAAATTCGCGAAGCTATCGAATATGGAGCTGTAAAAATGAATATTGATACAGATCAGCAATGGGCTTTCTGGACTGGTGTTCGTGATTATTATACAAAGAATGAAGGATACCTACAAACGCAAATTGGTAATCCAGATGGAGAGGATTCTCCAAACAAAAAATACTACGATCCTCGTAAGTGGTTGCGCGTAGCAGAACAATCATTCACTACTCGTCTGAAACAAGCTTTCGAAGATTTGAATTGTATCGACAAGAATAAGTAATCTTTATATGGTGAGGTGATATAGTGATATATTAAGTTAGCTTATTCACTATATCACCTACTTGCTATATTACTACATCATTCTACTATATCATCTCCTCATAAGTTGTTCATTCATCCCTTTCGGAATAGCATCAATTAGTTTTCTTGTATACTCTCTTTGAGGGTTGGCATAAATCTCATCAGAAGGGCCTGCTTCTTCTATCTTTCCCTGATTCATCACAATCATTCGATCGCTCATAAATTTAACCACAGATAAATCATGTGAGATAAAAATATAGGTGAATCGATATTTTTCTCTCAACTCCATTAATAAGTTCAGCACCTGAGCCTGAACCGATACGTCAAGCGCAGAAACTGATTCATCACAAATAATAAATTTAGGATTCAGGGCAAGTGCTCTTGCAATTGCAATTCTTTGCCTTTGTCCTCCTGAAAACTCATGTGGATACCTGTTGAAATGCTTGGGAGACAAACTAACGGTGTCCAGCAATTGTAACACTCTCTCTCTACGTTCCTCTTTGGAACTATACAAACCATGTACATCCATTGGTTCCATAATGGCATTACCAATCGTCATACGGGGATTCAAAGAAGCATATGGGTCCTGGAAGATAATTTGCATTTCCTGGCGCTTTTTAGTCATATCCAGGCGTTCCATACCCAATAGTGATTCTCCTTTATACAATACTTCTCCCGACATAGTAGGCGTAAGCCCTAAAATAGAACGGCCTAATGTTGTTTTTCCACATCCGGACTCCCCTACTAAGCCTAAAGTCTCTCCAGGATAGACTTCAAAACTTACATCATCTACTGCTTTTACATATTCGGTAACTCCTCCCAGAAAGCTTTTTTTAAGTGGGTACCAGGTCCGTAAATTTTTAACCTCAAGAATGGGCTCTCGTTGTTGTAAATCCCGCAAACGCTTGACAGTTTCCATGGAAGGTACACGCATACGAGAAACTACCGACTTAAGTGAAGTAGTCCGTTCTTTAATGACAGCCTGCCCTGATTCATTCAATTCCAAATCCATAAAATCACTAACTACCGGCAGGCGGCGAAGCCTGTAATCTAGTGGAGGGCGACAAGCTAACAAGCTTTTAGTATATGGATGCTTAGGATCAGTAAAAATTTCTTCTACGGTACCTTCTTCTACTATTTTTCCCTGATACATTACCATAACCCTGTCTGCAACCTCTGCAATTACACCAAGATCGTGCGTAATAAACAGGATAGATGATTGCAACTCCTTTTTCAGGTCGTTCATCAAATCCAGTATCGCCTTTTGTACTGTTACATCCAATGCGGTTGTAGGTTCATCAGCTATCAAAATACCGGGTTGACAAGACATCGCCATTGCAATCATCACCCGCTGCTTTTGCCCACCTGATAGTTGGTGCGGATAAGCTTTATAAATTCGTTCAGGATTAGGAAGGCGCACCTTTTCAAAAAGATCCATTACCAACTTTTTGGCTTCACTTTTAGAAACCTCCCTATGCTGAATAATTGCTTCTACTACTTGCTCTCCACAGCGAAAAACAGGATTAAGAGAAGACATTGGCTCTTGAAAAATCATTGCCAACTCATTTCCGCGATAGGTTCGCATAATAGGTCTGGAAATACTTAGCAGGTCTATAGGGTCATGTCCATGAGCATAATAATGTACCTGTCCATTGGTCACTTTACCAGGTGATGGAACTAAGCGCATAATAGACAAAGCGGTGACCGATTTTCCTGATCCGGACTCCCCTACTATACCCAGCGTTTCTCCTCTTCCTACACTAAAGCTAATGCCATCTACTGCTTTAATTTCACCTTCATCTGTACGGAAGGACACATTTAAATCTTTAACTTCCAGCAATTTATCCATGTATACTTTGTATCTTTTGTAGCCCCCTCTCTTCTAATAAAAAAGAAGAGATTATAGCTTTAGAGCATTTTTTATACGATTAAAAAAACAGGCAGTTACAATTAAGCTGCTTTTCCTTCCGCTGAAGATAAGCAGAATAACAAATTTGTTGTCAAATAATGACAAAGATCATCAATAGACTGCTAAAAACCTCTTTTCTTGTAATCGAAATAAAGAGGATGTGAAAGCCTGATTTACAGAGGAATTACTTTGCTAACAATATTTGTCCGCTAAAAATATTTCATTTTAAAGTAGGGTAATTGGCTTTCAAAAAGTAAATTTGCGTTGATTAATACCTTTTACTATGGTATTAGCACTTTCTTTTCTTTTTTGCCTATTAGCTCTACTAAGGCATTAGTGTAAATCTAACACTATTCTGGCCAATCACTTTAAGTGCCAGGAGAGTATTATATTGTTAAAACAACTTACTCATATGAAACTTATTCTGCGTTTAGCCGTGGCAGTCCCAGTTCTGCTATTGGTAACCGGGCAATTATTTGCTCAGGGCACCGTGAAGGGAGTTGCAACGGACGAAAATGGCGAGCCATTGATTGGCGCCACGATTCTCTTAGTAGGAACCAACCGTGGTACAGCAACAGATTTTGATGGCAATTACTTACTAGAAAATGTGCCAGCTGGAGAGCAGCAAATCAGAGCTTCCTATACTGGCTACAATGACCTAACCAAAACAGTAACTATTTCTGATGGACAAGCTTTGACACTAGACTTCACATTAGGTGAAGATGTAGAGGTATTAGATCAGGTAGTAGTAATTGGATATGGTAGTGTAAAGAAAAGCGATGCTACAGGCGTAGTAACCGCTGTTACAGATGAGAAATTTAATAGAGGAGCTATTGTATCTCCTGATTTACTTCTATCAGGTAAAGTTGCTGGTGTACAAATCACACCTAATAGCGGAGAGCCTGGAGGTAAGTCTAAAATACGTATCCGTGGTGGTACTTCCATTACTGCTGGTAATGAACCATTATACGTTATAGATGGAGTACCTATTGAAAACATTGCACATGATCCAGGAGGCTTTTCAGGTGGTAGAAACCCACTTAACTTCCTTAATCCTAGTGACATTGAAACCTTTACTGTACTAAAAGATGCTTCTGCAACAGCTATCTATGGTTCAAGAGCGGCAAATGGTGTCATCCTTATTACTACAAAGAAAGGAAAAGCTGGCAGCCGTCCAACACTTACTTATGATGCATACTATACGACCGCAAAGGTAGTAGGCGAACCTGATATGTTGAATGCTACAGCTTTTAGAGATGTGGTGACTTTCAAGAAGCCTCAACAAATCGAAAATCTGGGCAATGCATCTACCGTATGGTTTGATGAAATGCTTCAAACTGCAATTGGACACAATCATAGCCTTACGTTTATGGGAGGTAGCCAAAATACAGGTTACCGCGTATCAGCAGGTTATCAGCAGTTGGATGGTATAGTTCGTTCATCTTCTACAGAACGTACGAATATATCCATGAATATGAACACCAAGTTGTTGGATGACAAATTGAGTGTTAACACCAACTTCAAAGGTTCTTTTACAAAAGATCAATTCGATCCAGGACAAGTTGGTAGTGCATGGAGTTTTGATCCTACTCAGCCGGTATTTGATCCTGAAAACACTGCTTTTGGAGGTTATTTTGAATATGGTGGTACGAATGCACCGCGCAACCCTGTTTCTGCAATTGAGCAAATCCAGGATTTTGGTGAATACTACCGTGGCCTTGGTAATATGCAGTTGGAGTACAAGCTTGATGCTCTTCTACCAGGCCTGAGTGCTAAGGCTAATCTTGGTTTTGATATTACGAATGGTGTAAGAAAGCGTTTCCAGCCTACTACTTACCTAAACGAAGCAGTATCGAACCGTACAGGTGAAATTAAAATTGAGAACCTGATCCAGACAAGCAAATTATTGGAAACATGGTTGAACTATAAGGCAAACCTAGGCGAAGTACATCGCCTTGACCTGACAGCAGGTTATTCTTATCAGGATGATCGCAGAGAGTACCCTTCTCTTACTGCATTCAACTTAGAAACGGATGCATTTGGTTTTAACTCTACTCGTGGTGCTTCAGATTTTGAATCTAATAATACAGTAGTACCAGGCCGCTTGATTTCTTTCTTCGGACGTGTGAATTATTCTTTGAAAGATCGCTATCTGATTACCGCTACACTACGTAGAGATGGTTCCAGCCGTTTTGGTGAAGCCAATCGTTGGGGTATGTTCCCATCAGCGGCAGTAGCATGGCGTATACTGGAGGAGGACTTTGCTGAAAACATGGCTGGTACACTTTCTGACCTGAAACTTCGTGTAGGATATGGTGTAAATGGTAACCAGAGTATTGAAGAGTTCCTTTATCTACCGCTTTATGCATATAGTGATTTCCGCGCGCGTTATCAGTTTGGTTATTTACCAGATGGCACTCCGGCATTTATCACTACTGCCCGTCCTAATGCTTATGATGCTAACCTGAAGTGGGAAGAAACAACTTCCTATAACATAGGTTTAGACTTCGGTTTTTCTAATGGACGTATTAGCGGTTCTGTAGATTATTACCTAAAACGTACAGATGATTTGCTGTTTACTGTAAACGTACCTGCTGGTACCAACCTTTCTGACAGAGTTTTAACCAATATTGGTGAGATCGAAAACAGCGGTATTGAACTTCAGTTGAATGCTGTAATACTTGATTCAGATAAATTGGACTGGAATTTGAATTTTAATGGTGCTTATAATACAAATGAAGTAATTGCCATTGACCGAATTAGTAATCAGGGTATCTTGACAGGTGGCATCAGCGGTGGTGTTGGTAATAATGTACAAATTCATCAGGTAGGTAGCCCTGTAGGCGCTTTCTTCTTATACCAGCATATTATGGACAGCGATGGAAATCCACGTCAGGATAACATCGACTACAATGAGAATGGTACAACTGCTGCAAATGGTGACCTATCAGATATCTATGAAGATTTGAATGGTGATGGTACAGTAGATGACCTGGATAAAAGAGTGGTTGGCCAGCGTGCACCTAAGTACATTCTAGGCCTTACTTCTATTTTCAATATTGCTGGTTTTGACATAGCAGCTACATTGAGAAGTAACCTTGGCAATTATATTTATAACAACAATGCTTCTTCTCGTGGTTATTTTGACCGCATCGATGAAAGTGGCCAGAACCTGAACAATCTTCACACTTCTGTATTGGAGACTAATTTTGATCGTCCTCAATACTTCTCTGACTACTACCTGGAAGAAGCTGATTTCCTACGTTTAGACAATATTACGATCGGTTATAGCTTCCAGCCTAATAGCGTATTCAACAATATCAGAGTATATGCTACCGGGCAAAACCTATTGACACTGACTAATTATACCGGCCTTGATCCAGAAGTTGACGAAGGGATAGACAACAATCCTTATCCAAGAGCACGTGCCTTTATTTTTGGTTTAAGCTTAGGTTTATAATTTTTAGTTAACCGAGTAAACAGAAAACAATGAAAAAGCAAATAATAAATTATTCTTTACTGCTGATCTTCTTTGCACTATCAGCATGTACAGACCTGGAATTAACTCCTCCCGATAAAGCGGTGCCTGATGTAATTTTCCAGGATTTTGCCACTTATGAATCATTTCTGGCGCGTGTTTATGCAGGCCTTGCGGTAACAGGACAAACGGGCCCTGCCGGAGATGCAGATATTTCCAGCCTGGATGAAGGTTTTTCCAACTATCTACGCCAGTATTGGCAACTACAGGAATTGACTACGGATGAAGCAGTGATTGCATGGGGTGATGAAGGTTTGCCAGAATTGCACAATCACACCTGGTCTTCAGCCAATCAGTTTGTTAGAGCAATGTACTACCGTGTATTTTTCCAGGTATCTATGGCGAATGAGTTCATCAGAGAATCGGAGCCTTCAAAATTGGAAGCACGTGGACTTACAGCTGATGAGCAAGCAGAAATAGCATCTTACAGAGCTGAAGCTCGTTTCTTGCGTGCATTAAGCTACTGGCATGGTATTGACCTTTTCGGTAATATCCCTTTCTACACTGAGGAAACTGAAGTAGGAGGCGAAGCACCAGATCAGGCAGATCGTGCTACTGTTTTCAACTTCATCGAGAGTGAGCTTAGAAGCATCGAAAATCTTATGAAAGAGCCAGGCACTAATCTTTATGGCCGTGCGGATCGTGCTGCAGTATGGATGCTTCAGGCTAAAATATATTTGAATGCGGGAGTTTATACCGGTACAGATCGTTATGCTGATTGTCAGGTTGCTACCAGCAAAATTATTGAATCTGGTGCTTTCAGCCTGCAGGACGATTACAGCCATATGTTCCTGGCTGACAACAACTTTTCATCAGAGATCATCTGGGCGATACCTTTTGATGGCCAGAATACTCAAACCTGGGGTGGTATGACTTATCTGGTACACGCGCCAGTAGGTGGTAATATGCAGGATGACATTAATGATGAAACAGGAGAAGAATTTGCAGATGAAGTTGCTATTTTGTATGGCATCAATGGTGGCTGGGGTGGTTTACGTACCACTTCTTCTTTAGTAAATCAATTTTCTGATCCTTCCGGAAATACAGATGAGCGTGCCATTTTCTATAGCAATGGACAAACACTTGAGATCGATGATATAGGTGTCTTCCAACAAGGGTATGGTGTCGTTAAATACAAAAACATAACCTCAGCTGGTCTTCCAGGATCTGACCTGACACATATTGATACGGATTATCCGATGTTCCGTTTGGCAGATGCTTATCTGATGTATGCTGAATCCGTAATAAAAGGCGGTGGTGGTGATATGGCCAAAGCACTTGAGTATGTTAATGCGCTTAGAGAGCGTGCTTACAACTCTACTGCTGGTAATGTCTCTCAGACGGATCTTACAGATGAGTTTATACTGGATGAGCGTGCAAGAGAATTGTATTGGGAAGGCCATCGTCGTCAGGACTTAATTCGCCATAATCAGTTTACTGAAAATGGCGTTTGGCCTTGGAAAGGCGCGGTAAAGGAAGGAAAAACTACGGAAAAATTCCGCGATTTATTCCCTATTCCTTTTGCTGAGCTTTCTGCTAATCCTAAGCTGGATCAGAACGACGGCTATTAAGATAATTTTCAAGACTCTGTGGTGATTTGTGTAAATCACCGCAGACTATAATTCGAAAAAAAGAAAAAATGGATAAATTAATAAAACTAGGCATGCTGTTTTCGCTCATTGCAGTACTCTTTGCAGCATGTGAAAAGGATGAACTAGACATCGATGCCTTAACGGATTTTCCTCCTGGTATCTATAGCGTTTCTCCTGCCGATAATGGCAAAATTACGATAGGCAACTTCGATGTTAGAGTTGACTTTGTAGATGGGCAGGCTTCTCCCCTCTCAAGTGCTACCGTCATTATTTCTGATGAGTTTGGCAATGAACTGGGTAGTGCTACTAAAGCTTTGTCTGGCACAAGAGATTCTCTTATCATTCCAGGCAGTGACTTTAATGCAGAATTACTGGGGGCTGGTAATTATACGCTTGACATCAGCGTAACAGATTCTAAAGGACAAACTGCTGAACGTACCACTGTTTTTGAAATTTCGTTGTTAGCCTTTGCAGCAAATAATAATGAAATGTATCTCGCAGGTGGTTTTAACGGTTGGGGAGCAGATGCTTTTGAATTGGTAGGAGATTATACCTGGGAGCTAAGAGATGTTGATCTATTAGGAGACGAATGGAAAATCAAGAATACACCAGACTGGACAGATCAGGATTGGGGTGATTCCGATTGTGATGGTATCATGGAAAACACGACTGGTGGTGGCCCTAATACAGCTTGTGGCTATAGTGGCTTATCAATCGTTACTTTCAATGATCAAACATTAGAGTATTCTGTACGTCCTGCTGTTGAGTTTGCGACTAATCTATCTGGCCTATACCTAATGGGAGACTTCAATGATTTTGAAGGAGGCGAATTTGGTTTTTCTCTGGTAGATGACAACACCTGGACTATCGCAGAGGTACCAATGGAGCCTGGTCATAAATTCCGTTTTGCTGAGATGCCCAACTTCATGGGTAAGAATTTCAGTGATACAGATGGTGATGGTGTAGCTGAAGAATTTGGTGAAACCAATATCGTTTTCCCTGAAAATGCAGAACCAGGCTACTATTCATTCACTTTCAATGATGCTACACTAGAGTACAGCTATGAGTTTGTATCTGGCTTCTCTATGATTGAAAGCATCGGTATTATTGGTTCAGCTACTCAAGGTGGCTGGGACAGCGATACTGACATGATTGATAATGGTGATGGTACTTACTCTGTTTTCATTGGCCTTTTGGATGGTGAAATCAAATTCCGTGCAAATGATGATTGGATAGATGACTGGGGTGATGATGATGCAGATGGTGTTGCGGAATATAAAGGTGCTAATATTGCTGTAAGCTTTGGTGTATACAGGATTACTTTTGACCTAAACACCTTAAATTACACTTTGGAACCAATGAATATAGGTATCATTGGATCAGCTACACCAGGTGGCTGGGACAGCGATACAGATATGACTCCTGATGCAATGAATCCAAATATCCTAACAGTCAATATAGATTTAATCGATGGCGAAGTGAAGTTCCGTGCGAATGATGATTGGATAGATGACTGGGGTGATGATGATGCCGATGGCGTTGCGGAATACAAAGGTGCCAACATTGCTGTATCAACAGGTACTTATGATGTAAGCTTTAATATCAATACGCTAGAGTATACGATTAATTAAAAATATCATAGAAATAAAGCCTCTTGTTCTTTCATATTTGGCGAACAAAATCAAGCGATAATTTCAATATGGAAAGTGGTGTCGAAGAACTTCGATACCACTTTTTCTTTAATTCAATATTAAAATACTCCTACCGGGTACAATTTTTTTTGATCAAAATTCAAGTTTAGATACGCGTTCAATAATTCCCAAAACCTCTCTGGTGGTACGTCCTATATGGTTATTGGCAACCCACATCCTACTATTTTACGTCTATATAGATGAAAAATAGAAATCATGAAAAATTTATTTTTGAAATTCTTTGTAGTTCTGGTTTTAGTTCAATCATGCAATAAAGATGAAAATCCAAGTTGTGAAAACTGTAATTTCACATGCCTGGATATGAATGAAACTGATGTAATATCAAATGCCTGTATAGATAATTGGGATTGCACTTTTAAGGTTACACCACAATCAAAGGTGGATGTAAACAATCTTTTAGGGGTGTCAAGCGGAGGTAAAAATGTCTTTCAGATGATCAATGAAACAGATGGGGTTCTAGAGATTGCTGACGATGAATTCACAAATATATTAGTTTTTGAATTAGATGAATCTCAGGACAGTTTCTCTGTCGAGGATGGTGAATTAGAAGATATGCAAGTACATTATAAAAGTATTTGTTTTTGCCCAGATGTCGTATTTAAAGAGGTTACCTCAGGTTGCCTACAAGGCGAAAAACAATCAGATGGGACTTGGTTTATACAAGGCAACCTAAATCTGCCTTCATCTTTTGGAAATGTAGAGATAAAATTTGATGCTCAATTTATGAATTGACAAACAGAATGGAAGAATATATTAATTCGAACAAAAGTATTATTGAAAGCCAGCCATGGGGAAATTTTGACTTTTGTTCGATTTTACCCAACATCCCAACATCCCAACATCCCAACATCCCAAAATACACTAGCCTAATTTAATAGAAGAGGCTGATCCAATAATTAAGTTTGGATCAGCCTCTTTTCTGTTTTGTTAAAAGCAGAGAGTTTACTGTTGCAATACCAAATACTCCCAAGCCCCTAACTGAATATCCATTTTATCTGCTATTTCGGTAGTACTATTTGCAAAAACATTAGAATAACTACCTGATAGTTCTGCATTGTCCAAAGTAATCGATTGGGAAGCATCGCTTAAATTTACAATCACCACTACCCTATTGTTTTCTTTTTCTCTGTAGAAGGCATATACATCTAAATTGTCAGCAGTATCAATCCGCTGCAATTTTCCACCAGCTTCACCATTCCAAAGGGCAGAATTATCATGCTTTAATGCCAATAGCGTAGTATAGAAATCTTGCTTCGAATAATTGCCCCATGCAATAGAATCTTTCTCAAAAAACTCCAGGCGTTTATTTAAACCTGCTTCCTGTCCGCTATAAATAAGCGGCATTCCATCAAAGGTGAATGCCAAGACAGCAAATGCATCAGCAGCTTCTCCCATTCGCTCTTCTATAGTACCATTCCAGGAGTTTTCATCATGATTTGTAAGGAAGTGCATAAAGTATCCTTTTTTATACTTAGAAGCTTCTTCCTCCAACCATTTGTCTATATCGGTTGCATTTTTATCGCCTTTCGCTATTTCATTCATTAAATGGTGAAAAGACCAACCATAATTCATATCGAAACCACAGATATTTCGATGCTCCGCATGTTCTGCCTCAGCAAGCATGAATATGTCAGGATTAAGCTGGCGAAGGGTATCAATAGTATTGACCCAAAAATCATCAGGTACTTCTCCTGCTACATCACAACGAAATCCATCTACTCCAACTTCAGTAAGCCAGAAAGCCATATCCTTTCTCATTTCCTGTCGCATTGCTTCGTTGTCATAGTTGAGATCGGCAACATCCGTCCATCCCCATGATTCTCCTGTTTTGGGATCAATGGGATCAATAATAGTGCCTGTAGAATCTTGGGTGTAAAAGTCAGGATGTTCTTCGATCCAGCTATGATTCCAACCGGTGTGATTAGGTACCCAATCCAATATCACTCTCATGCCCATATCATGTATCTGCTCTACCAAGGCCTTGAATTCGACCATTGTACCAAATTCCGGATTGATCTTGGTATAGTCAGAAATAGCATAATAACTTCCCAGGCTTCCTTTTTTACGCTTATCGCTGATGGGGTAAATTGGCATCAACCATAAAATATCTACGCCCATTGCTTTCAAACGAGGCAGATGTTCCTTAAAAGCAGAAAATGTACCTTCCGGAGTGTATTGTCTGATATTGACTTCATAAATATTATCGTCATTTTCCCAGTCGGTATTGACTACTTCAGGCGCTTCTGCAGGAGTATCATCCACTTTTGTTGTTTGACTATCCTCACAGGCAAATGAAGCAGCAGCTATAAATAAAATAAGAAATGTCTTTTTCATTTTAGTAGTATTACATTAATTACTCCTCTACTCCAAACTGCTTCTTGGTGGGCATGGTTAGCAAGTTGATCACCTTAGTAATCACTCCGGCAGTGTTGGTTTCGCTAAGGCCAGCCCAGGTCATTGTGTCTCGCACATCGTTCACCCCTTGTATTTCCCACTTTTCATCCTGAGAATCATCTATATTATCCAAATAAAGCATTAGCCCTTCAGGTTCTTCCTGAATGCGCCAAACGCCATATCCGGTTTGTTCCTGCCAGATGCCACTTTCATAAGTTCCATCAGGTGCAAATTTGAACCATCTGCCTTTATTAGCGGCACGGTCAGCACGTTCTTCTGCAACATAAAATTCAAAAACCCAATAGTCTGCAGTAAGCGTAGTAACCATTGTGCCTTCTCCCGGATCGAGAGGAGGAAGAAAAGAACCTTTTGCCCCCTTGCTAGGACGGCTTTGAGCATTACCTTCTTCTGTGACTTCAGTTGTAGTGGTTGTATTTTCAGTATTTTGATCATTCACTGATGCATCGTCGGTACAACCCATCCAGCCAAGCAGCAGTAATAACAAAATAAAATTTCTCATGATTGATAGTTTCTATTCGTGATTAATATTTATGCTCAACGCTTACATTGCCATTTCCAGGAATTGTATGCGTTTTATCATACACTTTTAATGTTATAGGAGTGTCGCTATGATTAGCAATAGTAGCCTGATTTTTATCTGCTATTACTTCCAAATAATAGTTGCGGAATCTTATCTTGAAAGCATAACTATTCCACTGCTTTGGAATAAATGGAGCAAACTGTAGTGTATCATTATATACTCTCATTCCTCCAAAGCCTTTAACGAAAGACATCCAGGTACCCGCCATACTTGTAATATGACATCCATCTTCTGTATCATTGTTATAATCATCCAAATCGAGGCGAGCAGTACGAAGATACATTTCATAGGCTTTCTCTTCTTTTCCAAGCAAAGATGCCTGGATCACATGCACACATGGAGACAAAGAGGATTCATGAACAGTGCGTGGCTCATAAAAGTCGAAGTTCTTTCTAATGGTTTCCTTATCAAAATGATCTTCAAAGAAATATAAGCCCTGTAAAACGTCTGCCTGCTTGATAAAGATAGAGCGTAAAATACGGTCCCACGACCAATTTTGATTGATTGGCCGATCTTCTGGTTTAAGATCATTCACAGTCAATAACTCCTTATCAAGGAAACCATCATGCTGTACGTAAATTCCTAGTTTTTCATCTTCTGGAAGATACATATTATTGATGATGGCCTTCCATTCATTGGTTTCTGTGTGTTTGTAGAATTTGATACGTTCTTCCAGGTTTTTGTATTGTTCTGGAGTATTTTGTTCTACATAGTCAATTGCTTCAATGGTGTATTGTAAACACCAGCGAGCAATATAATTGGTGTACCAGTTATTATTGACATTATTTTCGTATTCATTAGGCCCGGTTACTCCATGCATCATGTATTTTCCTGCCCTTTCGGAAAAATGAACCCGTTGTGCCCAAAAACGAGCAATTCCGATAAGCACCTCCAGTCCATATTCACTTAAGTACTCTTTTTCTCCGGTATAACGAACGTAATCATAAATAGCAAATGCGATAGCCCCATTACGATGGATTTCCTCGAAGGTAATCTCCCATTCATTATGACATTCCTCCCCATTCATCGTCACCATTGGATAAAGAGCTGCGCCATCCTTGAAACCTAGTTTTGCAGCATTTTCAATAGCTTTTTGCAAATGTTTATGCCTGTAAACAAGTAAGTTCCGGGCCACTTTTTGATCTGCCGTAGAAAGATAAAACGGGAAGCAATATGCCTCTGTATCCCAGTAGGTGCTACCACCATATTTTTCCCCTGTAAAGCCCTTAGGCCCAATATTCAAGCGTTCATCTTCGCCTGTATATGTCTGATATAACTGGAAAATATTGAAGCGGATACCTTGTTGTGCCGCTACATCGCCTTCTATTTTTATATCGGCTTCTTCCCATTTATTATGCCAGGTGTTGGCGTGGGCTTCCAGTAAAGCATCAAAGCCTGTTTTAAAAGCAGCTTTTACTTTGTCTTTACACAGTTTAAAAAGTACTTCCTTGTCATGATTAAAGGATGTTACGTTTGCTGCATATTTATAGAGGGTGGTTTCTTGTTCTTCTTCACAGGCTATATCTACAGAACAGCCTACATATTTTTCTTTCTGCTGGCGAAAAGAATTGAAGTCTATTTCCTCACCGTTTTGGAAGATGGCAAATTTCATCCCGGTGCAAACCTGGAACCCCGTTTTCTTAGTTTCAGTGATTACATATCCCTGGCGTCGCTTGACTTTTTGATTGATACTCACCCAAAACTTTTCATCGTAGTTGGAGTCTTCATTGACCACATCGCCATCAATATAAGGTGTGATGGTAAGGGTGCCCGAAAAATTTAAAGGAGTTATCGAATAGCGGATAGCACCTATTTCATCTTCTGCCAGGCTACAAAATCGCTTAGAAGCTATTTTTACCTTTTTGCCACTCACTAATGTGGCGATGAAAGTACGCTTTAGATAGCCATCCTTCATATTGAGCTCACGACGAAAATCTTCCACTTCGCAATTGGCAAGATCGAGTGTTTCTCCATCCAGTTCTATATTGATTCCAATCCAGTTAGGTGCATTAAGTACTTTTGCAAAATATTCTGGATAACCATTTTTCCACCAGCCTACTCTGGTTTTATCCGGATAATAAATACCTGCCAAATAACTTCCCTGTAGTGTTTCTCCTGAAAATTGTTCTTCAAAATTGGCACGTTGCCCCATACGCCCATTGCCAATACTGAAAACACTTTCTGATATTTTATTATGTTCACGATGGAAGCCTTCTTCGATGATGCTCCATTCATCGTGTACCAGGTAATCTTTCATGTGTTTAAAGGTTTTTAATCCTATGATCCTCCACAGGCATTTGATCATCTTCATAAGGTGATTTATGATTAGATGAGCCTATGTTTGTTTCATACATTTGTTGTTAAAGAAGATTATTGCTTAATATTAGTCAGTACCTTTTCTAAGTCTAAGTCTTTAAATCCAGGAATTACATAATGAGCATGCCCTAGATTTTCAGGGCTCCCCACTCCTACTGCCCAAAATCTACCTGCTAAAGCGGCATCTACTCCTTTGGAAGCATCTTCAAATACAATGCATTCTTCTGGTTTCACTCCCATCGCTTCTGATCCAAGTTCAAAGACCTGAGGATCTGGTTTACTCCTCGTATGATTATTCCCATCTATAATGACTTCAAATCGATCTTCCAGTCTTACCTGCTTAATAATAGTCCCTGCATTTTTGCTACTTGAACCCAATGCAATACGAATTCCTTTGTTTTTTAACTCTTCCAGAAAGTGTTCAACCCCTTCCAGTATTTCATCAGATTGCATTTTTAGTATGTATTCCCGATACCATTCATTTTTCTGTGCAGCTAATGCTTGTTTTTCATCATTCGTTCTTTCTACCCCTCCCCATTGCAAAATAAGATTTAGAGAATCCATCCGGCTTACTCCTTTCAATTTCTCATTCTCTTCTTCTGTAAAATCAAATCCCAGTTCGTTTGCCATTCGCCTCCAGGCTATAAAGTGATATTTAGCAGTATCCACGATTACGCCATCCAGGTCAAATATACAGGCTTTAATCATCATTATTAGCTTTGTTGAGTGGCGAATATAATAACTTAATTACGGTGTGAAGCATTTGATATAAAGGTATTTGAGGGATTGTTCTATTTTGATTTTAAGCAAATAACCAGCGGTATTTAAGTATTAGAAATCGTACTATTGTGATGCATCCTGTTATAATAGGCCAAAAGCGAGTATATTTCATGTACCCCCCCCCATTCACTGATCACCAATCACTATTCATCAATAACGAATCACCTACCATATAACGATACCCCCTTCTGGCCAGGCTTCTCCTGCAACATAAAACCGAAATATCTCATTCTTTGTCCGACATAGCTGATAAACTGACACCTGACACCGTGCACCGTACATCGTACATCACACATCACCCCATATTTCACCCCGAATACTAAACACTGATTTCAACAAACTTCTTTCTCTCCGGTTTTCTTGTTATAATTGAATCTTTTATACGAAAAAATAGTACAACAACTTCATGAGTAGAAATATATGGACATTATTTGTTGCTAGTTTACTGAGCATTTTATTAGCCAATGCATGTATCGTGGTAAATGAACCTTTTGAAGGATTACCACCAGGATCATGGCGAGGTATTTTAAAATTGGAGTATAAACCAATTAGTCCTAATCCAAAAGCAGAACCATTACCTGAAAAAGTGAATATTGAGTTTGAAGAGGTAAGCCAGGGAGAATTACCGTTTAATTTTGAAGTGATCTATGATAGCCAGGAAGATTTTCATATTGAAATCATCAATGGTGAAGAACGCATTCGGGTAGATGATATTACTATAGGCATTGACCGATCTACGGCAAAGGATACGGTTATTATCAACTTCCCTGTGTATGATTCATACATCCGTGCGATTTACGAAGAAAATATTTTAGAAGGTGACTGGATTGTCAATAATAGAGGAACAGAATATCGTATTCCTTTTGTAGCAAGACATGGACAGGGGCATCGTTTTACCACGCTCAAGAAAACGCCTGTTATGGATGTAAGTGGCCGTTGGGAAACTACTTTTGGAATTGAAGAAGGTAAAGAACCCTATAAAGCAATTGGTGAATTTGAACAAAATGGCAATCACCTTACTGGTACTTTCATGACAGAAACAGGTGACTATCGCTTTTTGGAAGGAAGTGTACAGGACAACAAGCTATACATGAGTTGTTTTGATGGTTCTCACGCATTTTTATTTGAAGCAAAAATACAAGCAGATAGCTCGCTCATAGGTTCTTTCCGGTCAGGAAAACACTATCGTACACTCTGGAGTGCAATTCCTAATAAATCATTTGAATTGGCTTCACCTGATACCCTTACTTATCTAAAAGAAGGGTATGAAAATTTTGATTTCTCCTTCCCTACTCCCGATGGAGGGCAAATTTCATTGAATGATCCTGAATATCAGGGCAAAGTACGCCTCATTCAAATTATGGGGACATGGTGCCCCAACTGTATGGATGAAACTCTTTTTCTGAAGGAATACTTCAAAGATCATCCAGATATGGAGGTTGAGGTAATAGGTTTGGCATTTGAGCGTTATAGGGAGGAAGAAAAAGCTATGGCAGCCATCCAAAGATTCCGTGAAAAACTGGATCTGGACTATAAAATAGCACATGCAGGGTATTACAGCAAAAAAGAAGCGGCAAATGCTTTACCAATGCTCAATCAAATTGTATCTTACCCGACCATGATTTTTGTTGATAAAAAAGGAAATGTACGACGTATACATACTGGTTTTTCCGGACCTGCGACCAGTACTTACGAAGCATTTAAAACCGACTTTGAAAATTTCATTAACCAACTAGTCAAAGAATAGCGAAATCAATTATGAGCAATCAAAACATCGCTGTGGCCTATTGTGCAGACAATGAGGCTGTTGTTGAATCCCTAATCAAACCGTTGAAAACTTCCAACTTCACATTTACTTTATATCCTTGTACACGTACAACTAGTGAAGCATCATTGACTGAGCAACTACTCGGCCAGTCCTCTCCTATTTTACTATTTATAAGTGATAATTTTTTGAAATCTGCTCAATGTATGAGCAGGGCATTAAAGCTCCTGAATGAAAAAAGACAGGTGATACAGCCTATTGTTATCAATGGTGCCACTAAAGATGAAGCAACGGGAGAAATGCTCACTGTCCAAACCGATTTTGACCGGGTTAGTGATATTATTCAGTACATTAATTATTGGCAAGATCAGTACCTGGACCTCCGCCGCCAAAAACGCCATGTAGAAGATACAGATGAAGAAAAATTCAATGCTCATCTCAAAGTAATGCGTGAAATATCCAGCGAAGCAGGGGAGTTTTTGCGTTTGCTTCGCAGCATGATTTACCTCAATAAATATGAGTTTCAGGCGAATCACTACGAGCAATTTTTTCTTTTTAACGATGCGGAGCCTCAATGGAAACAATTCATTTCTCAAAACCCGGGCTTGAAGCCAATTGTTGAGGAAGAGCAAGCGCCACCAGTTGATATTGCCGATATCCCTGGTGCTGATATGCTTGGATTGGGGGAAGAAGCGCCACAAGAAGAACCTACTCCAACTGAAGAGCCTACTACTGCTGAAATGCCAGCTGAAGATGGCGCAGATTTAAATATAGTAAGCGAACCATCTCCTCTGGTAGAAGTTGAAATTCCCGTTGAGGAAGAGATGAACGTATTAAGTGATAATGACCTGAAAGAGGATGCATCAGTGGATTATCCTATAGAGGAAGTTGTAGAAGAAGAAGGTGAGCCAGAAACCGAAGAAGAAATAATCACTGACTTTGCTAATATTGCTGAAGATGCACCAGAAGAAATACTCGAACTAGAAATCAATACAGATAGCGAAGAGCAAGCAGATGAAAGCACCGAGGAAGAAAATGAAACACCTGTAGCAGAAGAAATCGAAGAGGAGGATGAGGGCGAATATGAGGAAGAGGAGCCGCAAGCAGAGGATCCAGTCAAACTTATTGAAGAAGCGATAGAATACTTCAATACCGGACAAGTACAGGAAGGGCTGGCTTTTATGGCTCATGCTGTAGAGCAAAACCCTGATGATGCCTATTTACGATATCACCTTGCTCTCTTCATGGCTCAAAAAACCGAAAACTATGGCCAGGCAATAGAAGCTTTGGAGCCTGTTTTAGAAATGGAGCCTGACAATGAGGATGCCTTATTCCTTATTGGTGAGTTGAAGGAGCTGGAGGGTGATTTTAAAGGAGCTCGACGTCATTATGAAAGCTTGTTACGACTAAATGAAACCTACCCTAATGCGTATTATCGCCTGGGGATGATCATTGCTTCTCATTATGAAAATGAAGCTAGCCTGGCAGCCGATTGCTTTAAGGAAGCAGCCGAGATAGATGCAGATAATATTGATGCCCTTTATCAGTATGCAATATTGATGAATGATCCGCTCAATATGCCAAAGAAGGCAGCAAAATATCTAAAGAAAATAATCAAGAGTAATCCTGATCATCCTTTTGCCAATTATGACTTGGCCCTGATTTACTATCAATTGGGCAAGTATCAAAAAGCTCAACAAGCTTACGCACAAGCAATTGCTATTAATCCAGAATTGCAGACGCCGGAAAATGATGAAGCATTTAGCAAAATTCCGGAAATAAAGAAAGGTAAAACAAAGGAAGCTCACTATGATAGTAGTTTCACGCATGATGCCTTAGATGCGATGAAAGATAACATTCGCCAGCTGGAGGAATTGCTGAAGCATAGTGAAGAGGAAGCTTATCGCTTGCAGGCAGCCCTTGAGAAAGAAGCGGAAGAATTATCAAAACAGCCCGATCGTCCTCAGGTAGATAAAACGGTCTTGATTACTGGTGCTACTTCAGGAATAGGCAGAGCTACAGCTCAACGTTTTGCGTCAGAAGGTTATCGTGTGATTATAACAGGCCGTCGCGCAGAAAGGTTAAAAGAATTTGAAAATGAGCTTACAGAAGAATATGGAGCAGAAATCCTCCCATTAGCATTTGATGTTCGTGATCTAAACGCGGTAAAAGATGTTGTCAACTACCTCGAAGGAAAATGGGCGCAGATAGATATTCTTGTCAATAATGCTGGAAAAGCAAAAGGACTGGCTCCAATTCACGAAGGTAACATCGATCACTGGGAAGAAATGATCGATACCAACCTAAAAGGCTTGTTATACCTTACTCGTGCTATTTCTCCTAATATGGTCAATAGAGGACAAGGACACATCATTAATGTATGTTCTACAGCTGGCAAAGAGGTTTATCCTAATGGCAATGTGTACTGTGCTACCAAATTTGCTGTAGATGCGCTTACAAAAGCTATGCGTATGGATTTGCATAAGCATAATGTTCGTGTGAGCATGGTAAGCCCTGCACATGTAGACGAAACAGAGTTTGCAATGGTACGCTTTGATGGTGATTCCAGTAAAGCGAGCATATACAATGACTTTAAGCCACTCAGTTCCAATGATGTAGCTGATACTATCTTCTTCATGGCTTCTCAGCCTAAGCATGTCAATATTCTGGATGTAGTGATGCAGGGCACGCAGCAGGCGCACAGCATGATCATTGATCGTTCTGGAAGGGAGCGTTTTGAAGAGGAAGAATAGAATGATTAAATAAGAAGTCCCGCAGATTTATTGTAACCCGTGCCTCAGCTTCAAGCTGGCGCACGGGTTTATCATTGTACCGGCGCACTTCAGTTGCCATCGCGGAGAATAATTTCAAAATTGGAATAATTCCCCCTCCTTTATCCTCCCCCTGGGGAGGACAGCACCATGGGAGATAATTATTTCTTTAATTTAATCGATAAATAATCATGTCGAATCATGGAGAAGTACCCCGCAGATATCCCGTGTCTCAGCTTCAAGCTAGCGCACGGGTTTATCATTGTACCGGCGCACTTTAGTCGCCGTCGTAGAGAATAATTTTAAAATTGGAATAATCCCCCCTCCTTTGTCCTCCCCCTAGGGAGGATATTACTATTAGGTAATAATTATTCTTTTGATTTAATTTATGGGTAAGCATACTGCATCGCGGAAACATTCCGCGACGAGCGAACCTTATAATTCGCAGAATTAGTGAAATTCGTGGACTCAAAACTTTGGCGAAAGCCAATAGCATATTCTACCTATTTTGGCGTAAGTTTATCTTCTCATATTAGTCTCTCTCCTTCGATAAGTACACAGTATCACAGAAATATTCTGCGACGAACGAGCTTTATCATTTGTGGAATTAGTAGAATTCATGGACACAAAAACAAGCAGTAACCTTATTCATCTATCGTTTTGCGCTCATTCCAATAATAAGTATCTGGGTAAATACGCTCTCCGAAAATAGCGGTACCAACTCTAATGATTGTTGCTCCCTCTTCAATAGCGATTTCTAAATCACCACTCATTCCCATAGAAAGCTCTTTCATCTCCACATTTGGCAATTGTAGAGCAATCGCTTCCTGTTGAATTTTTTTCAATAATTGAAAACACTTCCGTACTTTCTCATGAGATGCACTGAACAGACCAATAGTCATTAAGCCTTTGATTCTTAAACTATCTAAAGCAGCTACTTGCTGGATCAACGCTAAGGCTTCTTCTGGAGCAACACCAAATTTACTTTCCTCATAAGAAGTATTAACCTGAATGAAGACCTCCATTGTTTTTTCTTCAAATAGCAAACGTTTGTGCAATTTTTCAGCTAATGTCAAGCGGTCAATGGATTGAACACAAGTAGCCCATTTGATCACTTCTTTGATCTTATTGGACTGTAGATGCCCTATAAAATGTACTTCAGGATTTAGGACTTTAATAGCATTGCATTTCTCTTTAAGTTCCTGCACTTTATTCTCACCAACAAGATTTTCGCCCTGTTCCAAAGCCATTTTTATACGCTCACTATCTACCGTTTTAGTTGCTAAAAGCAATCGAACTTCACCTGGATTTCTATTCGCTTTTTCGCATGCCAAATTTATCCGGCGGTGGATAGTCTGGAGATTGGTAGCAATCGTTGCTGGCATTGATTTATTGGTTTTTGGAAACATAGACCCAAGCCTCTTTTCCTGATGCAGAAACACCCAAAACTCTCTTATAATCTACCACTTCATATTTGTCGGTTTCTAACAATTCCTGTTGGGTGATTTCAAAAATGGTCCCTTCGATTTGATCTTCTGGGTTTTCTGTTTTGATAGCAATGGGGTGCATCTTTTTACCACTTGTTGCTAAGACGGTTTTATCGGTGATTTCCAATTCTTCTAATTTATAGCCTTGCAGGAAATCCTTTTTGCCTTTTAATCTTCGTCCATAGGTTGCAGCCTGAACTTGCTCCGATTGAAGGGTGCCATAGGAGAAAAGGAGATGCTTTTGCTCTAATTCTCTTTGTTTTTCGGCTTTGATTATTTGGCTTTTGATCGCTCTTAATGTCAAATCTTTTGCTTCTGCATAAGAAATATCATACTGTCTTTCCACATTTCGAAACTGCTTTGGATATTGATCTAAAAGTTCTTCATAATATTCATCCAGAGCTGCTTTAGTAGGTAGTTCAAATTTTAGTTTCAGCTGAAAACGCCTTAATAAAGCAGTATCAATACTGTCTATAAAATTGGTCGCCCCAATGAGTAATGTTTCGTTGGGCAAACCATCAATTAATTGAATGATGGTGTTTACCAATCGCCTCATTTCACCAGAGCTACTGCTTAATTCCTGATAATTTCTTGCTTTGCCAACCAGGTCAAATTCATCCAAAAACAAGACTGCCTTGCCATAAGTAGCCTGGCTAAAAACATTGGCAACATTCTTGGCTGTTTCTCCCAATCGGGCAGACACAAAGCCACTCAAATTTAGAATGATAATGTTTTTATTGAGTGCTTTTGCAATTGCTCGTGCAGTTGCAGTTTTGCCACAACCGGTATGCCCATGTAATAATATTTTATTATCAATCGGTAGATTAAATTCTTTCAGGGCATTGTAATAGGTAAATTCTTCCAATAACTGAGTTAGAACCATTCTGTTTTCCTTGCTAAGGTGGATTTTTTCTATCGGAAGCACTTCTCCCTGAGGGGGGATGGTTAGATTATAGGATGGCATATCTTTTCGTATTTCTTAAGCTGATTTAACAGGTTCTAATTTCGTTTTACGCCGCAAATATAATTAGGAATCCTAATAAAAACAATTAAATAATTGTCTCTCGCGAAACTTGCAAATATCCACTGATTTGTTCATATCCCATGCCTCGGCTTCCAGCCGGCGCACGGGTTTATCATTGTACCAGCGCACTTCAGTCGCCGTCGCAGAATAATTATAAAATTGGAATAACTCCCCCTCCTTTATCCTCCCCCTGGGGAGGAGATTACTATGGATAATAATTATTCTTCTAATTGTATTTGTAAGTAAGCACACTGCATCGCGGAAACATTCCGCGACGAACAAACCTTATTCGCGGAATTGGTGAAATCCGTGGACACTTAAATAAAACAGCTCTTCTATTCTAAATTGTGTATAAACAAATAGCATTGGGCTCCCACAGATTTCGCAGGCACTCGCTGATTTTTTGTATCCCGTGCCTCGGCTTCCAGCCAGCGCACGGGTTTATTGTTGTACCGGCGCACTTTAGTCGCCATCAGAGAATAATTTTAAAATTGGATTAAGTTATTCCCCCTCCTTTATCCTCTCCCTTGGAAGGACAGTGCAATTATTCTTTTGATTTAATTTGTGAGTAAGCATACTGCATCGCAGAAATATTCCGCGACGAGCGAACCTTATAATTCGCGGAATCAAGAATAATTTTAAAGTTGGATTCGAGTTACTCCCCCTCCTTTATCCTCCCCTCGGGGAGGAGATTACTATGGACAATAATTATTCTTCTAATGTAATGCATTTGCTACCTATGCCTCCGCTAATGCACGGGCTCATCGTATCAAATTTTCATTCGCGGAATCAGTGAAATTCGTGGACAGCTAAACATTGGTAAAACCAATAGCATATTCCACATATTTTAATTATCTTGGAGTATGTTTAAAATTCCATTAATTGGCTACGAGTAGCAAATTCTATCCTGCACTTCGTTAAAAAGCCTCACCGTACCTTCCAGGTATGCTTATGTTTTTTACTCGGTCAAGCCTCGTGAGAGGAGTTGCCTCGTTCAGAACAAAATTTGCTCACTCTCCCTCAATCATGAAAATTTAAGCATACTCTTATGACTAACAAACA
The DNA here is from genome assembly GCA_022360175.1 of Chitinophagales bacterium. Classification (GTDB taxonomy): domain Bacteria; phylum Bacteroidota; class Bacteroidia; order Chitinophagales; family Saprospiraceae; genus JAKSDI01. The sequence continues at coordinate 41,574 of JAKSDI010000259.1, forward strand.
CCAAACCCATTATGTCTACAACAACTGTATCCCTTTCCAATTCGAAAGGCTATTGGCAATTATTAGTCAATGGCAATGATTTTTATGTAAAAGGCATTGCAGGCGATTATTTTGCAGTCAATGCCAATGAAGGTAGCCTTCCTTATTTATCTAATTACTTCATCAATAGTGGTGCAAATGCAATCAGAGTATACAATGTCTCTGGCAATCTTACGGTGATGAAACAAGTAGCAGACGAGGCGCTGGCACTCGTCGATGGCCAAACATCTCCTAATGGAGAACCCTTAATGGTGATCATGGGCCTGGCCGTGAAATATGTCGATAAAGCGACTGCTATAAGTAATAACAAAGCACTGATCAATTATATCATTGGCAAGAGCAATGCCGATCGTATTTTGTGCTGGGCAATAGGCAACGAAGTATATGATCAGGATCATGTGGATGCTATTAATACGATAGCAAGCTTTATAAAAAGTACGAAGGTTACTAATAAGCTGGTTCGCCCAATTATGACGGTGAGCAATTACCTCAATACAGACCCACATACCAATTCCGATCCTACCAAAAAGTTTCCCGATATAGATATCTGGGGTGTCAATTCCTATTATGGGAAGTATGATAGTGGCCATGCTTTGACTGGATATCTGGATCAACTGGGTACCCAAGCCAGCAATAGTAAAATGTCTTTGCCATGGATCGTCACAGAATTTGGCTCCTACAATGGCAGCGGTGGCGGCCTGATACCAGGTCAGACTTATGGTACTCAGCCAGAGTACGTCTTACAGCTGAACTCTACCGATAATGCTCAAAACTATGCCGATTGCTGGAACAATTACATCGCCAAATACGAAGCTGCCAAAAGTCAGCCATATGGAAACCTGGGGGGCGTAGTACTCGACTGGATGCCTCCTCATAATAGTGGTATAGTTTATGCTTTTTTCAAATGCTTTACCTACAATAGAGGAGACAACTTCCTTTCGCCCTATATTCCAACTGCACAGATGAGCGCAGGAGGCTCTAACCGCCTGGAAAGCGTAGATACGATGACCAATCTCTGGGGAGGTACTATTACCGGTGCTTGTCCTAGTATTGTAGCAGGAAGTGAACCGCAAGGGCTCTCTATTGAGGCCAATGGTAGTTCTATCATGATGACTGAAAGTAGTGCAGGCACAGCGGTAAGTACAGGAACCAGTATTACAGCAGAGGTGACTGTAACTAATCCCGGAAGCGGCAATTTATCCTTCCTTTGGTTTTTAATAGGTGGCAATCAGGGAGTGCCTGGCGCCAGTGATTTTTGGAAGCGCATTATTTGGGCAACACCTGGCCCTAGTGGATTTTTTGGCTATAGCAAAACTTCTGTTGAACTAGAGTCAAAAATGTCTTATTATTTGAGCGATGGTGTTACTCAAAAGACTACTCCAAATCCTTTTGTAGATATTGTTTCTAATAAATCATCTACTTCTGGGAGTAATACGACCAATACAATGGTATTTCAGCTTAAGAGCCAACCTTCGCTAAACGTTCCCGGGGCTAATCCATCTATTAGCAATGGAACGGGTAGCTGGCCTAATGCACTCTATCAATTGGTTGTGATTGTCAAGAATGACGATGGAGCAGCAGTTGCTACAGGGGCTTTCCCTGTTCAATAAATAAAGATCAAACAGTTGCCAGCTTGATAGACGAAATAGGAAGTGTACAGTTTTATTCCAAAGCTTTATTCAATATTTCCTCTGTTATACCTGGCAACTGTATTTCTGGTGTGTTAATTGTTTCCATTATCACAGGGTTAGAGATGACTTCATCCTTAATTTTTACGATAAGTTTTTTACCAATATTGTTGCTCGTCAGTTTCTCCATTTTGTCTACTCCTGATGAAGAAAATAAAATATTCATTCCACTTTCGGTAAGATGAATCGAATGAATATCATCTCCTTTTATTGCTACAGAAGTATCACCCTCTACCTGGATATTAATAGAGTGTCTCACTTTTTCTTCCAGAGGGTTATTGCAAGCGAATAAAAATAAAATCCCAATAAAAATAAAGAAGCTTTTTTTCATAAAAGTTTATCTTAGAAGTTCTATTCGTTATCGTAAATCTGTAAAGAAAGCTATTTCATTCAAGGCAGAATATTCCTTGTGTACCTTGCTGTAATACAGAACAGGGGTTAGTATATATAGTTTCATAAAACTGTACTTTAAAACATGGGCAGTAAATTTCAGGAAATACAGCGATTTAAACAATGGTGGCTTTGGTACATCATTATCACAGTTGCACTAATTCCTGTATGGGGGATTTATCAGCAAATAGTATTAGGAAAGCAATTTGGTAACAATCCGATGTCAGATACAGGGCTAGTAGTATTTTTATTATTGATGTTATTATTTGTTGCCTTTTTTCGATCCATCCATTTGAAAACCGAAATAGACAAAAACGGTATAAACATCTTGTTCTTCCCTTTTATAAAAAAGTACATAAGCTGGAATGAGATCAATAGCGCTTCTGTCGTTCAATACAATTTTATAGGATATGGAATACGCTTATCAAGCCGTTTTGGTACTGCTTATAATATAGCAGGGAATTCAGGACTTGCTATTGAATTAAAGAATGGAAATAAGTACTTAATTGGTACGCAAAAAGAAGAAGAGCTAAAAGAAATCCTGGAACACCTAAATATAACATAAACTTCATTTTGTATTCATATTCATTTTAATTTTTATCTATAATTTTAGAGTCCCATCACTCACCACTTTTCAAGAAAATTTTCAGTAGGTTGCCTTTCGCAACATCAGTCAATTTAACTAAAAAAGAACCTTTTGGACGATGAAAATCAGAATGCTTGAAAGAGAAGACATTCCTGCTCTTGAAACTCTTAGACTTACGGCATATCAGCATGCTACTGGTACACAACTTGAAGATAATTCATTCCTTTTATGGAACGAACTAGATGAGCGATCCTGCATCCTTGTCATGGAAAATGAAGCAGGAAAAATCATATCAACAATGAGAGGGACAGTCATCCATCAAAAAGATGATTTAGAAAACTTCTTTGATATTCGACTCCATCAGGAATTTCTCTTCCCTAAGCTTGCGGTTAGTCGGGCTGCAACCTTTCTTGAATACAGAGGAAGACATTACACAGTGGTCTTGCGAACTGTTTTTTTACAAGCATGTATTAGAGCAGAAATAGAAGGAATTGCAACTACCATACAGGAGGATGCCTCGCGAGTACCTTTATTTCGGGACATGGGATGCCAAATGGAGGTAGCAGACATTAGTCATCGTTCCGATTCTTACTTCCACAATAGTAGTCGTGTACTATTTGGTATGCTAAAAAGAAAAGATTTTTTTAGTGCTTATAAAATTGCCAATGAAAAAATGATGTCCAAGCTTTCCGACTTCACTATTGCCCCTCATTTATTCGACCACATAAAGACCGTGTTAGAAAACACAAACCGGGCAGTTGGTGATAAAAATTTACTGGGATTATAGTACTTATTGTGACTTTAATTAAAAAGAGCATAATCCATCAGCTACTAAAGTCACAATAAGACACCATACTCTTCAAGCTTATTGCAACTTGACAAACCTGGAGCGACTAAGCCCATAATTGTGATGTATTTCTATTAGGTATGCTCCCACGGGTAGATATTCGATTTGAATCTGTCCCCTACCCTTTACTATCTCTATATTTTGAGCAGCTATCAGTCGCTTGTCCTGATTGTAAATATGGTAAATTACATGACCACTTATGGGTTTTAAGAGTTCTAAATTAATCTGTGATACAGCAGGATTAGGATAAATTTTAAAATCATTCAAATGTCCCTGCGCAGGTGTTTCTTTAGCTCCGAGTGAAATATCTCCAAGAATAATTCTGCGCAACAGATTAGTGTTATTTTCGGAGACATAAAGCGTATCTCCTGTTGGGCTTACAGCAATCCCATCAGGATTGGTAAATTGTGCCATATCTATGCTTCCATTTGTGCTGCCTGCAACTCCTGTTCCTGCAAAAACACTGGTATCTCCGTCTAGTCCAACTTTGTATATTTTATGCTCTCCCGTTGAGCATACATATAAATATCCTGATGAAAAAGTCATAAATCCAATTGGAAGATCAGAAATAGTAGTCAATAAGCTAATATTTCCATCCAGGTCGATTTGGTGAATTTTTCCATCATTCAAATTAGCCGAATATAAATATTGCTGGTTGGAATCTATAGCCAGGCCTACGGGCTGACTTAAACCTGCCACCAGAGTGGAAATAGTACCGGATGGGGTGATTTTACTAATGGTTCCATTTCCATAATTTGTTACATACAGGTTTTGTTGGTAGTCAAAAACAAGGTCGGCAGGTTGGTTCAGTCCTGCTGCAAATTGATCAACATTCCCTTCTGTATCTATGGTGCTAATCTGCCCACTGGTAAATTCAGCTACATACAAGAGCCCTGAAGGAGAAAATACCAGGCCTGCAGGTTGGCTTAAGCCAGAAGCATAGAGCATGCTTTCTCCTTCAGGAGATATTTTATAAACACGACTCCCATTAAAGCCACTGCCAAATAAATCGGATGCATATACATCACCAGAATGGTGTACAACCAGGCCATTATTGATCCGAGGCATAGGCCCAGCAACTGTTTCTACTGTTTGTGCATATACATTAGGCCAAAAAAACAGAACTATCCAACTGATTAGAATGATATTTCGCATAGCTTTATATTGTTGAGGTAAAGATTATCATCATTTACCACAAGAAACCGATTTATGGATTGTCCCCCTCTACAAATATTGCTTATTTTCTAAAAGGCGATATTGAGAAGGTGTCAATTCAAAGTATTTCTTAAAAACTCTACCAAAAGCAGTTGGACTATTGTATCCCAGTTGAAATCCAATTTCTGAAACAGACAGGTGTTTATTATTTAATAATTCAACCGCTTTGTCCATTTGAATTTTGAGATGATACTGATAAGGGGTTGAAGTAAAACAAGCTTTGAAAAGGCGGTGGAAATGATAAGGAGAAAGGGTAGCTATCGCTGCTACCTTTTTAAGAGAAAATGGTTGATTCCAATTGTCATTTAAGTATTCACAGCCAATCTGCAATCTTCTATATTGTTCTTGTATGGTAGAAGGCTTAAGCGCGCTTAGATAGGCCAATCTTATTGAGTGTTGGGACTGATCAGCTATAAGTGCTTCAGATAAACGGAAAAACAATGACTGATCTATCTCCATTTCATTGTGTTCGGAAGGTATTATACTATTGAGATATTTAACGAGTTGTTTAAGAAGCTGATTGACTCTTGTATTCTCATGCTGGTAGGTATTCTCAAAAAGCTGTAAAGCATCAGTCTTTAAACAACTGAAATTGTCCATGCTTTTCTGAATCCCATATTTTGCAAAAGTTTTAACTCCGTCCATTGTTTCCGGGTCTATAAATAATGAAAGAGCTCTGCCAGTTGCCTTTAAAGTAGTTACTTCACTCCCACTATTCACCAAAAGGTGTTCTTGTGGTTTAATGAGCACTTCCCTACCCTGCACATTATATGTTTCAAAGCCGCTTATTACATATTTAATAGAATATGGTGATTGATAACTAAAGCCTTCAAAAGCAGTATCTTCCGAAAAATAGACTTGATTTGAAAATTGCCGGGGCAATTCAGATTGAGAATAAGAGGCTCCCATTTTTATAGCAAAGGCTTTTTTCATAATCCCTTGATTGTATAAAGGCTTAATGTTACAGATTAAAAAAAGTGTTTAAAGAAAATTTCGGATGAGTAAAAAACATTAAAGTATATGATAATGCCAAACTTGTCTGACAATAAGCTCTTGCAGTTTACAATTTTAATGCAGAAGATCGGGATAGCGTAGAATGATTAGGAAACATATCTCCAGATCTCTTTCTATCCTTAAAGACCAAACAATGTAATAGCAAAATGCACCCTCCTATCTCTTTCGATAAAAGATTAGTTGTAGTTTCTAATGAAAGAAAATTTTATCTGAGTAAGATAGTACTGCAAAGTAACACAACAGCAGTGTCTGTTTTGAATGGTTTGTGTAGGCTTATTTAGGAGCTATTTTGTTTTCTTCTTCAGGATATTCGATCCTCCCATGATGAACAGACTTCATTAGTTGCTTAAAGACTGTTTTACAGGTTTCCAGTTCACTAAAGGTGAGTTTAGATTCTTCAAATTGGCGGTGTTGAATCTTGCCATTAATGATTTTATCAATGAGTGTTTCTAATTCTTCACTGCTCGGATTTTTCAAACTTTTGCAAGCAGCTTCTATAGAGTCTGCCATCATCAAAATGGTTTGCTCTTTAGTAGATGGGCGTGGCCCCGGATATCGGAATAAGGATTCATCTACCTCTTCATCAGGATGTTCATTGATATAACTTCTATAAAAATATTCCACTCGGGTAGTGCCATGATGTGTGCGTATAAAGTCGATCAGCGGTTTAGGAAGACGTGCTTTTTTTGACATCTTTATCCCTTTTGCAACATGGCCAATGATTATTTGTGCACTTTCCTTGTAGGACATCCCTTCATGTGGGCTTTTTCCGGATTGATTCTCAATAAAAAAGGAAGGATTTTCCAGTTTGCCAATATCATGATATAAGGCTGCCACTTTCACCATTAGATGATCTGCATCAATTGCACGTGCAGCTTCTTCTGATAAATTGGCTACTTGCAAAGAGTGTTGTAAAGTACCTGGTGCTTTTGCTGCCAGAGCCCTCAGCAGCGGGCGATTCATATCTGATAATTCTACTAGAGTGAAAGCGGAAGTAAAGCCAAATAAACGCTCCAGCAATGGAATTAAAGGATAAGCCAGTAGCGTCATGAAAGTGCTTATGAGTAGCCATGACAAAACTTTCCAGTCTACATCACTAAATTGTCCTTCCTGAATAAGAGACAGTCCAATATAACCAAGAGCATAAACAACAAATACTAGTAATATAGAAGAAAAGAAACGCGTCCAGTTTCGAGTATCTATGTTACTTAACAATACAGAAATGCCTGCTATAATTTGAAGGAAAGTAAATTCATATCCTAAGGAAGAAATGAAACTTGCCAGGAGTACTACCGAAAGATGAGTAAAAAGTGCCAGGCGCTCGTTGTAGAATGATTTTATTACGATAGGTACGATACAAAAAGGTATCATATAAGCACTTAGAGCATCCAATGATTCTATCGTATGCACCAAATAACTAAAAGCCATCAGCCATAGCAGAATGAATAATAGCTTATTGAACTTTGCGAATACTGGTTTGGCATATAACTTAACATAAAAGAGGAATATCCCAATGATAAGGGTTGACAATAAAAAATAGCCTCCCAATACACCGTAATAAGATTGTTGGTTAGTTACCTCTTCTTCATACTTCTCTTTAAAAGAGATGAGTTTACGATATACTTCATCTGTGATGTAACCTCCTTTGGTCACTATAAGATTTCCTTTTGATACACGCCCTTTATAAAGCGCAATCTGACTAATCTGATTATCTAAAATCTGCTTTGTAATCGTATCATTATAAAGGACATTAGCCTCCGTAGAAGCTTCCAGTAATGGATATAGGAATTCGGGCTCTGCCAATCGGCTATAAGGCAGAGAGTCAGTCAGTAAAGACCTTACCTCGCTGATCAATAAGACATTACCTATGGTTTGGGGGTGTGTAGTATTACCAATTAAGATATTGATGACATAATCAGGTGGCTTACTAGCATGTTTTTTATCTAATGATACAACACCTTTTTTATATCTTCTTTTCAGAAATTGTATACCAAAATCCAGATACCGATCTGGGTATCGGAGCACATCATCAAAAGGCCCTTCTTTTTTTACTTGTTCCAGTTGTTGTTCAAACTGTTGTTCAAACTTTGCCAGGCTTTCTTTTTCTATTTCCTGGTTTAATACATAATACGGCGAGTGTTCTGCTCGTAATTTTTCTTTTTCTGCTTCTAATTCATCTAGAGGCCTACGAATAGCAAAATCAAAAGGAGCTCTTAAATCCTCATAATTCCATTCTTGCCCTCTATCAAATTCATATTTGAACTTAAGGTTATTAGGAAATAATAAGCTAATGAAAA